>JBBDXI010000029.1:0-6469 GCA_040902425.1 Phycisphaerales bacterium
GTGGGTGCCGGTGTTTGTGGTGCCGGTGGGGTTGCTGGGGTTTGCGGCGACCGTGGTGTGGGTGGGGCTCGTAGTGGGGTGGGTGGGGGGAGACGGCATGGGCGGGCGCGGCGTTGGCGCTCAGGCCGCCCGTGGCACGGAGGAGCACCGACTTGGCCCCAGAGCTGGCCAAGTCGGTGGCACGACGGAAGGAGTGGCCCCGTGAAGATCGGGTTGATCGCGATGAGCGGGATCCGGGCGGATGATCCGGAGCTGACGAAGCTGGGGCTGAGCATGCCGGGGATCATGGAGCGGGGGCATGTGATTGCTTCGCTGCCGTCGCTGTCGCTGCTGACTTTGGCGGGGGTGACGCCGGCGGATGTTGAGGTGGAGTATCGGGAGGTGCGGGATCTGGCGGAGGTGGGGCTTGGCGGTTTGCGGGCAGGGTCGGACGAGGGAGCGCACGCACTGCTGCGCGGCGAAGACGCCGCGAGCAGTGGCACCCGGGCGCTGCCGATGGATTACGACCTGGTGGCGATCTCGTCGCTGTCGGCGCAGGTGCTGGATGCGTACGTGCTGGCGGACAGGTACCGGGCGGCGGGGGCGGCGGTGGTGATGGGGGGGTTGCACGTCACGGCGGTGCCGGAGGATGCGGCGCCGCACTGCACGAGCATCGTGGTGGGGGAGGCGGAGGGGGTGTGGCCGCGGCTGGTGGAGGACTTCCGGCGCGGGGGGATCGGGGGCTTGAAGCCTCGGTACGACGGGGATGGGTCGTTCGATCTGCGGCGGGCGCCGATGCCGCGGTACGAACTGCTGGAGGTGGAGAAGTACAACCGGATCCCGGTGCAGACGTGCCGCGGGTGCCCGCACAAGTGCGAGTTCTGCGCGAGCTCGATCATGCTCACCGGTGGGTACAAGCTGAAGCCGGTGGAGAAGGTGATCGCGGAGGTGCGGAAGGTCAAGAGCCTGTGGCGGCATCCGTTCATCGAGCTGGCGGATGACAACTCGTTCTGCTCGCGGGGGCACGCGCGGCGGCTGCTGGCAGCGCTGAAGGCGGAGCGGGTGCGGTGGTTCACGGAGTGCGACATCTCGATCGCGGAGGATGAGGCGCTGCTGGATGCGATGCGCGAGGCGGGGTGCCGGGAGGTGCTGATCGGGCTGGAGAGCCCGACGGCCGCCGGCCTCTCGGGGATCGAGCTGCGGCGGGACTGGAAGCTGCGGCAGCTGGACAAGTATGAGGAGGGCGTGCGGCGGATCCAGTCGCGGGGGATCGCGGTGAACGGGTGCTTCGTGCTGGGGCTGGATGGGGACACGCCGGCGACGTTCGACGAGGTGTACCGGTTCGCGGAGCGGACGAGCCTGTTTGACGTGCAGGTGACGGTGATGACGCCGTTCCCGGGGACGCCGCTCTATGCGCGGCTGCTGGCGGAGGGGCGGATCCTGAGGCCGGGTGCGTGGAACAAATGCACGCTGTTTGATGTGAACTTTGTGCCGCGGGGCATGACGGCGGCGGAGCTGGCGGAGGGGTTCCGGGGGCTGATCTCGCGGGTGTACGACCCGGGGTTTATCCGGGCGCGGCGGGAGGGGTTCATCGAGCAGTGCCGGCGCGGGGCGGTGCGGCCGCTGCTGGGGGTGGATGGCAGGGAGTACTCGGCGGCGGTAGCCTGAGCCTGAGTGCGTGTCGAGCGGATCAGCGGCGGGGGGCGGGGGGCGGCAAGGAGACGGCCGATGGTTCCCTCGTGGATCCGGGCGTTGCTGGTGGCCAACGGCGTGTACGACCTGGTGCTGGGCGCGGCGTTCCTGGTGGCGGGGGCGCGGATGTATGACGCGATGGGGGTGACGCCGCCGAACCACTGGGGGTACGTGCAGTTCCCGGCGGCGCTGGTGGCGGTGTTCGGGGCGGCGTTCCTGGTGGCGGCGCGGGCGCCCGGGCGGCACCGGGACATCGTGGCGATGGGCGTGTTCCTGAAGCTGGCGTACGCGGGGGTGGTGCTGGGGCACATGTTCAAGGGTTCGGTGCCGGCGCTGTGGACGGTGTTCGGCTGGATCGACCTGCTGATGGCGCTGCTGCTGGCGGCGGCGTGGAGCACGCTGGCGAAGCGGTGAGGCGCGGGGCGAAGCTGCGCGAGGCGGGCGGAGTACGCAGAGGGCGCGGAGTTCACGCGGAGAGCGCAGAGGGGAGGGAACGCGCTGGGGTGTGCGGCGGCCCCCTGGTGGGAACTCCCGTATTCGCTCTGCGCCTTCGACGTGACCTTGGCGCCCTCGGCGTACTCTTCGATCCCCCGGAGCGGTCATGGACTACCTGCTCGTCTGCACGGTGTCGCTGGTGGTGGCGGGGCTGACCCTGTTCTCGGGGTTCGGGCTCGGGACGCTGCTGATGCCGGCGTTCGCGGTGTTCTTCGAGCTGGAGGTGGCGATCGCGGCGACGGCGGTTGTGCACCTGGCGAACAACGTGTTCAAGGTGTGGCTGCTGGGGCGGGGGGCGCCGCGCCGGGTGGTGGTGCTGTTCGGCGTGCCGGCGATCGGCGGGGCGCTGGCGGGGGCGGCGCTGCTGCTGGCGCTCTCCGGCATCCCGCCGCTGTTCTCCTACGAGGCGGGGAGGGTCCGGGGGACGGTGGAGCCGATCAAGCTGGTGATCGCGGCGCTGCTGGCGGTGTTCGCGCTGCTGGAGGTGTCGCCACGGTTCCAGCGGCTGAGCTTCCCGGCGGCGCTGCTGCCGGTGGGCGGGGTGGTGTCGGGGTTTTTCGGGGGGCTGTCGGGGATGCAGGGGGCGCTGCGGGCGGCGTTCCTGGTGCGGGCGGGGCTGAGCCGCGACCAGTTCATCGCGACGGCGGTGGTGGTCTCGACGATGGTGGACTGCACGCGGCTGCTGATTTACGCGATCGGGCTGACAGCGCTGGCGGGGGTGATCCCGGGGCTGACGCGGCTGGGGGGGAAGGCGGACCTGGCGCGGGTGGGCGAGGCGCGGACGCTGGGGCTTATCGTGGCGGCGTCGCTGGCGGCGTTCGCGGGGTCGGTGCTGGGGGCGCGGCTGGTGAAGAAGGTGACGCTGCGGACGGTGCAGAAGGTGGTGGCGGTGATGCTGCTGGTGTTCGCGGGGGCGCTGGCGGCGGGGGTGATATGAGATGTCGGATGTGGGATGTGGGATGTGGGGTGGGTTCCCGGCTCCCGATCGACATCCGACATCCGACATCCCACATCCCACATCCAACATCTGTAGGATGGGCTTGCGAAAGGGGGCGGGGCGGATGGCCAAGAAGGGTGGAGCGGAGCGGGGGCCCCCAGGGAGACGCCGAGTGAGCAGCACGCCGGTACTGGAGCCGCCGCGTGGGAAGGCGGGGGGTGCGGGGCAGAGCGTCCGGTTCATCCGGGAGTTCCTGAGCCACCCGAAGCGTGTGGGGGCGGTGGCGCCGAGCTCGCGGTTCCTGGCGGAGAAGATGGTGGAGGGGGTGAACTTTGCGCGGGCGGGGGTGGTGGTGGAGTACGGTCCGGGGACGGGGGCGTTCACGCGTGAGATCGTGGCGCGGCTGGCGCCGGGGGCGAGGTATTTCGCGGTGGAGCTGAGCCCGCGGATGGCGCGGGAGTGGCGGCGGCGGCACCCGGGGCTGAGGGTGCACCGCGACAGCGTGGCGAACATGCGGGCGATCTGCGATGCGGAGGGCGTGGAGAGCGTGGATGTGATCGTCAGCGGGTTGCCGTGGGCGAGCTTCGACGAGGGGCTCCAGCGGGAGTTGCTGGGCGCGACGGCGGCGGTGCTGCGCCCGGGGGGGGCGCTGGTGACCTTCGGGTACCGGGGGGCGTCGATGCTGCCGGCGGCGCGCCGGTTCCGGAAGCTGCTGCCGGAGTATTTCTCGAGGGTGTCGCGGGCGCGGTACGTGTGGCGGAACCTGCCGCCGGCGTTCGTGATCCGGTGTTCGAGGTAGGGCTGTTTGGTTCCCGCAGAGGACTCGCACCCCTTCAGGGTGCGGAGCACGATGGGCGGCTTCTGGGGGTTTCGCTCGAAGACTCGCTCAACCCCCGGCTACTGACTGCCAGCCCTTCGGGCTGAAGACCTGGGGCCTCACGGGGAGCGCTGTTGCACGGGTATTCGGTGATTCGATTCACTCCTATCACAGGATTCTTGTCACCGGCTGACCGGCGCTCGATCAGGTGTGACCGCACTCGGGGCACGCAGCGCCCGCGGGGAGGCCGGCGGTGCTGTAGCCGCAGTGGGGGCAGCGGGCGCGGCGGGTGCGCCGGCGGCGGCGGGCGGCGGCGCCGGCGGTGAGCAGGCCGAGCCAGGCGACGCCGAAGATCGCGGTGTCGAGGGCGAAGCCCCACCAGACGGGGCTGAGGGGGAGGGCGCGGGGGTTGAACTCGCTGTCGCGGGGGAGCTGGAGGCCGCCGCGCACGGTGTAGATGATGTCGGCGTTGGCGATCTGCGTCTTCCAGTGGACGGAGCAGGCGAGGGCGGGGAAGGGCCAGCCGGTGGCGTGGTACCAGGCCCAGACGTTGAGGTCGGCGAGCGAACCGGGCCGGAAACGGCGGGGGAGCCGGCGGTAGTCGAACGCGCGGGCCTCGTAATCGGCGGCGGGGATCCACAACGACCTTCCGGAGCTCTGCATGTGCCAGTAGGCAACGGTGGTGTGCCAGGCGCTGCGGCCGCGACTGATCGACCAGATCTTGGTGTCGCCCTGGCGCCAGAGGCCCAGGTCGTCGGCGAGGCGCGGGCCATCCCAGGCGTTCCCCGGGGGCAGGAACATGGCGAGCCAGGCGAGGGCGACGGTGGTGGCAGCGCCGAGGATGAGGGCGAGCACGGCTGGGCGCGTCTGGGGGAGGCGGCCGGGCATCGGGGCAAGGGTAGTGCGGAGCGGGGTTCACGCGGGGCGCGGCGGGGCGGGCGCCCCCCAAGAAGAAGCCGGGGTCCGTGGGGACCCCGGCGCGAGTGGCGAGAGCATTGAGCCGGCGCTGCGGTGTTCACCACTGGATGAACTTCGCCTTGCCGGGGCCGACGGAGATGACATCCCCGGGGGCGAAGAAGGGGAGCGGGGAGGGCCGGCCCGCCTTGGATGCCGACATGAAGAGGTAGCCGTAGCCGAAGCTGTCCACCTCGATGGTGCCGAAGGGGATGCCGTTGGCCGCGACCTCGTACTTGACGTTGGTCTGGGCCGACTTGAGGTGAATCTCGAGGTACTGCACGGGGTGCCGGCGCGTGGTGTACACCTCGCTGTACGTGGCCGCGAAGACGAGCTTCTCCGAGGAGAAGGTGGCGTAGAGGCTGTAGCGGTCGCTCGTGGGGGTGCCGGTGGGGTCGCGGGAGAGGTTGGGGTCCGTGGCCTGGGCCCAGGCGGGGGCGGCCACGAGGAGCAGGGACAGGGCGGACAGAATGATGGCGCGGAGCTTCGTCATGGGCGAGCCTTTCGGTTGAGGGTCTCGACGTGTCCCGGGGCGCGGCGTGTGTGTTCGCCGCCGGAAGTGCATGCGACGCCGGGGCCGCGCGATGGTCATCCGAGGGCCATTTTTTTGTGGCCATCCGGGGGCGGGCGGGGGGCGCGCGGGGGGCGGGTCAGGGCGCGGGCGGCGGTGTCGGCGCGGGATCGAGGGTGACCTCGAACTGCTGGTCCGGCGCGGTCAGGTAGGTGTCGAAGACGGGGGAGTAACTCTTGATGCGGACGGTCTTGCCGTCGGGCTGGAACTCCATGAGGCGGAGGAAGCCCTCGCCGCCGGCGGGGCGAAGCTGGTAGTTGGACAGGAGTTGATGGACGGTGCGGCCGGCGTCGTTCTTTGACGCCAAATATCCGGTGCCGTCGCCGAGGACGTGACCGTTGAGGGTGAAGGCGAAGTTGTGCCTGCGGACGAGCTTCTGCCAGAGCTGCTCGCCGTCGTTGACGGGGCCGGGGGTCTTGTAGTGGTGGGGGTTGTACTGCTGGGGGTTGACCGTGTCGGTGTGGTCGTAGCGGAGGTCGTTGTTGTTGAGGTAGGCGTGGGTGACGAGGATGCCGGCGCGGGCCGGGTGCTGCTCCATGAGCTGGTTGGCCCAGGCGATGGCCTCGTCGCGCGGGGCCCACTCGAGGCAGACGACGATCCACTCCCGCCCGCCGGCCTCGAAGAGGTGGAAGGTGTTGTCGAGCTTGCCCTCCTCCATCGCGCCGCCGAAGGTGGGCTGGGCGGCGTGGGGCTTGAAGTGGAAGTAGTCGTTGAGGAGCGTGTCGCGCGTCGAGGCGCTCCCGCCGGGGCCGTAGTCGTGGTTGCCGGGGACGAGGCAGTAGGGGACCGCGCCGTCGAGGAGGCGCATGGAGTCGCGGGCGTTCTGCCACTCGCGGGGGGTGTTCTTGTCGACGATGTCGCCGAGGTGGATGGCGAGCCTGATGTTGAGCCGCTCGCGGTTGAGGGCGATCCAGCCGGTCTGGGCGGTGAAGAGGCCGGGGAAGCGGAGGGCGTAGACCTGCGTGTCGGGGAGGATGGCGAGGGTCCAGGCGCCGGGGGTGAAGGGGGGCGGGGCGTCCGGCTG
>JBBDXI010000030.1:0-39499 GCA_040902425.1 Phycisphaerales bacterium
AGCACAGCGCCCGACCAGCGGGCCTGGTCGCGTTCCATCCCGGCGAGCTCGTGGTCCTGCCGGCCGCGGAGGGGGGCGCGGTTCCAGCGGGCGATCCAGTCGGTGGGGGAGTGGAGGACCGTGACGACGGGCGGGAGGTCCGCGGCCTCCGGCGCGCCGGTGCGGGCGGCGTTGAGCAGGAACCAGGCGAGGGCGCCGGTGTCGGGCGCTTCGATGATGTCGATGGCGTGCCGCCGGACGAGCGCGGGCATATCGCGGGCGACCTGCATCGCAAAGACCGACACGGGGTGGAACGCGTGGAACGCCGCGAGGGTCTCGGGCGTGGCAATCCGCGGGTGGGGGGCGGACCAGTCGTTCGCGTGTATGAACGGGAGGCGAACGACGGTGACGCCGCCGCCCTCCTCAATGCTCTGCTCGCCATCCTCCGAGACCGTGATGACGAACGGGCGGTGCCCGGCGCCGGCGAGGGCGTGGGCGAAGCGGTGCGTGTACGCACCGATCCCGCCGCCGAAGAAGGGCGGATACTCGCGGGAGATCAGGGCGATGTTCACGCGGGGCTCCGCACGGCGGCGAATGATACATCCGGGCCCCCTCACCACTCTGAGGCCTTGCGCTTGAGTAGGGGCGCCACCCCCCCTAATCTGCCCACAACCCCCTCCCCTTTACCCCCTCTTCACCCCCGCGGAAATGCGACGGACCTCATGGCGGAAGCGGCCACCGAAACCCTGCCGAAGCTCGATCCGGTTGGCCCCGCGGCCGGGCCCGACGCGGGTGCGCCGGCCGAGTCGGGGGATGTCCCGACCGAGGCGGAGGTGGAGGAGCAGCGGGCCGCGCGCGTGGTGGGCTACCCGCGCCCGCTGGTGTTCCTGCACATCCCCAAGGCGGCGGGGACCACGCTCCAGTCGTTCATCATGCAGCACTACCGCAAGGGGGTGCGGGCGTACCGGTTCACGGGGTCGCGGGAGCAGCTGGAGAAGTTCAGGACGATGCCGCAGGCGCAGCGCGACTCGTTCGACCTGCTGCTGGGGCACGTGAACTACGGCATCCACGAGCTGGTGAGCGCCCCGGCGACGTACCTGACGATGCTGCGCGACCCGGTCGAGCGGATCATCTCGCACTACTACTTCATCCTGGCGCACCCGGAGCACTACCTGCACACCTACGTGGCCGGGCGCGGCTACACGCTGCACGAGTACGCGACGGCGGGCCTGAACCAGGAGGGCGACAACAACCACGTCCGCTGGCTCACGCCCCGCCTGCACACCGAGGTGCCCCTGGGGCAGGTGACGCGGGGCATGCTCGAAGAGGCCAAGTGGAACCTGGCCAACGGGGTCAGCGTGTTCGGCCTGGCGGAGCGGTTCACCGACAGCCTCCGCTGCTTCGCCGCCGCCTTCGGGTGGGACCCGGTCCCGCCGCGGAAGCGGTTGAACGTGAACCGCGCGAGGCCGAAGCAGGACCAGGTGGCCCCGGAGACGATCGAGGCGATCCGGGACTCGAACCGGTACGACGTGGAACTGCACGAGTACGCGAAGGCGCTCTTTGAGGAGCAGATGGTCAGGCTGAGCGTGCGGCCGCTGAAGTCCGAGGGTTGAGGCCCCGGCACCACCGCCGCCGGCGGCCTTCGGGCCCGCCGTTCGCTACAGTACCCGCCCATGTTCGACCAGCCCCCGAGCTTCCTCACGGCGCAGTTCATCGTCAGCGTCATCGTGCTGCTGGTCGTCGTCCACGTGATCCTGATCACCGTGGCCTACTCGATCTATCTCGAGCGGAAGATCTCGGCCTACATCCAGGACCGGATCGGGCCCAACCGCGTCGGGTTCGATTTCGGGCTCCCGGGGCTGAGGTTCCTGCGCGGGGCCCTGGGGCTCGGGCAGCCGCTGGCGGACGGGATCAAGTTCCTTCTGAAGGAGGACTACACGCCCCAGCGGGTAGACAAGGCGCTGTTCACGCTGGCGCCCCTGGTGATCATCGTCCCGGCGCTCATCGGCTTCGCGGTCATCCCCTGGGGCGGCGTGGTCGAGGTGGGCAACTTCAAGCTGCTGGGCTGGGTCCTGGAGGATGGCCTCTTCGGGTGGACCATCAAGGGCGGGCCCGTCCACGTCGCGGGCGCGGCCGTGGATGTGGGCGTGATCTACCTGCTGGCGGTGGCCTCGCTGGGCGTCTACGGCGTCACCCTGGGCGGGTGGGCGAGCAACAACAAGTACTCGTTCCTCGGCGGCCTGCGGTCCACCGCGCAGATGCTGGCGTACGAGATCCCCCTGGGGCTCTCGCTGCTGGCGGTGCTGCTGGTGTACGGCACGGTGCGCCCGGAGTCGATCGTCTACTACCAGGCGAACTACGGCTGGATGGTCCTGGCCCAGCCGATGGCGGCGGTCCTCTTCTTCACGGCCATCCTGGCGGAGGCGAACCGGGCGCCCTTTGACAACGCGGAGGCCGAGCAGGAGCTGGTCGGCGGCTACCACACCGAGTACAGCTCGATGCGGTTCGCCCTCTTCTTCCTCGCCGAGTACGCCCACATGATCACCAGCTCGGCGTTCTTCGCCCTGCTGTTCCTGGGCGGGTACCACCTCCCGCTGATCCCCTGGCTCGCGCCCGAGGAAACGACGCTGCTGGCGGGCTTCCTCAAGTTCCTGGTCTTCTTCGGGAAGGTCGTCCTGCTCGTGTGCTTCATGATGGTCATCCGATGGACGCTTCCGCGGATGCGGTTCGACCAGGTGATGATGATGGCCTGGCAGGCGGCGATCCCGCTGGCGCTCGTCGTCGTCGTGGTCACGGCGTTCATGGTCTATTTCGGCCTCACGCCGACGTTCAGCGGCGGGCCGGAGGGGCACGGGCTGGGGCTGGTGCCCCTGCTGGTCGTGAACCTCCTGATGGGGGCGGGCGTGGTGCTGATCTACCCGCTCCTGCCGCGGTACAACCCCAACCGCAAGATCGCCCTCTATGGGTCGCGCTTCAACCCCGTCCCGGGCGAGGCCGTGAGCACCCGCCCGGTGGACCCGATGGCGCTGGAGGACCGGCCGGTCGAGGGGACGCTGGCGCCGCGGTGATGGGCCACGCAGAGCGGCTACTGCCGCGGCTCGAGGTCGCTGGCGGGGTAGACGCGGAACATGGTGGGGATGACGGAGTTCCGGCCCTCGTAGGCGAGGATGTGGCCGCTGACTTCCAGTTGCATCGCATCGCCGCGGCTGGCGGCCCAGGCCTCCATGCGCTCCAGGTTCAGGCAGGGGGCCACGAGCATGGGGCGGTCGAGCGAGCGGTCGCCCTCCGGGCCGCTGTCGAACGCCAGGGCCCAGCCGCCGCCCTCGCGGACCATCCGGGCGCGCCGGCGGGTGATGACGCGGCCCTCGGCGATCGGCGGCCTGGAGCCGTCCGTCGCGGCGGCGGCCCCCGGAGACCCCGCAGCGCCCTGTCGATGGCTCTCGCCGGTGCGCACCGGCGGCGCGGGGAGGCCCGCGTCGATGGTGCGGGGGCGCTCGCGCTGGCCCTCGAGCTGGCGGATGAGGTCCTGGACCGGAATATCCGTGTCGGTTGCGGGCGCCCCGCCCGCGGGCGGCGCCGGCGTGCCCGCGGGTTCGCCCGGCGGCTCGGTCCCGGCCGGTGACGGCGGCGGCGTGCCCGGCCCGGGCTGCACCATCGGGAAGGCGGTGGGCAGCAGGTAGTTCACGCCCCGGTACGCGAAGACCTGGCCGCTGATGTCGAACACCGGCGGCGTCGGCCGGTCGGCCGCGATCTGCTCCATGCGCTCGAGGTTCGCGCAGGGGATCAGGAGCATGGGGCGCTCGGCCCGCCCGGTCTGGTCGGGGTGAAAGATGATCGCCCGCTCCCCGCCGGGGAGGCGGACCATGGACCCTCGCTGGCGGAGGAGGAACGTGCCCTCGCGCCGGAGCGGGGCGCGCCTGACGGTGAAGTCGGTGTCCTCGAGGCCCGGGATCGACGCCTCGGGCGGGCGGGGGCGCTGCTGTCTGGCCGGAGGGGGGGCGGGCTGCGCGGGCACGGCGACCTGCGCCGCCGATGGGCTTCCGGCCAGCAGGATGGCAGCGATGGTGGCCGTGCGCCTCACGTGTGCGACTCCGTTGCGTCCGGATGCTATGAGCGGCACTGCTGCGCGGCGAGGACGCCGCGAGCAGTGGCACCCGGCCGCGAGCGGCGGCACCCGGCCGTGGCACCGGAACGGCGCCCGCCCGCCTACACCGCGATCGCCCGCTGGTCCTCGGCGAGTTCCTTCTCATCCACGCGCCGGATGGCCGCGCCCAGGCTGTTCAGGCGCTCCTCCATCCGCTCGTACCCGCGGTCGAGGTGGTAGACGCGGTTCACCACCGTGCTGCCCTCGGCGGCCAGGCCGGCGAGGACGAGGCTGGCGGAGGCCCGCAGGTCGCTGGCCATGACCGGGGCGCCGACAAGGTGGCGGACGCCGCTGACGACCACCGTCGGGCCCTGCCGGAAGATGCGGGCGCCCATGCGCGTCAGCTCGGCCACGTGCAGGAACCGCTCCGGGAAGACCTTCTCGGTGATCACCGAGTTGCCCTCGGCGAGCGTGAGCAGGGACATGAGCTGGGCCTGAAGGTCGGTCGGGAAGCCGGGGTGCGGCTGCGTGGTGATCTCCACCGGCTTCAGCAGCCGGTCGCACGTCACCCGCACGTTCGCCCGCGCGGGGTTCACCGGCTCCGGGCAGGGGCGGCCGGTCTCATCCATCGTCCGCATGTGAACGCCCGCGGCCTCGAGGCGGTCGCAGACCGCCATCATGTAGTCCAGCGGGCAGTTCTCCAGGATCAGGTTGCCGTTGGTGATCGCCGCGGCGCACATGAACGTGCCGGCCTCGATGCGGTCGGCGATGACGCGGTGGTCGGTCCCCCGCAGCTCGGCGACGCCGCGGACGGTGATCCGCGGCGAGCCGGCGCCCTCGATGTCGGCGCCCATGGCCGTGAGCATCCGGGCGAGGTCCACGACCTCCGGCTCGCAGGCGGCCGACTCGATGATGGTGGTGCCCTCGGCGAGGCAGGCGGCGGACATGATGTTGGCGGTCCCCAGCACGGTCGAGCCGAACGAGCCCCCGAGGAAGATCCGGGCCCCGCGCAGCCGGCCTCCGGGCGCGGTGGCGAGGATGTCCCCGCTCTTCAGCGTGATCTGGGCGCCCATGGCCGCTAGCCCCCGCAGGTGCAGGTCCACCGGGCGCTCCCCGATCGAGCACCCGCCCGGGAGGGAGATCCGGGCCGACCCGCGCCGGGCCAGGAGCGGCCCCAGGACGCAGATCGAGGCCCGCATGGTCCGCACCACGTCGTAGCGGGCGTGCGAACAGGCCTCATCCATCGACTGCAGGGCGCAGGCGTCGTCCTCGCCCGGCAGCCGGTGGCACCCCAGCTCCGCCAGCAGCCGCTCCATGTTCCGGATGTCCGCCAGCGGCGGGACATCGCGGATCGTGACGCGGTCGCCGGTCAGCAGGGCCGCGGCCATGAGGGGCAGCGCGGCGTTCTTGGCTCCGTTGATGCGGACCCGCCCCTCCAGGCGGCGGCCACCCTCGATCACAAACGTGTCCATCCTGAACATCTCCCCAGGGCCGCCGCGATCGGGTGCCGACAGCGCTCCGGGAATGTTCATCGGCGTGGGACGGTTCCCGGCTTGGGGAATAGAGGAGGGACAGCCCGGGCGCGGTAACCGACAGGCCGAGAACCGCCCGCAGGGACGGCAGCCCTTGCCCCGCCGGGAGGGGCGGCCCGCGGCCGGGGTCCGCACGCCCCCGTGGATGGCCCTTCGGACGGGCGAATTCGAGAGTTGGACCGGCCGCGCTCGCCGGGGAGCGGCGTGCGGCCCACGAGGAGCGATCCCATGACCAGCTTCGCGCCCAGCATCCTGAAACTGACCGCGGTTCTTGCAGTGGCCGGGACCCTGTCGCCCGTGAGCGCGGCGGCGGACCAGTACGCCTCCATGCCGACGGAAGTCACCCTGAGCGGCACGGTGCGCGATTTCCGGGCCCGGAACCAGACCGGCGGGCACAACGACTTCGAGCGCCAGCCCTCCGCCGGCTTCGCCCACTACGTGGGCCAGGTGGGGGACACGCTGGGGCAGGACGGGCTGCCGGTCTTCGGCAGCACGGGGTACAAGGTGACCTCCCAGTGGAAGAACTCCGCCGGGAAGAACATCATCAGCTCCAAGCCCTATATCGCCGCCAAGCCGGGCGACGTCGCGGGGTCCAGGAGCTCCTCGACGGGCGGGTCGCTCTCGACGGCCGCCAACTTCAACAAGTGGTTCCGCGATGACCCGGCGGTGAACGCCAGCACGTCGCTCCCCATCAAGCTGATCCGCCAGCCGAACACCAACCGGTACGTCTTCGACGACACGCTCGACCCGGCGTACGCCAACAAGGGCGGCTTCTTCCCGATCAACGGTCAGCTCTACGGGAACTATTCGAGCACGGGGAAGAACTTCCACTTCACCTACGTGATCGAGACCGAGTTCACCTACATGGCCGACCAGGGCCACTCCTTCACGTTCACGGGTGACGACGACGTCTGGGTGTACGTGGATGGGAAGCTCGTGATCGACCTCGGCGGCGTGCACTCCAAGGTCTCGCAGACGATCGAGATGGACCGGCTGACCTGGCTGCAGAGCGGCCAGACCTACAGCCTGAAGTTCTTCTTCGCCGAGCGGCACACCACGCAGTCCAACTTCCGCATCGAGACGACGCTGAACCTGCGGCAGGTCTCCCCGCCGCCGGTGACGGCGCTGGCGGACTGACGTTCTCGGCCCTCCTGTGGCCCCTCCCTCACGCCCGGGGCCCCGTGGCTCCCTCGCAGGCGGCGCAACTTAACGCGCCCCCTGCGGCCCGTGGCGCCCTGCGCAACCTGGGGAGTTGAGGGAAGGCCGGGATCGGCCGATGCGCTGGCGGGCAGAACCCGAGCCAGGAGGCCGATCCATGAGACTGAGCGTGAAGTGTGCCGTCGGAGCGTCGATCCTCGCGTCCCTGTTGGCCCTCCCGCAGGCCGCCGGCGCCACGGACCCCTACGCCGGCGCCCCGTCCTCGGTCACCATCACCGGCGTCTGCCGCGACTTCCGCGCGAAGAACACCGCCGGCGGGCACCCGGACATGGAACTGACCCCGGCCCGCGGCCAGGGTGTGTACGCCGGGATGGTCGGGGACATGCTCGACGCCGAGGGGAAGCCCACCTTCCTGAGCACCGGCTACAAGGTGACCACCCAGGCCACCGATTTCCAGGGCCGCCCCGTCATCGGGCCCAAGCCCTACATCGCCGCCCGCTCCGGCGACACCCCCGGGGTCCGCGAGACGACCCCGGGCGGCGCCCTCACCTCGGCGACGCGCTTCAACCAGTGGTACCGCGACACCATGGGCGCGAACATGTCGCGCCCGATCTCGATCGTGCTGGACCGCCAGCCCGGGACCAGCACGTACGTCTTCGACGGCTCGCTGAACACCGGCGGCCCCCCCGGCACGGGCGGGTACACCGTCACCAGCACCCAGACCGGCAACGCCCAGGGCGGCAACAAGAACTTCGACTTCACCTACGAGTGCCAGACCACCTTCACGTACCAGTCCGGCCTGGGGCAGTACTTCACGTTCAACGGCGACGATGACCTGTGGGTCTTCATCGACGGGAAGCTGGTGATCGACCTCGGCGGCGTGCACGGCGTGACCTGGCAGACCATCGAGCTCGACCGCATGAGCTGGCTGGAGCACGGGCGCGAGTACCGGATCGCGATCTTCTACGCCGAGCGCAGCAGGCCCGACTCGAAGTTCCGCATCGAGACCAACTTCCTGATGCGGGCGGTGGAGATGCCGCCGACGAGCGTCCTGGCGGACTAAGGGGAGCGGGCCGGACCGACACAACCATGCGGCGCCCCCGGGGGCGCCGCGTTGTCATTGGGGAGCGTCGGATGGGATGGATGCGGGGACTGCGGGCGGCGGTGGTGCTGGCGGGCGTGCTCGCCCCGGCGCTGGCCTCCCCGGGCGGGCCGGCCCCCGACGACCGCTACGCGCACTTCCCGTCGAGCCTGACGGTCTCGGGGGTCCGGCGCGACTTCCGCCCCCTGGGGCAGTCGGGCGGGCACCCGGACATGGAGCTCGCCCCGCCGAGCGGGCCCGGCATCTACGCCGGGATCGTGCGCGACTTCCTCGGGCAGGACGGCAAGCCGGTCTTCGCGGGCACGGGGTGGAAGGTGACCACCCAGGCGATCGACGGCGCGGGGCGCCCGTGGATCGGCCCCAAGCCGTACATCACCGGCCGCACCGGCGACTCGATGCCGGTGAAGGACGCCGTGCAGGGGCGGGCGGTGACCTCCTCGGCGCGCTTCGCGCAGTGGTTCCGGGATGTGAACGGCGTGAACACCTCGCGGGCGCTCTCGATCCGCCTCGAGCGGCAGCCGGGGACGAACCGCTACCTGCACGAGGGGGCCCTCGACGGGCGCGCCGCCGCCACGTCGGACATCCGGACCATCCGCGGGGGCGCGGGCGCCCGCGAGCGCCACGCCGTCTTCACCTGCGAGTGCGAGATGTCGTTCACGTACCGGTCCGGCAAGGGCCAGTACTTCACGCTCGGCGGCGACGACGACCTGTGGGCGTTCATCGACGGGCGCCTGGTGGTCGATCTCGGCGGCATCCACGGGGCGACGTGGCAGTACGTGGACCTCGACCGGCTTCACTGGCTGCGGGATGGGGCCGAGCACACGCTGAAGGTCTTCTACGCGGAGCGGCAGGGGCCGGCCTCGCACTTCCGCATGGAGACGAACCTGATGATGCGGGCGATGCAGCTGCCGCCGACGTCGGGGCTGGCGGACTGACCGGCGAGGGTGACGGGCCGGCGCGCCCCGGGGGGGGCGATCAGGGCCAGATGTAGACGCGGGTGGTGTGCACGCGCCGGTAAAATGGGCCGGCGCCGTAGTAGGCCACGAAGCGCGGGTCGCTCTGGATGAACCGCTGGCGGAGGTGGTCGAGCGAGTCGCGGCGCGGCTCGGGCCAGACGCCGGCCGCCAGGATCGTGTCGGGAGTGCGGACCGCGAGCGCCCCATCCCGCCGCGACGCGTCGGCGTGGGCCATCGCGGCAGCGCCCGCATCCATGGGCAGGACCGCCTCCCACGCGCCACCCTGGTTGCCGACGATCGCCCCCGGCATCGGGCGCGAGCGCGCCGGGGCGCACCCGGTGCCCGCCACGGTCGCGCCCAGCGCGAGAGCGAACACCGCGGATCTGGCCGCGCGGCCGTGCATGCCCGAAGACCCTCCTGTGACCCGGCGGACGGTGCCGCCGCTCCCTCACGATCCGGCGGCACCGGCGATCGAGTTGCAACGCACGTGCCGGGAAGGGTACGCGCCGGGGTTTGTGCAGGGTCCGCAGAACAGGCCGGTTTTATCGCACCCGGGCGGGCGCGCGGGCGCCCGGCGTGTCGCCCCGCAGCAACGGCGATGCATGAAACCGACACCGCGCCCCGGACTTGACCCGAGCCCGCGGGCGGATATTCTCCCGCTCACATGGTTCGCCGCACCGCCAACACGATGGACATGCCGATGTCCATGCCCAGCCCGGACCGGGGTCCCGTCCCCGCGCACGGCTGGGCTCTGGCGGCGTAACCGCTCGACCCTGACCAGCGCACGACGGCTCCCCGGCTCCGGGCCTTCCCCGAGCTGCTGTCTGCTTCTCTCTCCATTCCGCGGCCCGGCCGCTCCCGCGAGCGGCCCGGCCATCCACTCGCCTGCACCCATGGGAGCCCGTCATGTCGCGCGCGTACCGATTCGACACCATCGCCGTTCACGCCGGCCAGCCCTCCGAGGGCCTCACCGGCGCTGTCGTCACGCCCGTCTTCCAGACCACCACCTTTGCCCAGCAGGAGCTGGGCGGCTCGCCCGCGTACTGCTACGCGCGGACGGGCAACCCCACTCGCGCTGCGCTGGAGGGCTGCCTCGCGGCCCTCGAGGGCGGGCGCTTCGGGCTGGCGTTCGCCAGCGGCCTGGCCGCGGCCAACGCGGTCTGCCAGACGCTCTCGTCGGGGGATCATGTGGTCGCCTCGCAGGACCTCTACGGCGGGTGCTACCGCCTGTTCACCAAGGTGTTCTCGCGGCTGGGGGTCGGGTTCTCGCTGGTGGACACGACCGACCCGCGGGCCGTGGCGCGGGCGATCACGGGGCGGACGCGGCTGCTCTGGCTGGAGACGCCCTCGAACCCGCTGCTGAGGATCACCGACCTGCGCGCCTGCGCCGGCGTGGCGCGGGAGCGCGGCGTGCGGGTCCTGGTGGACAACACTTTCGCCACGCCCGTGCACCAGCGCCCGCTGGAGCTGGGCGCCGACCTGGTGTTGCACTCGACGACCAAGTACATCGGCGGGCACTGCGACGCCCTGGGCGGGGCGCTGGTGACCAGCGACCAGGGGCTCTTCGAGTCGCTGAAGTTCATCCAGAACGCGACGGGCGCTGTCCCCGGGCCGCAGGACTGCTTCCTGCTCCTGCGGGGGATCAAGACGCTGCGACTGCGCGTGGAGCGGCACGCGGGTGCGGCCTTGGAGATCGCCCGGTTCCTGGAGCGTCACCCCGGCGTCGAGCGTGTCCTCTACCCGGGCCTGGAGAGCCACCCGCAGCACGCGCTGGCGGCGGGCCAGTGCACCGGCTTCGGGGGCATCATCAGCGCCGAGCTGCGCGGCGGCCGGGAGCGCATCGCGGCCCTGGTGCGCGAGCTGGAGCTGTGGACGCTGGCGGAGAGCCTCGGGGGCGTGCGCTCGCTGGTCTGCCACCCGGCGACCATGACCCACGCCTCGGTCGAGCCGGCGGAGCGGGCGCGCGTCGGCATCGGCGAGGGCCTGGTCCGGTTCTCCGTAGGGCTGGAGGACCCGGCCGACCTGATCGAGGAACTCGAGCGCGCCCTGGCGGCGACGGCCGGGGTGGGCGAGTGCGCGGCCGGGGCGCTGCGGGGGGTGGTGGCATGATCGCGCACCACAGCGGATGCCGGCATCGCGCGCGGGTCGCGGTGCTCGGGTGCGGGGTGGTGGGGTCGGAAGTCGTCCGGCAGGTGCTGGCACGCGGGGATGAACTGGGCCTGGAGGTCGCGCGCGTGCTGGTGCGCGATCCCCACCGCCCGAGGGAGGTCCCGCGGGAGCTGCTGACGGCGGATGCGGAAGAGGTCTTCGCCGCCGCGCCCGATGTCGTGGTCGAGGCGATCGGCGGCGTGGAACCCGCCGGCCGCCTCGTCGAACGCGCGCTGCGGGCGGGGATCGCCGTGGTCTCCGCCAACAAGACGCTCCTGGCCCATCGCGGCCCGGCGCTGCGGCGGCTGAGCGGGGCTTCCGGGGCGCCGCTGGCCTGCGAGGCCGCGGTCGGCTCCGCCGTGCCGGTGCTCGCGGCGCTCCGCCAGCTCGCGGGGGACCGCGTGCTCTCGCTCCGCGCGGTGGTGAACGGCACGTGCAACTTCATCCTGACGCGGATGGAGTCGGGCCTCGGGATGGATGCTGCGCTCCGCGAGGCGCAGGAGCGCGGCCTGGCCGAGGCCGACCCCTCGGCCGACCTCTCCGGGCGCGACAGCGCGGAGAAGCTGTGCATTCTCGGCTCCGCGGCCGGGCTGGCGGAGCTGACCCCGGACGCCGTGCCGACGCGGGGGATCGAGGGCGTATGCCCGGACGACCTCGCGGAGGCCCGGCGCGCCGGGCGTTGCCTCCGGCTCGTGGCGGAGCTGGAGGCGGGGGTTCCCGGCCTCTTCGCGCGGGTCGGCCCCGCCCTGGTGCCCCGCGCCCACCCGCTCGCGTCGCTGCACGGGGAGGAGAACGGCGTGCTCCTGCGGTGCGAGCTGGCGGGGGACCTGTTCCTGCGCGGGCCGGGCGCGGGGCCCCGCCCGACGGCCTCCGCGATCCTCGGGGATGTCCTGCGGGTGCTGGGGCGCGCGCGGGCCGAGCGCGGCGAGGGCCGGCGGTCTGCGACGAGCCCGGTGCGGGACCAGCGCATCAGGGTCCGCGGCCCGCGGGCCTCGTGTCCGGCCCGGATGCTGGGGGCGCTGCGCGAGCGGGCGCTCGAGCCTCTGGACCTGACGCTGACGCGGCACGGGAGCACCCTGGGCGTCCGGTCCCGCGACGGGTGCGCGGTGGCCCTGGGCGTGGCCCTGGCGACGGAGGGGGGTGAGAGCCTCGTGACGCCCGTGCTGGAGTGAGGGGAAGCGCGCCCGGGCAGATTCGAACTGCCGACCTGCGGTTTAGGAAACCGCCGCTCTATCCAGCTGAGCTACGGGCGCAAAAAGCCTTATTCTGCCGGGCGATTTGACCGTTCCCCGGCAGCCGGTATTGTCGTCCCAACCCGGCCCTGACACCCCTTCAGACACCTGCGGGCGGGGGTCAGATCAGCGGTCCCCGCAAGGGTGTCAGGCCGATGGTGGAGAACAGCAATGACCACGGCGACCAAGCCTACCCCCCGCGTCCGGCGCAAGCCAGCCAAGCCGTACCCCGACTTCCCCCTGTTCCCTCATGCCACGGGGCGCTGGGCCAAGAAGATCCGGGGCCGCTTCGCTTTCTTCGGCCCGTGGGAGGACCCGCAGGCCGCCTTGGCCCGCTACCTAGCCCAGCGGGACGAGCTGTACGCGGGCAGGGTACCGCGGGCCAACGGGTCCACGGCGGCCCCGCAGGCGGGCCCGTCGGCCCTTGCGGCGGCCAACGGCACGGCCGCCACCACCCTCACCCTGCGCGACCTCGTCAACCACTTCCTCACCGCCAAGCAACGGCGGCTCACCGCCGCCGAGATGGGCCGGCGGAGCTTCGCCGACTACCACGCCGCATGCCGTCGCCTTGTCGAGACCTTTGGCGTGCACCGCCTCGTGGACGACCTGACCTCGGCTGACTTCGGGGTGCTTCGCTCCCGCATCGCGGAGACCCGGGGGCCCGTGGCCCTCGGCAACGAGATCGGGCGCATCCGATCGGTGTTCAAGTACGGGTACGAGGCGGGGCTCATCCCGAGGCCCGTGCGCTTCGGCCCGGAGTTCGTCAAGCCCTCCAAGCGGACGATGCGGCTCGCCCGGCACGCCAAGGGGCTGCGGATGTTCGAAGCCGGCGAGGTGCGGGCCCTTACTGAGGCCGCGACGCCCGCGCTCAAGGCCATGATCCTTCTGGGAATCAACTGCGGAATGGGCAATACCGACGTCGCAGAGCTGCCTCGCGCCGCCATTGACCTCAAGAAGGGGACGCTCGACTTTCCCCGGCCCAAGACGGGTATCACGCGCCGGGCAATGCTATGGGTGGAAACCGTACAGGCCATCAAGGCGGCCCTAGCGGTCCGGCCTCAGCCAGAGGATCCGGCCGACGCAGACCTCGTGTTCATCACCAAACACGGGCACCGCTGGATGCGGGTGAGCGGGCCCGGCCCCCGGAGCAAGGGCAAGTCGCAGGCCGTCACTTCCGACGCGGTCGGCCTCCAATTCGGCAAGCTGCTCCGTGAGACGGGTCTGCAGCGGCAGGGACGGGCGTTCTACAGCCTGCGGCACACGTTCCGCACGGTGGCGGACGAGCTCGGTGATCGGAGGGCCGTTGACCGAGTCATGGGGCACGAGAGTGGCGCGGATGTGTCGACCAACTACGTGGAACGAATCACGGACGAGCGACTCCAAGACGTGTCGAGGCACGTGCGTGCATGGATCAGACGTCCAGAGGCGCGAAGCCGTGTGCCTGTGGGCAGGGTGCGCCGCGAGGGGTAAGAGGCCGACCTTGTCGCGCACGAGACGGAGCTTGCGCTCAACGAACTCAAGGCCGAAATCCAGAGGCTGAGTCGGCGGCATCGCAGCTTCGACTGCTTGTCCCATACGCCGAGCAGGAGCCGTTGAACACAATCGGTTGCAGGCTCCCGACATCGGACGATGCTCGCGCCCCCCGTGAGCTCGCCGGTCGGCGGGCGCTCGCGCGGCGCCGCGGCGCGGCCAGCAAGAGCCGAGCTTACTGTCTCAACCAACGCAACCCAGATCCGCATTCGGGGCAACGTGCGCTTGGAAGTGACGCAGCGCAATAACCGCATGCGTAGCAGCAATTGTTACGCACGCGATATACGGCAACTGCAATTCTCAACAGCGTCACTACAACCACCGAAGTACCGGCAATAACAATCGATAATCCTACCACCGCCTCCCAACGTATTCGCCAGTACTGCGACAACGATTCAATATAAACCCACTCACGAACCGCCACAACCCAATACAATCCACGAGCTTCAAGTCTAATGGCTCGAGCGGAGTCATACTCTTGAATAGCCTCCTCCGCCCATTCCGGAAGATCAAACTCGGCGCGCAAATCTTCGTCATCGACCTGCTCGCCTGAGTAAATTCCAATAGGATTATGACGGCCTGAACTCTCTACGCTGCCGAGCGGTTGCAGCAGAAGATCATTATGGTATTTTCCCGGATTCCACTCAAACGCCCACTTCTGCCCTGCATTCACAAACCATGGCGGACTGCCCGAGAAAGCGATTCCCCTATCGGTTTCTTTCCATGTACAGACTACGCCCAAGAGGTACGCAATCGAGAACAATGTGCCAACAGCAATTGAAACGCACATGTCCCTCGTGGTAGTTCGAATTCCGATGGGGCGGATCAATCGTCGTATCCTATGGTATGATTATCGTACTCCCGCCCTGTAAGCCAGACCAGGCGGTCGACATCGCGAAATTGTTGCCACCACAGCCCCACCCGTTGACTTCGTGCGAGCGGCATCCTAGTCCATAGCATGGAAATTGAGTTGGGGGTTCCCACCAACTGGGACGGCGCTGAACAGATGGCAGCGCCTTAGAAGGAAGCGGTGGAACGTGATTGGTTCCAGGAATCCAGTTCTCCGGCGATTCGAACAGGGTCTCCCAAGGACAGTAGAGTCTAAACTCGGCATATGACGAGATCTTTGACATAGCGTTTGGCGTACCCGTCCTACATGGTCCCGGCCAGCCAATCATACTTTCATCAGCGTTGCCATATGAGTCTAGAGGTGGGGTTCCGAGTCGAGACACCGCCGGGGCAATTGGGCGAGTTCTAGGCACTCTAAACATTTCCCAGTAATCGGGGGTGCCGTCGCCGTTAACCAACGTTCTACCTGCACAATCCCGAATCTTGCCTTGCCAACGAACGTGCCCGACGACGTATCCCCTGCCCTCCGGGCACGATAGTTCAATCATGTCACAAAGTCTGAGCCAAAAGAACGCTGTAGCCCGAGTGCTAGTTGTCGAGCTTGGTGGGAACGTATGACTCGCCAAGTCAGTCATGATTTGAGACCACCCTCCCGAAGGATCGGAGTGCTTTAGTGGCATGCTGGACACATACTCGTAGAGACTCATCCCGTCAACATACCCGTATCGGTCCCGTTGCAACCAACCGCCTCGATCCGGCATGAACCAGCGTGTGCGAGCTTGAAAGATCGACACTAAAACGAAATCTGCGCTATACCCCGCGTACGCCTTCAGGTTCTCGACTGCGGCCGACGACAGTGTCCCATGCCCGAGTGTCTGGTACCCCCCGGTAATGGAGCTTGCAAACGTTGCATCCGCCGCATCGTTGTCCCCGTCCAGGTCGGCGTCCTCCTGGATCACGTACCCCCCGCCCCCGATGAGTCCCGCGTCGGTCGTGTCCCAGTCCCCGTCACTGTCGGTGTCGCCGGTCGGGAGACCGTACGGCACGCCGTAACTGCGGTATTTGACCGACTCGACCAGCTTGCCTACGTCGGTTAGGAGCGCCGAGACGTCGGCCCGCCAGTTCTGACAGTAGTACCGCCGCTCTTCGAGCGTACCGTCCGAGGCCGCCTCCCACGCCGTGTTGGCGTCCTTGTCCCGGAGGATCACGGCGTCAATATAGCCGCTTCCATTTCGGCCGCCAATTCCAGCCGCGTGGTAGACCTGTCTGGCTTTGGGCGCGTCGTCATCTGTACCCGCGGTCGAGGGGTCGTGGAAGTAGGTGGCGATGATCCGCCACCGCTCGTCGTACTGGTGGTAGTACCACTCGTCGTTCGAGTCCACGTCCGTGTCCGCGTCCACGTCGTAGTGGTCCCCGATCCGGTAGCCCAGGCCGTTGTACCGATACTCGATCACCAAGGCCGGGCTCCCGCCCCGGGTCAAGACTTGGCACAGCCGCCCGAAGGCGTCGTAGACGTAGGTGTAGTTCTTCCCGTCGTCGCTCAGCCCGCCCACCGCGTTGTACGAGAGGTTGTACGCGTTCTCGAAGCCCACAGTGGCGTTGGTGTCCTGGTCCCGGTCCGTCAGCTCGTTCACCACGTTGTGGGTCCGCGTCTCCTGGAACTCCTGCGGCGGCACGTTGTCCAGGTAGTCGTTGTCCCCGTTGAAGTCGACGTTGTGCGTCAGCCAGTTCCCCGCCTGGTCGAGTGTCCACACCTCGTTGCGCGACCGGTTGGAGACCGTGCCCGAAAGAGTCCCCTCCTCCGCCGAGATGAGGCGGTTCAGGTTGTCCAGGCCGTACAGCACGTCGAAGTTCCGCTGGCTGCTCCCGTTGACGCGCAGGGTGTCCGTCGCGCTCGTGATGTTCGAGTTGCGGTCGTAGGTCAACGCCACGTTGTAGATGTTCGCGGCGCCTGTGCGCGACACTGCCGAGCTGGACCCCTCCCAGATGTTCGTCACCACCCGGTCGAAGCGGTCCAGGTTCCCGTACGCCCCGACGCCCGTGATGTGCTGGTTGATCGCGTTGCACTGGACAAGGTCGGTCGAGACCAGAGTCCCCAGTCCGACGAACTGGTACTCCGCCAAGGCGACCGCGTTGGACACGACGGAGGTGACCCGGTGGGCCGCGCTGCCGAGGTGGTTGCTGTGGGACTGGTACTGGTACGAGAGGTCGCTGCCCCCGGGGTAGGACGCGGCCGTGCGACGCACGACCGTGCGTGCGTTCGTCGGCGTGACCTTGGCGAAGGTGTAGCTGATCGCGTAGGCGTCCCGGTCCGTGCCCCCGGAGATCACCGAGTCGGGATCCTGCGTGAAGGTGGTCAGGTTCCCCCAGCCGTCGTAGGCGTACTGGAGCTGGTCGCGCACCGTCCCCTCACCAACATCCTCGTCGCTGTACTGGGTCACCGTGTTGGCCAAGCCGCGCGACAGGTACGCCCTAGCGATCCGCCGGACGTTTCCGTCGTACCCACCCGCCAGCGTCGTCACCCGCCGCTGGGTCTCGCGGCCGGCGGTGTCGAAATCGGTCTCGACAATGTTCCCCGCCTGGTCCTTGGTGTAGGTCATCTCTCCCTGGGCATTGTAGGCGTGGCTGACCACATCCGAACTGTCCGAGTCGATGTTCGCCACCGTCGTCCCGCCGTTGCCGGAGTCCGGATACTTCACCGCCCGCAGCAGGTGGCCGGTGGCGATCTTCATAGCGCTCGGCGTCGCCTTGGTGGAGCCGAAGATATATGTCGTCACCTGATCGGTCGCCGGCGACGGCAGGTCGGCCTTGATCTTCGTCCGCAGCCCCTTGCTGTACTCGTAGACGACGGTCTGGTCCTGATCGCCGTTCCCGCCGCCCCCCGGCGTGCCGTCTGCGTAGTTGCCGATCACCTTGGTCTGGCGGAAGAGGGCGTCGTACTCGAAGCGGGTCTTCACGGCCCTGGGATCCTCGACCTCCAGCGTCGTCCCGTCGTCACCATAGGTGACCGTCGTCCTCAGAGCCGTGTCCAAGCGCGCCGGCACACCCAGCCCCCCGCGGGTGAAGGTGTTGCTAGAACTGCTCCGGTCGCCCACGATGGCGTTGGTACCGTAGCGGACCGATTCCACTATCCGATCCATGCTGTCGTACCACATCGCGGTGACGCTCACGCGGCCCTTCACGTCGATCGCGGTGAGCGTCAAGAGCGCCCCCGTTCCAGCCGAGCCTCCGTCCGCGTTGAGGTCCAGCTCGCCTGTAGTTCCGTTAGAGAGATCGTCGTAGTGCCGCCGGATCGACACCGTCATGAGCACGTTGTCCGAGTCCTCGCTCTCGTACGCGGTCTGGTGCTCCTCCAGAACGATGTCGCTCGCAAGATTCGTCCTCAGGTCATCGCTGTCCCACACGGCCGTCGTGGCCGAGGCGTGACCGTACTGCGTGTCGTCGTCCGTCGCCAAGATGAAGGTCTGCACCCGGCGCCCCAGTCTGTCATAGCGGTACTTCTCGTGGGCTCCCTCCCCCTTGACCTTCATCACCCGCCCCGACGGGTCGTGCCAGGTCAGGCTGTCGATGGAGTCGTCGTCCGACCCGTCCGACTGGTCGATCTTGTAGCGCGTCGTCTTCCACACCCGTCCCAGCTGGTCATAGAAGGTTTTTGAGAGGGCGACACGGTCGCTCTGCGTCCCGCTGGCACCGGGGTCCGTTGTCCCAACCGTGATGCTACCCGTCGAGGTGTACTGCGCAGCTCCCGTCACCCGGTCCAAATTGTCCACTTTCACTAGCGTGTGCGGCGCCTGGGGGTTCGTGGTCAGCAGGGCCCGGCCGCGGAAGTCGTAGGCGTAGGTCGTGTCCCGGCGGCCCGTGGTGTTGTCCTGGATGAAGGCCGTGCTCTTGGTGGCCAGGCTGTTCCCCCCGGCGCTCCCCGAGTCGAACTCCAGCTCGCTGACCTTCACCATGTTGTTGGTGCCGCTGACTTCCCCGCCGGCGTCCCCGTTGTCGTTGGTCCCGAGGTACGTCTGGTAGGCGCGGCCGAGCTCGTCAAAGACCGTCCTGGTGATGGTCCCGTGGCCCTGCTTGACCCGCCGCTGCCGGCCCATGTCGTCGTAACCGAGCCGCGTGGCGTCGTAGTTGGTCCCCTCGGACCCGGCCCCGCTCCCCGGCAGCAGGAAGTACGTCCGCTCCTCGGTGGCCTGATGCCCCGTGTTGGTGTACACCGCCGTCCGCATCGAGGTCAGCGTTCCCTTGTCCAGACCCGTGATGGGGTCGTTGTCCGTCTCATCGATCCAGGTCGTCAGCGCGTCAGTTAGGCCCGACGAGGAGATCGCCACCACCCCGGACATCTCGCTCTTCCCCGCATGATTGGCCACGCTGTACGAGGCGGGACCGTAGCGCGTGGTAGAGCCCCCCGTGGTCATCCGCGGCCACGACAGCGTCACCACCCGTCGGTCGTCGTCGAACGCGGTGTAATAGTTCTCCGTCACCCGTCCGCTCGGCAGCGTCGTTGTGCTCGGCCTGGCCTGGGCGTCGTAGGAGTACAGCGTCGTCCGGTCGGACCCATTCCCGTTCTCAGTGATCCCCCACCGGCCGTTGGGGTCATCACCCGTGAAGGCGCCAGTGGTGACCGCGTCCCGAACGTGCTTGGTGAGCTGCCCGTTGGTGAAGGCCGTGAAGTCGAAGATACCCAAGGGATCCATGGTGAAAGCCGTCGTCCCGTCCTCGCGCAGGTAGCGCTCCGAGACCGTGGCCGCGTTGGAGCCGTTGTTCCCCGTCGTCACGACCGGGTTCGTGGTCGTGATCTGCTTGAGCGTGATGTACAGCACGTCGGTGTTGGTCGCGCTCCACCAGGCGTGGCTCATGGTCGCGTCGTCGTTGTAGGTCGTGTCGGCGCCGCTGGCCGTGTGCGCGGTGTGGAACACCCGCCGGGTCGTTATCACCGGTCGGGTGACGTTCACCCCGGAGGTGACCTGGAAGTCCCGGTCTCCGTAGACCGTGAACGACAGGTACTTCGCCGTGCCCGAGGTCCCCTCCTTGAACATCTGCGACTTGGGGAACCCCGTCGTGTCGCCGGAGTCGCGCTCGAAGAGGTTCACCAGCCCCACCGAGCTCGAGTACGTGATCGCCCCGTCCGGCGTCGCCGGCGGGCCACCGGAGTTGTGCGTGTACCCGGTGACGTTGGCCGGGGTGTGGACCTCGGTCACGCACCCCGCCGAGTCGCGGACGACCCCCGTCACCCACGTCTTAGTCGGACCGGGATCGCCCGCCGGGTCGGTGTTCGTCACTACGTGCGACAGCGACTGGCCCACCTCGTCGAAGTAGACGGTTCTGTAGGTCCCGTCCGGCTGCTTGACCACCACCCGGCTCTTCCACGCCGTGTCGTACCCCGCCGAGCCGCTGAACGCCCCGTTGTCCTCGTAGGTGAACTCGTAGGCCCCGTTGGCGCCTCCCGAGCACCCGCACTCCCCGCTGAAGAAGGCCTTGCTCACCCGGTACGGGAACGACCCGCCCGAGTCCGTGTACTCCATCCACGCCTCGGCGTAGGGCTTGAGGTCACTGTCGCTGGCCCCGGAGATGTCGTCGTCCCCGAAGTTGCCGTCGGAGCCCTCGAACTTGCGGTACCCCTCCCGCCCTACCACCAGCTTGACCATGTGCGGCTCGCCCCGCAGGCCGTCGCTGTTCGAATACGCCGCCGTGTAGTAGCGGAAATACTTGGTCTCGACCATGTTCACGCCCGAGTCCGTCATCGGCGTCGTCACCGTGACCAGCTTCAGGTCCCCTTCCAGTCCCTTCCCGCTCGCGGCCGTGATACTGGTGTAGTACTCGTAGTCCACCTGCGCGACGGTGGCAACGCCCGTCGGGCTCGAGAACCACGTCCCGCCGGTCTTGGTCTCGACCTTCACCCGCGTGAGCCGCTTGGAGAACCCGATGGCGCTGGCGGAGTAGGTGTACGTGAAACGTCGATCGGCGCCGTCAACCAGGACGCTCGGACGGCTGGAGAACCCGGTGTACCCATTGGTGATGGCGCTGCTGAGGTCGCTGGCATCGCCGACGTACGTCGTGTTCCCGGCGGCGTCGACCACCTTCCACAGCTGCCACGCGGGCGTCCCGGTGTTCAGCGAGCCGATGAAGTACGTCCTCGTGCCGTGCTGGTCGTAGTAAATGAAGTAGTCGATGTCGTCCTCCGGATCGAGGTCCTCTTCGCCTGTGTCCTGCTGCACGCGCTGGATGACGCCCGCCGCTCCGTTGCGGGCCTGGTAGTAGTCCGTAGACTCTCCCGTCCGCTTGAACTCGATGTAGCGGTCAGCCCCGTAGATCAGGTAAATCACGTTCTTGGAGGTGTCCGCGTCGGTGTAGTACTTCAGCTCGGGGTTGCCCATCTGGAACCAATTGATCCCCTGGTAGCCCTCGCTGTTGGTGTGGGCGGGGACCGCCGTCGTCTGCCGGCCGTTGAACGTCCGACCGATCACGACTCGCGACGCCCCCGGCGCCGGGAGGGCAATGTCCACATCCGTCGGCGAATACGCGCCGGTGGTCAGGTTGATGTCGCCAACCCTGGTTGCAGTCGGGACCGCGTCCCCGAACGGGTTGCCAGCAAACGCCCACGAGTGCCCGGCCGCGGCCCTTGCCGAGCCGTCGATCTCCACCCCCCTTTGGATCGCGATTGGCCGGACGAACTGGTAGGGCGAGATCGACCCCGCACTCTTGTAGGTGGTCAGCGTGTCGTTGTAGATTTGCAGGATCTGGTCGGCCCGCGCGGGTGTGACCAGGAGCCCGGCAGTCGCGATCACCAGGGCGAAGGAGAGACGGCGGCAGAAGGAAGCGTGCATGGGTGGGCCCTCGGCCAACAGGCCGGCGCTGCGGCGGCGGACCTCCCGCCGGGGAGCGCAGCGCGCTGGTCCCACTTCACCTCATCGCCCGGTCTCACGCAACGCAATCTTCTCTCGGTTAAAGGTTCATTGAACTATTAACAGTCGAGAGATCGCGTTGACAGGCCATGGTGCCGCGCGGTCCACTCTGTCCCGCGCGCGAGGCTGCGCGTTTTCAGGAGGTCCATCATGACGAGCACCGCCCGGTCGTCCACCATCGTCCCGCGCCCGCGGCGCTCGCGCCGGGGAGCCATCCTTCTGAAGCTCGCGCTCGGCGTGGCGGCGATGGGGGGGCTGACCTGGGGCGGGATGGTGGCGGGCACCTACACGGTGCACCGGCACCAGGACCCGCTCTCCAACCAGGAGCTGGGTATCGCGCTCACCCGCGTCGGGCTCGCCGCCGAGCAGCTGGCGGCGGCCGGCTGCACGACTCAGGAGGTGACCGCGCTGGTCGGGGACGCCCGCGATCACCTCGGCACCAACATCCAGGCCCTCCGTGACGCCGAGCAGGCCTGGGCCAGCGCTAAGGCCGAGGTCGACCGATTGACGAAGCTGGTCCGGGGCGGCAAGCACGACCAGCTCAACGCGCTCACGGCGGCCCGCACCGCGTTCACCGCGGCGGACGAGGAGCGGCAAGGGCTGCTCGACAACTTCTACAACGCCTCCGCCGGTGACCTGCAGGAAGGCAAGCTCACGGTACTCCAGACGCTCAAGGACCACCGGATGTGGGACATGCCCAAGCAGTACTTGGCGGCAGGCCGGACCGAGCCAGAGTGGGTCCAGCTGCGCGACGCGCTCGCCAACCACCGGATCGCCGAAGCCCGCAACGAGGAGCCCGATCCCGGTGCCCACACGTTCCTGCTCTCGGTGCAGGCCGAGCCCGCGGTGTCCGCCGCCGCGACCAACCTGCTGCAGCTCCCAGCCGTCACGGGGGCCTGGAACGCCGCGGTGTACCCGCAGTGACCCAACTCTGAGCCGCGCGCCACCACATGATCGCGGTGCTGTTCAGCAATGCTGTGGAACTTCCTTCCCGGAACAGGGGGTTCACGATGTCAATCGAACACTTCCGCCTCTACCGTGCGTATGAGGATCTGACCCGGCTGGATTTCGGGGCCCTCGGCGTTAGTCTGCGCCAGCGAATGCGGAGCGCGACGATGCAGAAGCCTCCCCCGTACATTCTTGATGAGACCGTGCCGCGCACGGGGGGACAGAACTTCTCCTCGCCAGGCCAGGGCATGGGGAAGGTCCGCATGGGGCCGCACGATCGCCCGCTCGCGTTCATCTCGTTCAACGACTTGCTGGCGATGTGCACCTGTCGGGTTCGGCTGGAGCTCCTCGTGTCGTTGTCCCAGCGTCCCATGGCGGTCTCCGACCTGGCGCGGCGAAGACAGCTCGCGGTCGCCCATGTGAGCCAGTACCTGCGGCGGCTCGCGGCCGCCTCCTTGGTGGAGTTCTCGCAGCAGGGGCCAGGACGCGTGTATTCCGTCAGCCAAAGGTTCAGCGCGAGCCCGTCCGCCAAGGGGCTCCTGCTTGCCATCGCCGGCGACGACGGCTCGGAGGTCTCCATCCTCCTTCCCTGGAAGCAGGCGGAGCGGCTGGGGTACGAGCAGGCCCCCTCAGTTTCGTGGTCTCCGATTCGGAGGATCGTCAGTCAAGAGCCACTCGAGGATTAGCTTGGCCTGATGGGGGGTGAGTTCGATGCGGGGCGTAGAAGGCGCAGGCGACCGTTTGACCCGGAGAGTCTTCGGTCGCTCGCGGGGCTTGGACACCGGTTTGAAACGCACTCAGGTCCCTCGCTTCCAATCTAGTACGCATCGCCCCCTCGGATCCAGCAACCGCAAGATCGCGGTTCCTTTCCACCTCTCTGTGGCCGGGCCGTCCCCGGAACAGACGCACCCGGTACGCGTGGCGCTAGCGCTCGAACTCCCGCCACCCCAGGGGGCAGGGGGCGCAGAGATGAGATTCTGAGACTTGTCCCCAAAAAGCGCATTCCTGAGGGCGATACTGGCTTGTAAACGGTCTCAGGCCGCCATCGCCCTGAGACTCGCTGCCATTGTGCGACTGCCAGGAGTACCGTGGATTGGGCGCTGTGTTCGACGGGCGCGATGGTCAGGAACACGTCCATCTCCGGGTTGGCGGCCAATACCTGTACGGATGTAGGAGAGCAGATACCCGGATCAGACGGTGCCGCTCTGCGAGTTGACCGTCGTCGGGACGCTTTCCAGCAGCCGTACGACCTCCGCCCTGAGCACGCGGAGCTCGGCACGCGTTGCCGCCAGCTCGCGATGGACTGTGTCCGATGGTGCGTCACTCACGCGGCCCGCGGTCAATCGTCGCTTCGTTTCGCTGCGATCCAGAGCCAGGAAATTGATGTACGCGTCAAGCGCATCTGAACGGGGAGTGTGGCCAAGGCGCGGTACAAGCGCGCGGACCCGGTCCAGGCCACCTCGGTAGGCCAGGAGAGCGTTTCGAGGACGCCCACCGCGTCGTAGAGCGCAGTCTTGGAGGGAGTTCGGCGCTCGAGCCGGAAGCCCGGCGTTGCCTCGAGTACGTCGTAGCTCTGGTCCCAGATCAGGGGCAATCCCCGGCCCCCGTGCTTCCGGGGCATGCGGTGCATCAGCACCCGGTACCTCGTCGCGGGCTGCTCACCGGCGTACCACGACGACAGGGCACCTACTCCCGACCGTCGCAGGACCCACGTGTCGAGACCGATCGCGGCTATCTGCTCCTCTGGTGGATCGAGGAGGAACATCACCTGCTGCCGGGCTAGGCCGGTCAGGATTGCCGCGATGCCGATATCGTCGGGCATCCGGCTGTACTTGGGCTCGAAGAACCGTCGCTCGGCCTTGCTCGGGCCGCTGAAGACAACCGTCCGCGGCAGGTAGAAGCCGGTCAGGTAGAGGTGATTCGCGTCATCGAAGACATAGAGGTTGGTCATGCCTGTCGGCAAGGAGCGGGGTTACATAAACCATCGCCCGAGTTGCTCTTCGGCGCCCGGCAAAGACGAGAAGGAGCACGTCAGGCGAAAACATCCGTAGCCGCATGGCCTTGGGCTCGTTCGCGGCCTTGACGGGCTTCGGGGCCTTGCCGTTCTTGCCCGGCGCTCTGGTAGCACCGGCGAGGCGGTCCCTCTCGCCCGAGGCCCGCTTCGCCTTGCCGGGCTTGGTCTTGCGGCTCCTTGCACTGGTCGTCATACCGGTCTCCTTCGGCCCCGTGCCGCGGCTGCCAACGAGGCGGTCGATGAGCCGGGGCTGCGTTCGCGGGCGATGGTGCCGCCCGCACGGACGACAGGAGTGCCGCCCGGCCCGGTCATGGCAAGTCGATCTGCGGGATCAACCCCTCCGATACTGCAGACTTAGCACACCGTGCGGGTCCCCAGCGAAAGCACGCACTTCTCCCTCACGGCACGTCGGACGTGGCCGCAAGAGGCCACGGTTCCCACGCCGCCACCACGGCCACCCGTGGGGGCACCAGGAGGCCGGCACGGGCCAAGGAGGCCTCTACGGCGGCCAGGGCGGCCTTGTCGGTGCACGCCACTACGACCCGTGCGTAACCGGCCCGCAGGTCGTTTCGCACGTTGGCCACGGCGTCAGAGCGTCCAGTCTCGATTTCGACGGCGACCGACGCGCCGTCCTTCGTTCCCACGACGTCGGCGCTGCCCGAAGCTCCCCCTGTGCGCGGCGCCTCGATGCGCACCGCGTACCCGGCATCCTCCAGCCGCTGCGCCATGATCCGCTTCCAGTACTCGTGCGCGATTCCCTCGCGCCGCGTGGCGGCCGCAGGGAGGCCGAGCAGTTCCTTGGTCTCTTTACTGGGCCGCAGGATCACCTTGCGCGTCCGTCCGAGTGGCACCACAGCCGATTCGAGCCAGCCCTCCCGCACCAGCCGCTCCTTGGTGGCGTTGCCGCGATGGCCGCTCAGCCCGAGCCTCCGGTAGCGCGCCTTCACCCCGTCATCTTGGTGGTGGAGCACATCCTCGATAAAGCTCAGCTCCGCGGACGAAAGAGGACGATCGGGGCGCGGAACCTGCCGAACCTGCCTCAACTCCGCCAGTAATGCTCCGGACCCGGCCGAACCCGCCCGGCCCTCGGCCATCCACCCGGCGAGCCGAGAGTCGGTCACGGCACCCTTCTGTACGTCGAGCTTGGGGAACCGCACCAGGAAGGGCTTTCGCCAGCGGTCCTGCAGCTTGACCACCGCATGCCCCACGGGCAGCGTGCCGAAGATGTGCTTGTCCTCGGTAAGGGTCATGGCGGCCGCCCTGCTGACATCTGAAGGATCCTTGAGGTTGAAGCAGATGGTCGCGTAGGTGTTGCCTAGCGCGGCGCTGCTGATGAGGTGCGGATGCTGATCGACGACGACGATGCCGATTCCCAGCTCACGGCATTGACGCAGCAGCATCTCCATGACGGTCTCGTGTGTGCCGCGGGGATGGGGGTAGAGGATCTGGTGGGCCTCTTCCACGACGATGACCAGCTTGAGCTTCTCGCGCTCCGGCGCACCCAGGCGCGCGTGGTACACCCAGAGGCACAGCATCGGGATCAGGAACCGCTTGGCGCCTTGGGGGAGCGCATCCAGCTCCACGATGGCGGACCGCTGGAGGAGCATCTGCACAAGCCGCAGCTGATCGGGTTCCGCATCACCATCCAGCGAACCCGTGGAACGCGAGAACTCCAGGCTCCGCAGGGCGCGCAGGGCCGAGACCTGCCAGGCCCGCACCCGCGCATGACCACTCGCCTGCTCGACTTCCTTGATCACGTCCGAGAGGGAGCACGACTCAGCCGACCGCGCCAGACATGCGGCGATCGAATGCTGTATCAGGCTCACGGCGCCCTCGCCGAGCGTGTAGGCCGCCGCGAGCTGGTCCGCGACCAGGCCGGCGTAGGACGCCGCCTCGAACCCCGGCGGCGGTATGAAGGGGTTGAAGGGGAACGGCGACAGCGACCGACCGGGCGTGTAGACGCTGACCCCTTTGGCCAAGAGCGGAAGAAGATGCCGACCCGTGCGCTTCCAGTCCAAGAAGAGAAACGGCACGCCGCGCTCGGCGAGTTGCAGGAGGAGGTTGAAGACGCAGTTGGTCTTGCCGCTGCCCGACCTGCCCCAGATACCGATCCCCTGAAGGATCTCGCCGGCTTGGAGCCCCGCCGGCCAACGCTCCCGGTCATACAGAACCGTGCCGATGCCGTAGGCGCCCTTGATCAGGCTCTCTGGCGGCAGAGACAGGAGCATCCTCCGGCGCGTGTCCCCGAACACCCTGCCCGCGGTCGCCCGGACCTGGCGCTCCACGAGTGCGCGCAGCTCCGGGTCGGCGGTGGCGTGGACCTTGAGCCAGCGCCGGACCCGTCCGGGCATGATGGGCTCCAGGGCCTCGGCCAAGGCCTCAAAGTCTGTGGCCATCCCCGTTCCCGCCGTTGTCGCCGCCGCCGCGGACCTGGATGTGTCGCTCGAGCAGCGTGGCGAGCCGCTCGAGGAGCCCGCGCCGCCTGGTGCTCAGGTCCAGCGAGAGGGAACGCCGTTCCCTCGCCAGATCCTCACCCCGCCGCTTCAGCGCTGCCCGCTGGGGCTCGTGGTTCTCGTTGAGGCTGTAGCGCAGGGGACGCAGGCGCAGCAGATCGGTCTTGACGCGCGCTTCGGAGCGCAGGAGGTCGCGGTCCAGGTCGCGGTGGAGCGCCCGCAGCTCTTCCAGGTGCTCCAGGAGAAACTCCATCTCGCGCTCAAGAAGCCCCAGGATGGGCTCATCCGGGCCCGACCGCATGGCGGCAACACGCTGGGCCTTGAGTTCAACGGGGGCAGGCTCATCCAGCCTGCCGATGGGTTCGCGCGGCCAGTGGCCGTTGTCGCCGTTGTCGTCGCCGTTCACGCCGGCTCCTTGGCTGCGCCCTTGAGGCGAGCCTCGGCCATCTGGATGTACGCGGGCTCCTTGTCGAAGCCCACGAAGCGCCTTCCCGCTTGAACACACGCCAGCGCGGTGGTGCCCGAGCCCATAAAGGGGTCGAGCACGAGGTCGCCGGGGTTCGAGCTGACCTCGATGATTCGGCGGATCATGCCCAGGGGCTTTTCTGTCGGGTGGTCCGTTAGTTTTTCGCTGCTGCGGTGCGGGTAGACGTTCTGCATCTCCTTCTGCGAAAGGAAGTTGAAGACGGGTGTGGCGCCCTCCTTGACCAGGTACATGCAGTTCTCGAAGGCGCTGCGCCAGTTTTTCTTGCTGAACGAGGGAAGCGGCGTCCGCTTCAGGATCAGCAGGCCGTTGCGGAAGATGAAGCCACGCGCCACCGCGTGCCGCACGAAGAAGCCGAAGTTCCCCTTGCTGCGAATCCGCACCAATGCGGAACACCGTAGCACGATCACCGAACGCTCGGGCATACTCGCCGTGAAGGTCGAGCAGCACGACGCGGGCCGAGGGAAAGCGATTCTTCTCCGAGATAGCGGCAAGCAAGCTGGCGACGGCTGTCGACTTGCCGGCGCCGGTACTGCCGACCACGGCACAGTGCCGGCTGACGAGGCGGTTCAAGTCGATGTGCGCTCGGATTCCCTCGGCACTCGCGACACGGCCGATCGCGACGTGCGAGTCCGCATCCCCCGGCGCGTACACCAGCCGAAGATCCGACTCCGTGACCACGTGAACGGCATCGCCGATCGACGGATACTGCGAGATACCGCGCTCGAAGCTTCCGCCTCGACGGCCTTCGCCAACCAACTCGATCCGCAGCCAGCGGCTCCCCAGTTGCACGGCCGCGTCCGAAGGACCGGGTGCGGCGCCCGCGCCAACCTGTACGACGATTCCAAAGAGATCGACGTATCCGGCGGGAATGCGAACAAAACTCCCGACCTGCCCGACCCGGTATCCCTCACCGCTGACGAAGACGAGGCCGTGCGCTGTGCCGTCGCCCAGCGTCATGGACCCTCGGAGGCGATGGCGAAGATGCAGGGCCCGCGCCCGCTGCTGCGCCGGGCGCTCCGGAAGAGGTGGATGGCGTCGTGGGTCCGGACAAATCCATCAACTCCCGCCTGTCTCGTGGCGAATCTCAGCGAGCGCCCTGAGTTCTAGACCGTCTATCTCCTGAAGTGACTTCCCGGCGATCGCCTGCAAGTCGCCCCACATGCCCACTGTGGAGACCATCACCCGGTCGATCTGTTTCTGGCGTTTCTCCCATTGCTTGGTCAGCACACGGCGCTCCGAGTCTAAGTCGTCCTGCATGGCAACGAAGGCGTCCTTGAGCGCCTCGACGCGCTGGCGGAACTGCGAGCCTGTGGCCGTGCGCCGCCAGCACCCGATGGAGCCAGTCGCCGCCGAACTGACCCTTAGGCACGGCCTCGAAGGTATCCCGGGGAAACGCTTCGCGCAGCCGGCGCTCAAGTTCGAGTTCCTGCACTTCGCCCTGCTGCTGCTGAGAGCCCTGCTCCGTTGCGCGGATCGCGTCCTGCAGTCTGGCCTGGAGGCCCGAGATGGTCTTGTCTTTGTCGAGCAACTTGAGGCGGGACGCCTCCTCGGCATCCTTCTTGGCCTTTTCCACTTGCGGGGCAACGAGTAGAGCAGCCTTCTTCTCCGCGGTGAGGTCCGCCTCGCGAAGCTTCTCGTCAAGCTCACGCTCCTTGCGGAGCGCGTCCTTCTGGGCCCGCTGCGCCTCGGCGAGCTTCCTGTCCTTCTCCTTCATTACCTCCTGGTGTGCGGCCCTTTCAGCGTCGCGCTCGGCGAGTTGCTCGTCGTACTTCTGTCTCGCCTTCTTGGCAGCGTCGCGCTCGATCGCCCCTCGTTGCTCCGCGACCTCCTCCGCCACCCGCTCGTCGAATCTCTCGCGATCTTTCAGAAGCGCGGCCTTCTCGCGCTCGATCTCCTTGCGCCACTTCTCCGCGGCTCTCTGCTCGTCTCCGAACGCCTTGCGCCGCGACTCAAGAGCGGTCTCCCTTTCCTGCAGCTCACGCTCGACTGTCCGGCGGGTCTCCACGACCAGCGGTGCGGCCAAGGTCTCTGTGAGCTTGAAGTGCTTATGGCAGTGTGGGCATTCGATCTTGACGTCGGTCATGGTACCGCCTGCGCGCGAGAATGTGCCCAGTTTAGCACAAGAGCGACTTGGCGTTCGTCAGCCTGGAAGCAGGCGGCCGTACCACGCTGAACGGCACCGTTGCCGGGGCCTGTCGAGCACGAACTTCCGGACGATGAGCCGGCCCACGGCTCAGGCAGAGCCACAGAACAGTCACGACGGGTGCTCGCGCGGTCTCCGCTGGCAGCTCCACGGGGAGGTATGCCGGACGCCCGGCTGTTGCACCCCGCTGACGCGGTTACGAGCCGCCCCCGGGCCACGCCGTCGCGGGCAGGTTGCGGAAGGCCGCCCGGGCTGCTGACAGCGGGTCGGGGAAGGCCGGGCCGGCGGGGGTGCGGGCCTCGCGGGTGAGGGACGCAGGGACCCGGACGTTGCCCCCCTTGAGCATAACGGAGCCGACCCAGTAGCGCCACCCCTTGGGGGGGCCTTCGGTCTGGTCGCAGCTCACGTGCGTTTCCAGTTCCACCGGGGTCGTGACCGGACCCCTGGGGCCCGGCCGAGCTCCTGGCGGCTGGGGCCTCGATGATCATCGAGAACGCCACCCGCAGGTGCGGGAGTAACCAGTCGATTCAGGAGTGCTGCCCAGAGACCGTCCGGGTACGTAGAGAAAGAGATCGCCGCGCGTGCCAAGCTTGAGCAGTCCCGAGGTGCCCTGAACGGTGCGCAGCTGCGTCGGTTGCCGGCCAGCCTCGAAGGCTCAGGATGACCCAAGACCAACGGACGATCAAGCCCCTTCCGGTGGGGGACATGGCGGATGACCCTTCAGTTTGCCCAGGAAGCCATCCGCAACTCGAAATATCGAAGGAGTCTCGCGTAACGGTCCTCAAGCTTCTTGTTGCCGTCCCGCTTGAACCTGTCGCGCTCTCTTTGAACAAACGCGAACGCGCGATGCACAAACGGCTTCATCGCCTCGCGCTGCTGCCGCATGCCGGGGCCGAGGAAATCCACAATGGGGCGGCCATCATCGTCGTTCGCCACGAATGAGTTCCTGATCTCGTTCGCCATTTCCCAAGAGAGCGCGCTCCAGGGGTCCTTGGGCTTTCGAGCCGCGAAACCGCGCAGGTATTTGTTCAAATGTGGACCGATGACGACGCGGGGGTAGTCGGCAACCCCGGATTCCAGATGGTGGGCCATTGCGAGGCATGGACCGTAGATTTGGCCTTCAAAGGCGTCGCCAGTTCCGGCCCCAATCTCGATGGCGCCCCTTGCCGCTACGCCAACCGATAGCAGGCCGGGGATTAGCATCGCAACCCCCCCAATGATGCCGTAGACATCCTTCATCAGAGGCTCGCCTCTATGGGCCCGCATGGGGGCGTAGAGGATGGCCGTGTCAGAGAAACTCTGCATTCGGAGGTTCGAGGTGGAGAAGGCCAGGTATTCCTGCCTCATGGATTCCGGTAGCGTCGACCAGACATCCTGTGGCGGCAAGTTCCGCTCGGCGAACCCCTCGACGTAGTCCCTCAGCATCTTCCTCACGTCGAGAATTCTGCCGACGGTGGCTTTGAGCTTCGCGAGGAACTCGGCGCCGGGCTTGTCGTCCTCGGTTACGACAGCCCATTGCATCAGAGCTTGGCGCTGGTTCAGAACGTCCACGAGAGCCACAGCGTAGTTCGCGACGGAGATCGGTCTGTTCGGGTCGTCCTCTTGCCGGATGGGAGCGCTGCTCATGGGCGATTGTTGGCCCCGAGACGGTGTGGGCGGCCTCACGCGCTCGCGATCTGAGTGTAGCTCTCCAGCCGCCGGGCCCGGCAAACCCACCAGACGTTGCGGCCACCTACCACACCTGCGACTTTTCGCAGCAGCACGCGGTCGATCAGTACCGCCAGCGTCGCGCCCGCAAGAGGGCCCGGCGGGTACGGCGAGCGCCTCCAGCCGCCCCTGCACCAGTGCCGGGGCGAGCGACCGGGCCGGTTCATCGACGCGCCGCTAACTGGCCCCGCGGAGGCGCTCCCAGCATCCCCCTCAAGCAACGCCGAGCGCCATGCGGACCCAGCGGCACCGTCTCACCTGACGCCTCGGTCTCGGGAAGAACAATCCCACCCATCGGCGGGTGGGAGTTGCGCGCCATTTCCCTCGCCTTGCCGGGGCGTGTGCCTCATACGCCCTTGTACCGGCCGTGGGCAAGCCGCTCGATTGAGCCCGCCCGGGCCAGCTCGCTCAGCACCAGGCGTGCGTCCTGCCGGCCGAAGGGCGCATCGCCCTCGCCCAAGTAGCTCTCCTCGGGCAGGGCCGCCGCAAGAGCCGCAGCAGTACACGCGCCCGGCTCTTCACCAAGGCGCACCACCGTTCCCACTACCACCGCTTCGAACTCCTCGGCGGGTACTGGGCCCCGCTCCTTGTGACGCGACGTGCGCATCGGCCGTCTCCTTTGCCGCGCCGGGGAGGCCCCCGGTTACGGGTTGGTCGATGACGCCCTCGATGTCGCGCGAGTTCAAGTCGGTGTGTGCACGATTCGACAAGGGTGGGTCTGCGCCGGCGCGAGCTCCGTGCCCGCCCGGGCGGGTGTCAGTGACACCTCCCAAGGGGCGCTTTCGGCCTCTTGCGGCCACTCCGACAGATTCCGGCAAACTCGCCAGATCCCCCGGGTTTCGCGCGCGAGTCGCGAGGTTCAGCGGTACTCGGCCGATGAGCCGAGACGCCTTAGGAAACCGCCGCTCTATCCAGCTGAGCTACGGGCGCTCGATCGCCGGCGCAGGCCGGCGGGGGAGTCTAGGCGGCGCACGAAAAAGGCCCGGGCGGTGGCCCGGGCCCCTGGACGCCTGGAGGGAATGGCTCAGCGCCGGCGACGGGCGGCGAGCAGGCCGCCGAGGCCCAGCAGCGCGAGGCTCGCGGGCGCCGGGACGTTGTTCACGAAAATATCCATGTGGCCGAAGCCCGAGCCGCTCGGGCTGGGCTGGATGCTGAAGGCGAGGAAGTCGCCGGTGAGGAAGGGCGGCGTGCCCTGCGCGGCGAAGAAGTCGGCGACGGCGACGTTGCCGTAGGCCCCGTCGCTGAAGGCGCCGAGCGCGGTGAGCGCATCGATCGTGAACTCGCCGGGCGTCGGGGAGGCCTGGACGGAGCCGACAGCGCCGATGGTGGCCGTGTAGCGGTCGCCGCCGCCGCCGGGCCCGCCGTTCACGTCGAGCAGAATGCTGCCGCCAGTGACCAGGCCACCAGCCAGGTTGATGGTGACGGCCGCGTCGCTGAGGCTGCCGGAGAAGCCCTGGTTGACGAAGGGGTTCGGCAGGCCGCCGGTGCGGATGAGGATCGCGGCCAGCACCGTCGTCGGCAACTGGTCGATGAACGTGATGGAGCCGGTGTGCGCGGTTCCGCCGAAGGCCGAGGGCGCGCCGGCGACATCGCGCGCCTGGAAGGCGAGGTTGTTCACGTCGAACTGGAGGCGCCGCTCCTGGGCGATCGCGCTGGTCGAGGCGACAAGGACAGCGCCTGCAACAGCGGCGAGAGACTTGGCGGTCAACATCGGAATCTCACTCCTTCCATTCCGGCCGCGCAGCCGGGCGCACACGTACCCCCACCCGTGCGGTTCATCCGCGCGGCAATGCCCCAAGGCACCGGGGAGTAGCTTGCCCCAAATCGGGGCCCGCGCCAAGTGCAGACTTGGTGTTTTTTGAGATTTATCCGGACCGACGGGGGTTTTCGCCGACCCGTTTCACCCCCCGGAGGCGCCGGAGAGGGGGTTCCCTATCATCCCGGCTCACTTTCCCCTAACAGAGTTACCGGAGGGTTCGGATGGAAGCCGGGATCGTCGGTCTGCCCAACGTGGGCAAGTCAACGCTGTTTAATGCCCTCACGGCGGCCGGGGCGCTCGCGGCCAACTACCCGTTCGCCACCATCGAGCCCAACGTCGGGATCGTGCCGATCCCCGACCCGCGGCTGGACACCATCGCCCGGTACATCACGACGCAGAAGGTGGTGCCGGCGGCGCTGCGGCTGGTCGACATCGCGGGGCTGGTCCGCGGGGCGAGCCAGGGCGAGGGACTTGGCAACCAGTTCCTCAGCCACATCCGCGAGGTGGACGCGGTCGTGCAGGTGGTCCGCTGCTTCACGCGGGCCCCCGGTGGCGAGGTGGTGCACCACGTGGAGGGCTCGGTCGACCCGGTGCGCGACATCGAGACCATCCGTACCGAGCTGATCCTCGCCGATCTGCAGACGACCGAGAGCGCCCTCTCCAAGGCCGAGCGGGCCGCCAAGGGGCGCGAGCCCGAGGCGATCGCCCGGTTCGAGGTGCTCAAGCGGGTGCTGCCCCTGCTCCAGGCGGGGACGCCGGCGCGCCGGCTGGAGATCGTCGATGCCGAGCAGGCGCGCCAGTTCAAGAGCCTGGGGCTGCTGACCGCCAAGCGCGTGCTCTACGTGTGCAACGTGGATGAGGACGACCTCGCCGGGCGGAGCGACGCGGTGGGCCGGGTGCGCGAGCTCGCCGAGCGCGAGGGGGCCGACGTGATCGCCGTGTGCGCCCGCCTGGAGGCGGAGCTGGTAGAGTTGGAGGGCGCCGAGAAGCAGGAGATGCTCGCCTCGATGGGGATCGACGAGCCGGCGCTGAGCAAGGTGGCGCACGCGGCCTACCACCTGCTGGGGCTCCAGAGCTTCTACACCGCGGGGCCCAAGCAGATCAAGGCGTGGCCGATCCCGATCGGGGCCACGGCCCCGCAGGCCGCGGGGACGATCCATACTGACTTCGAGAAGGGGTTCATCCGCGCCGAGGTCTACTCGGTGGCGGACCTGGAGGAGCACGGGAGCGAGAAGGCGATCCGCGAGGCGGGCCGGATGCGGACGGAGGGCAAGGGCTACATCGTCCAGGACGGGGACGTGTGCTTCTTCCTGTTCAACGTCTGAGCGCGGGTGAGCCGGGGCGTCGCCGCCCCCCCGCCCCGGGCACGGTCACCGCTTGTTGAACTTCGCCAGCAGCCTCAGAACCTCGATGTAGAGCCAGACGAGCGTGACCAGCAGGCCGAACGCGCCGTACCACTCCATGTACCGCGGGGCCTTGTTGGTGACGCCGGCCTCGATGAACTGGAAGTCGAGGACGAGGTTCAGCGAGGCGAGGACGACCACAAAGAGGCTGAAGCCGATCCCCAGCCACCCCGCCTCCCAGCCGAGCTGGACGATGCCGACGCCCAACATGTTGAGCAGCATGCCCAGGGCGTAGTAGAGGCCCACGCCGACCGTGGCGACGACCACCACCTTCATGGCCGTGCCGCTGAGCCGCACGAGACCCAGGGAGAAGGCCAGGAGCACGGCCGCGGCGATGCCGAACGTCAGGAACATCGCCTGGACCACGATCCCCGGGGGCACGTTGAAGTGCTGCGGGATGACCCAGGAGAGGAACCCGACGAACGCCCCCTGCAGGAGCGCGTAGACCGGGGCGAGGATCGGCGCCGTCCGCGGGGCGAAGCTGACGATCAGGCCCACCACCAGCCCGGCGATCGCGGACCCGAGCACAGCGATCATGCCCTGGCCGGTCGGGGCCCCCTGCATGTACTGCCAGGCCATCGTGGCCGTCGTGAAGCAAAGGCCCAGCAGGATGCCGGTCTTCGCGATCGTGCCGCCGAAAGTCATGCTGGCCGCGGCGGGGCGGTCGAGCAACTGGGGGTCGAGGAAGGCCTTCATCGCGGGATTGGCGGTTCGCATGGGGTGTCCTCGTATTCTGCCGCGCGGGGACCGGCGGGGCGGCCGCCATGGCCGCGGGGCAACAGGATAGCGGATCGGCGTGATAGGCTGAAGGGAATCGGAATTTGGAGGCCCGGCGCATGATCCCAGCGATGATGGCGGTGGCGGGGATGGTGGTGGCGGGGGCAGGGGGGTTGCTGCCGCCGGCGCCGACGGGCATCGGGGCGGGGCCGGGGGCGGCGCCCACGACGCCGCGGGTGCTCTGGTCGTTCCCGATCGGGTCGTACTGCTTCGGCGGGGCGTCGGTGGCGGATGTGGATGGGGATGGTGGGCTCGACATCGCTTTCGCGACGTACTTCGGGGACTCGAAAGTCCGGGTGGTCCGCGGGAAGGACGGCAAAGAGATCTGGACCTACGACGCGGGCGGGGGCAAGGGCGCGGCCTGCCTGGATGCGTCCCTGCGCTTCGTGGACCTGGATGAGGATGGGGAGCTGGAGCTGGTCGTGCCGGTGTCGAACACCTCGCAGGTGATCGCCTTCGACGCCCGGACGGGCGCGAAGCGGTGGACCTACGAGGCCGGGCAGGGCGAGTGCATCGACACGCCGCCGTGGATCGGCGACCTGGATGGGGACGCGAAGCCGGATGTGGTCGTGGGCACCTTCAAGACGAAGCTGCACCTCATCCGCGGCCTCGACGGGACGCTCATCAAGACGGTGAAGATGGGCGAGAAGGGGGCGGTGCAGAGCTGCCCCATCGTCATGGACCTCGACGGCGACGGCGTGAAGGACTTCATCGCCGCCACGTTCCACGGCGACCACCGCGTGGTCGCGGTGAGCGGGAAGGACGGCTCGGAGCTGTGGGGGGTGCAGACGGGCGGCCACATCTACCACGGCCCGAGCGTCGGCGACCTCGACGGCGACAACAAGCCGGACTTCGCCGTCGCGTCGTACGACGGGAAGGTCTACGCGTTCCACTTCGACGGGTCGGTGGCGTGGTCGAAGAACCCGGGGGAGCGGTACTACATGTCGCCGACGGTGATGGCGGATGCCGACGGGGATGGGAAGCCGGAGGTGGTGATCGCGGGCGAGAAGCTCACCGTCTTCAAGGGCGACGGGTCCATGCTCTACAGCGTCCCTGTCGGCGGCGGGACGCTCTCGGGCGTGACGCGGGGCGTGAGCGTCGCGGACCTGGATGGGAACGGGAAGCCGGACTTCTGCTTCGTGAACGACCGGGGTCACTTCCGGGCGGTGCGGGCGCGGGACGGCAAGACGATCGCCGAGTTCAGCGCTGAGGAGCTGGCGGGGTACCGGGTGGTCTCGAACAGCCACGGCCCGGCGATCGCCGACTTCGACGGCGACGGGACGCTGGATGTCTTCTTCGTGGTCGGGAGCGGGGATGGGCAGAAGGAGCCGCGCAGGGGGCTGGCGATCTGCCTGACCGGCTTCGCGGGCGCAGCGCGGGCCAACAACCGGGATCAGGGCTGGTTCATGATCCGCCACGACCCGCAGAACACGGGGAACACCGCGACGCCTGTGAGCATCCCGCGGAACCCGGCGAAGCCGCCCCCCCTCCCGCCGCCCCCCCTCCCGCCTGCCGCCGAGCCGGCTAACGCTGGTGAATGAACAGCACCTCGCTGCCGTACAGCGGGTAGGCCATCTCGCCGGTGAACATCCGCGCGCCGGTAAGGTCCCAGCCGAGGGGCGCGGTCAGGTGCTCGAGGGCGGCGTGGTAGTTCGGCACGGGGAACGAGCGCAGCGTGTCGGGAGTGAGCCGGGAGCGCAGGATCGGGGCATCGAGCGGGAGCACGTCGGCGTCGCGGGCCGGGTCGGGTAGCCGCACCGGCGCCCCCCGCACCGAGGTGTCGTAGGCGGCCAGCGCGAAGTCGCACCCCGGCCACGCCGACTCGTGGATGATCATGCGCAGGGCCAGCCGCCGGTAGGGGTGGGCGATGCAATCGCCGAGGCAGAAGGTGTCCGGCCCTTCCGCGGGCGACGCGAGCGGCGTCGCGGCCGGGAGGGTCTCGCTCAGGAAGACGTCGGAGCTCGCGTCGCGCCGGATGGGGCCCGTGGCGATCTCGTAGACGGTGAGCGCCCCCTCGCGCGTCGTCGAGATGGCCAGGTCCGCCGGCCGGCAGAAGGGGGTGACCAGGCGGGCGTGCTCTTCCGGGCGGGTGCGGGAGTGGCTCGCGGCGAACCGGACACGGGCGGTGGGCCGCAGCCGGCGGACCCCGACGAACGCGGCGAGGACGAGGATGTCCACGCGGTCCGGGCGCGCGCGCGAGGGGTGCACGATCCACGTGACCGAGGCCAGGTCGATGGAGATGCCCTTCAGCAGGGCCATGCCCCGGTGGACCAGCTGCCGCGCCCCCTCCTGCTGGCGCCGCCGGGTATCCGGGAGCGCATCGGCGAGGATGGCGTCGAGGCCGGTGCGGGTGCCGTAGGTGCGCTGGAGTTCGGCGTTGAACGCGCTCAGCTCGGCCTCGGCGGCCTTCACGGTGCGCGGATCGGCCCCGTGCAGGCGTGCGGCGCGGACGAACTGGCGGAGGGGCGAGACGCCCGGGAGCGAGCTAAGGGCGACCAGCGGATCGGGGGCACGCAGGGCCGTCATGAGGCGGCTGGCGAGGGTCTTGTCGATGCCCAGCGTCCTGGCGGCCTCGATGGGCCCGAGGCCGGCGAGGGGCGAGGAATCGATGACGGCCCGCAGCGCGGTGGTCAGCTGGTCGGAAAGTCTGACAAGCGTGGCGGTCTCGGTCTGCGTGAGCGGATCGTGCGGCATGGGTCTTCTTTCGCCCTTGCGGACCACTGCACCGTGCGCACCAAATTGTACCGCAGAAAGATTCTCCTTGCAATCTCTAAGAGATTGCAATATACCCGCTACCCAAGGGACATCGTTGTTCGATCCCCCAAACCCCACCAGGGAATGTCCTATGCCTCCCTCGACCTTGACCGCTCCTGCCGTATTCGGGGTCATGGCCGCCACCGCCGCGGCGCAGGTGACGCCGATCGGGCCCTTCTCCGGCCCCCACCGTGAGAGCTTTGAGACGCAGCCCGCGGTGCCGAATCAGCTGTACGAGTGCCTTCCTGGCGGCGTGTTCGCTGGCGCGGGGAGTATCTGCGAGCCGGAGGGCGACTCGCTCATCGTCACACAGTTCACGTCTCTCTTCTGCATCGCCACACCCCGGACGGGCAACCGCTTCGTCTTTGGCCTGGAGGCGCCTGTGGAGGTCACCTTCAACGCGCCGGCCCGCCGCTTCGGGGGCTATTTCGCGACCCATGGGGGCGACGACGGGGGGTCGGTGGTCTTTTCCGACGGCGCCACGGTCGTAGGGACGGTCGCGCTCACGACCAACCAGTGCACGTACGTCTGGAACGGCTGGGAGAGCACCACGCCCTTCACCAGGGTGCGGATCATCGGCGAGAGCGCCTTCAGCGAGGGCGGGTACGTCTTCATGGATGACCTGGAGTTCGCCGCGGCCGGCGCGGGTTGCTACCCCAACTGCGACGGCTCGACGCAGGCCCCGGTGCTCAACGTCCAGGATTTCGGGTGCTTCCTGGCGAGGTACGCCGCCGGTGAGGCGTATGCCAACTGCGACGGTTCCACGCAGCCGCCGGTGCTCAACGTGCAGGATTTCGGGTGCTTCCTGTCGCGGTACGCGGCCGGGTGCCCGTAACGGTCTCCGCTAAGCCGGCCGCGCGCGGGCGTTCCGTCGCGGCCGGTTTTCAATCCTGGTCCAGAAGGACCGGCGCTGGGCGCCGGAGGGAGTCCCTTATGAACACGCATCACAGAACCGTCGATCGCCGTGCCCCCCTGGCCTGTGGCGCGGTCTTATGTGCAGTAGGGCTCGCGGCCTCCGCGAATGCCCAGTGCGAGTGGCAGCCGGGTGAGGGCATCCCCGGGGTAGCCGGGCTCTCGTACGCGTCGGTGATGTGGGACCCCGACGGAGCCGGGCCTCAGCCCGAGCGCCTGGTGGTCGGCGGCCAGTTCACGGCGGCAGGCCGGACCCTGGCGTCGAACATCGCCATGTGGGACGGGTCGGGGTGGCAGGCGCTGGGCAGCGGCATGGACCAGTACGTCAAGGCCCTGGCGGTGCTCCCCACCGGCGAACTCGTCGCCGCCGGAGCGTTCTCGACCGCGGGCGGCACTCCGGCGAGGCGCATCGCCCGCTGGGATGGGAACGCATGGTCCCCCTTGGGGACGGGCGTCGGCAGCGTGCAGTTCGACGCGGTCTTTGCGCTCGCCGTGCTTCCCGGCGGCGACCTGATCGCGGGCGGGGCCTTCTCGGGCGCGGGCGGGAACCCCGCCAACAACGTCGCCCGGTGGAACGGCTCTTCGTGGTCGGCCCTCGGTTCGGGTCTCAACGGGTCGGTGGCGGCGCTTGCGGTCCGCCCGGGCGGTGAGCTGGTGGCGGCGGGCGGTTTCG
>JBBDXI010000031.1:0-6259 GCA_040902425.1 Phycisphaerales bacterium
CGCCCCCTCGCGCCCGGCCCCGCCGCCGCCACCCCCGGCGCCGGCCCCGGAGGATGAGGCCGACGACCCGCACGACTCGCCCCTCGAGGAGCACGCCGACAACGCCGGGGCTCCGCCGCCGGGCTCGGACCCGCGCGCACCCTCCCCCCCGGGCGAGAGCTCCCGCAGACGCCGCCGGCGTCGCCGCAGGCGCGGCGGCGGAGGGCCGCAAGCCCCGGGCGGCCCGGCCCCCGGCACCCCCCCCGCCAGCTGAGCCCTTCCGCTGGCCCCCGCGACGGCGCCGGTGCATACTGGCCCGATGCCCTTCTGGCTCTTCGCCGCCGAACTCGGCGCGTTCCTCGCGGTGAGCATCGCCGCGGGTCTTGGTTCGCTCTGGGTCACGGCGCGGCTCGTCAAGGCCCGCCCCGGGGCGCTGCGGCTCCTCGCCGCGTGGGTCGCCCTGCTCCTGCTGGGCGTCGGCACGGCCCTCCCCGACCTCCTGGGCCTCGCCCCGCACCCGGGCCTCGACGTTGCCCTGGCGCTGCTCTGGCTGACCGCCTACGTGACCATCATCAAGGTCCCGCTGCGCCTCCGCTGGCTGCGCACGCTCGCGGCCTGCGCACTGCACGGCGTCATCTCTCTTGTCGCCGCGCTCGCGCTCACCGCCGCCGTGAACGCGACAGTCTTCAAGTCCTTCCGCGTCCCCACCGCCGGCATGGCCCCCACCATCAACGCCGGCGAACGCTTCCTCGTGGACCGCCTCAGCACCCCCCGCCGCTGGGACCCGATCGTCTTCGAGGCCCCCGCCGACCCCGGCGTCCTCTACATCCAGCGTCTCGTGGGCCTCCCCGGCGAGACCATCGAGATCGTCGGCGGCGAGGTCACCGTCAACGGACGTGTGGTCCCAAGGCCCCGGGACCTCGCCTGGATCGCGTACGGCGGCCAGCCCCTGCACGACCTGCCGTGCCGCGGCGGGACAGGCTCGCCCATCACGCTCGGCCCCGATGAGCACTACGTCCTTGGCGACAACACGACGGCCAGCATGGATTCCCGCTACTGGCCGCCGCCCGCGGGCGGGGGCACGCAGCAGGGCACCCTCCACACGCGGGCCATCATCGGCATCGCCAGAGCGGTCTACGCCCCCGTCGGCAAGGCCCGGGTCCTCGACGCGTCCGATCGCACCGCGCCCTGACGCGGCACTCCGGGCGGTCCTACGCCGCGCCCTGCTTCTGCAGGCTCTCGATCATCGCCATCAGCGGCGCGTACAGCGCCGCCACGGTCCCGGCAACCGCCACAGCGCCCCCGAGCGCCACCACCACCAGGAGCGCCTGCCCCGGGGCCCGGTTCCGTTCCGTCGAGGCCATCCACGCTCCGAAGACCACCAGCGCCACCAGCGCCACCCCCGCCCCCGCGGCCGCCAGCGTCCCCGGCCCCGCCCCGACGATCGCCCGCGAGGCGTTCAGCACCCAGACCGCGATCAGCGGCAGCTCCACCCCGAAATCGCTGAAGATCGCCTCGAACCTGGGCACCATGAACACCAGCGCCGCGCCGACCGCCGCCCAGGGCGCCATGGTCACCAGGGTCAGCAGCGCCACGCCCCCGCCCCCACGCCCCCCACCCCCCCCACGCCCCCCACTGGCCCGCGGCTCGGCAACGACGGGACCCCTGCCGGCGACGGTCTCGGTGTGCATAGAGCATTCTTAGGCAACGGCGCGACCTGGTTGCGGAGCGCCCTGATTCCCAGCGGGCCCATCTGACGACCATCGGGTCTGGCGACCATCCCCGGTTGGTCCGCAGCCCGCTTCAGCGGGCTTGCTCGCTTGTAGCCACGCCTTCAGGCGTGGTCAGCACCCACCCATCTGGCGACGATCCCCCATTTGGATCCGCAGCCCGTTTCAAACGGGCTTCCCCGAATAACGCCTTCAGGCGCCACGAGTCGGCTCACCTCTCCACCGCACGCCATCTGCATCCCGGCCCCACCCCCGCCCTGTACCACCTCATCCCCGTCGCGCCCCGCGTACCCTTCCCGCGCGGAACCTGCCGGAGATAAGGAGCGCCCCATGCGCCAACTCACCCTCGCAGCCCTCGCCCTCCTCCTCGCCCTCGTCCCCCTCCCCGCACGCGCTCAGGACATGGCGGCCGATCCCCCCGCCGACGCGAAACCCGCCGAGCCCGAAACCCCCGGCCCCAAGCCCCTCGACCTCATGCGCGCCGCCCGCGCTGCCATGGCCGGTGTCAAGACCCTCTCCTACACCGCCGAGGTCACCGGCGTCGGCTCCCAGATCCTCCGTTCGCCCGACCTCAAGGCCGCCGTCCTCGCCGCCCGCTCCCGCCAGAACGACCCCCTGGGCTGGAAGTTCATGGTCAAGGGCGACGGGCGCCTCGGCGCTCAGGACCGCCCGGTCCACACCGTCTACGACGGCATGACCGCCCGCTCCATCCGCGCCTGGGAGAAAAAGGTCGTCGAGGGCCCCGGCGACAACGCCCGCGATGCCCTCGCCGACGGCAGCGACATGGCCGCGGCCCTGGTCATCCGCTGGAAGCAGCTGGTGGACGGCCCCTTCGCCGACGATGTCGCGCCCCCGCAGATGGGCTACGTCGGCAAGGCCGACATCGGCGGCGTCACCTGCGACGTCGTCTACGTCGACTACTCCGAGTCCTCGGACCCGAACCTGTTCGACATCTGGTGGTACCTCGCCGAGTCCGACCACCTCCCGCGCCGGATGGACATGCACTTCGTCAGCAACCGCATCGCCGACGGGTTCTCCACCATCCGCATCACCGACCTGAAGACGGGCGTCGAGTTCCCCGAGTCGGCCGTCGAGGCCTCCGCCCCGGCCGAGTTCATCCTCGTCAAGGCCAAGGAGCCCGAGCAGCACCCGATGGGGCGCGCCGTCGACCCCCTGACGCTGGCCGTGGGCGAGAAGGCCCCGGATTGGGAGCTGGCCGATCCCGCCGGCAAGAGGCACAGGCTCAGCGACTACGCCGGCAAGGTGGTGGTGCTGGACTTCTGGGCCACCTGGTGCGGCCCCTGCCTCCAGGCCATGCCCGGCATCCAGGCCATCCACGAGAAGTTCAAGGGCCGCCCCGTGGCCGTCTTCGGCCTGAACTGCTGGGAGAGCGGCGACCCCGCGGCCCTGATGCTGGAGAAGAGCTTCACCTACGGCCTGCTCCTGAAGGCCGACGGCGTCGCCAAGGACTACGGCGTGAGCGGCATCCCGACGTTCTACGTCGTCGGCAAGGACGGCAAGATCGCCCACGTCGCCATCGGCTTCGACCCCGAGGGCGAGGCGAAGCTGGAAGAGGTGATCAACAACGAGCTCGCCAAGCCGTCCCCCCTGAAGCCCAAGCCCTGAGCGGGTGTGGGATGTCGGATGTCGGATGTGGGATGTGGGACGTGGAATGCGGCCTTGTGTCGGATGCGGGGGGTGTGACGAGTGCGCCCGCCTCAATCCCCACATCCGACATCCCACATCCCACATCCCACATCCCACATCCGACATCCGACACTACCATCCGCCGCCCGGGCGGGTAGCTCAGCGGCTAGAGCATTCGCCTTACACGCGAAGGGTCCGGGGTTCGAATCCCCGCCCGCCCATTGTGAATCGAGGTTTGAGCCGACCCCTCCCTTCCGGGGGTCGTCGGTCCCGGGCGCCCCGTTACAATGACGGCGGAGGTCGTCCATGGGCACCGCGGTTCACAACCCCCCGCCGAGGCAGCGCTTCCCCGCGCTCGCCCCGCTCATCGAGTACCTCGATTCGCTCTCCGGCCGCGCCGACCTGTCGGTGCTGGAGGGGCTCCTCGCCCGCACGCCCCTCTCCCGCGCCGACATCGAGCCCGCCTGCCAGTTCGGCGTCGCCGGCTACCGCCGCAACACCATCAGCGAGAGCCCCGCCTACGAGCTGCTCGCCCTCTGCTGGCGCAGCGGCCACTGCACCCCCATCCACGACCACCGGGGCGTCAGCTGCGCCTTCAAGGTCATCGAGGGCACCGGCACCGAGATCCGCTTCGAGCTCACCGCCTCCGGCCTCGTCTGCCCCGCGGCCACCAACCCCATGCCCCCCGGCTACATCTGCGCCGCGCAGGACGAGGCGATCCACCAGGTCGCCAACATGCAGGCGCCGGGCCAGGACCTGATCACCCTGCACATCTACTCCCCCCCCATCGTGAAGATGCACACGTACCGGTTCGCGACCAGCGAAGGGGCGGAAGGCTGCGAGCGCTACGCGTAGCAGATGTCGGATGTCGGATGTCGGATGTCGGATGTGGGATGTCGGATGTGGGATGTAGGGCGGGGCCACTCTCCGGTACATTGCCGGGCATGACCGAGCAGGAAATGAAGGCCCGGACCAAGGCGTTCGCGCTCCGTGTCATCCGGCTGACCGAGGCGATGCCCGCCAAGCGCTCCGCCGATGTGATCGCCAGTCAGTTGCTGCGGTCCGGCACAGCCGTTGGCGCGAACTACCGCGCCGCACGACGCGCCCGCTCAACGGCCGAGTTCATCAGCAGGCTCAGCGTTGTCGAGGAAGAAGCCGACGAGTCGTCCTACTGGATGGAGCTGCTCGTCGAATCCGAGCTCGTCCCCCTGGCGAGACTCAAGGCCTTGATCGACGAGTGCGACGAGATCACCCGCATCATCGTCGCGACCATCCGCTCCGCCAAACGTCGGCGAGCCTGAGCATCAGCCCGCGCCTCTTCACATCCGACATCCCACATCCGACATCCCACATCACTCCTCGTCGCTCTCCCGCCGCGGCGCCACGTGATGCGGCATCCGCGTCAGGATCCGGTCGATCAGCCCGTACTCCAGCATCTCCTTCTCGTCCATCCACTTGTTGCGGTCGCAGTCGGCCTCGATCTTCTCCAGGGGCTGGCCGGACTGCTGGGCGTAGATCTGGTAGAGCCGCTCGCGGATGCGGAGCATCTCCCGGGCCTCGATCTCGATGTCGGTCGCCTGGCCCTCCATGATGCCAGAGAGCAGCGGCTGGTGCAGCAGGTTCCGGCTGTTGGGCAGCGCGTACCGCTTGCCCTTCGCCCCCGAGCACGCCAGCAGGCTCCCCATCGACGCCGCCTGCCCGATGATGTACGTCGAGACATCCGGCTGGATGTAGTTCATCGTGTCGATCATCGCCAGCCCCGACGACACCGACCCGCCCGGCGAGTTGATGTAGAGGTGGATGTCCGCCTTCCCGTCCTCGTTCGCCAGGAACAGCAGCTGCGCGATGACCAGGTTCGCCACGTCGTCGTCGATGCCGCCCCCGACGAAGACGATCCGGTCCTTCAGCAGGCGCGAATAGATGTCGTACGCCCGCTCCCCGCGCCCGCTCTTCTCGATGACGATCGGCACCAGATGCGACATGCCGTGCTCCATGTCGGATGGGGGATGTCGGAGGTCGGATGTCCCGACGACCGACGCCCGCTCCGCCCGCTGCCTCTACCGCCAGATCACCTCTTCACCTCCGCCATCCGACATCCCACATCCGACATCACCCGAACCGCTTGGCGATCTCCTTCGGCGGTTCCGTCAGCACCTCGTCCACCAGCCCGTAGTTCTTCGCCTCTTCCGCCGTGAAGTACTTGTCCCGCTCGGAGTCCTTCTTCACCTGGTCCTCCGCCTGCCCCGTGTGCCGCGCCAGGATCTTGATCAGCTCCTGCTTGCTCTTGATGATCTGCTCCGCCTGGATGCGGATGTCCTCGGCCTGCCCGCCGACGCCCCCGTAGGGCTGGTGGATCATCACCTTCGCGTGCGGCAGCACGTAGCGCTTCCCCTTCTCGCCCGCCGCCAGCAGCACCGCCGCCCCGCTGTAGGCCCGCCCGATGCAGTAGGTCGCCACCGGGGCCGAGATGAACCGCATCGTGTCGTACACCGCCAGCGTGTCGTCCACCGCCCCGCCGGGGGAGTTGATGTAGAAGTTGATCTCCTGCCCCCGCTTCTGGTTCTCCAGGTAGAGCATCTGCATCATCACCCGGGCCGCGGTCGCGTGGTTGATCTCCCCGACGAGGAAGACGATGCGGTTCTCGAGCAGCAGCTCGTCGATCGTCATCTCGCGGGTCCGCTGGTACGTCACGTTCGCCACAGGCATGCTCGGCTCCAGTCTCGGTCCCAGGTCTCAGCCCCCGTGGGGCAGGCGTCCCGCCTGCCGTTCGAGGATCGCCGGCACCGCCGCGCCGGCCGCCGGTGCTCCTCGTTGCAACGGGCGTGCCGCCCGCCGCCCCGCCCGCCCCCCCCGCGCCGCCGATCATAGTCGCGCGCGGGCGCACCTCCGGCCGCCGCGCGCCG
>JBBDXI010000032.1:0-6125 GCA_040902425.1 Phycisphaerales bacterium
CGTCGCAGTTGGCGTAGGCCTCCCCCGCCGCGTACCGCGTCAGGAAGCACCCGAAGTCCGCCACGTTCAGCACCGGCGCCGTCGTGCTCTCGTCGCAGTTCGCGTAGCACGCCGGCGGCGGCGGCGGGCACACCCACGCCGCGATCCGCGCCGCCGGCTGGCCCCCCGCGCTGGTGAAGGCGCCCGCGGCGATCAGGTCCCCGTTGTACACCGTCAGCGCGTGCACCGCCGAGCCCAGCCCCGTGCCGACGGTGTGCCACGCCGTGCCGTCCCACGCCGCGATCCGGTTGAAGCCGGAGACCCCGCCGACCTCGGTGAAGTTGCCGCCGATCACCAGTTCGCCGTTGTGGACCGTCAGCGCGTTCACGCTGAACCCGCTCTGGCTCACGCCGGCGCCCACCGCCGACCAGGCGTTCCCGTCCCACGCGGCCACGCGATTGGCAGTCACGCCGCCCGCGCTGGTGAAGTCGCCCCCGGCGATCAGCTTCCCGTCGTAGACCGTCAGGGCTCGCACCGTGTTCCCGATGCCGGAGCCCAGCCCGTGCCAGGCCGTGCCGTCCCACGCCGCGACGCGGCTCGTGCCCCCGAAGGAGAAGAACCCCGCGGCGATCAGTTCGCCGTTGTACGCCGTCAGCGCTATCACCCGCTGGTTGATCCCGCTCCCCACCGGCCCCCACGAGAAGCCGTTCCACACCGCGATCCAGTTCGCCGGGGCGCCGCCGATGCTGGTGGCCATCTGGCCGCCCGCGTAGAGGTCGGCGCCGTATGCCGCCACGGCGTAGGGCGGGCTGCCCGTCCCCAGCCCGTTCCCCAGCGCGGACCAGAACGACCCGTTCCAGGCGCCGATCTTGTTCAGCGTGACCCCGTCGAGGCTCGTGATCCACCCCCCGGCGATCAGCTGGCCACCGTACACCGTCAGGGCCATGACGCCGCTGCTGTCCGCGCCCGAGCCGCTCCCCAGGGCGGACCACGCCGCGCCGTCCCACGCCGCCACGAAGCGCGCCGGCGCCCCGCCCGCGGTCAGGAACGGGCCGCCCGCGATCAGCTTCCCGTCGTAGACTGTCAGGCAGAACTGGCCCGCGTTGCCCGAGATCCCCGCGTCCAGGCCGGCGCCGAGCGGTTGCCAGGAGCACTGGCCAAGGGCCGGCGCCCCGCCCGTCGCGAGGGCGCACGCGAGCAGCCCGGCCGCGGCCAGCCGGGGCGCGGGGCCATTGGCCGGGGATCGAGAGTCACGGGCGGCGGGCATGGTCATGGTGGCCTCCTTGAGGGTCCCGGCCTGATCGGCGCCGGCGGCGGGAACTCCAGACTACCGTCCGCAGGGGCTTCGTCAAGAGGTTTCCGAAATATCTCGGAAATCGTGTCGGCATCCCGTCCGCGGGCGGGTACGATGACCCCCGAACCCCGGTCCCCCCTCCTATCCATGAAGACCCGATCCTCCCCAGCGCCCGAGCAGTTCCTGACCGCCGGCGCCTTCGACGCCGCCGCGGCCGCCGTGGTCCTGGACCTCCGCGCCTCCCTCGCGGCCCTGGTCACCGCCCTGCGCGACCCGGTCCACCGCGCCATCGACCTCGAGCGGGCCCTGGGCCTCGACAAGAAGCTCGCCTGGCAGGTCTTCCGCATCGTCCGCGCCACGGGGCTGACCGAGGTCGGCAACATCCCCGCCCCGCCCTCGATGGAGCGCCTCCTCGCCGCCGCCCGCCGCCGGCGCATCCCCGCCGCCATCGCCGACGAGGTCCGGCGCGCCTACGCCCGCTTCGAGGAGTTCCAGGCCCTCCACGGCGGCGACCGCGAGGGGCTCCTCTCCATGCTCAGCGGCCTCATGGAGGGCGCCAGCGAGGCCCACGAGCTGAAGGTCCGCAAGGCCCACTTCCGCAGCAGCGCCCACGTCTGGGGCGTGCAGTCGGCGATGCAGGTCCGGACCCAGATCATCCACACCCGGCCCGAGGCCGGCGCCCGCGTCGAGGACCTCGCCATGGTCTACGGCGACCTGGGCCTCCAGCGCCTCCGCCCCGGCCAGCCCATGATGGTCGTCGCCTGGATCAACGCCAGCGACAACCCCGAGGGCGACGACCGCCCCCCTGAGGCCCGGCCCCGCCCCGGCCAGGCGCAGCTCGACCTCCTCGACCAGTTCAGCTCCCGGCCCCTCCCCCGCATGGCCGCACGCCCGGGACTCGAGGGCGCCCTCGAGACCGAGCTCATCTTCCCCCCGGGACGCGCGGCCGCGGCCTCCCTGTACGCGCGTCTCGAGGCCCGCGGCGTCGCCCGCGACCGCCAGACGGTCTACGGCGGGCGGCTCCTCTTCACCATCCCCACCGAGGCCGCGGTCTGGGAGCTGCTCGTCCCCGCGGGCCTGACCGACCCCGCCGGCGCCCGCGCGTCCATCTACGGGCGCCGGCACCACCCCGAGCACGTGATGGAGGAACGCCCCACCGACCTGCTCCCGCAGCGTGCCGCGGTGGACTTCCTGGGGACGCTCGACACCGCGCCGCCCCTGGAGGGGGCCCCCCGCCACGCCGAGGCCGTCGCCCACACGCTGGGGGCCCTCGGCTGGCGCGACACCCGCTACGACGTCTACCGCTGCCGCGTCGAGTACCCGGTCATCCACACGCTGCTGGCCCTACGGGTGGACGCCACGGCCTGAATGACCGTGGCCGCGAGACCCGGGTCGCACGCCCCCACGGCGCGGCGCAAAAAAACCGGCGGGCCTGGTGGGCCCGCCGGGGGACGAAGCGGCGACGGTTGGGCGGCGGGCGCCTTACGGGGCCGAGCACCCGGCGGCGTACTTCGTGAGGAAGCACCCGAAGTCGGCCACGTTCAGCACCGGCGGCGTGGTGCTGTTGTCGCAGTTGGCGTACGGCGCGGCCGCGGCGTACTGGGTGAGGAAGCACCCGAAGTCGGCCACGTTCAGGAACGGGTTGACCGCGCTTCCGTCGCAGTTGGGGTAGCAGCGGGGCTGCCCGCAGATCACGAACGCGAAGTCGCCGCTGGAGAGAGTCCACGCGCCGGCGCCGGTTCGGAACGCGTGAGCGCTGGCGAGCGTGTTGGTGCGCGCCCAGCCCCAGGTGAAATCGACCGTGTCGCCCAGCGCGCTGAGCCAGTACTGCCCGGGGCTGAGCGTGATGGACGCAAACGAGACGGTGTACTGGTAGATCGGGGAGTTGAAGCCCGCCATCGTGAGCCCGGTGTCAAGGACGGGCACGCCCGTGACGGTGCGGGTGGCGACCAGGGAGCCGGGCAGGCCCCCGCTGTTGCTGAAGATGCGCAGCACGATCGTCTGGCTCGTGGGGGGCGTGGGCGAGTTGGAGTACCCCGCCCAGAGCGTCGCCCCGTTGAGAATCCACGTCTGCGGCACGGAGAAACTGTCCGCCTCTTCCTGCCCGCCGGGCACCGAGTTGAGGCCGGAGATCGACGCGTTGGGCGGGTCGTGGGCGACGAGCCGGCTGGCGCACGAGGCCAGGTTGACGCCGTAGCAGAGCGAGCCGTTCCAGACGCGCGGCGTAAGGGTGGTGCCGAACGGCGCGTTCGAGGCCGCGCCGGTGTTGATGGTCACGTGGCTGCTGGTGTGCTGCTGGTTCAGGCCCGTGCCGTTGGTGTAGGAGTGGCCCTCGAACGACGTGCCGGACGTGCTCAGACGGAGCGCGAAGCCGTAGGTGGTGTTGGCGTTGAGGGTCACAAAGTCGCTCAGCGCGAACGGCGAGGGGGTGTTGACGGCGCTCGAGGTGCCGGCGGCGGTGGCCACCTCGGTCCAGGCGCCAGGGTTCGACTCGAACCCCACGTGGGTGCCCAGCTTCCGGTAGAGCGTCAGGTTGCACGCCAGGCCGCCCACCCCCGCGACGTTGGTCGAGAGCCCGGTGAGCGTGATCGGCAGCGACCCCACGGTGGCGTTGAAGTAGACCATGCCGCCGTTGTTCCCGCCGTTGTTCTGGGCGAAGAGCGTCTCGGTGCACTGCCCCGCCGACTGGTTCAGCTGATACCCGATGCCCCCGTTGAACACCCGCCCGGCCGCGATCGAGCCGAACGGCGTGTTGGAGGCCGAGATGCCCGTGATGGTGAGATCGGGGTTGGTGTAGACCTCGTTGGTCCCCGTCCCGTTCGTGTACCGGTGGCCCGCCCCGCTGTCGAAGACGATCGCCACCCCGTAGGTCTGCGACCCGTTCAGCGTGAACGTGTTCTTCAGGGCGCCGAGCGTGAACTCGTCCTGCGGCTTGGGCATCCCCGCCCCATCCGCCACCTTCGTCCACGCCGCCGCGGTCGTCTGGGCGCCCGCGGCCGTCCCCGGCCGGATGAACACCTCGAAGTTGAAGAAATCGTCGGCCTCCGTCGCCGTCGCGTTGCTGGTGGACCCGTTCGCGAACACGTTCAGCAGCAGGTGGGTCACCTCGATCGCCCTGGGGCCCGTGGCCACGTCGAAGAAGATCGACCCGCCGTCGCTCCCGCCGTTGTTCGAGGCGAGCGTCGTGGAGAGCACCTTGGAGACCGTGCCGTCGTAGGGGTACGCCGTCCCCAGGGGGCCCGACAGCGCGGACTGGAGCCCCGCCAGCTCGATCGCCGTCCCGGAGTTGGTGCCGCCCGGGCAGCCGGCGTTGGTGTGGATCCCGATGGCCTGCTCGAAGAACAGCGGGAACGTCCCCAGGATCTGCGTCACCGGAGACCCGGAGTTGCCGCCGCTGGTGTCCGTGCTGTAGTTGATCCGCGTCCCGACCTTCCCCGCGTACGGCCCGGCGTGGGTCTTGTTGATCTGCTCCCACTGGTTGGGCACCGCCGGGATCCCGGCCTGGTCGTTCACGACACCGTGCCCGCGCACCGTGGTCGTCGCCGTTCCCCCCGCGGGCGCTGCGCTGGCCAGGATGTACGCCCCACGCCCCTGCGCCACCCGCGCCGGGAGCCCGGTGTTGGAGTTGTTGTTGGTGTTGAAGCGCGCCCAGTCGTTCCCGATCGCCACGTTCGCCCGCTGGATCGACGCCGCCTGCACCGGGAACTGGAACGCCGGCGGCGGGGCCACCAGGGCCCCCGTGCTGGTGGAGGGCGGCACGTTGAACAGCATCACCACGCCCGCCTGGTTGACACCCACGCAGTGGCCCGCGGTCAGCAGTTCGTTGGCGTTGCCGTTCTCCGAGATCAGCCAGCCCGTGCACCCGACGTTGATCCGCCCGGTGCGGGGCTCGTTGTACGGCACGCGGTCGTCGGTCGTCCCGCAGATGGTCCGCGGCGGGAGCAGGTCCAGCCCCGCCACCACCGTGTCGATCACCACGCGGTTCTCCCCGCCGGCGGCGACGTACAGGTCCACCCGGACCGCCTCGCCGTTCATGATCGCGCTGAAGTTGTCCCACTCCGGGAGCGACTGCGCATCCAGGAAGTGCTGCTCCCCGTCATGGAGCGAGGTGATGACCAGGTACGAGCCGCCCCGCGCGCGGTTCACCCCGGCGAGCCGCGTCTCCTCCGCGAAGCGCACCCGCATCCACGGCGAGTGGGGGATGCGAACCTCCTGGCTCCAGGCCAGCACCGTCTCCGCCCCGGGGTGCGCTACCGGCCCGAGGTCCAGGACGCCCGAGGCGATGTTCACCCGAACATCCTGCGACGGGGGCGGGACCGCCTGAGCCAGGGCCACCGAAGACACCGCCAGGCCCGCGGCCGCGGATAGACACCAGGTGCGCACGTGAGAACGAAGCATCGGTCCCTCCTTATCGCTGCGTGTTGAGCAAGCACCGAGGGGCCAGCCCCCCGAGGCACCGCGGGCGCCGCGACGGGGTGCCCCTGACCGGGTCCCCGGAGTGTCGCCATCGCCCGCAACCAACTCCGCCGCGGTCCCCCTTCGCGGCCGGACTGCCCGATGCGCGGCACACGCGCAGCGGGGCACAGAGCCCGGACCCCCGAGCGCGCGAAGCCTACCGCGCGGGCCGTTTTGATGCAACGGAATCCGTGGCGCGCCGCGGCCCCCGTTCGGGGGCTCTCGCAGGACTCGGCGCGGCCATGGCGATGGCACCCACGATTCGATACGGCAATGGCGCGACCGGTGCGGGCGCCGGCCGTCAGGTCACCCCACCCGGCGGGCCGACCCCTCCGGCCCGGGGCCGCACTCACGCCCCACACGGCGTGCACGCACAAACGAAAGCCGGCGGGGGCCC
>JBBDXI010000033.1:0-38121 GCA_040902425.1 Phycisphaerales bacterium
GGTCCGCCGGCTCGGGGGGTGGGCGCTGGTGGTGGTCGTGATCCAGTTCACGCTGGGGTGGGCGGCGTTCTTAATGCTGGCCGACCCGGTGGGGGGCCGCAAGGCTCTGGCGGCGGAGGTCTCGGTGGCGGGGGCCCTGACCAGGACGGCCCACCAGGCGAACGGGGCCCTGCTGCTGGCGGTGGCCATGGGCCTGTACCTGTGGGCCCGACGCCTCCTGCGGGTCTCGCGGGGCGTATAAGAGGTTGGCCCGTTCGCAAGGGCCGATAGACCTCTGGCGTTCGGTCGTCGGTGCGGTAGTGTGGGCCGCCGGGGCTTGGGCGGCGCCGCGGCCGAAATGGCCGCGGGGGTTTGGCGTTCTGCGTCCACAGGCGAGACGCCTGTGCCACGGGGGGGCGAAGGGAGTCGAGGCGATGCAGACGCAGGCACCGGCGGGCAAGCGCAGCGGAACGACCGCACGGAGGATCACCCCCTCGATGTCGGCGATCAAGGCCGAGGCGTTCGGGTACGACCAGGCGCGGCACCTCCTGTGGCGCGCGGGGTTCGGGGGGACGCCGCAGCAGGTGCAGACGCTGGTGGGGTGGGGCCCCGAGAAGTCGGTGGACTACCTGCTGGCGCCGGAGAAGGTGGAGTTCGAGGAGGTGAAGGCGGACCGGTTCGACCGGGACATCATGCGGGCGCCGACGGCGGAAGAGCAGCGGATGGGCCGCGAGGCGCGGCGCACGCGGGATGAGGAGTCGCTGGCGCGGCTGGCGCAGCTGCGGCAGCAGCGCGAGATCGACGACCGGCGGCAGGCGCGGACGATGCAGCGGTGGTGGGTGCAGCGGCTGATCGAGAGCCCTCGCCCGCTGGAGGAGCGGATGGTGCTCTTCTGGCACGGGCACTTCGCCACCAGCTACCGGACGATCGAGAACAGCTACCACATGTTCAAGCAGAACATGCTGTTCCGCCGGCATGCGCTGGGGAACTTCGGGGAGCTGCTCTTCGAGATCATCCGCGACCCGGCGATGATCGCCTACCTGAACAACAACCAGAGCCGCAAGGGGCGGCCGAACGAGAACCTCGCCCGTGAGCTGATGGAGCTGTTCAGCCTGGGGATCGGGGGCTACACGGAGCAGGACATCAAGGAGGGGGCGCGGGCGTTGACGGGGTACACGTTCAACGACGACAGATTCGTGTTCCGGCGCAACGACCACGACGAGGGGAAGAAGACGATCCTGGGCGTGACGGGGATGCTGGACGGGGACGGGTTCGTGCGGGCGATCCTGGGGCGCAAGGCCTGCTCGCAGTTCATGGCGCGGAAGCTGTACAAGTACTTCGTGGCGGACATCCCGCCGCTGGAGGCCAGCGACAACGACCGGGACCTGGACCCCTCGATGAAGGCGGCGATCGCGGACCTGGCCTCGGTGATGCTGTCGGGCAAGTACAACCTGAAGCCGGTGCTGCGGCGGATGTTCCTGAGCGAGCACTTCTACGACCCGCGGCTGATGAACCAGCAGATCAAGAGCCCGGTGCAGCTGGTGGTCGGGGCGATCCGCTCGCTGAACGTGCCGGTGAGGGACCTGCGGTCGCTCTCGGAGGGGGAGGACTCGGCGCTGGGCCTGATGGGCCAGAGCCTGTTCTTCCCGCCGAGCGTGAAGGGGTGGGACGGGGGCCGGAGCTGGATGAACACCTCGACCTACTACGTGCGGCAGAACATCCTGGCGTTCCTGCTGACGGGGAAGAAGGCGCAGGGGTTCGACGCCATGGCGGACGTCGAGCGGTACGACGCGGCGCCGCTGCTGTCGGAGCTGGCGAAGGCCGACCCGGGGGCGGAGAAGGACCCGGAGCGGGTGATCGACTACCTGCTTCGGTTCACGATCGGCAGCGCGCCGGAGGAGGCCCGGGCGGCGCTGCGGGAGTTCGCCCGGGGGCTGAGCGGGGGCGCGACACGCGACGCGGTCACGGGGATGCTGCTGCTGATCACGGCGATGCCGGAGTATCAGCTGTGCTGAGAACCGGCAAACGGCAAACGGCATACGGCAAGCGGGGAAGCCACGTTTGCCGCTTGCCGTTTGCCGCTTGCCGATGGATCGACCTGATTCACCGAACGGGAGCTTCCGATGGACCTGCATGACTCCGCCGCTTTCACCCGCCGCCAGTTCATCCAGGCGGGGCTCACGTTCGCGTCCGCGGCCGTGACGATCCCGTACTTCCTGAACTCCTCGGCGTTCGGGCTGCCGCTGGCGGCGCCGGGGATGTCGTCGATCCCCGGGGTGCCGGAGGACCACATCCTGGTGGTGGTGCAGATGTCCGGGGGGAACGACGGGCTGAACACGGTGGTGCCGTACGGGATGGACGCGTACTACAAGGCGCGGCAGGGGATCGCGGTGCAGGCGAACGCGGCGCTGAAGCTGGATGAGAAGCGCGGGATCGGGCTGCACCCGCAGCTGGCGGGGGTGAAGGAGCTGTACGACAACGGGATGTGCGCGGTGGTGCAGGGCGTGGGGTACCCCAACCCCAACCGCTCGCACTTCAAGAGCATGGACATCTGGCACACGGCGGACACCACGGCGACGGGGAACGGGTGGCTGGGGCGGTACTTCGACGCCGAGTGCTGCGGGTACGGGAAGGGGGAGAGCGGGAAGGCGGAGGGGAACGGAAGGGCCACAGGCGGGACGCCCGCGCCGCAGGGGCAGCCGGGGATCGCGATCGGGCGGACAGCGCCGCTGGCGATGCAGGGGCAGCAGGTCAAGCCGATCTCGTTCGAGACCGAGGAGCTGTTCCGCTGGGTGGGGCAGGATGTGCACGGGTCGCTGGCGGACCCGTACAAGAAGCTGCAGGAGCGGCGGCTGGCGGAGGGGGAGGACGACGGGAGCAACGCGTCGTTCCTGATGCGGACCGCGCTCGATGCGCAGGTGAGCAGCGACCTGATCCGCAAGGCGGTGCGGCAGCGCCCGCTGGTGCAGTACCCGGGGTCGCAGCTGGCGCGGCAGCTCTCGATGATCGCGAGCATGATCCGGGCCGGGCTGCCGACGCGCGTCTACTACGCGGAGATCGGCGGGTTCGACACGCACGCGGGGCAGGGCGGGGCGCAGGGGCGGCACGGGCAGCTCCTGAACCAGTTCTCGGGCGCGATCAAGGCGTTCTACGCGGACCTGAAGGCGCAGGAGAACGACAAGCGCGTGCTGACGATGAGCTTCAGCGAGTTCGGGCGGCGCGTGAGCCAGAACGCCAGCCAGGGGACGGACCACGGGACGGCCGCGCCGATGTTCCTCTTCGGCCCGATGGTGAAGCCGGGCGTGGTGGGCGAGCACCCGTCGCTGACCGACCTGGATGAGGGGGACCTGAAGTACGGGATCGACTTCCGCGGCGTGTACGCGGGGGTGCTGGAGGGGTGGCTGAAGGCGGACAGCAAGAAGATCCTGGAGGGGAGTTATCGCGCAGCGCCGGTGATCAAGGGGGCGTGAGCGCCGGTGGCCGGCGGCCGGGTTGTCCGGCGGAACCGCGCCGCGTAAGCAAGCGGGCACGCGGCTCCGCCGCGTTCCGGGCCTCCCGTTTAGTCCAGCGGCGGACCCTGCATGTCGCGCACGTAGTTGCACTCGCCCACCAGTGTCCGCCGGTCTCCGATGGGGCTGTTCACCCGCCGGCCGCGGAAGGGTCCGGGGCCGCGGCCCGCGGGATCAGCTCGGCGTGCCTGAGGCCGATCTCCTCGAGGATCACGACGCGCCCGCACTCGGGGCAGCGGACGGTCTCGCGCTCGCTGTTGGCGAGGAGCGGGAGGCCCAGGAGCGACTGGCCGCAGAAGGGGCAGCGGGCGAGGGCGATGCGGTCGCGGATGGTGCGGATGAGGAGGGTGTCGCGGACCCACATGGCGGGGAGGAGCGTGCCCAGCACGGCCAGCGTGGTGAGGGTGATCCCGCTGATCGCGAGGGCGGCGTCGCTGGTGAGCTTCGGGCCGATGGCGTCCGCCGCGAGCACGATGAGGGGGATCAGGACGAAGAGCCAGAGCGCCGCGAGGCCGGCGCCGACGAGCACGGCCCAGCCGAGCATCCACGGGCGCTGCGAGGTGGCCTGCAGGATGAACCGCTCGCACTCGGCGTCGCTGAAGGCGTCGAGATCGGGGAAGGAGCGGTAGATCTTGCGGACCGGGATGCGCACGCGCCCATCGTACTTGACCGGGCGGGGCTGAACCCCGGTCGCTAGTCCTGCCCCGTCCCCGCCGGCTTGCCCAGGCCGCGGTACTCGTTGTGCATGCCGGTCTTGCCCGCGCCGGCGCCGACCGCGGGCTCGCTCATGCGCTTCTCGGCGCGGTTGGTCCAGGCGAGGGCCGCGATCAAGGCGGCGGTGGCGAACGCGACGATCACGAGGGCCGCCGCGACCGCGCGCCCGTTGACCGTCCGGCGCGCGGGCACGGCCCCCGCGGCGCCGGCCCGCTCGCCGACGCGCTGCGGCGTGTGCACGCCGCCGGCGCGGCTCACTTGCCCCCCGCCTTCGCGTACAGCTCCCCCACCTTGGCCCAGTTGACGACGTTCCACCACGCGGCGAGGTAGTCGGGGCGCTTGTTCTGGTACTTCAGGTAGTACGCGTGCTCCCAGACATCGACACCCAGCACCGGCGTGCCGCTGCACCCGGCCAGGCCATCGCCCATCAGCGGGTTGTCCTGGTTGGCGGTGGAGCAGATGGAGACCGACCCGTTCTTGACGACCAGCCACGCCCAGCCGGAGCCGAAGCGGCCGGCGCCGGCCTTCTGGAACTCCTCCTTGAAGTGGTCGAAGGTGCCGAAGGATTTCTCGATGGCCGCGGCGATGGGGCCGGCGGGTGTGCCGCCGCCGCCGCGCCCCGGCGGGGCCATGATCTGCCAGAACATGGAGTGGTTGACGTGGCCGCCGGCGTTGTTGCGGACGGGGGTGCGCTTGTCGGCGGGGAGGTCGCCGAGCTGGGCGATGATCTGCTCGGCGGGGAGGCCGGCCCACTGGGTCCCGTCGAGGGCCTTGTTGGCGTTATCCACATAGGCCTTGTGGTGGCGCCCGTGGTGGATCTGCATGGTTTGCGCGTCGATGTGGGGCTCGAGGGCGTCGGCGGGATAGGGCAGATCCGGCAGGGAAAGGGCCATTTTCGTCTCCTTCTCCGGTCCCTCCCGGGGCCGGGTGTGTGGACTCCGAGGCAACCGGCGCGGCCATAGGCCGAGGTCCGGGAAGTTTCAACTTGCGAACGGCGGTAGACCGAGTATCCTGTGCTCCTGACGGGGCGGTGTCGGCTCGGGGCGGCGTAGAGGAAGGCGCTGCGGCCTGACGCTATTCGGGGTTGTTCTGACGGTCAAATCGGTGCTTTCACCCGGTCAGAGCCCACACGGACGGCCAATTGTTCGGGTCAAGGTTGGTGAAGGTGGAACCTTCACGATTGTGCGGTCGTACGTCCTTTGAACGGTTCTAAAACAGCGAAACATTGACCTTTGAATGGCGTATCACCTGTATGGAGCCGCATTCCGGCTGGGGCCGGGGGGCGCAGGGCCAGTAACCGAAAGCAACCGACGGCCGATAGCCGTTGGGGGGCCATCTTGCAGAGTATGACCGAAGGACGGACCATGAGCCGCGTGCAGCGTACAACCCCGAGCCCCCTGGAGCAGGTGCGTCGGCGCCATCGCGTCGGCGTGGCGCCGTCCACTTCGGGGACGGGCCAGGTTCGCCGCACGCTCTCGGTTGACGATGAGAAGCTCCTGAACCAGATCATGAGCCAGGAGCAGGACTACATCGACAGCCCGGCCTTCTACGAGAAGGAGGCGGAGCGGAAGATCTACGACGAGGCGCCGGACATCCAGAAGCCGGACACCAGCTGGTACCACCCGGTGATGGACGACCTCTCCGCGACCAGCAAGGGCCGGACGGTGAAGAGCGCGCAGCAGGTGATCCTGACCGGTGCGGAGGAGAAGGTCCTCTTCCACCAGTTCAACTACGCGCGGCACCGCATCTGGCAGATCCAGCAGGAGGTCTGGGGCAGCCCGGGGAAGAAGCCCACGGGGGACCAGGCCCAGGAAGTCCTGCGCTGGTACCGCCTGGCGGACACCATCCGCGAGCAGATCGCCGAGACGAACCTGGCGCTGGTGCTGGCGATGGCGAAGCGCACCCGCATGAGCGAGGTGGACTTCGCCGACCTGGTCAGCGAGGGGAACATGGCCCTGCTGCGGGCGGTGGACAAGTTCGATGCCGGGCGTGGCTACAAGTTCAGCACGTACGCCTGCCGGGCGATCCTCAAGGCGTTCAGCCGGCAGGGGATGAAGCTGAGCAAGTACCGCCAGCGCTTCCCGACGGACTTTGACCCCAAGCTGGAGCGGTCCAACTTCCTGGAGACCAAGCGGAACACGTTCGAGAAGGACGCCGCGGAGGAAGTGAAGCGGATCGTGCTGGAGAACCGGGCCGACCTGACGGATGTGGAGCGGACGGTGATCGAGCACCGCTTCGGCCTGGAGAGCGGCGACGGCGAGAAGCCGATGACCCTGGAGCAGGTCGGGCAGATCATCGGGGTCACGAAGGAGCGGGTGCGGCAGATCCAGAACAAGGCGATGGAGAAGATCCGCCTGCAGCTGGAGGCCAACTTCCTGGGGACCAAGACCCCCGAGGAGCTGGAGGCCGCGGCCGCCGCCGAGGCGGCAGAGAACGGGACGGGGCCGGCCATCGGGACGAACCCGGAGGCCGTGTCGCTGAACTGAGCGCCGCTTGGCACTGAATCCACGAGGCCCGGGCCCATCGCCCGGGCCTCTTTGTTTTTGGGGTGTCCGGCGGGCTCACGATGCCGGGTCAGGAACCTGCGAGGCCGCTGCCGCGAAGCGCAGTGTGTCCGCGGGGCCGGTGCGCCCTTGGCGCCAGCCGGCCCGACCGCGAGCGACCCTGTCCCCCGTGGGTGCGTAGCGGCCGGCCCGCTTTTTCGAGCGGTGGTGGCTGATCTCCACCCCGTTTGGGATAGCGGGACGCGGGAAGGGAGGTTATTCTGTGGCCCGTGATGACAGCCTGGCAGACGTGAGGGGGCCCGAGGGCGTGGCCGGTCAACGGCTGGGCCTTCGACGGCAGGCCCAGAACGGAGACGGGATCGGTGCGGCAGGCGGGATGCATGCCCCACATGGAGCGGACCAGATGAGTTTGACCGAAGCCCAGAGCAGGCCGACGACCGGGCACGTGACGCTGGACCCGGACAAGAAGCACGATCCGCACGAGACGCGGTTCGGGGCGTTCCTGAAGGCGGCGATCAAGCTGAGCGCATCGGACCTGATCATGAAGTCCGGACAGCCGCCGAAGGTGCGCCTGCGGGGGGCGCTCAAGCCGCTGGACACCGAGGCGGTGACGTCGGAGGAGTTCCTGGGGATCGCCAAGCACATCCTGGATGAGGACGGCTGGGCGGACCTGCGGAAGCTGGGCTCGGCCGACTTCGCGTACGACTACGACGACCGGACCCGCTTCCGCGTGAACCTGTTCCAGGCGCGGGGGAAGCTGTCGCTCGCGGCCCGGCTGATCACCAGCGACATCCGCCGCTTCGAGGAGCTGCACCTGCCGCCGGTCATGAGCGAGATCGCCATGCAGCCGCAGGGGATCGTGCTGCTCTCGGGCGTGACGGGCTCGGGCAAGACGACGACGATCGCGGCCATGCTCGACTACGTGAACGAGCGCAAGCCGGTGCACATCGTGACCATCGAGGACCCGATCGAGTACCTGCTGACGGACAAGAAGGCGACGATCAATCAGCGGGAGATCGGGATCGACTGCCTCGACTTCAAGATCGCGCTGCGGGCCCTGGTGCGGGAGAACCCCGACGTGGTGCTGGTGGGCGAGATGCGCGACAAGGAGACGTTCGAGGCGGCCCTGAACGCCGCGGAGACGGGGCACCTGGTGTACGGGACGATCCACGCCTCGAGCACGACGCAGACATTCAGCCGCATCTACGGCCTGTTCGAGGCCGACGAGCGGGAGCAGGTGCGGAAGATGCTGGGGTACCAGATGCGGGCGTTCGTGTACCAGAAGCTGCTGCCGACGCTGCACGAGCGCATCCACCGGATCCCGGCGATCGAGGTGCTGATCAACGACTCGGTGGTGCAGAAGCACATCCTGGAGGGGCGCGAGGGCGAGCTGCGGCAGTACCTGCAGTCGATCGAGGCGATCCAGCGGGGGATGAAGGACTTCAACCAGTCGCTGGTGGAGCTGGTGGAGGGCGAGTTCATCCACGTGCGGGTGGCGCTGGATGCGAGCCCGAACGCGGACGACCTGAACATGCGGATGAAGAAGCTGGGGGGGCGGCGGTAGAGGCCCGGCTTCGCCGGATCGGGGCGGGGTTGCAGCTGGGGGGGCCGGCTTGGGGTAGCCGCAGACGACGCAGAGCGACCGGCGGAGGCGGCGGCGCGTCCGCACGGCACGGTACGAGGCGAAGATCAGGCACGGGGCCGCGTAGGTGAGTACGACGAGCGTCGCGACGTACGCGACATTGCCCAGGTTGACGGACCAGGCGCGGGCGGGCCAAGCGCCGTCGCCGGTCCTCCACTCCAGGAACGGCCCGCGGAACGCAGGGTGCGCCGAATCGGCGGGTGTCGGCGGAGTGCCGACGGGTTCCGCCTTGTCGGTGACCGAGTAGAGGAACATCGGGAGGTAGCGGCCGATCGCGACGATTTCCCACGTGCTCTTCGTGGCATCCTTGAACCCTGCGGTGAGGTCGGAGGGGCGACCTCGCCGCCTCGTCCCCCATCCTGATCCCCCAGGGAACGGCACGCGAAATCGCTTCGAGGATCGCGAGGTCGCTCTCCGGTGTATCGGGCATGGCCCGGATGTCGTGGAGCGTCAGCGTGGTCGGATGCTGATTGAGGTAGGAGTTTCTGGGCCAGTCGATCCAGTCGTGCCGGTACGGAGGGGGCATGAAGGTCAGAGCGGCCGCGGCGAGGATCAGGAACCCCGCGATGATCACGCGTCGTCGGGACGACGAGCGGACAGGAATGAATCGCCGGACAAGCGCCACAGAGGCCGCGGCGATCCACACCGAGAAGAGGAAAGGGCCGAAAGAGAACACTGTCCTGGAGGCGGTCGAGTCGTCGATGGTCCAACGAACCACGCCGTAATAGTTGAGCTGCCAGGGCGGATAGTGCGACGATCGCGCGTCGAAGCCGCGATCGGGACTTTCCCATCGCATCTGGGACAACCACGTCAGTGGCCAACCGACGCCCCACGCTTGCCAGTGCTTCGAGGCCCCCGCCAGAAGTTGCATGTCGACCATCAGCACGGCCGAGGGGTCACGGTCCGGCCGGCCGCCGCCCGACTGGCGGAGCAGCGCCTGCCGGAGCGGCGGCGGCGGGCGCTCGCCGGCGATGGCCTCCGCGAGTTCCTGTTCGAAGAGGCCGCCGAGGATGAAGCAGCGGTGGTCGTTCCAGTCGAAGCGCCCGGACGTGCGCTCCGCGTGCGCGAGGAAGAACGCCGCGATCGCCAGTGCCAGGGCGAGGAAGGCGACCCGCTCAAGCGAGAGCCTCGATCGGGCGGTTTGCAGCGCCGGACGTCGAGGGGTGTGCCGCACTCGCTGCACACCGGCTGCTTGCTGGGTGGCGCGGGTTCCACGCTGCCAGTGTAACCGGCGGCGGCCCTCGATCAGTCACGGGCACGCGGCCGCGTAGCGCGTGAGGAAGCACCCGAAGTCGGCCACGTTCAGCACCGGCGGCTGCGTGCTCTCGTCGCAGTTGGCATAGGCCTCGCCCGCGGCGTAGCGGGTCAGGAAGCACCCGAAGTCGGCGACATTCAGCACCGGGGCTTGCGTGCTCTCGTCGCAGTTGGCGTAGCAGGGCGGTGCGGGCGGACAGCCCCAGCGGGCGATACGCACGGCCGGGACGCCCCCCGCGGTGCTGAAGTCGCCTCCCACGTAAAGGGCGGGGCCGCCGCCATCGTCAAAGCCGATGAGGGAACGAACGGTGTTGTTGATGCCGCTCCCCAGGGGCGACCACGAGGTTCCGTCCCATTTGGCCATGCGGAGGGCCGACACACCCCCGGCGGTGCTGAAAATGCCCCCCACGTACAGGTCGGGGCCGAAGACGGTGACGCCCTGCGGCGCGCTGTTCAGGCCGCTCCCCACCGGCGCCCACAACGCGCCGTTCCATTTCGCGATGTAGTTCGCCGCGACGATCCCCGCCGTGGTGAAGTTGCCCACGACATGCAGGGCCGGGCCGCCTCCGCCGTCGTAGACGGCCAGGCCATAGACCTGCTGGTTCACGCCCGCCCCCAGCGGCGACCATGACTGGCCGTCCCATTTGGCGATGTTGCTGGCTGGCGCGCCCCCAGCCTGGCTGAACCCGCCTGCGGCGTACAGGGCGCCGTCGTAGGCCGCGAGGGCATAGACCTGGTTGTTCACACCGGAACCGAGCGGCGACCACGACTGGCCGTCCCATTTGGCCACGCGGCTGGCCACCAGCGGTCCGGCCGTAGTGAAGAAGCCCCCTGCGTACAGGGCCGGGCCGCCGCCATCGTTGAAAGTGGCGAACGCGTACACGCTACCGTTGCCGACGCCAGCGCCCAGCGGCGACCACACCTGGCCGTCCCACTTGGCGACGAAGTTGGCCGGGCCGCCACCGGCCGTGGTGAACAAGCCCCCGGCGTACAGCGCCGGACCGTTGCCATCGTCGAAGACGGTGAGGGCGTAGACATCGTTATTGAACCCACTCCCCACCGGCACCCAGGCTTGGCCGTCCCATTTGGCGATGCGGTTGGCCGGCGAACCGGCCGAGTTGGTGAACCAGCCTCCGGCGTAGAGTGCCGGTCCGCTGCCGTCGTTGAAGACGGCCAGAGATGTGACCGCATGGGCCAGGCCGCCGCCCATCGCTGACCACTCCTGAGTGCATGGTTGGGCCGTTGCGGCACACCCGCAGCCGAGGATGCCCGCGGCCACGCTGATGGATTTGATCGAGGCGGTCATCTGCTGTGCTCCTTTGCAAGTCTCGGCGGAATAAGGCGTTCCTGGTTCTTGGTCCGCCACGGGTTCAGCGAGCCCTTCCTGGTCCGGTGACAGACGCAACCGGGAGGTGTCGATTTGGTCCTCGATGCGGCAAGTTACCACTCCGCGGACGCGTGTCAATGATTTTCACCCAAATTATGGATCCAAAAAATGGATGAAGAAACTGGTAGCCTTGTGCTATACTGTCAGCGTGAAACACTCCAACCGCACGTTGCACCGTACACATGACGATCAATGACCTCACCTTCGAGGCGGAAGCCGCCTCCGTCCTTGGGGAACTGCACTCCGCCCTCGCGGGCGTGGTGGATCGACTCCGCCCCCCCGTCGGCCGTCCCACCGACCTGCACCGGTTGCTGAAGCTCGACCACCGGCTGAGTTGGAGCGTCTTTAACGCCGCGACCGCCCAGGATGCCCGGGCCTTGGCCTCGCTCCTCCCGGGGCGGCGCGCCATGGAGCGGTTCTTCCTCGCCGCGGCCGCGCACGGCGTTCCGGCGGAAACGGTCGATGGTGCGAGGGGGGCGTTCGAGCGGTTCGAGCGGTCGATCGCCCGCCATGCGCGCAGCCGCGACGCCTTCGAGGTGATGGTCGCCGGGATCGGCGGCGCGGCGCCGCCCGAGGACGACTCGGGCGCCGAGGCGAAGCACAAGCGCGCCATGTTCCGCGCGGCATCGCTCCTGTGGGGGCGGCAGGCGAGGGTGTTTTTCGGATCGGTCGTCGTGAGCCCCGGCCCCTCGACGCCGGCGCTGGGGCTGCTGGATTGCCTGCTGGTCAAGGGGATGATCGGCCTGCACCAGACTCGTCACGATGTGCCGCTGACCACCGTGGCCCGTCATGTCTACGCGCCCAGCAAGGGCGATCCCTCGGAGCCGATGCCCCTAGAAGCGATCGACCCCGGCGAGTCGGCGCCGGACGCGGTCGGGCTCCTGCGCGACTTCTGCTCCCAGCCCACCCCCACGTTTCGGATCAAGGCGCACGAGGAACGCTTCACTACCCACGAGCTGGTCCCCAGCGGCATCGGGGCCTCGTCAGAGGTCACCTACTTTACGGGGCACGTCGGGCACGGCGGCGCTGCCATGTCGAGCAGCGTCCCGGGTTCACAGCTCTCACTGACCAAGATCGTTGAGATGCCCATCGAGGTGTACATCGGCGACATCCTGATGCACGAGAGTCTCTGGGACGAGCGGCTCCCGGCCGTCAAGGTGTACGTCTCGCCCGTCGTCGGCTCGACGGTGGAGTTTCACGACTCCGATCTGCTGCCCTTTGCCGAAAGGGCCATGTACCTCGGGCGCGGCCCGAGTTCAGGCCGGACCCCCCTGGTGCCGCGGTATGTGGAAATGATGTCCTACGCGATGGAGCGCGTGGGATGGAATCCGGAGGAGTTCCGCGTGTTTCGTTGCCACGTTGATCATCCCGTGCTGTCCACGCGGATCCGTATGACGTTCCGGCACTGACGCCGTTCGTCGGCGCTCTCAGAGGGACCCGGCCGCGAAAACCGCTGGACGAGCAGGTGAAATCGCCCACGTTCAGGACCGGCGCCTGCGTGCTGCCTTCGAGGTTGGCGCAACTCTCGTCCGCCCGCCGAAGCGGCGTAGAAGCAGGAGAAGTCCGGGACGGTGAGCACCGGCTGGGCGGAGCTCGCGTCGCAGTTGACGTAAGGGTCACTTCGAGCTGGCGGCGCGGACGTACGAGGAGTTGCTCGGTGCCCGCAGCACCAGCGGACCCGGATGGCGGGGCGGCGGCGCGGATCGACGCGCCGCGGCTCCGCCGCGAGTTCCGTGAAGCTCTTACGGGCACCCCGCGGCGTACTTCGTCAGGAAGCACCCGAAGTCGGCCACGTTCAGCACCGGCGGCTGCGTGCTCTCGTCGCAGTTGGCATAGGCCTCGCCCGCGGCGTAGCGGGTGAGGAAGCAGCCGAAGTCGGCGACGTTCAGGACCGGGGGCGTCGTGCTCTGGTCGCAGTTGGGGTAGCAGGCGGGCGGGGGGGCGCAGCCCCAGCGGGCGATGTTGTTGGTGGGCTGGCCGCCGGCGGTGGTGAAGCCGCCGCCGACGAACAGGGACAGGCCCGAGCCGTCGTCGTAGGGGACCATGGCGCTGAGCGTGGTGACGGAGGGGTGAGAGATGCCGGAGCCCAGGGCCTCCCAGGCCTCGCCGTCCCAGCGGCCGATGTAGTTGACGGGCCAGGGGGCGGGGCCGCCGACGGTGATGAAGGCGCCGCCGATGTACAGCGCCGGGCCGCGCCCGTCGTCGAACACCGCCGAGCGGATGACGTTGTTGTCGGTGCCGCCACCGACCTCGGACCACTGGCCGCCCCGCCAGCGGGCGAGGTTGATGGCGCTGGTAGCCCCGGCGGTGGCGAAGGCTCCGCCGACATAGAGGCCCGTGCCGGTGCCGTCGTCGAAGGCGATCATGGTGTTGACACGCGCGGTGAGCGGCCCGGACTGGCCGCTGATCCCGCCGCCGACCTCGGCCCAGGCCGCGCCGTTCCACTTCGCCAGGCGCTGGGCCGGCGTAGCCCCGGCCATGGTGAACTGGCCGCCGGCGTAGAGGGCCTCGCCGGCGCCGTCGTTGAAGGCGTAGAGGACGTTGCAGCTCCCGCCCGAGAGCCCCCCGCCGACGCTCGACCAGGCGGTGCCGTTCCAGCGGGCGATGCCGGCGGTGCCGGGGATGTTGCCGGCGCTGGTGAACGAGCCGCCGACATAGAGGGCGGGGCCGGTGCCGTCGTTGAAGACGCCCAGGGCCAGGCCGCCCTGCTGGAGGCCATCGCCGAGGGCGGACCAGGATGTCCCGTCCCATTTGGAGATGCGCAGCGAGGGCCCGCCGCCGGCGATCGAGACCTGGTTGCCCGTGGCGTAGAGGGCCGGGCCCGTTCCGTCGTTGTAGGAGGCCAGGGCGTTCATGGCCGCGGGCCCGCCGGTGGGGCCGATGAGGCCCATGCCCAGGGCGGACCACGCCTGGCCGTTCCAGCGGGCGACGCGGTTGGCGGTGAGCCCGCCGGCTGTGCTGATCGGCCCGGCGACGTAGAGGGCGGTGCCCGAGGCGTCGGTGTGGATGGCCATGCCCCGGATGGTGCCGGCGATGCCGGGGTTGCCGATGGGGTCGATGTGCCACACGTACGGGCAGGATTGGGCGCGGGCGATCCCGGCGGCGGCTCCGCAGAGGAGGACAACGGCCGCGGCGGAACGGGTGGTGGTGGTCATGGGTGCCCTCCGGGGGATTTCGGATGCCGGATGTCGGATGTCGGATGTCGGATGTTCCGGAGGGCACCCGGTCCTCACATCCGACATCCGACATCCCACATCCGACATCGCCCAACACGTCGCGCGCAGTGTACCGCGGGCATGCGGCGCGGCAATGCCTCTCTTGAGGGCGGCGTCCGCCGCGGCCCCTACGGGCACCCGGCCGCGTAGCGGGTGAGGAAGCAGCCGAAATCGGCGACGTTGAGGGCGGGCGGTTGGGTGCTCGCGTCGCAGTTGGCGTAGACATCTCCGGCGGCGTAGCGGGTGAGGAAGCAGCCGAAGTCGGCGACGTTCAGGACCGGTGGCTGGGTGCTCTGGTCGCAGTTGGCGTAGCAGGCGGCGGCGGGGCACCCGTGGAGGGCCCAGTAGGCCGAGACCTGCCCGCCCGCGACGGTGAAGCTGCCGCCGACGGCGAGTTCACCGGTGGTCAGGGCGGCGAGGGTAAGGACGCCGAATCCGGTGCCGGTTGCCAGGGGAGACCACGCAGCGCCGTTCCAGCGGGCGATGTAGTTGGCCTGGAGCCCGCCGGCGTTCTGGAACAGGCCGCCGGCGATCAGGTCCCCGCCGGGGAGGACCTGGAGCGCGTTGACGAAGTAGTCCATGCCGGTTCCCAGTGGCGACCACGCAGCGCTGTCCCACCGGGCGATGTACGCGGCGGGGGCCCCACCGGCGGTGGTGAACTCTCCACCCGCGACGAGGTCGCCCCCGGGCAGGACGGCCAGGGCCCGCACAGCGCCGCCGGCGCCCGCGCCGAGGGCGGACCATTCAGCGCCGTTCCATCGGGCGATGCGGCTGGCGGGCGTGCCGCCGGCGGTGGTGAAGTCGCCGCCGGCGACGATCTCGCCGCCGGGCAGGAGGGCCAGGGCGCTGACGGTGCTGAAGAACCCCATGCCCCCCGCGCCCATCGCCGACCACGCCGAGCCGTCCCAGCGGGCGATCCCCTGAGCGGTCGCGCCGCCGGCGTTGGCGAAGCTGCCGCCGGCGATGAGGTCCCCGCCGGGTGTCGCCAGCAGGGCATGGACGGTCCCATCGACCCCCGTGCCCAGGGCGGACCAGGAGGCGCCGTTCCACCGGGCGACCGAGCTGGCGGGCGTGCCGCCCGCGCCCGTGAACAGGCCGCCGACCACGACATCCCCGTTGGGCATCACCGCCAGCGCGCGCCCCGAGACGCTGAAGGGGGCCCCGGTCAGACCGCCGCCCAGGGCGAACCACTGGCCGCCCTCGCGCCGGGCGATCCTGCTGGCGGGCCGCGCCCCGGCGGAGGTGAAGTCGCCCGCCGCGAGGAGGCCGCCGCCGGGAAGCGGGGCCAGGGCGATGACCGGATTGTTCATTCCCGATCCCAGCGGGAACCAGGCGTCGCCATCCCAGCGGGCGACGGACTTGGCCGGGAGGCCCGCGGCGTTGCTGAAGACGCCGGCGGCGACGATGTCGCCGGCGGGGGTGAGCGTGATCGAGTTCACGGTGCTGTCCACGCCCGACCCGAGCGGGTTCCAGGCCTGGCCATCCCAGCGGGCGATCCGGGTGACGGGCGATCCACCGGAGTTGGTGAAGCTCCCGCCCGCGAGCAGGGCCCCGCCCGGGAGCGCCCGCAGCGAGAAGACGTTGCTGCTGAACCCGGAGCCCAGGGGCTGCCAGGCCGAGCCGTTCCAGCGGGCGATGCGGGCGGCCGCGACGCCCCCGGCGGTGTCGAAGTTGCCGCCCGCGACGATGTCCCCGTTCGAGAGGACCGCCAGCGCCCGGGTGACGCCGTTCACGCCTGACCCCAGCGGCGACCAGGAGGCGCCATCCCAGCGGGCGACCCGGGCCGCGGGCGCCCCGCCGGCGCTGGTGAACTGGCCGCCGGCGACCAGGCCCCCTTCCGGGAGCGCGGCGAGGGAGAAGACGTCGCTGCTCACTCCCGCCCCGAGGGGCGACCAGGCGACGCCGTCCCAGGCGGCCACGCGGGCGGCGGGCTGGCCCCCCGCGGCGGTGAACTGCCCGCCGGCCACGAGCATGCCATCCTGGAGGACGGTGAGCGCGAGCACGAAGCCGTTCACGCCGGCGGAGAGCGGGGCCCACTGGGACCCGTCCCAGCGGGCGATGCTCGCGGCGGGGGCGCCGCCGGCCGCGCTGAAGTTACCGCCGGCGACCAACTCGTCACCGGGCAGCACCACCAGCGCGCGGACCTCGCCTCCGGTGCCCTGCCCGAGAGCGGCCCAGGATTGGCCATCCCAGATGGCGATGTTGGAGGCCAAGGCGGCGCCCGCGATGGCGAACGACCCGCCGACGACCAGCCTGGGGGGCACGGGGCCCGGCCCATCCGCATCCCAGAGGGCCGAGGCATGAACCGCGCCGTGGATCCCGGGCACACCCTCGCCGGGGAGCCACTCGGGCGTGCAGGCCTGGGCGAGGGCTGCGCGGGGCAGGAGGACGGACGCCGCCGCGCCCGCCGCCAGGGCCAGACGAGGGGCCGAGTTGAAGCAGCAGCGCATCATGCCGGAACGTATGTCGCGCCGTCCCCGCCCGCGTGCAGGGGCGCTCAGGGACACCCCGCGGCATAGCGGGTGAGGAAGCAACCGAAGTCGGCGACATTAAGGATGGGCGGGGCGGTGCTGGCGTCGCAGTTGGCGTAGGGGTCGCCGGCGGCGTACTTGGTGAGGAAGCAGCCGAAGTCGGCGACGTTGAGGATGGGCGGGGCGCTGCTGCCGTCGCAGTTGGCGTAGCAGTCGTTGAAGGCCACCGCGAAGTTCATGACGCCGTTGCCCCCGGGCTGGCCGTTGCCGCTGGGGAGCGCCGACGGCAGAGCAGGGCTGGAGAGTTCGCCGTCGAGCTGGAGGTTCGACGCGACCGAGCGGATCGTGTCGCGGACGGTGAGCTCGTAGGTCTGCGGGGGGAGCGGGCCGGGGAGCGTCAGCGTCGCCGTCCACGTCGCGGGGGAGTAGAGGAACGAGAACGACACGGGCGTGCCCGAGAGCGTGGCGAGGGAGAAGTCGCCGGCCGCGGCCGTGACGTTCTCGCTGAAGGTGACCGTCACCTGCGAGGGGCCCTGGAACTCGGTGTAGAGCTGCCCGGGCGCCGGGCTCGCCTGGATGATTGTGGGCGGGCCGTCGGCGTAGGCCTCGGAGGCGTTCGCGGTGGCGAGGACCCAGGGGCCGCCCTCGGCGCTTTCCAGCAGCGTGATCCCCGTGGCCGGGGCGGCGATGGGGATGACGTACCACTCGGTGGCGGCGTCGTTCCAGACCTTGGCGTGCTGGGTGCCGGCGGTGGTGGTGATGCGGACATCCAGGGGCATGGTGAAGACGGGGAAGGTGGTCTGGGTCTGGCGGATGCGGAGGCGGAGGTAGTTCTGGCCGCCGGAAGCGAAGGTCTGCCAGCCGCTGGCGTAGGCGGGGGCGCCGGGGCCCATGATCCACTGGTCGAAGAACCAGCCCAGGTCCTGGCCGTGGACGGCGGAGGCGACGTTCTTGAAGTCCTCGGTGGTGGCGGCGGAGCCCTGGTGGGCGGCGCGGTGGGCGGCGATGATGGCGAAGAAGGTCTGGTCGCCGACGACGCGGCGGAGGGCGTGGATGGCCCAGGCGGGCTTGCGGTAGGCGTAGTTGCTGCTGAAGATCGCGCTGGCGCTGGAGAGGTCGGTGCGGTAGCAGGTGCCGGAGACCTGGGTGGGGCGGCGGGCCTGCATGGCGGAGAAGTAGGCGGGCCAGCCGGAGGACCCGGGCTTGTGCTGCTCCCAGAGGGCCTCGCTGTAGGTGGCGAAGCCCTCGTTGAGCCAGATGTCGTGCCAGGTGCGGGTGGTGATGTTGTCGCCGAACCACTGGTGGCCGAGCTCGTGGGCGGTGACGCCCTCGTTGAAGGTGCCCTGGCCGGTGTAGGTCTGGTGCTCCATCCCGCCGCCGAAGTTGAAGTTGTAGATGCCGTACTTCTCGTTGACGAAGGGGTACTCGCCGAAGAGGGGGCGGAAGGTGGCGAGCATCTGGATGGTGCGCTCCCAGGCGGTGCGGTTGGCGGGCGTGTCGTTGGCGGGGTAGATGCTGAACTGCACGGGCATCGTGCCGTTGCCGCCGCCGCCCGGGAGCGGGTAGGTGTAGGTCTGCTGCCACTGGGTGTAGGTGGTGGAGGAGACGAAGATGAGGTAGGTGGGGGTCGGGTAGTTCGTGGCCCAGCGGTGGCGCCGGCGGTTGCCGGGGAGCACATCGACGCCCTGGAGCGTGCCGTTGCTGACGGAGGTCATCGCCTCGGGGGCGGTGATGGCGACCTGGGCGGTGAACTTCTCGGTGTTGTCGCCGGGCTGGAAGGTGTCGCCGTCCTTGGCGGGCCACCAGGTGTAGGCGAAGTAGGGCTCGCTGAGCGTCTGGAAGAGGGGGAGGCCGTTCTGCGTGGTGAAGGCGACGGAGCCGAAGCTCGACGAGGGCGAGGTGGGGACGCCCGTGTAGGCGATGGTGAGCGTGAAGACCTCGTCGGTGTTGTAGGGGCGGTCGAGGGTGGCGATGCGGGTGGTGGTGGTCGGGCTCGAGACCGTGACCGGCGTCGAGCCGTTGATCAGGGCCGAGGTGATGGTGAACTGGCTGCGGAGGCGGAAGGTGAACTGGGTGAGCCCGTCGGCGCGGCTCCTCAGCGTGAACGTGTTGCTTCCGGTGATGGTGCCGCTGGTGTTCGAGGTGGGGACGACCTCGAGGTCGAGGTTGACGTGGAGCAGGTCGGTGTCGTGGTAGGCCTCGCGCGTGATGAAGACACCGAAGGGGTCCTCATCCTCGCGGGCGGCGTTCTGCATGCGGAGGGCGGCCTCGGCCTTGCCGCAGGTGCCGCAGCCACCATGGTCGAACTCCCAGTGGCCGTCGGCGATGCGGCGCGGCTGGGGGGGGTCGGAGGGCGGGTGGGGGTCGCGGTGCTGGGCGAGGACGGGGATGGGGGAGGCGGCCCCGGCCAAGGCGGCGAGACACCCCGCCCATGCCACGCGAGTACGGTGGGTCATCATGCTTCTCCGCTGTCGGCCCTGACTGGGCCCCGGCCGCGGGGATGGCGGCCGTGACCAACGCGATTCGCATGGGTCTGCTGCGGGGATGCCTGAGGACCGGGGCGCGCGGGCGGTGAGGCCCGGAACCCGGCCTGCGTACCGGGCGAACCGTTGGTATTCCCAGGTTTCCCGCCGCCCGATCGCAGCGGCGGGGATGCATGCGCTGTAGGATGTGGATGGTGGTCGGGGTGGCGGACGGCCGGTCGTCCGTCAGGGTTCTGGTAAGTCCGTGCCGCCGGCGGCCGCTGCGCCCCGGCGCTTCCGATGTCCCGGGCCGCGGGTGCCCGTGGCAGCAGGTGGGCCTCATGAACTACACAATGCTGACGCTCGGCGAGGGGCTGTTCCTCGTCTCGTTCTGGAAGCCGATCATCCTGCTCGCGCCGTTCGTGGGGTGGGCGTGGGTGATCTCGAAGATCTACGACACGCACGCGGAGCGCTTCCACCTCAACCGCAAGATGTGGAACCTCATCCACCTGACGGCGGGGCTGGTGGCGTTCGCGGCGGCGGTGGCGATGCCGATCCAGGGGGAGGCGGCGTTCTGGGCCGGGCTGGGGGCGATGATCCTGATCCTCTCGGGCGACCTGCTGACCTACGCGGTGGTGGCCAACAAGGACGAGCGCGTCCCGGAGGAGTTCCACATCCGCTTCAACATGGCGAAGCTGACCGAGGCCCGGGAGGCCAAGGCGGTCGCGAAGCGCCAGGGGAAGGTGGAGCTGGTCATCAAGGCGCTGGACAAGACGACGGTGGCGGTGCCGGAGAAGGAGTCGCCGGAGTTCGAGGTGCGGGCGATGTCGGAGTCGATCGTGCTGCGGGGGATGGAGATGCGGGCGACGCAGGTGGACCTGGCGCCGACGGGCAAGGACGGGGCGTACGCCTCGGCGTACCTGGTGGACGGCGTGCGGCAGGCGGGGGAGGCGATGCCGGCGGCGGCGGCGGTCAAGGTGATCGACTTCTGGAAGGGCGCGGCCAAGCTGGATGTGGCGGACCGGCGGCGGAAGCTGACGGGGGACGTGAACATCGAGCGGGACACGCAGCGGGTGCGCATCCGCCTGACCACCAGCGGGACGCAGGCGGGGATGCGGCTGACGATGATCTTCGACCCCGAGCGGGCGGTGCGGCGCAAGGCGGCCGACCTGGGGCTGCTCGAGAACCAGATGGCCGAGCTCAAGGCGCTGGTGGAGGACGGGAAGGGCGTGGTGCTGCTGGCGGCCCCGGCGGACATGGGGCGGACGACGAGCTTCTACAGCATCCTGCGGATGCACGACGCCTACACGCACAACGTGCAGACGGTGGAGATGGAGCCGCAGGATTCGCTGGAGGGCATCCGGCAGAACAGGTTCGAGGCGGCGGGGGAGGGCCCGGAGTACAGCACCTTCGTGCGGTCGATCATGCGGCGCGACCCGGACGTGGTGGGCGTGGGGGAGATGCCCGACGAGGCGACGGCCCGGGAGATCTCGCGGGTGGAGGTGGAGCGGACGCGGGTGTACCTCTCGCTGCGGACGGACAACGCGCTGCTGGCGATCCAGGCGTGGGTGAAGGCGGTGGGCGACGCGGACCAGGCGGCGAAGGTGCTGCACGGGGCGCTGGCCCAGAAGCTGCTGCGGAAGCTGTGCGTGAACTGCCGGGTGGCGTACCAGCCCTCGCCGGACATGCTGAAGAAGCTGAACGTCCCGAGCGACAAGCCCCGGCAGCTGTTCAAGAAGGGCGGGCAGGTGCTGATCAAGAACAAGCCCGAGGTCTGCCCGGTCTGCCGCGGGATCGGCTACGTGGGGCAGGAGGGCATCTTCGAGGTCTTCCGGCTCGAGAAGCCGGAGCGCGAGATGGTGAAGAGCGGGAACTGGGCCGGGCTGCGGGGCGAGTTCCGCAAGCGCAAGCTGCCGACGATCCAGGAGGCGGCCCTGAAGAAGGTGATCGACGGGCTCACGAGCGTTGAGGAACTCCTGCGGGTCACGGCCGAGGCGCCGAAGCCGGCTGGGGGCGCAGGGGGGGCGGCGGCGGGAGCGGGCGGCGCGGGAGCGCCCAAGCCGGCGGCCACCAAGCCGGCGGGGGCGGGCTCGAGGTAAGGCGGGTCACACGCACCCCTCTCCCTGGCGGAGAGGCGGGAGAACCAGCGATGGTCATGCTTCTGGTCACGATCGTCATCGTCGGGGCGACGACGTACATCTGGTGCACGCGGGGCTTCTTCTCGGCGCTGATCCACCTGGTCTGCGTGTTCGCGGCCGGGGCGGTGGCGTTCGGGGTGTGGGAGCCGGTGTCGTACGCGTTCCTGAAGTTCGCGCCCGAGCGGGGGTTCTTCGCCCCGCTGGGGGAGATGTCGTGGGGGCTGGGGCTGGCGGTGCCGTTCGCGCTGGCGCTGGCGATCCTGCGGGGGATCGTGGACACGCTGCTGCCGGCCAACGCGCAGTGCGAGCCGGCGATGGACTACGCGGGCGGGGCGGTGTGCGGGGCGGGCGCGGGCGTGATCTCGGCGGGGATCGCGGTGATCTCGATCGGGATGATCCGGGTTCCGCCGGACTTCATGGGCTACCAGCCGGTGTCGTACACGTCGGGCGCAGCGCGGGGGAGCGTGGAGCGGGCGGCCACGGGCTTCTCGATGTCGCTGTGGACGGACACGATCGTGGCGGGGATGTACTCGCACCTGTCGCTGACGACGATGCGGACGATGAACCCGATGGCCCGCTGGCACCCGAGCCTGGAGACCTACCCCGGCGCCCTGCGGATGGCCTACGACGGGAGGGCGCGGGTCACGGTGCGGCCCGACGGGTTCCGCCTCACGGCGTGGTACATCGTGGGGGACATGCAGAAGCCCACGAAGTTCAACGACCTGCTGACCGACGAGTGGCGGTCGGTGCCGCAGAAGGCCTCGACGCTCGACGGGCGGACCTTCGGCCAGGATGAGGACCTGCTGGCGGGGTACATCGCCGGGTACACGATGATCTTCAATACCAAGGCCCGGGAGAAGACCGGGCAGGTGGTGATCGGGCCCGGGCAGGTCCGCCTGGTGGTGGAGAACGAGGAGAACGAGGAGTCGATGGCGCTGCACCCGGTGGCGGTGGTGACGAACGTCGAGGACGCGACGCGCAAGGCGTTCGCGCGCTTCCGCTACGACGCGGACAACATCTACACCTCCTCCGTGGGCGGGGCGTCGGAGGCGACCATGGCCTTCGAGTTCCCGGTGCCCGCGGGGTACCGGCCGCTGGCGCTGTACGTGAAGGGCGTGCGGGTGGACCTGGAGGAGCGGTTCACGCAGCCGACGGCGGTCTTCGCGGACCCCTCGGACCGCGACAGCGCGATCAACGCCGGGGAGATGGCGGAGATGACCGACGTCGGGCCGATCCTGGATGAGTCGGGCCGGCCGGTGCAGGCGCCCCAGGGCCAGGACTTCCGGCCCGATCCGATCGTGGTGACCGCGAGCATGGGCATCACGCTGCAGCGGGGCGGCGAGGGGTCGCTCAAGACCGTGCAGGAGGGGCGGGGCTGGGCGGTGCTCGAGGGCGAGCACGAGATCGCGGTCAACCGCGTCGGCGCGGGCCACGGGCTGGACCACAAGCTGAAGATCGACCGCTTCTCGACGACCGACGACACGTCGATCGTGAAGGTCGTCCTGACCCCCCACCACCGCGACCTGGACTTCAACCAGAAGGTCGAGGCGGCCGACCGCGGGGCGGAGCCGGTGCTGGTGGACAGCAACGGCACCCGCTACCCGGCCGCGGGCTGGGTGTACAAGGACAGCGCCAAGTGGTGGATCCGCTACGACCGCGGCTCGCCGGTGCGGACGCTCAACGACCTGCCGGCGGTGAGCCGCAGCTCGTCGGACCGGGAGCTGACGCTGGTGTTCGTGGTCAGCGCCAACGTGGACATCGTCGAGTTCAGGGTCGGGGACACGGTGCTGGACGACCTGAGCCGGCGGCCGATCAAGGCGACGCCCACGGGCGGCCGGCGCTGACGCGCGGGAGCGCCGGGCCCGGGTCAGGCGTTGCCCTGCCGCTGCGCCCGCTTGGCCTCGTGGCGGACGATGGAGCCGGTCTTCAGGTAGATCACATCCTCGGCGATGTTCTTCATCAGGTCGCCGACGCGCTCCAGCTCGCGCCCCAGGCGGTAGAGCAGGAGCCCGTTGCGGACGTTGGCCGGGTCGGCCCGCATCATCTCCTCGACCTCGCGGAAGAGCTGCTTGTCGAGGGCGTCGATGGTGTCGTCCTCCGCGGCCACGGCCTCGGCGCCCTTCACGTCCTCCTCGAGGACGGCCCGCAGCAGGGCGTGGCACATGGCCGGGACGCGCTGGCCCATGTCCTTGAGCGCCGTCGGCCAGCGGAAGGGGAGGGACTTGTCCAGCTTGCCGGCGACCTTGGCGATCCCCGAGGCGTGGTCGGCGACGCGCTCGACGTCGGAGTTGACCTTGAGGATGAACGCCAGCAGGCGGAAGTCGCGGGCCAGGGGGTTCTGGAGCGTGAGGAGGCGGAAGCACTCGCTCTCGATCGCGACCTCCTCGCTGTCGATGCTGTCATCCCGGATGCGGACGGCCTTGGCGGCCTCGGGGTCGAGCCTCCAGAGGGCCTCCAGGGCGGCCTCGAGCATGCTCACGGCCGCGGAGGCCTCTTGAACGAGTCGGCGCTTGAGCTGCTGGATGGACTGGTCGAAGGTGGCGCGGGCGGAGTGGGGCACGTCGGGGCGCTCCGTGGGGCGGGGTCGGCGGCGCGGCATCCGGTGCCGGTCGGACGTATTGTAACCCGCGCTGCGCCCGGGCCGATGCGGGGCAGCGCGGGAGTGGCGCCGGTGTTGGGATGGCGACCGAAGGAGCGGCTGAAGGGGCTGGTGGCGCGGCTGCTGCGCCCTGCGGTGGAGCCGCACGCGCGGGCGTCGCGGGAGCGGGCGGAGGCGGTGGAGCGCCGGCTGGCCCGCGTGGAGGAGGTGCTGGAGCGGCGGCTGGCCCGGGCCGAGGAGCTGCTGGAGCTGGTCGCCGGGACGACGGTGGACCGCGACAAGCACCGCGAGGAGCTGGCCTTCTGGCGCTGGCTGATCAGGACCGAGGCGGGGCGGGCCTCGCTCCACGCGCCCTTCGAGGAGGCGTTCGGGGGGTGGCAACGGGAGCGGCTGGTGGAGCTGGGGGCGGCGCTGGGGCTGGGGGGGGCGGGCGATGCGGCCCTGGATGCGTGGTGCGCGGAGCGGTCGGTGGTGGAGATCGGGGCGGGGCCGTACCCCGCGGTGGCCGCGGCGCCGAGATGGAAGCGGGCGGTGGCGGTGGACCCGATCGCGCGGGCGTACGTGGAGGAGGGGCTGGTGCCGGCGGCGGCGGGGCATGTGACGTACATCGAGTCGCCGGGGGAGCGGGTGCCGCTGCCGGCGGGGTTCGCGGACCTGGTGATCATCGAGAACGCGCTGGACCACGTGAGCGATCCCGGTGCGGTGCTGGCGGAGATCCGGCGGCTGCTGGGGGCGGGGGGGCTGCTGTGGCTGCTGGTGGATCTGTCCAACTACAGCGACCACATGCACCCGCACCCGTTCAACGAGGAGCGGGTGCGGGGGTTGTTGGCCGCGGCGGGGTTCGAGGCGGTGAGCGAGCGGGTGAGCGACCACAAGAGCCACCCGAAGGCGTATGGGGAGTATCGGGGGCTGCTGCGGAGAGTGGAGGGGCGGGCACCGGGCGTTCCGGAGCGGGTTGCTTCACCTGAAGAGGTCAAGAGGTGAGATCGAGGCCTCCCGCTCCGAGATGAGGCATGCGATGTCGATTACTCCGGATCTCTACCTTGATCAGCGCCGACGCCGGTTTGGCGGCGGGAACCCGGAGCGGATGCGCGTTCCGGTGTGGGAGTGGATGGTCCGCGAGCGGCTGGGTCCCTACACGGCGCGGCAGCGGCTTGGGCTCGCGCCTCACTACGACCACGAACCGGACTGGTGCTTCCAGCGGATGGGGATGACGCGAACTGAGCTGCCCGACGGTCGCGCGATCTGTATCGCAGGAGAACACGAAGACTCGTACGACCCCGACCTTTGCATTTACAACGACGTCATCGTGCTCGCGCCCGGAGGCGGCGTCGAGATCTACGGCTACCCCGAGGCCGTCTTCCCCCCGACGGACTTCCACACCGCGACGCACGTCGAAGGCCGCGTCGTGCTTGTCGGCAACCTTGGTACCAATCGGCGCGCCGTCCCGGCATTACACCCGTGTACGTCCTCGGTCTGGACGACTTGCGTATCGAGCCCCTCCCAACCACCGGCGCGGCGCCAGGCTGGATCCACAAGCATAAAGCAACGCTCGATCCATCCCGCGGCTCAATCACGGTTCGCGGGGGCGAAATCGATCCCGGGGATTCGTCCTCCGGTTTTCGGCGAAACGTAGACGAGTTCCGCCTGGATTTCGCCAGCTGCCGATGGGACCGGCTTACCGAACGCGAATGGCGGCAGTTCGAGATCGCTCCGGTCGAGGACCGGCGCGACTTCACGCTCTCGCTGCCCGATGAGGTGTTCCGACCGAAAGTGGTCCCGGCCGAGCTGTTGTCGCGCGAGCCGGATGACCCCAACTACCTTCGACGCCGTATCCGCGTGGATGAGGTCGTGATCGAGTTCGTGGAGGATGTCTTCAGCATCCGAGTTCTGGTCGCGGGCGAACTCCCGGCATTACGAGTGGATCAGGTTCTCGAAGACGTGCGGCGCAACCTCGGTGAGGTCAGCCGGCTCGAACACAAGGTCGTCGAGCTTTAGCCGTGAGATGGGTTGCGGTCTACGCCGGCACTTGTTCGGCAGACTCGTTGCGCGTCGTCTGCGGGAGGCTCAGACGCTTCCGAAGGACACGGACAAGCGTCTCTGGATCTAGGTAGTTCGGGGGCACTCGCCAGTAGACCTCGTGGAGCTTCTCGCCGCTCGGCGGGGGCAGGACGCGGACGGTGTTAGCGGTGCGCTCGCCGGCGGAGAGCCTGGCCGCGATCGCCTCGGGCTTGTCGGTGCGGAAAAGCACGTCCGCCCCGCGGATGCTGATGGTGCGGACGCCCAGCGCGGCCGCGGCGACGCGGGCCTCGGCGATCTCCAGGAGGCGTTTCACGAGGGCGGGCGGCTCGCCGTAGGCCTCGGTGAAGTCTGCGGCGACCTTGGCGAGGCCGGCGGCGGAGGTGGCGGTGGCGATGCGGCGGTAGGCCTCCATGCGGCGCTGGTCGCTGGCGATGTAGGCCCTGGGGATGGTGCCGGTGAGGCCGATGTCGAGGCCCGTGCTGCTGGCGGTGGCGGGCCGCTCCTCGTGCTTCAGTTCGCGGACGGCCGTATCCAGAAGGCGGCAGTACATCTCGTAACCAACCGCGGCGATGTGGCCGGACTGCTCGGCCCCCAGCAGGTTCCCGGCGCCGCGGATCTCCAGGTCGCGCATGGCGATCTTGAAGCCGGCACCGAGCATCGAGTACTGCTCGATCGCCTTGAGCCGCTTCTGGGCGACCTCGCGGACGGGGCGGTCGGCGGGGAGGAGCATGTAGCAGTAGGCCCGGTGCTTGTAGCGGCCGACGCGGCCGCGGAGCTGGTGGAGGTCGGCGAGGCCGTAGCGGTCGGCGTCGTCGATGAACATCGTGTTGGCGGTCGGGTTGTCGATCCCGGACTCGATGATCGTGGTGCTCACGAGGATGTCCGCCTCACGGCGCATGAACCTGAGCATGACCTGCTCCAGCTCGTGCGGGTTCATCTGGCCGTGGCCGACGACGATTCGCGCCTCGGGGGCGAGCTTCTGGATCTCGTCGGCGACGGACGTGATGTCGTGGATGCGGTTGTGGACGAAGTAGACCTGGCCCTCGCGGGCCAGCTCGCGGGCGAGGGCCTGGGCGATGCGCCGGGCGTTGTAGGGGATGACCTCGGTGACGATGGCGCGGCGGTCGAGCGGGGGCGTGGCGAGGCTGGAGATGTCGCGCAGGCCGAGCATGGCCATGTGGAGCGTGCGGGGGATGGGCGTGGCCGAGAGCGTCAGGACATCGACGGTGAGGCGGAGGCGGAGCAGCCGCTCCTTGTGCTCGACTCCGAAGCGCTGCTCCTCGTCGACCACGACCAGTCCGAGGTCGGCGAACTTGACATCGGCCGAGAGCAGCCGGTGGGTGCCGATGACGACATCGACGTGGCCCTTACGGAGGGCCGCGAGGACCTGGTTGGCCTCGGCGCCGGTCTTGAAGCGCGAGAGGCTCTCGATCTTGAAGGGGTAGTCGGCGAAGCGGGCGCGGAAGGTCCGCTCGTGCTGCTCGGCGAGGACGGTGGTGGGCACGAGGACGGCCACCTGCTTGCCGAACTCGACCGCCTTGAAGGCCGCGCGTATGGCCAGCTCGGTCTTGCCGAAGCCCACATCGCCGCAGACGAGCCGGTCCATGGGCCGGTCGCTCTGCATGTCCTTCTTGATCTCGGCGAGGGCCGCGAGCTGGTCGTCGGTCTCGTCGTAGGGGAACTCGGCCTCGAACTCCTTCTGCCAGGCGGTGTCGCCGGGGAAGCGGATGCCGGGCATGGACTCGCGGGCGGCGCGGACGCGGAGCATCTCGGCGGCGAGGTCGCGGACGCTCTCGGTCACCCGCTCCTTCTGGGCCTTCCAGCGCTGGCCGCCGAGGGTGGAGAGCTGCGGCTTGCCCTTGAAGCCGCCGATGTACTTCTGGACCTGGTCGATGCTGAGCGTGGGGACGTGGAGCTTGGTGCCGCCGGAGAACTCGAGCGTGAGGTATTCCTGGGGCTCGATCTTGCTCTTGTCCTGGGCCGCGTCGCGCAGGCCGCGGGGCAGCTGCGAGGGGTCGGCGCCGCCGGCGACCTCGCGGTGCCTGGGCGGCTTCATGGCCTTGAGGCCGATGAACCTGGCGATGCCGTGCTCGGCGTGGACGACGTAGTCGCCGGGGGCGAAGTCGAGGAAGGTGTCCATCGCCCGCCCGGCGCGGAGGCGCACAGCGCGGCGGCGGGTGTGGTAGCGGTGGAGAAGTTCTGAATACGGGATCAGTGACGCAGTGACGGAGTGCCGCAGTGACGCAGTGCCGGAGGAACCAGTCTTCACTGCGTCACTGCGTTTCTGCGTCGCTGCGTCACTGCTCCGCGTCGCTGCGTCACTGCTCCACGTGAAGCCCCGGTGCAGGTAGCCCAGCTGCGACTCGAGGGTCCTGGCCGCGTCGGGGGCGAACTCGGCGACGAGTTCCTGGAAGCGCTGGAGCTCGGCGGGGTTCTGGCAGAAGACGACGATGCGCTGCTCATCGCTGAGCGTGCCGAGCTCGCGGATGGCCTCGGCGGCGTCCTGCGAGAACGAGGGGATGGGCGAGACGGGGAGCTCGATGCGCACGTCGGCCGCGGCGGCGCCGGCGGAGAACTGGTTGATCTCGGCGAGGCCGGGGCAGCGTTCTTTGAGGAGCCTGAGGACGGCGGGCGGGCCGAAGATGCCGGTCTGGTCGGTGACGCGCTCGTAATAGCCGCGGCCCTGCTCGGTGACCTCCATCGTCTCGGAGACGATGGCGAGCGTGCCCTTGGGGAGGAGCGCCAGGAAGCTGGCGTCGGTGTCGCGCGGGCGCCCGGCCTCCTCGGCGGCGCAGACGATCTCGACCCGCTCCAGGGCGCGCCCGGAGCCCATGGTGTCGGGATCGATCTCGGTGATCCGCTCGACGTCATCGCCGAAGAAGTCGATGCGGATGGGCGTGGAAATGGGGAAGACGGTGGGGCAGCCGTCCCGGCTGCCGGCAGGCAGGACGCCTGCCCCACTGAATGTTCCCCCGGCGGGGAAGACGTCGAGGATGCCGCCGCGGAGGGCGAAGTCGCCGGGCTCCTCCGCGGCCTCCAGCCGCTTGTAGCCGGCGTCGCCAAGCCAACGCGTGAGCGAGACCGGGTCGAGGCGCTGGCCGCGCTGGATGGCGATGGAGAGCGCGTCGAGACGGTCTGTGGCGGGGACGGCCTGCATGAGGGCCTGGATGGGGGCGACGACGACGTGGGGGCCGGGGTTTGCGGCAAGGCCCAGGACGCGGCGGACAGCGCCGAGCCGCTCGGCGAAGAGCTCGACGCTGATGTGCGTCTCGCCGGGGAGGACCTCCAGGCCGGGGAGGCGGGTCGCGGGCACTCCCGCGGAGGCCAGTTCATCGGCGGCCTCATCCGCGTCGTCCAAGTGGGCCAGGAGGAGCACGAGCGCGCGGCCGGCGTGCGAGGCGATCGCGCCGGCGACCAGGGCCGTCGATGAACCGGCCGCGCCGGTGGCGACGGCATGCCGGCCGGCGATGAGCGCCTCGGCAAGCCGGGCCACGTGGGGGCTCTGGCGGATGTGCGGGATCAGGTCCAGCGGGGCCTCTCTGAGCGCAGCGCGCACGCCAGCGCGGCGGGTCCTGCCGGGAGGGCCGCCGTCGCCGAGTTCTTCTGGCTCGTTCGGATACTAGGGGTCCGCTACTCGACCTTCACGAGCGGGCGGAGCCGCTCGAGGGTGCGGGGGCCGATGCCCTTCACATCGTCCAGCTGGTCGATGCTGGTGAAGGGGCCGTTGGCCTTGCGGTGCTCGATGATGCGGCCGGCAAGGGCGGGGCCGATGCCGGGGAGCAGCTCCAGTTCCGGGCCGGTGGCGGTGTTGAGGTTGATGGCGTGGGTAAGGGAGGCCGCGCGGGGCCTCGCCGGCTCGATGATGACCGGCTGCTCGATCTCGACGCCGCCCGCTTCGGGTAGGTCCGTGGCATTGGCGGGCACGCTCGGGGCCGCCCGCGGCTCGGGCGATGGCAGGATCGCGCGGGCGCCGTACGTCGGCGGGCGCTCGCGCCCGGCCAGCGACCAGGCCATGCCGGCGAGCGAGGCGCTGCCGAGCACGAGGACGGCGGCCCACTTGGCGGGCCCGGTGGTCCAGTCGCGGGGCGGGGGCATGGGGGAGCAGGATACCGGCGCGGGGCGGGGGGCGCAACACCCCGGGCGTGGCATTCAGGATCACGACCTCCGTTATCGCCGGACCGCGGCGGGGGCCCGCTGGACGCCGCGGATGAGGCGGCGGAGCTCGGCCAGGGCGGTCGCGGCGGGCTTGATGGCGCCACCCTCGCCCATGAGGCCGCCGGCGGGCATCTCGCCCTCGGGGGAGTCGTAGAGGTCCTGCCAGCAGATGCTGTGGACATAAGGCTTTGCAGCGCAGATGGAGAGGGCCTCGCGGACCCAGCGGGCCTGGGTGTCGGCGCTCCAGGGGGCGCGCCAGTAGCCGGGGTCGGAGGGGGGCTCGGCGCTCCGCGTGGCGCCTGTTTCGCCGCCGTCGGGGGGCTCTGGTGCTTCGACGGAGTTCCGGGGCGGCGAAGCCGGTGGCACGGCCGGCGGCGCAGCCACAAGTTCGCTCGGGACGCCCGCGGCCGTGATGGCGATGGGCTTGTCGAGCGTGGCGTAGCGGTCGAGCAGGTCGCTGAGGGCCATGAGGTCGCGGGTGGTCCGGCCCTGGTCGCCGCGGCCCATCTGGAGGCGCAGGCCGAGGGCGTCGATGTTGATCCCGGCCTGGGGGATCATTTCGGCGTAGAGCTTGGGGGGCATGGCCCGCTTGTTGCCGGCGAGGTACTCGCCCCAGGGCTGGCTGATCTCGATCTGGACCTTGGCCGCGGGCTGGAGCTTGCGGACCAGCAGGGCGCAGATCCGCGTGAGGTCCATCATGCGCTCGAGGGTGAGCGAGAAGCCCTGGTTGACGTGCAGGCCGGAGCAGACGGTCCAGCGGGTGACGGTGCGGCGGTAGCGGGTGACGACGGTCTTGATGTGCTCGTAGACCAGTTCGCGGAGCGTCTCGTAGTCGTGCTCCCAGATATAGAGCCACTCGGGCACCGCGATCTCGCGGAAGTCGATGAGCGGCCCGCCGACGACGGGGATCTTGGCGGTGCGCACCGCCCACTCGATCCATTTGTCGGTCTTCGCGAAGGCGTACGTGCCCTCGGTGGGCTCCATGCCGGACCAGCGCATGGGCATGGAGACGAAGTCGCAGGCGACGCTGACGACCTTGGCGAGTGGCTCGGAGAACTGGGCGGGCTGGACGGCGCACCCGATCATCGGGGGCTGGGGGAGGACGACGCCCACATCGTCGGGGTTCTTCGCGGCCCCCTCGGACATGACGCGATCGGACGCGAGGCCGTCGGCCTTGCTGCTGGCCTGCTCGAACAGGGAGCCGTCGAGGCGGCCCTTGAGCTGGCGGTCGGCGTGCAGGAGGGCAAGCTTCTCGCTGGCCTCGATGGCGAGCGAGAGGGCCCGGCGGGAGGCCCGGTCGGCCTCCAGCATCGAGGCCGGGTCGGGCTTGCCGTTCTCGCGGTGGCACATGGCGACGAGGGCGGCCGTGAACTCGGCGCGGGCCTGCTCGAACTGGCGCATGACCGCGTGGTCGGCGGGGAGGTCAAAGAGCTGCCACTCCTCCAGCTTGTTGAGGACCAGCATGATCCGGTGGCGGGCCAGCTCGAGCGTGAGGAGGTATGGCTCCTCGCGCTCGGGGAGGAGGCTGGTGCGGAGCACGACCTCGCCGAGCAGGCCCTGGGCGGGCCGCCCGTCGAGGGGGGGCGAGGGGGGCGGGGGGAGTTCCACGGGGAACAGGAGGGCCAGGCCGGCGCTCTCGGTGCCGGCCTTGGAGCAGCGGATGAAGCCGTCTTCAGCACGGACCTCGCCCGGCACGGGCACCTCGTCGGCGCTCGTGAAGAGGTACGCCCGGCGCAGGGGCCAGCCCTTGGCCGGGCCGCGCTCGTCGAAGACGGCGAAACTGAGCATGAAGGCGGGCTTCCTCCGGGTCCCGCCGGGAGACGGGAAGGGTGGCGGCTGGCGCGGGCTCTCTCGGGCAGATGCTAGCCCGGGGCGGGCACGGGTTGCCGCCGGGGACGGCGGCGAACCCGCGGCACGGGTCGTGTCGGTTGCGCGGGGGGGCCGCGCGGGGGCGCGTGGGGATGTACGATCCGACCATGGCGACAGTCTCACAGACGGTTACTCCGGGAACGGGCGGGGCTCTTTTCGCGACCGACCTGGCGCTGCCGGGACGGCGGCAGGGGAAGGTCCGCGACGTGTACGAGCTGCCGGGCGGGGAAGCCGGGGGCGGCGGGCGGCTGCTGATCGTGGCGAGCGACCGGGTGTCGGCGTTCGACGTGGTGCTCCCGACGCCGATCCCCGGGAAAGGGCGGGTGCTCACCGAGATCTCGACCTCGTGGTTCCGCTTCATCGAGAGCCGGGGGCTGGCGCGGACGCATGTGCTCTCGACCGACCACCGGGAGGTGCCGGCGGGCGCCTTCCGGGGCCGGACGACCCCGGAGGACCTGCGGGGGCGTTCCACGATCGCGCGCCGGTGCCGGGTGATCCCGATCGAGTGCGTGGTGCGGGGGTACCTGGAAGGGTCGGGGTGGAAGGACTACCAGCGGACGGGGGCGGTGAGCGGGGTGAGGCTGCCGCCGGGGCTGCGGCAGTGCGACCGGCTGCCGGAGCCGATCTTCACGCCGGCGACCAAGGCGCCGCAGGGGCAGCACGACGAGAACATCAGCATCGAGCAGGCCGCGGAGGCGGTGGGCGCGGGGCTGATGGCGTGGCTGAAGGAGCGGTCGCTGGCGGTCTACGCCGCGGCCGCGGAGCACGCGCTGACGCGGGGGATCATCATCGCGGACACGAAGTTTGAGTGGGGGATGGAGGAAAGGCACGAAGGCACGGAGGCACGGAGGCACGAAGGGGAAGAACCGATCCTGATTGACGAGGCGCTGACGCCGGACAGCTCGCGGTTCTGGCCGGCGGCGGGGTACCGGCCGGGGGAGGCGCAGAAGAGCTTCGACAAGCAGTACCTGCGGGAGTACCTCGAGCGGCTGGTGGCGGAGGGGCGCTGGAACAAGCAGGCGCCGGGCCCGGCGCTGCCCGCGGAGATCGTGGAGCGGACGCGGGAGAAGTACGAGGAGGCGCGGACCCTGCTGCTTGGAGCTGGTTGAGCGCTGCAGACGGTTGGTCGCTTATTTTGCAGAGACGGGCTGGCCGGGCGGGGTCGGTATCCACGCAAGAGGCACAACGGCCAACTGCCTCCCCGCTTCGTCCTCGATGTTGATGTACGCTCCCCCGCTCGCGGGCGCCTTGAGCGCGTCCACGCTGACGAGGAGCTGGAGCTCGGTCGTCCCCTCGCCAGCGGGAGCCAAGCGGGCAGAGATCCAGTTCGAATCAACGGTGACTCGGGCGGGCTTGGGGGCGTCCGGCATGCCCGGCCGATGACGGAGCGTTAGTGTGAACCGCGTCGCCGGATTGGTGCCTGACGCGATTATGCCCGGCGGCGCCGCCTCGAGCGGCGGCCGCACGATCATGGTCACCGCCAGGGAGACCCGAGGCCGCGTTGCGCTCGCCACATCGAACTCCACCCTCGATTGCCGAACCCCGGCCGATGCTGGACGGGCGCGGAAGTGGAGCCGCACCACGTTGGGGTTTTCAGTGTTCTCAACGCCGGCGGCCTCTATGTCGTTGCTGGTGGCCCGAAGTCCCGTAGGGGGCCGGTCCCTGATCGCCGGGCCGTTCACATAAACAAAGAAATCGCGGGGCTCGGCGGCGGTGCAATGGATTAGGATGTGCCTGTCAGGGAACAGCATAAACTCAAGGTCGGGCGTGTAACGAAAGCCCAGCGGGAATCGGCACAGCGACTTGGCCGCATCGCTCCCGATTCGAGTAACCACAATCTCGGCGAAGTGGATTTGCTCTCCTCCAAGGGCGGCGGCGGTTGTCGAGAGAGTAAGTTCGGTGCTTTCTTCGGGACCCAGTTCGCCCTGTTTGAACTCTGTGGCAACGCAGCCGCAGGATTTTCTTGCTACTGAGAGGCTGACCCGGCCGCCGGTCGCGTTCAACAGAGTGAAGCTGCGTGCTACCAGCGTCCCCACCCGTGCAGCCCCGCACTGTTCCGGGGATTCGCTCACGACTTTGATGCACGGTTCAGTGGGTTCCGGTGGCTCCTGGCTCTGAGCTACTTGAACAGCCCACGCGTGCGAGCCCCACACGAGCAGAGCGACCAGCGCGATCGCCCAGCGTCCGGCCCGGGGCATTGTCGATTCACTAATATCGTTCGACGGGGACTCGGTGAGAGCCATCGGGGTCCTCCATCACGTCCAGCAGGGAGTTAAAGACTCGCCATCCTTGGGGGTATGGAAGCTGGAATCGGACCCGATCAAGCGGCGTGTTGATCGAGGTCACCTCGGTCACCTCCATGGTCAGTGTGCCCATCCCAAGGGGCCGCACGGGGACGCCCGCTCGGCCGAACACCTGCTCGATCGCGCGGCGGTGGGCCTGCTCTGTCGCATGGTCCTCGGGGTTCCACGGCTTCCGGAAACCCTCCGCCTCGAGCGCCGCCGTCAGCTGCTCCACCTGGTCGTCCGTCCATGCGCGGTCCCAAGCGGTCTTTGTGCCGCGCGTGGGAACCCAGGCGCCATCCCGCTGCTGGCATTCTGTGGTCTCCAGCGTGACGATCGGTGAGCCCAGCAGGGCATCGCAGATTTCGATCCGCATCGGAAGGTACTCGCGCTGCGGGTCGCAGTCCACATCCACAAAGGTCGAGTACGCGCCCACCGCGCGCCAGGCCCGCAATCGAACCCTGCCGCTCTGCAGTGGCTCCACCGAATGCTTCCGCGCGGCCTTCAGAAACTCGGACATCGGGCAATCGCAGGCGGTCTCCAGCCAACGGCCAAGCAGCGTTTCTGGCGTCGGGTACAAGGCGCGGTCATGCCCGTCGGGGGCGCGAACCAGCCCCTTAGTGGCATCCGGCCGCTGCAGGCCCCGCACCTCGCCGTCCCCGGCGGCGATGAATCTCTCAAAATACCTCGGAGCCTGTCCTACCTCGGGAACAACCGCGTAGCGGTCCTGCCGGTACCAGTTCCCGTCGTCGTCGAAACCAAGGAAACCCTCCTGAATCGCCACCGGCTCGCTGAGCCACGCGAGCGACACCGTGACGCGCTGCCGCCACTCGAGCGATCGAAGCCGGGCATCGTGGACGGCGAGCGCGGCGAGCAGGGCCTCCGCAGTCGGGGGAGCGGCCTCGGGCGCCACGGGCCGTCTCGCCGGCTGTGGATAGCCGGCCTGCGGATGGATGAACATCGCGATGGCCAGCACCACGAGTTGCACACGGGCGTTCAGCATCAGGTGCAGTCCGCGGCCGTGCAACTGCCCACGGTCGGCGTGCCGGCGAGGCCGGTGCAGTAGCACGCGTCGGGGGTGGCGAAAGGCTCCCCGGCGGGGGGCGTGGCGGCCCACACGCATCCCAACCCGGTCGGCGTGCCACAGTTGACCGTGCCGAGGTTCGCGCTGATGGTGCAGGTATCGGCGGCAGGACGGCACGCGCCGATCGGAACGACGGTCCCGGTACAGATCGTGCACACACCCGTGCACGCGACCTTGCCGGGAGGCGTGCAGCCGGCGTAGCCGAGCGTCGCCGAGCTCCGCATCTGGGTGGCTGCGCCGCAGGTGCTGGGGACGCATCGGAATCCGAAGTGGAGATATGACGGCGCCGACGCGTCGCCGAAGTCAGCGATTGCGGCGTCGTTCAAGTCCTCTTGGGCCATGGCGGTCGTGCCTCCGAGGAGGGAGAGCCCCACAGCCAACGCCCCTAAAATGCAGTGACCCATCATCGGCTCCTTTCCGCAACCCTGGTGTGTGTACGCGGTACCATGATGTACGCGCCTGGAGGGTCGCCCGTGAGCGCTCGCCCGGAAAATAGAAGTGAGGAGCTCTCATCGAACGCCGATCCGGGCTCGGGCCAGGCCCATGGTCGTGCGGCCGTCGCGACCCTCCTTATCCGGCGCCGGCGCGTGGTTCGGGATCGGATTCTCCGGGGCTTGCGGAGGGCGGGCGGCCCGCTGGCGGACCTGGAGGATATCGAGGCCTCGGTCTTTCGGCGCATCGACCTGGCGATGCTCCGCGGGATGGTGCGAACCGAGAACGAACGGGAGTTCTGGGCCTACGTTTTGGCCGTCGTGGACAACGCCGTGCTCACGCGTCTTCGTGAGGCGTCGCGGGATCGCGCCGCGCGGGGGCGCTGGGCTGAGGGGGTGGGGACACTGCCCTCCCGATTCCGGGATTGCCAATCGGATGACGACGCCGCGGCCCGCCTTCATGAGGTGATTTTGTCGCTGGATCGGGAGGAGGATCGCGAGTTACTCTGGGCGCGGCTGCGAGGGTGGACCTACGACGAACTGGCAGAGCAGCGCGGGTGCCCGCCCGAGCGGCTGCGGGCCCGGTTTGTGTCGATCTGCCGGCGCCTTCAAGGCCGCTCCCCCCATTTCTCCCCCCCCCCCACCGCCGCGGTGACCTGCGGCGAGGGCGCGGAGCGGCCCGGGCGCGTCACTTCTGCTCGACTTCCGGGCGCCGCAGGCGCTCCTCGCGCTGCCTCATCTCGGCGCGGAAGGTGGCCATGCCCTCGGGCTCGGGGAAGACCTGGTTGAAGGGGCGGGAGAGGCGCTCGGCGGCCATCTGGTCGAGCAGGGCGCGGTAGTACTCGGCGAGGATGTCGTAGCCGAAGACGCGGAGGCTCTCGGGGGCGCGGTCGTAGAGGGCCTCGGCATCCTCGAGGGCGAGGCGGCCGATGAGGGCGGCGAACTCGGTCCCGGCGACGAGTCGGAAGTCGCGGTCCATGTAGCCCATGCGGGCGTTGTTGACATCCACAGCGTTGGTCCGGCCCTGCTGCGAGAAGTAGTACTGGTGGACGAGCCGGGCGTACTCCATCTGCTCGCGGAACTGCACGTCGTCGCCGGCGAGGAGGCCGGTGATGTAGGCGCCCTCCAGGGCCCCCACCACCTCCTCGGTGGCGACGGAGGGGCGGGAGAGCTCGTCCTCCAGCTCCTTCTTGACGAACTCGTCGAGCGTGAGGGCGAAGAGGTAGGGCCGGTCGGGGTCGTTGCGGTTGTGGTAGCGCCAGTCCTGGAGCTCGTCCTTCATCTTCTGGGCGCGGGCCTTCTCGCCCCGCCGGTAGAGGAAGCGGATGGCGTCCTTGCGGAAGTTCTCGTAGCCCGCGGCGTAGAGGGTGAAGACGCGGGTGCGCTGGGCGACGCCCTGCTCGTTCTTCTGCCACTCGGCCCAGGCCATGTTGACGTACTCGTCCAGGTGCTTGCCGTAGGAGTCGATGAAGTGGATGTGGGGGGCGCCGCGGTAGTAGACGGAGGTCTTCTGGTGCTCATCCCCGCGGGCGCGGATGTAGCTGATGAAGTCGAAGTGCACATCGCCGGAGCGCCAGAGGTCCTGGAGGGACTGGACGACGATGCGCCCGGAGTTGACGAAGTCGAAGTCCTTCTTGTTGCGCTCCTGGACGCGGAGCAGGGCGTTCTCGATGCCCCGCTGGCCCCAGTAGAGGGCGTGGGCCCCGCAGTGCCGCCAGTCGAGGGGGCCGAACTTCTCGATGTAGCGGAGCATCCGGTCGGGCTCCATGTGGTACCGCTCGATGAGCATCTGCTTGCGGAGGAAGGGCAGGAGCGCGCCCCAGGCCTTCTGAAGGGCCGGGTCGGTCACCATCTCCAGCAGCTTCTTCTCTTCCGGGCCCATCCCGCGCTCGAACATGGGGCGGCTGGGGGACGTGGCGATGGCGTGGGCCTGGGCGTAGACCTGGACGAGCGCATCGCCCGGCTCCATCCCCAGCTCGGCGCGGAGGCGGTCCACCAGGGTCTTCGTCGAGGGCTCCGCCGCGACCACGTCCCGCGGGTCGGTGGGCGCCTCGGCGACGGGGCGGAACCACTCGGCGTACCTGGCGGTGGCTGCGGCGAACTCGCGGTCGCCGGGCCCGGGCTTGGGCGGGGGCCCCAGGATCATGGTCCACTCCGCGGCCAGCTCGCGCTTGTAGATGCGGTTGGCGTCGTCCATGAAGCCACCGATCTTGTGGAGGAAGATCCAGGCGAGCTCCTTGTGGATCAGGAGGTCGTTGGGGTTGGCGGGGATGCCCTCATCCCGGAGCAGGTGGATGCCGGCGCTGACCCAGCGCCAGCGCTCCATGGGGGTCTGGGTGCTGACGGAGATGTTGTACGCCATGTTCCAGGCGTGGAAGACCCAGACCTGGGGGAAGCGGGGCTG
>JBBDXI010000034.1:0-36248 GCA_040902425.1 Phycisphaerales bacterium
ATCCCGTACCGGTCCCCTAGAGTCCGCCCCCGCCGCCCCCGGCACCCGCGCCGCCGACCAACACCAATAATGGCCCTCCCGCCCAACCACACCCCCGGCAACGGCCAGGCCCGCCGCTGGGGCAAGGCGACCCGCTCCCGCGAGGAGGCCGCCTTCCTCGCCGGCCCGCGCCGCCGCCTCGCCGAGCTCGCCCGATCCATCCGCATCTTCGCCGAGTTCGTCCGCGGCTTCCGCGCCCTCCACTACATCGGCCCCGGCGTCACCGTCTTCGGCTCGGCCCGCTTCCAGGAGGACCACCGCTACTACGCCCTCGCCCGCGAGATGGGCCGGCGCATCGCCGGCCTGGGCTTCACCGTCATCACCGGCGGCGGCCCGGGGATCATGGAGGCCGCCAACCGCGGCGCCAAGGAGGCCGGGGGCGTCTCCGTGGGGTGCAACATCAAGCTCCCCATGGAGCAGAGGCCCAACCCCTACCTCGACCGCTTCGTCGAGTTCCGCTACTTCTTCGTCCGCAAGGTCATGCTGGTCAAGTACAGCTACGCCTTCGTGGTCCTGCCCGGCGGCTTCGGCACCCTCGACGAGCTGTTCGAGGCCCTGACGCTGGTCCAGACCAGGAAGATCAACAACTTCCCGATCGTGCTCATGGGCGTCGACTACTGGGGGCCGCTCCTGGCGTTCATCCGCGACCGCCTCATCGCCGAGGGCACCATCAGCGCCGAGGACCTGCGCCTCCTCGTCGTCACCGACTCACCCGACGAGGCCGCCCGCCACATCGCCGCCTGCACCGTCGCCGCGGCCGAGAAGGAGGCCGAGAAGCCCAAGCCCCGCACGGTCCTGGGCGAGAAGCCGGTGCCCCGCACGGGCAAGGCGGTCGATGTCCGGGAACCCGCGGGGACCGGCGCCGGCCCGACCGCACCCTGAAGTTCGGACATACAAAGGAGAGACCGGGGCAGGCTCTCGATTCCTCTCATACCCCGGCACCCCGGCACCTCTCATGATGGCGCCCCTCGCCAGGCTGATCGCCGACTGGACGCTGCGGCGCGACCGCCTGCGGGCCCACGCCACCGAAGACCCGCGGCTCGCCTGGATCTCCCGGCTGCGCATCCGGGTCCTCTCCTTCCTTCTGGCACGCTACACCCCGCTCGCCGCGAGCGGCCCCGATGACCCGGCCGCGCCGCCGCCCGCGCCCGCGGTCGAACCTCCGCCCATCTGCTTCGTGGATGACCCGGCCCTCCACCCCCCGCGCCCGTGCGAAGCCATGGCCCCGCGGCTCCGCGAGATCGCCCGCTGCAACGCCCGCTCGCGCCCGCGCTGGCGGCTCTTCTAGCCGCCGCGCGCACCCCGGCGCCCCTCCGCGTACCGTTCCTATCGGGCCCGTGGCGGAACGGCAGACGCAGCGGACTTAAAATCCGCTGGGGCGAAAGCCCCGTGTGGGTTCGACTCCCGCCGGGCCCATTGGGAGCCAAGCCGCCCCCCCCGGAGGGCGATTCCCGCCCAATCTCAAAGAACGGGCTGGATGCACGCACCGACTCGCTGTATCCTCGTGCAGCACTCTCAGTGCGCCGCCCCCTATCGGACGCCGCCCTCTTCAGCGTGAGATAGCCCGATCCACTCTCCGGAGGCGGCCCATGTCTGTGAGAAAGCACGCCCTCGGCTTCACGTTGATCGAACTGCTCCTCGTGGTCGCGATCATCGCGATCCTGATCAGCATCCTGCTCCCCGCCCTCAGCGAGGCGCGGCGCGCCGCGCGGGCGGCGGTGTGCAGTTCCAACCTGCACCAGCAGGGCGTCGCCACCCACACCTACGCCGGCGAGTTCAAGGACCGCCTCTTCTCGTACAACTGGAAGTGGCCCAACCCGCAGAACAGGCTCCCCGCCATCGACCCCTCACTCCAGGGCGCCCCCACCCCCGCCAGCGATATGGGCGCTGCCCAGCGCCAGATGGCCGACATCGTCCGCCACCGCGGCGACCGTCTCGCCGGGCAGATCCCCGTCATCACCAACCTCTTCCCCTACCTCCGCTACTCCCACCTCATCCTCCAGGACTTCCTCGCCCAGAAGCTCCCCGACCCCATGGTCGCCTGCCCCGAGGACCGGGATCGCGCGATGTGGGGCAAGGACCCGCGCGGGTACGACCAGGGCCTCTACACCCCCAACTACGGCACCGGCGGCGCCAACTGGCGCTGGCCCTACAGCTCGTCCTACTGGGTCACCATCTCCTGTTTCGACGGGAACATCCGTACCCTCCGCTGCCGCCCCGCCACCTACGCCTCGCTCTTCGTTTACGGCGGCGCCCGCTTCGGCGGCCGCAAGGTCAGCGACATCGTCTACGCCAGCAACAAGGTCCAGATGTACGAGCAGTTCGGGCGCCACGCCCGCAAGAACTGGACCTACCACACCTTCTTCGGCTTCAAGTCCGCCAAGTGCATGGTCCAGATGTTCGACGCCTCGGTGAAGCTCCGCAGCAACGACGAGGCCAACCTCGGGTGCGACCCGCAGAGCCTCGCCAACCCGCCCGCCAACGGGTGGATCCCCTACGTCCCCGCCGCGCAATCCATCGACCCGCGCGTCCCCCCGGGCGGCAACACCTTCTCCCACGTGTTCTACCAGTACACCCGCAGCGGGCTCAGGGGCATCGACTTCGGCGGGCGCGAGGTCCGCACCGCCGCCTACTGATCAGTCCGCTCCGCGCAGCATCATCCGGCACTGGTGGCGAGCCGCGTCGGCCCTACATGGGGATCCGTTCTCGCCCCCGGTCGGGGAGCGGCCGTCCCAGCGGCCCCGACTCCACGATGTCGCCCCGGTAATCGTCGATCAGCCGCAGCATCTCCCGGGACTCGGGCCCAGGCACGCCCGCCGAGGACATCGCCGCCCGCAGGTTCTCCCGGAACGCCTGGAATTCCGCCTCGGTGATCCCCATCCCCCGGTGGCTCTCGCGCATATCGCGCCCCCGGTAGGCCCGCGGCCCGCCGCTGACTTGCATCAGGAACGCCCCCAGCTGCTCCTTGAACCGCTGGATGTTCTCGGTGGTGGGCTCCCAGCGGGCCTGGGCCCCCTCCGCGGCCGGCCCCTCCCTGCTGAGGTTGACCCGTGGGTCCCTGAGAGAGCGTTCCACGGTGTCATCCGCCACCCGCCGCAGGGTGTCCTGCCCCCCCACCCGCTCGAAGAGCGACCGGCCTGGCAGGGACTGCCCCGCGCTGTTCGCCGTCGAACCCCCCCATTGGCACCCGCCCCAAACCCCCACGACCATCGCCGCACCGACCACGGTCACCGCCGCCCGTCCCGCCGCTCGACTGCGCATCCCCCGGCCCCCCTTTCCGGCGGGATGGTACCGACAGCCTCCCCTCCCCCACGCGTGAAACCCAGTTCACTCAGACGGTTGCACTGGACAGCGCCCCGGGTCCGATGTACTCTGTATCGGCCCGTGTTCTTTGGCCACTCATCCCGGCCGGCGCCGTTCACGCCGGGTTCTTCCGGTCGGTGGCTTCGGGCATTCTCAATCGGCGGCCTCCGCCGCGACATCCAGCCCCGTACGCCCGGTGACCATCCTTCCCGGAGCCTGTCCATGAACGCGAAGAATCGCGCCCGCGGGTTCACGTTGATCGAGTTGCTCCTGGTGGTCGCGATCATCGCGATCCTCATCAGCATCCTGCTGCCCGCCCTGAGCGAGGCCCGCCGTGCCGCCAGGCAGGCGCTGTGCGCCTCGAACCTCCACCAGCAGGGGGTGGCCACGCACACCTACGGCAGCGAGTTCAAGGACAGCCATTGGTCGTTCAACTGGAAGTGGCCCAACCCCACGGGCAAGCTCCCCTCCATCGACCCGAGCCTCACCTTCCCCGTCGGCGGCATCACGGAGATGCACGCCGCCCAGAACCAGATGGCCGACATCGTCCGCTACCGCGGCGACCGCACCGCGGGCGAGATCCCGGTCATCACCAACCTCTTCCCCTACTTCCGTTACTCCCACCTCATTCTCCAGGACTTCCTTGCCCAGCGGCTCCCCGACCCGATGGTCGCCTGCCCAGAGGACAGGGACCGGGCCATGTGGGGCAAGGACCCGCGCGGCTACGACCAGGGCCTCTACACCCCCAACTACGGCACGGGCGGCGCCAACTGGCGCTGGCCGTACAGCTCCTCGTACTGGCTCAGCGTCGCGTGCTTCGACGGGAACCAGATCCCCAACCGCGCGTACCCCGCGACCTACGCGTCGCTCTGGGTCCCCAACGCATCGAGGTACGGCAACCGGAAGCTGACCGATGTCCTGTACGCCAGCAACAAGGTCCAGATGTACGAGCAGTTCGGGCGCCACGCGAAGAAGAGGTGGACCTGGGAGAGCTACTTCGGGTTCAAGAGCGCCAGGTGCATGGTCCAGATGTTCGACGCGTCCGTGAAGCTGCGCAGCTCCGCCGACGCCAACCTCGGCTGCGACCCTAACACACTGGTGAACCCGCCGGCGAACGGCTGGATCCCCTACAACCCCGCCCTGGGGATCCTCGACCCCTACCCACCCGGCGGCCTCCAGTATTCGCACGTGTTCTACCAGTACACCCGCAGCGGCCTTCGGGGCGTCGACTTCGGCGGGAACGAGGTCAGGTCCCGGGGCTACTGACCGCTCCGGAGAGAGTCGCACGATTCAGGAGTCGCCAGCGTTGGACAAGCCCACAGGAGCCGGGGCATGAACGCGACGAAGCACCCGCGCGGGTTCACTCTGATCGAGTTGCTTCTGGTCATCGCGATCATCGCGATCCTCATCAGCATCCTGCTCCCCGCCCTCAGCGACGCGCGCCGGGCGGCGCGCTCCGCGCAGTGCGCGTCGAACCTCCACCAGCAGGGCGTCGCCACCCACACCTACGCCAGCGAGTTCAAGGACCGCCACTGGTCCTTCAACTGGAAGTGGCCCAACCCGCAGGGCAAGCTCCCGTCCATCGATCCCAGCCTCGCGTTCCCCGTCGGGGGGACGCAGGAGTACCACGCCGCGCAGAACCAGATGGCGGACATCGTCCGCCACCGCGGCGACCGCCTCGCCTCCGAGATCCCCTCGCCCGTCGGGCTCTTCCCCTACTTCCGCTACTCCCACCTGATCCTGCAGGACTTCCTCGCCCAGAAGCTCCCCGACCCCATGGTCGCCTGCCCCGAGGACAAGGACCGGGCCATGTGGGGCAAGGACCCGCGCGGCTACGACCAGGGCCTGTACACCCCCCACTACGGCACCGGCGGCACCAACTGGCGCTGGCCGTACAGCTCGTCGTACTACCTCAGCGTCGCGTGCTTCGACGGGAACCGGCTCGGCCAGCGGGCCTACCCGATCAGCTACAACACCGTCGGCATCCCGGCCGGCTCCAGGTACGGGAACCGCAAGGTCAGCGACGTTCTGTATCCCAGCAGCAAGGCCCAGATCTTCGAGCAGTTCGGGCGCCACACCCAGAAGCGATGGACTTGGCAGAGCTTCTACGGGCTCAAGACCGCCCGCTGCATGGTCCAGGCCTTCGACGCCTCGGTGAAGCTCCGCCGCTCGGATGAGGCCAACCTGGGGTGCGACCCGCGGAACCCGACCTGGGTGCCCCCACCCAACGGCTGGATCCCCTACAACCCGGCGGCCGTCTCGCTCGACCCCAAGCCGCCCGGCGGCTCGGTGCTCTCCCACGTGTCCTACAAGTACACCAAGGGGGGGCTGCGGGGCGTCGACTTCGGGGGGAGCGAGGTCCGGACAAACGCGTATTGAGCCCTTGGGGCCCCCCCGGGGGGTAGGGTATTTCATCCCGGGCCCCGTAGACGCCGCCTAGGATCGGGCTGCACGGGGTTGAGTCCACGCATTGTGGCGTGGCCGACCCGGGCTGACCGACGCTCGATGACCTCGCCCGAGTTCTCAGCACCGGTTCACGTATCAGTCTCGGGCAACAGGATTCGAGCGATGATCAAGATCTATGTCGGCAACCTCTCGTTCAAGACGGACGAGAACGCCCTGCGCGAGGCCTTCGGCCAGCACGGCGAGGTCGCCTCCGCCTCCATCGTCATGGACCGCGAGACCGGCCGCTCCCGCGGCTTCGGCTTCGTCGAGATGTCCAACGACGATGAGGCCCGCGCCGCCATCACGGCCATGAACGGCCAGAACCTCGACGGGCGCGACCTGACCGTCAACGAGGCCCGTCCGCGCGAGCCGCGTCAGGGCGGCGGCGGCTTCGGTGGGGGCGGCGGCGGCGGCGGCCGCCGGAGCGGCGGCGGTGGGTTCGGCGGCGGCGGCGGTGGCGGTGGCGGCGGTGGCCGTCGCGGCGGCTGGTAAGCCGACCCGATAGTCTGAGAGAGCGCAGCCCCCGGGAAACCGGGGGCTGTTCTTTTTGGGTTGTCGGGACTCGGCCGGCGCGGTAGACCTGCGCACGCGGAGTCACCCGGAGGAGCGTGCATGAACAGCGAAGTCGAGTCGCTCCAGAGGAAGATCGTGGAGCTGCGGAAGCAGGTTGTCGAGGCTCGCCGAAGGGTGCCCCCGACGGCGATCGCCGACTACGAACTCAAGGATGCGGCGGGCTCACCTGTCCGCCTCTCGGACCTGTTCGGCGCGAAGCCCGACCTGATGGTCATCCACAACATGGGTCGGCGGTGCCCGTACTGCACGCTCTGGGCGGATGGGCTCAACGGCGTCGCGGAGCACCTCGCGGACCGGGCGGCGTTCGTGCTGACCTCTCCGGATGACCCGAGGACGATGCGCGAGTTCGCGGCGTCGCGCGGTTGGCGGTTCCGGACCGTGTCGATCCAGGGCACCACCTTCGCGAACGACCTGGGCTTCGAGCCCGAGCCGGGGAAGTTCTGGCCGGGCGTCTCGACGTTCCGCAAGGAGGCCGACGGCACGATCGCCCGCATCGCCCACGACCACTTCGGGCCCGGCGATGACTACTGCGCCGTCTGGCACCTGCTGGAACTGCTCCAGGGCGGGCCGTCCGGCTGGGAACCGAAGTACAGCTACCCGAAGGGCTGATCGCTAGACGCGGCCCGCGGCCAGCGCGATGCTGTCGGCCCCGCACTCGGGGCACACGCCGAAGCCCGGCTGCCCCGGCGAGGCCGGGGAGGTGAGGTCGTAGCCGCAGCGCGGGCAGGCGCCGGCCCGGGTGCGAGCCAGCGGCAGGGTCGCGAGGATGCCGGCGAGCGCACCGGAGACGGCCGTCAGGGCAAGGTCGGGCGCCCAGCGGTCGAGCAGAATCAGGGCCGCCCCGCAGAGAGCCACGCAGAGGATACCGGCGCTCAGTCCGAGGACGGCTAGCGCGACCCCTCGGCCCGCGCGGCGGTCAAAGAGCCTGCGGGGTCGAACGAGGAGGGCCAGGCGAGCGCCGGCGTAGGCGCTGCCGAGCGGCGCGATGACGAGCAGCACGGCCAGCAAGGCCGGACTGACGGGCTCGGCGAACATGGCCGGCCCGGCGGCGCTCCCCCACTGCCAGAGAGCGACGAGGGGAACGGCAAACGCCGCCACAAACCACTTCATCGCGTGTTCCCCGGCGGCTGCGGCGCGGGAGGCGTGTGCACCGGCGCGACCCGGCCGAGCATGATCTCGCCCCGCAACGGCGGCGCCCCCACCAGCGTGCTGGGCGCCAACCACTCGCAGATGGCCGCGAAGGGCTGGACGTTCCGCAGCCGCTGCGCTGGCCGGCCGGCCCCGAAGAGGACCGAAGCGCCGGCGGCGATCGCGACAACCGCGGCGACGCGGCGCAGCCCGGACACCAGCGCAGCGCGGGCGGCCCGGAGACCGACCGGGCAATCGCGGGTGAGGACCGTGCCATCGGCGCGCCGGAAGAACCCCGCGCAGAGGCGGCCCTCGGCGCCGGTGATGAGCGACGCGGCCTCCTCGCGGGTCATCGCGGAGAGGTTGTAGACGTTGAGCCGGCACTCGCCGCAGAACCGCTTCGTGTCGTCGCCCCGCATGTCCTCCCAGCGCGCGGGGCAGGGCGACGCGATGTGGATGTCGTCGAGGATGTCGAGATGCACGGACCTGGCCATCGGTGTGCTCTCTGCGAACAGCTATTGCTACGCCGGTTGAGCGGTCGGAACAGGCCCGCAGATAGCGCCCGCGATCCACTGCTGCTGGGAGGGCATGGACCCCGGCTGGAGCCACTCGCAGATCGTGGCGAACGGCTGCACGAATCGGAGTCGCTGCGTGGTCTGGCGGCCGAGGCCGAACATCAGCCCCGCGCCGATCACCAGGGCGATGGCGGCGGCGATCCGGCGCGTGGCGGCAGCGGCGGCGGCGCGCGCACGCCTCAGGCCAACCGGGCAGTCGCGTGTCAGGAGCGTCCCGTCGGCACGGCGGTAGAAACCCGCACAGAAACGGCCCTCGGCCGCCGTGACGATTTCGGCCGCCTCGTCCCTCGACATTGCCGACAGGTTGTACACACTCAGCTTGCACTCGCCGCAGAACCGCTTGCGGTCATCGCCCTGCATGTCATCCCAGCGGACATGGCAGGGCGAGGCGATCGCAATGCGGTCCAGAATGTCCAGTTTGATGGTGCCCGCCATGCTGTTCCCCTCGGGTGCCTCCCGTGGGCTTCATCGGCCCGAGGGGACACAAGAGGAGTAGACGGGCCGCGGGCCGGGTTAGTTCCGGTGCAGGCGGGCTGTTACAGAGGCGTGACGCGGGGCGGTCGTGGGGCCCGGGAAAAAGTACGAGGGCCGCCCCATACAACAGGGACGGCCCATCGTGGGGGTCAGCCGCAGGTCAAACCGACGGCAGGCGCGACCGCCCCCGCCCCTGATGTCCGCGGCGGACGAAAGCCTTGCTGGGATCGGGAAAAAAACCGCCCATCTTGCCGCGGGCCGCCCGGCCTAGCGGATGGCGTAAGAGTTGCCGGGGGGGTGTGGGAGGGGGTCGATGCGGGCCCCTGCCGACTGGGCTAGACCCCGGATGCGCCCGGCGTGAGGGAGGTCGGGGGTGCTCTCCTGGAACGCCAAGAGCAGCCGCGGGGCACCGAACCAGTGGCCGGCGACCCAGTCCTGGGCGGCGGGCGAGCACTCGCTGAGGGCCCATGTGGAGACAAAGAGCCCCGCGCGGCCGAGGGCGGGCTGGAGCGTTCTCGCCAGGCCCGCGGGAACGAGGTTGAAGCACCCGGTCCGGACCGCGTCCGCAGCGCCGCGGAGGACATGGACTCTCGGCTCTCCGTACACCGAGCTGAGGTACAGCCACTGGAGCGCGCAGAAGAGGGGCGTGTCGATGATCGTGTACGTAAGCGGGCGCGTTGCGCCGGCCGCCGCCCGCCAGGTCGCCAGGAGACGTGCCAGGTTCCCGTATCCGCCGCCCCACTCGACGACCGTGTCCAGCGTCGCCGGGTCGGCGCCGCTCAGCTCGGCGAAACGGGCGAGGTGGGTGAGGTGGTGCACGGTGTTGTGCGACGCGGGTGGGCTCGCCAATGCGAGCGGGGGCCGGCCGACGGCGGCGTCGCGGGCGACGGCACTGACAAACTGCGGGCCGAGGCGGCGCTCGAGGTACGCGAGCTGGTCGGAGAGCCACCGGCCGCGGGCGTCGACGAACATGGTCTGCTTGATCACCGAGAGACGGAGGAAGTCGGGACGCGGTCGCGGGAGCATCGCCCTCTCCATGGTGGCGTTGAAGCGCTGCCAGAGGGGGGTGACGAGGTCGTCGAAGGGAAACGCGGAGAGGGCCCGGTAGAGGGGCTCGAAGCGTGGGGCGAGCCTGCGGAATACCGCCCGCTTGCGGGCGCCCTGGAGCCAGAGCCGACGCTCGGCGAGCCACAGGGCCGCCCGCGAGCCCTCGGTCAGCGTCCGGATCGCCGGCGCGGCGACCCCGCCGCCCCGACCCGTGCCTTCGGCCTCGGTACGATTCGCCTCGCTCACCCCGCGATCCTACAAGAACCCGTCGTTCCCGTGATCCCGCCCGCGAGCAGACCATGGCCACAGCCCTCAACGCCCCCACCTCCGAGTTCGAGAAGAAGGACCGGTGCGCCGACCTGGACCACCGGCCGCGGGTGCTGCTGGGGAAGATGGGCCTGGACGGGCACGACCGGGGGGTGAAGGTCATCGCCCGGGCACTGCGCGACTCGGGGATCCACGTCATCTACTCCGGCCTGTGGCAGACGCCGCGCTCCCTGGCGATCTCCGCCCGCGATGAGGACTGCGACTGCATCGCCGCCAGCATGATGAGCAACAGCCACCTGGTGCTGGGCCCGAAGCTGGTCGCGGCCATGGCGGACCTGGGCCGCCCCGACATGCCGATCTACATGGGCGGGATCCTCCCGCAGGAGGACATCCCGGGGCTGCTGAAGGGCGGCGTGCGCAAGTGCTTCACGACGGGGGTGGGCCTGCTGGAGATCGTCAGCGCCGTGCGCGAGGCGACCATCGCCCGGGGCGCGACGGTCGGTTCGCACCCGACGTCGCAGCTGGCCCGCGACATCTCGCTGGTGCACGACGGCAAGCCCGCCCGCGCCGGCGCCCGGCGCCGCCGCCCGAAGCGCGTCGTCGGCATCACCGGCTCCCCGGGGGCCGGCAAGAGCACGCTGGTCGCCCAGCTCGTCGGGGAGTTCACCCGGCGCGCCGGTGGGGTGGGTCGGCTCTCCGAGCCGATGCTTCGCGGCCCCGGTGTCGGCTCGGAGAGCCGACCTACCCACGGGCGCTGCGCGGTGGTGGCCTTCGACCCCATGTCCCCCATCACCGGCGGGGCCCTGCTGGGCGACCGCCTCCGCGTCGACTTCAACAACCTCGACGAGTCCGTCTACTACCGCTCGCTGGCGATCAGCGGCGAGGACTACCGCGGCCTGCCCGAGATCGTCGAGCTGATCGGCGGCGCCAACGACGGCGCGGGGGCCTACGACACACTCTTCATCGAGACCGTCGGCGCCGGCCAGAACGACACCAAGATCCGCCAGCACGTGGACCGCACCGCCGTGGTCCTCACCCCCGGGATGGGCGACGCCGTGCAGATGGACAAGGCGGGCATCCTCGAGATCGCTGACGTCTTCGTCTGCAACAAGGCCGACCACCCCGGCGAGAACGAGCTGGTCCGCGACCTGCGCGACATCTCCGGGCGCCGGCCCATCATCGAGACGGTCGCCACCCGCGCCCAGGGGATCCCCGAGCTGCTGGATGCGCTCCTGGCGCCGGCGTGAACCCGTAGCGGTTGTGCGGGCTCCCCGCCCCGGAGCACCCCGGCCCGCCCGGGCGGGGTGAAGTCCCTACGCGCCCAACGCCGAACCAAATCCTCCCGGCCGCACCGTGTTGGTGCCGGGCACCAGTTATGCGCACCTTGGAACCCAGGACCGAGGCCGCCGTGGTCACCCCGCACCCGCTGACGGTGGCGGCCCCGGTTGCGCTCGTGGCGACGGCGCTCCTCGTGCTGCTGGGGTGGATGACGGGGGCCGAGGTGCTGATGCGCATCCGCCCCGGCCTGGTGGCGATGAACCCGTTCACTGCGCTGTGTTTCATCACGCTGGGGACCGGGCTGTGGCTGGCTCGCACGCCGGGCCGGCCTGCGCATGCGGGCGCAGCGCTGGGGGTCGTCGGCGCGGGCGTCGGCCTGCTCCGGGTCGCCGAGTACCTGCTGGGCTCGGGGCGAAGCTTCGACCACCTGCTCTTCCCCACTATGGTGGCGGGCGACCCGCCGAACCACATCGCGCCCAACACCGCCGTGCTAATGGTGGTGGCCGGCTTCGCGCTGGCGACCAGCGACGCCCGCCCCCGCGCGCTGCGCGTGGCCCGCGAGGCGGCCATCGTCCTCCTGCTCCTGGGCGCGATGCTTAGCCTCCTGGGGTATCTCTACGGCGTGAAGCCCTTCTACGGCGTCATGGCCTTCACGCCCATGGCCCTGCACACCGCCGCGTGCTTCATGGCGGCGGGGCTGGGCCTGGTCCTCGTCCGACCGCGGGGCGCTATCGCATCGGTGATCCTGAGCCCGCACCTCGGCGGCGTCCTGGCCCGCCGCCTGCTCCCCGTGGCGGTGGGTGTGCTGGTGGCGCTCTCGTGGGCGCGGCTGGAGGGCGAGCGACTGGGGCTCTACGAGTCGGCGTTCGGCGTGGCGGTGCTGTCGGTCTCGTCGGCCGCCGTCATGGGAGCGCTCATCTGGCTCAACGCCCGGCGCCTCAACGCCGCCGACCGCGAGCAGCAGGAGGTCCGCCACGAGCTGCAGATCGCCCAGGCGGAGCTCGAGCGCCTCCTCGACCGCCGCACCGGCCAGCTCCGCGAGTCGCAGCGCGAGCTGGAGGGCAAGCGGGCCCTGTTCGAGACCGTGCTGCGGCAGATGCCCGCGGCCGTCATCGTCGCCGAGGCCCCCTCCGGCAAGTTCCTGCTCTTCAACGAGCGCGTCGCCTCGGTCCTGCGCCACCCCGTCGTGGAGGCCGGCTCGATCGAGGACTACGGCGCGTACCGCGGCTTCCACCCCGACGGGAGCGAGATGAAGCCCGGCGAGTGGCCCCTCGCCCGCTCCATCGCCGTGGGCGAGGTCGTCCAGGATGAGGAGGTGGACTACCTCCTGGGCGACGGCACGCGGGCCACGCTGCTCATCAACTCCGCGCCGGTGCTGGACGCCTCGGGCCGGATCGCCGCGGCGGTGGTCGCCTTCACCGATATCACGGCCCTGAAGGAGGCCCAGCGCGAGCAGATCCGCCGGCTGGAGCTGCGGCAGGAGCTGGACGCGGCGCGCCTGGCAAAGACGGCGATGCAGGAGACCCTCGGCGTCGTGTCGCACGAGCTGCGAACCCCCCTGGCGTGCCTCCGCCTGCTGGTGGAGTCGGTGCTGAGCGCCCCGCGCTTCGAGGAGTCGCAGGCGCGGACCAGGCTCCAGTCGATGGAAACGGTCGCCGTGTCGATGGGCGAGACGCTCGACTCGATCCTCGACGCGGCGCGGGCCAGCGCCGGGCGGCTCACCTGGCGCTGGGAGCGGGTGAACCTGCGTGCGGTGTGCGCCGACGCCCAGGTGGTCCTGAGCGCCCTGGCCCGCGAGCGCGGGGTGCGGCTGGAGACCACGATCGACGACGGCGCTTGGTCGCTCCGGGGCGACGCGGGGGCGGTGCGGCGGCTCATGATCAACCTCGTCTCCAACGCCTGCCGCCACAGCCGGCGCGGCGCGGTCGAGCTCCGCCTTTCCCGCGAGATCGAGGGCGGCGTGCCCTCCGTCGTCGTGGGCGTGAGCGACTACGGCGACGGCATGCCCCCGGACATCCTCGCCCGCCTCGGCGACCCCTTCGCGCTGGCCGGCGCGGGCGTGGCGCGGGGCGTCCATTTCGGCGCGGGGCTCGGGCTCTCGATCTGCCGGATCATCGCCGCGGCCCACGGGGGCTCCATCAGCGTCGCCTCCCTCGCGGGCGTCGGGACGGTGGTCACCGCGCGTCTCCGGGCCGACCTGGAGACCCCGGTCGAGGTGCCGGCGCCGCCGCCGCCGGTCCGGATCGTGGACTGGCCGCGCGGCGCCGCGGCCGCCGGAGCGCCCGCCCGTGACGATCAACCCGGCGCGGGCGGCCGGTAGAACCGCGCCGCGTCGTCCTTCAGCTTCGCCAGGTCGTCGTGCCGGATGTACATCATGTGGCCGGATCGGTAGTACGCCCGCGTGATGTTCCCCCGCAGCGACGGGTCCAGGCCCAGGTGCTCCACCGTGTAGTCCGCCGCGAAGTACGGCGTCGCCATGTCGTAGTGCCCCGCGCAGACCAGCACCCGTAGCGACGGGTTCTTGCTCATCGCGCTGCGGAGCGTCTCGGCCACCTCCGCGTAGCGGTTCTGGGCGCCGGCGTAGCTCCACGGCTGCACCCGCCCCGTCAGGATCTCGTAGTGCTTGTCGTTCTCGTAGTTCAGCTCCGCGCGGATGTAGTGGTTCAGCGCCGCCGTGAACGGCCCCTGGATGGCCGCGTAGCTGGGGTCGTAGTCCGGCGAGGCGCCCACGCCGGTGCGATCGATCCCCTTGTAGCGGCTGTCGAGCCGGCCCACGGTGCGGTCCTGGTCCCGGAGCAGCTCCTTCGTGAAGCTGCCCAGGGAGAGCCGCAGGCGCGCCCGCCGGATGAAGTCCGGCGCCAGCCCCGTGTACCGCGCCAACCGCGCGGCCACCAAGTCCCGCTCCTGGTTCGTCAGGGCGTCGCCCCTGCCCAGCGCCACCAGATACTCGCTGGAGGCCCACGCCTCCACCTCCCGCAGCGTCCGCCCCAGGTCCTCCTGAAGGTCCGGCGGGAGCTTGCGGTGGTACCAGGCCGTCGCCGCGTACGACGGCAGGTAGAGCCAGTAGGGCGTGTCGTTCCCCTCGTCGAAGCGGATCGTCTGGAAGTTCAGCACCGGCGAGATCAGCACGATGCCGCTGAGGTACATCCCGTGCGTGTCCTGCAGCACGCCCGTCAGCCCCGCGGCCCGGGTCGTTCCGTAGCTCTCGCCGGCGAGGTACTTGGGGGAGTCCCATCGGCGGTGCTTCGTCGTCCACAGGCGGATGAAGTCGGCCATCCACTGCAGGTCCTCGCGCAGCCCGTGGAACTGGTCCGCCCGCTCGCCCTCGACCGGGCGCGAGTAGCCGGTGGAGACCGGGTCGATGAAGACCAGGTCCGTCAGGTCCAGCCACGAGAACTCGTTGTCCACCACCGTGTACGGCGGCTGCGGGAGCGCCGGCGGGCCCTCCTTCTCGGCGGGGTCGGTGAAGTTCACCCGGCGCGGCCCCAGGGCCCCCAGGTGTAGCCACACGGAACTGGACCCCGGGCCGCCGTTGAAAGTGAACGTGATGGGGCGCGGCGAGGCCGGGGCGGGGCCGCCCTCGGGCAGGTCGAGCGCGTAGGACACGTAGAAGACGTTGGCCTTGGGTTTCCCTTCGTAGTCGGGGAGCTCGAGCGTCCCCGCGGTGGCGGTATAGGCGATGGTCTGCCCGCCGATGTTGACCTCGTGCTTGGTGGCGACCGGCTCCGGCCACTTCTTGTCCTTCTCCTTGTCCTTGTCGGACTTGGGCTTGTCGCCAGAGTCGGCCGCGGCCTCGGCCGGCGGCGGGGCGGCGCTGCGCCCGGAACGGCGGGGGGTCTGGGCCTCGGATTGGGCCAGAGCAGGGGCTGTAAGGACTGCGAACGCGGCGGCCAGGAGGAGGGGCTTGAACATGGCCGCGATGCTACCGGGACACAGGTGGCCGCGAAAGCCGGACGGGTGCGGCGGGCCGATGATCCGGGTATCCTGCCGGGGCAAGCTCGATCCCGGCCGCTGCCAAGGAGGGCACGCCTTGCTCGCCACCATGACGGACCGCCCCCGCTCCAAGACCAAGCCCCAGAAGCCGACGAAAGCCCCGGAGCCCGCTCCGAAAGGGGGGGGTGCACCCTCCGCCGAGGCCCCGCCCGAGGCCGCGCCGCGGAAGAAGGAGCGTTCCCGCGCCACCGCCGAGACGATGGCGGCCAAACAGCGAGACATCTCGGTCTCGGAGTTCTTCGCCAAGAACCGCCACCTCCTGGGCTTTGACAACCCCCGCAAAGCCCTGCTGACGACCGTGAAGGAGGCGGTGGACAACTCGCTGGATGCCTGCGAGGAAGCGGGCATCCTGCCCGACATCACGGTGGTGATCGAGGACCTGCAGCCGGAGCGGGCGGCGGCGGTGAAGGCATCCCGCTACCGCATCACCGTCGTGGACAACGGGCCGGGCATCGTCAAGAAGCAGGTGGAGCACATCTTCGGCCGGCTGCTCTACGGGTCGAAGTTCCACCGGCTCAAGATGTCGCGCGGCCAGCAGGGGATCGGCATCTCGGCCGCGGGCATGTTCGGGCTGATCACGACGGGCCGGCCCATGATGATCCAGTCGCGGCCGGCGGCGGGGAAGAAGGCCCACCACATCGAGCTGGCGATGAATACGAAGACCAACCGGGCGGAGGTGACGCTCGACGAGGAGACCGACGACTTCCCGCTCCAGCGGCTGCGGGGGCTGACGACGGGGACGCGCGAGCTCTCCGAGCAGGGCCAGTTCCTCTCGCCCTCCGACTACACGACGGGCACCAGCGTCACGATCGAGCTGGAGGGCCGCTACCAGAAGGGGCGCGGGAGCGTCGATGAGTTCCTCGAGCTGACGGCGATCGCGAACCCGCACGCGCGGATCACGTTTGTCCCGCCCAGCCGCGAGAGCGGGGCGGAGGAAGAGGATGTCCCGCTGCTCAAGGGGCGCGGGAAGCGCGCATCGGAGCCCGGAGCGCCAGTGACGGGGCCCGACGCCCCCGGCGCCCCCTCGCCGGACGCCTCGGCACCTCCTCCCGAACCCGCCGTCACGACCGAGACCTCCGGCGTCACCGTTTTCCCGCGCGCGGTGACGGAGCTGCCCCCTGAGACGAAGGAAATCCAGCCCCACCCCCGCGGGATCGAGCTGGGCATCCTCCTCCAGATGCTCAAGGAGGCCGAGCAGGAGCGGCACAACTACTCGCTCTACAGCTTCATGCAGGACAAGTTCTGCCGCGTCTCGGCGGGCACCGCCTCGGGCCTGTGCGAGAAGATCGGCGTCACCAGCCGGACCAAGGTCAACGACCTCGACCACCCCCTCGCGGAGAAGCTTTTCCGCGAGCTCCAGACCGTCAAGCTCGCCCCGCCCCCCACCGACTGCCTCGCCCCCATCGGCATCCGCCAGCTCCTTGCGGGCATGCTCAAGGGCGTCCGGGCCGAGTTCTACGCCGCCAGCTCCCGCGAGCCGGCGGTCTACCGGGGCCGGCCCTTCCTCATCGAGGCGGCCATCGCGTTCGGCGGCGAGCTGCCCACCGAGGAGTCGTCCCGGGTCATCCGCTTCGCCAACCGCGTGCCGCTGCTCTACCAGCAGTCGGCCTGCTCCAGCTTCAAGGCGGTGACCGAGACCAACTGGCGGAACTACGACCTCCAGCAGCCCCGCGGGGCGGTGCCCGTCGGGCCGCTGGTCATCATGATCCACATGGCCAGCGTGTGGGTCCCGTTCACGAGCGAGAGCAAGGAGGCGATCGCCGACTACGACGAGATCCGCAAGGAGATGAAGCTGGCCCTGATGGAGTGCGGGCGGAAGCTCGGGACGTACCTGCGCAAGCGGCTGCAGATGCGCCGCCAGCACGAGCGCCGCGACATCTTCGAGCGGTACATCGGCGAGATCGCCACCGCCTGCAATGCCCTCACGGGAGTGGACGCCAGGAAGCTCTACGAGGCCCTCCAGGCCCGCGCCCGCAGGCACACCGCGGTCGCCGACCTGAAGCTGGATGAGGAGGGCAGGCGGATCGACGCGGAGGCCGGCGATGAGGAGGGCGTGATCATCGTCGGTCAGCCGGGCACACCCGCCGGCGCGGCGGCAGCGAGCGCCCCGGCTGATGCTGCGAAGTCGAACTCCACGAAGCCCCGGCGTGCGCTGCCCGCGGAGCGCCCCAGGCGCCGCGCCAAGGCCGACTCAGAGCAGCCGCCGCTCCTCGATAGCCCCCCCGGCCGCGCACCCCGACCCCGCGCCGGCGGCCGCAAGGCCGCCAAGTCAGCACGCCCCACGGACGCCCCCGCCCCGCGGCAGGACCCCGTGCCGACGGCCCAGCCGCGCGCAGCGACGCCCCCGTCCAAAGCCCCCAAGCCCAAGGTGCGGCTCGTGAATGGCAGGCTCGTGCCTGTGGATGAGGGTCCGGCCCTGTTCTGAACGGTGGGACCCGCTTCCCTCACGGCATCGCCGCGGGCTCCGCGGCCTCGGCGCCGCCCGGCAGCGTCCGGAGAACTACCGCCCTCGCGGGCCCCACCCCCACGCTCTCCGCGGTCCCGCGGCAATCGCCCATCGGGGCATCGCCCGGGCGCGCCCGCGCGATCGCCGTGATCACCCCGTGGTACGCCGGCGCCAGGTGCATGCCCAGGGCGGCCGGTCGCCGCGCGCCCGCGCGACACAGCTCGCGCCCGAGGGCCATCTCGCCGAATCGCCCGAGCAGCGGCGTCTCGTCGATGAGACTCACCCGCCCCCGCTCCGCCCGCGAGCGCCGATCCACGTGGGCCGCGAGCCCGCGGTTGACCACCGACCGGGCGGCCGCGCGGGCGTGCCGCGTCAGCAGGCACGCGGCCACCTCTCGCAGGGAGCCGTCGTGCCTCCGCACGCCGGCCGTGGTGTGGACCAGCACGGGGCAGGCGAAGCACGCCGCGAGAAGATCGACGGTCTCGCACGCCCCCGCCAGCGACTCCTCCGCCGCCAGCCGGATCGAGCGCCCGCTCTCCATCGCGTGGCGCGGGCTGACGTAGCGCCCCAGCTCCGGCGAGAACTCGTAGGAGAAGGGGCTGAACGCGACCAGGTCGAACGGCCGCTGCGCGTGCGCGCGGATCAACGCCCGCTGCTCTGCCACGTTCCGGGCCGGGATGAACACCGGCTCCAGCCCGACGCCATCCCGCAGGCACGGCTCGACGAGGAACGACATCACGTCCTGGTGCAGGCAGTCGCCGATCAGCAGGAGACGCACGCTCGCGCCCGCGTGCGCTCCGACGACCGCCTCGATCCCCCGCAGCGCCGACTCCAGCTCCGCCAGCCCGACCGCGCTCGCCAGCGGGCGCATCGTGGCCACCAGGTTCGCCGTGTCTTTCGCGGCGATCTCCCCCAGCAGCCGCTCTCGTTCATCCGGTCCGGCTCGCCCGTCGGCCGCCTGCCTCACCTTCTCCCCGATGTAGAGGCTCCGGCACCGACCGTCGCCCGTGCGGAAGAACTCCGCAAGAAGGTCGGCGGCCGCGAACATCTCCTGCCGGAGGAATCGCTCCGGATCGGCCGCGATCTCGCCCGCGTACCTGTCCCAGGTCTCAACCGAGCGCATGAGCGCACGCGCCGCCTCGCCGCGATGGCGGCGCAGGATCGCAGCGAGGGAACGGCGTTCCCGCGCGCTGGCCGCAGGGGGTCTGGACCGATCGGGTTGCATCGAGCGCGGTCGTCCTAACCGTCAGCCGAAACGTTGCGGCCCCCCGGACCACGACCGAGGGGACCCCAAGATACTCCGCGCTGGCTGACTCCGCCAGACAATCCGTGGGAGAAGGCCCCCGCGGCAGGGCTCGCCGGCTGATCCCAACCTCGCCAGCACTAATGTGAGTTTGGGTAGTCTGGCCCCGCGCCTCACCCGACCTCCAGCGGCACCACCTCGAACCGCCGCACATCCACCAGCCCGAGGTCCGTCAGCTTCAGCGCCGGGATCACCGGCAGGGGCAGGAAGGACAAGGGCATGAACGGGTCCGGGTGGGGGCACCCGATGGCTCTGGAGGCCTCGTGGAGCCGGCGCTGCTGCTCGATCACCTCTTCGGCCGGCCGGTCCGACATCAGCCCCGCGATCGGCAGGGGCAACAGGGCGAGCACCCGGCCATCGCGCACGACACACTGGCCGCCACCCGCCTGTTCCAGCGCCCTGGCCGCGGCGAGCATGTCCGCATCGCTCGCCCCCACGACCGCAAGGTTGTGCGAGTCGTGCCCCACCGTGCTCGCCAGGGCCCCTCGCGGGAAGCCGAACCCGTGGACGAACCCCAGCCCGATGTTCCCGCTCCCCCGGTGCCGCTCGATGACGGCGAGCTTGAGCAGGTCGCGCGCCGGGTCGGCGACATACTGCCCGCCCTCGACCCGCGGCGGCATCTCCAGCGCGGCGGTCACGATCTGGTGCGGGTCCATCCCGATCACGCGGATCGCCCGGGCGCCCGGGCTCGCGGCGACCCGGAACGACGACCCGCTCAGCCCCGCCGGCAGCGTCACCCGCCCGCGCGACGGGGCCGCCGCCCGCCCGTGGCGCGCCGGCCCGAGGTACGCCCCATCCTCCGCCACCAGCCGCCCGCGGAAGTACACCCGCCGCGGCCGGATGTCCTCCAGACGGTCGAACACGATCAGGTCGGCGAAGCAGCCCGGCGCCACCGCCCCGATCCCCGCCTGCCGGTAGTGCTGCGCGGTGTGCAGCGACGCCAGGGCGATCGCCGTCGCGGGGGCCAGCCCGAGCGCCACCGCCTTGCGAACGACGTGGTCGATGTGCCCCTCATCCCGCAGGTCGCAGGGGTGCCGGTCGTCGGTGCAGAACGAGAAGCGGTGCGCGTTGGCCTCGCTCACCGCGGGCAGCAGGGCCTCCAGATTGCGCGCAGCGCTCCCCTCGCGGATGTAGACCCGCATCCCCAGCCGGAGCTTCTCCTCCGCCTCGGCCCGCGTGGTGCACTCGTGGTCCGAGCTGATCCCCGCCGCGACATACGCCCGCAGCGCCCTCCCCGAGAGCCCCGGGGCATGACCATCCACGATGCCGCCCGCCCGCCCCGGGGGCGACAGCCCCAGGGCGACCTTCTCCAGCACCCCCGGCATCCCGGCCACCACCCCGGGATAGTTCATCATCTCCGCCAGCGCCACCACCCGCGGGTCCGCGAAGAGCGGCGCCAGGTCGGCCGCCGTCAGCGTCGCCCCCGAGGTCTCCAGGTGCGACGAGGGCACGCACGAGCTGGCCGCGAACATCGCGTTGATCGGCAGGCCCTCGGCGTCCGCCATGATCCAGCGGATGCCCTCGATCCCCAGCACGTTGGCGATCTCGTGCGGGTCCAGGACGACGCCGGTGGTCCCGTGCGGGACCGCCAGCCGCACGAACTGCGACGGCGGGAGCATCGTGGACTCGACGTGCATGTGCGCATCGATGAACCCCGGCGCGATGAACGCGCCGCGCAGCTCAACGACCCGCTCCGCCGCGTCGTAGTCGCCGACCCCCGCGACCCGCTCCCCGACGATCGCCACATCCGCGCTCTCCACCTCGCGTGTGAACACGTTCATCACCCGCCCGCCCTTCATGAGCAGGTCGGCGGGGGCATCCCCGCGGGCGACGGCGAGCAGGTGTGGATCGATCATCGGGGCCTCCGCCAGAACCCCCGGGGGCCCGGGCCTGGCCCCCATTGTTGAGCCGGCCGCTCACCCGTGCGTCGAATCCTGCGCCCCATGCCACCCGGTCACCCCAATAACCCCCGTCCAGACCGGGTTCCGTGTGCCCCCGGCTAGACTCTGGCCGACAAGAAAGACGGGAGGATCCCCGGTTCGCGGCACGGAAGCCAACGATCGAACACCCCCGGAGAACGGCGGCATGGCACCGCGCGCGTACTGGACCGGCAACCTCAAGATCTCCCTGGTCACCTTCGGCGTGCGGCTCTACAACGCCGTCTCCGAGGCCGAGAAGGTCCGCCTCAACCAGGTCCACAAGGGCTGCAACCAGCGGATCAAGATGCCCACCACCTGCCCCATCCACGGGCAGGTGGACCGCTCCGAGCTCTCCAAGGCGTACGAGTTCGAGAAGGACAAGTACATCGTGATCGAGCAGGAGGAGCTCGACAAGATCAAGCTCCGCTCGGAGAAGACGGTCGAGCTGACCAAGTTCGTCCCGATCGACTCGGTGCAGGAGGTCTACTTCGACTCGACGTACTACGTCGCCCCGGATGGGCCGGTCTCGGAGGAGGCCTTTCGCGTCTTTCGCGAGGCCCTCGAGAAGACGGGGATGGCCGGCATCGGCAAGCTGACCATCGCCGGGCGCGAGCGCCCCGTGCTCATCCGCCCCGGCGGCAAGGGCCTTTCCCTCAGCACGCTCCACGCCGCCAACGAGGTCCGCGCCAGCCAGCCCTACTTCGAGGAGATCAAGGATGCGCCGGCCAACAAGGAGTACATGACCCTCGCCACCACGCTCATCAAGCAGAAGGAGGGCGAGTTCGACCCCGCCGAGTTCCGCGACAGCTACCAGGATGCCCTCGTCGAGCTGATCAAGTCCAAGATCTCCGGCGAGGCCCCCGTCATCATCCAGGAAGAGGACCTGCCGCCGACCTTCAACTTCGCCGAGGCCCTCAAGCAGAGCCTCGATGTCGTGGGGCGCGAGCCGGCGGCCGGCAAGCCCGCCGCGAAGCCCGCGGCCGCATCCACCAGGAAGCCCCCGGCCCGCAGCGAGCCCGCGGCCGGCGCCCGCAAGCAGAAGAGGAAGCAGGCCTGATGGTCCACGCGGGGGAGCAAGCCGCAACGGAGTGCGGCGGAGCCGCGGCTCTGCGGGGTCAGCGTGTCGCCTTCACGGGTCGCTTCGCCACGCTGACACGGGCCGAGGCGGAGAAGCGCATCGGGGATGCCGGGGGCGGGCTCGCCCCCAGCGTCTCGCCGCGAACAACGATGCTCGTGGTCGGCATGCGCGGCTGGCCGCTGATGGACTCCGGCCGGATCACCGGCAAGCTCGCGCAGGCCGAGCAGCTGCGGGCCGGCGGGCACGCCATCCGCATCGTCTCGGAGACCGAGTTCCGCGAGCTGCTGGGGCTCGACCCAGCGCCGGAAGGCGTCAGCAAGTCCCTCACGCCGCGGCAGGTCTGCGGTGCGCTCGGCGTCGACCAGAAGACCCTCGAGCGCTGGGAGCGCTGCGGCCTCGTGCGCTCGTCGCAGGGGCGCTACGACTTCCGCGACCTGGTCTCGCTCCGCACCGTCACCAACCTCGTCGCCCGCGGCGTCAGCCCCGTGGTCATCCGCAAGAGCCTCGACGCCCTCTCGCGCCTCCTCCCCGGCGTCGAACGCCCCCTCGCCCAGCTCAACATCCTCGTCTCCGATTCGGGCGAGCTGGTCGCCGAGGTCGAGGAGGCCCTGCTCACGCAGAGCGGGCAACTGGAGATGCGCTTCGGGACATCGCCGGGGAGCACGATCGAGCCCAAGCCCCTCTCCCTCGTCCGCGCCGACAACCGCGACAGCGCCGCCTGGATCGAGCTGGGCCTCGGGCACGAGCTGTCCGGCAACCTCGCCGAGGCCGAGCACGCCTACCGGCGCGCCGCCGCCCTCGCTCCCTCCGACGCCTCGCCCCAGTTCAACCTCGGCAACACCCTGCTCGCCGGCGGCCGGCTCGAGGCCGCGGCCGAGCGCTACGCGCAGGCGGTCGCCCTCGACCCCGGGCACGCCGCGTCGTGGTTCAACCTCGCCCACGTGCAGGATGCCCTCGGCGACCGCCAGTCGGCCATCCGCTACCTGCGCCGGGCCATCTCCGCCGACCCGGCCTACGCGGATGCCCACTACAACCTCGCCGACGCCGCCGAGCGCGCCGGCGACCGCCTCACCGCCGAGGCCGCGTGGGATGAGTACCTGCGCCTCGACCCCGCCAGCCCGTGGGCCCGCGAGGCCCGCCGCCGGCTCCAGGCCCTGCGGGGGCCGAAGTGGGCCTGAGCGAGTACCGCCGGAAGCGCGACTTCGCGCGGACGTCCGAGCCCGCGCCCGCCCCGCCGGCGGACGAGGCGATCGACCCGCACGCTTTCGTCATCCAGAAGCACGCCGCCACCAACCTCCACTACGACCTGCGGCTCCGCGTCGGCGATGCGCTCAAGAGCTGGGCCATCCCCAAGGGCCCCAGCCTCGACCCCCGCGAGAAACGCCTCGCCATCGAGGTCGAGGACCACCCCGTGATGTACGCCACGTTCGAGGGGGTCATCCCCGAGGGACAATACGGCGCGGGGCCGATGATGGTCTGGGACAAGGGCCGCTGGTCGCCCGAGGAGGGCACGGCCGCCGCGGCCCTCCGGGAGGGGATGCTCAAGTTCCGCCTCGAGGGCCAGCGCCTCAAGGGCCGCTGGATGCTCGTCCGGACGAAGTACCAGGGTGAGCGGAAGGGCGCGCGAGGCGGCGCCCGGCGCCGCAGCGCCGGGGATGAGGGCGAGCAGAAACACTGGCTCCTCATCAAGGAGCGAGACCGCGAGGCCAGCCCGGGCATCCACGCCGAGACCTTCGCCACGAGTGTCGCGACCGGCCGCACCATGGAGGAGATCGCCGCCGGCGCTCCACCCAGGGCCCCCGCCACCCCTCCCGTCCAGGCCCTTTCGGCCGCCGCCCTCGCGGGCGCCCGCCGCGCCCCGATGCCCGCGAAGCTCAAGCCCCAGCTCGCGGTCCCCGCGCCCACGGTGCCGCCGGGCGGCGACTGGTTCCACGAGATCAAGTTCGACGGCTACCGCCTGCTCATCCACCGGCGGGATGACGCCGTCCGCATCCTCAGCCGGCGCGGCCTCGACTGGACGAGTAAGCTCCCCGACCTCGCAAGCACCATCCAGGAGCGGCTCTCGGTGGACGCTGTTCTCGACGGCGAGGCGGTGCTCCTCGATGCGCGGGGCGTCAGCGACTTCCAGTCGCTGCAAAACGCCATCCACGGGCGACGCTCCAAGTCCATCGTCTTCTTCGCCTTCGACCTCCCCTGGTGCGACGGCCACGACCTGGCACGCTCGCCCCTCGAGCAGCGCCGCGCCCTGCTCGCCGAGCTGCTCGGCTCACGCCAGGAGGGCCGCCTCCGCTTCAGCGAGCACTTCGAGGGCAGCGGCCCGGAGGCGTTCGAGGCGGTCCGGAAGCACGGGCTGGAGGGCCTCGTCTCCAAGCGCCGCGGCTCGGAGTACACGCAGAGCCGCACGCCCGCCTGGCTCAAGATCAAGTGCTTCAACCAGCAGGAGTTCGTCGTCGGCGGCTTCAGCGCCCCCGAGGGCTCGCGCGAGGAGCTCGGGGCGCTGCTGATCGGCTATTACGACGGCAAGGCGCTGCGCTTCGCCGGCAAGGTCGGCACCGGCTTCAGCACCGAGACCCTCCGCCGCCTGGCCGCGCTCCTGCGCCCACTCATCCAGGCGAAGCCCCCGTTCGCCAACCCCCCCACCGGTGCCGACGCGAAGGGCGTGACGTGGGTCCGCCCGGACCTCGTCGCCCAGGTCCAGTACCGCGACTGGACCAGTGACGGCGTCATCCGCCACCCGTCCTTCCGGGGCCTGCGCGACGACATCGAGCCCAAGTCGGTCACCCGCGAGCCCGAGGCCCGTGCCGCCGACGACCGTGCATCCAAGGATCGTGCCACCGGTTTGGCCGCCCGGGCATCGAGACCCTCTCGCGAACGAATCGGCCAAACCGGTGCTACGACCCCTACCTCGCGCCCCGTCGTCTACCGCCTCACCAACCCCGAGCGCATCGTCTACCCCGACCGGGGCCACGGCTACTCCCTCACCAAGCGCCAAGTCGCCGAGTACTACGAGGCCGTCGCCGAGCGCATGCTCCCCCATGTCGCCGGCCGCCCCCTCGCCATCGTCCGCTGCCCGGCCGGCGAGGGCACCAAGGCCTTCTTCCAGAAACACCCCGTCAAGGGCATGCCCCCCGCCGTCGGCGGCGTGGACATCACGGACGACGACAGCGATGAGGTCACCCGCCATCTCATGATCAAGGACGCCGCGGGCCTGCTCGGCCTGGTCCAGATGAGCGCCCTGGAGTTCCATCCCTGGGGCGCCCCGGCGAGCGACCCCGACCATCCCGACCGCCTCATCTTCGACCTCGACCCCGGCCCCGGCGTGGCGTGGAAGCAGGTCGCCGAGGGCGCGGCCATGCTCCGCGCTGCCCTCGCCGACCTGAGGCTCACCGCCTTCGCCCGCGTCTCCGGCGGCAAGGGCGTGCACCTCGTCGTCCCCCTGCGCCCACCGTCCAAGTCCGCCCCGGGTCACACCTGGCCGCAGGTGAAGCACTTCACCCGGACCGTCGCCGAGACGCTGGTCCGCCTCGCCCCGCGCCGCTTCACCGCCACCGCCATCACCGCCCAGCGGGAGGGCCGCATCTACATCGACTACCTCCGCAACACCCGCGGCGCCACCGCGGCGGCGTCGTACAGCACCCGCAACCGCCCCGGTGCGCCCGTCGCGCTCCCCGTGTCCTGGGATGAGCTCCCCGGCCTCACCTCCGGCGCCGCCTTCACCATCCCCTCCGTGATGCGCCGCCTCAGGTCCGAGCCCGACCCGTGGGCCGCCCTGACGCGCACACCCGGCACCCTGCCGCCCGGTTTCGATGCCTGAACGCCGCGACTGGGGCGATCCCGCCGCGGCTGCTTCTGGTCGTGGTGGGGATGACGAGATGCGCCAGCGCCTCGGGAAACAGGCCGCCCTGAGCCCGCCCCCCCCGTGGGGCAGGCGTCCCGCCTGCCGTCCCCCGGCCGCATGAGAGCCGTCCCCGCGGGAAGCTGGCAGCGCATGCCCGCGCCGGTGATAGGATGCCCGCCCACACTCAACGAGGAGACCACACGCATGACCCGTCTCGCCATCGCCATCCTCGCCGCCGCCGCCCTCGGCGGTTGCGCCTCCTCCCCCGTCGTCGGCACCTGGACCGGTCGCGGCGGCGCGGGCACCGCCCCGTTCTCATTCGGCAGCGTCTCGTTCGTCGGCGACCAGACCTTCACCGCCGAGGCCCGCTACGGCGGCAACATCCGCGTCCAGAGCGGCACGTGGTCCGCCCAGGGCGACCGCCTGATGCTCTCGACCAACGGCGCGCAGCGCGAGTACACGTACAAGGTCGAGGGCGGCGAGCTGGTCGTCACCGAGCCCAAGTCCGGCCACTCGATCACGCTCGACCGCCTCAAGAAGTAACCCGCCGCGCGCCACCACGCGTGCCCCGGCTTGCCGCCACCGCCGGCGGCAACCCAGGCAAGGTTCGATCAGGCCCGCGCCCGCGCTGCCCCCACGCGGCCCGCGCCGTCATCTCGTCCAGCGCCTCCTCGGCGCCGCGGTACAGCGCCTCGCACAGTTCCGACAGCACGTACCTCCCCCGTGCCTTGGATGCCCCATACCACGGGCTCATCAGCACGGACCGCAGCAGGAACACACCCTCCCGCTCGTACTCCCGTTCGCTCACCCCCAGCCGCTCCAGCAGCGGCCCCACCGCCGACTGCGAGTACCGCGAGGCCGAGAGCGTCGTCCGGCTCACGAAGAAGGACCGGTCGTAGACCCGCTGCCCGGCCCCGAGCGTGAACCCCTCGTAGACCCGCCGGTTCAGGGCGTTGATCGCCCCCAGCCCCACGCCCTCACGCCCGGCCGGCACGAACGCGTAGCACACGATGTTCGACCCCGGCGGGCACAGGCACACCGCCCTCACCCGCCGCCCCCCCGCCCGCCCGGCCCCCCCCGCCAGCGCGGGGTAGTTCTCCAACAGCGCGTGCAGCTCGCACGCGGCGCGGATCGTCTCCCGCATCAGCGCCCCGTGCCCCGAGGCGTCCAGCGGGATCAGCGAGTGGCTCAGCCACACCGCCGCCGCCGCCGACCCCGGCCTGCTCCCCTCCAGCGTGTATGCGCCGATCCCCTCCGAGCGCCGCTCCGCTTCCACGCCCCCGGCGCTCTCGACGATGTACGCCGCCTCCTGCCGCGCGATCGGCTTCACCAGGTCCGAGCGGAAGCACACCGCTCCCGCCGGGTACGGGATGTACCCCATCTTGTGCGGGTCCACCGTGATCGAGTCGCACTCCCCCAGCCGCTCCAGCGCAGCGCACGCCGATCGCTCCGGCAGCCGCAGCGCGATGTCCAGCACCTCGCCCCCGACCCGCACCGTCGCCACCGGCGCCCCGAGCCCCGCCCGGTCCGGCACCGTCATCGTCCGCAGGTACCCCCCCGGTACGCCGCGTCCGCGTGCACCCAGAAGCTCCCCAGCCCCGCCGCCTCCCGGCGCGCCCGCAGGTCCAGGATCTCGTTCAACGGGTCGATCGCCCCCTCCTCGGTGCTCCCCACCACCGCCACCACCGCCAGCGGGTGCCGCCCCTCATCCTCGATCCGGTCCAGCACCGACGCCAGGTCGTCGGTCATCATCCGGAAGTCGCTGTCCACCCGCACCCGCGCCAGCGCCCGCCGCCCCAGACCCAGCACATCCAGCGCCTTCTCGAAGCAGTAGTGGTGCGTCTCGGGGACCACCAGCACCGGGCTCGATCCGACCGCCTCGAACACCGCGGCCGCCCCGCGCTCCACGATGCAGAACGGCGAGTCCAGGTACGCGCGGATCAGCCGCTGGGTCGTCTCCGGCCCCGCCCCCAGTGTCTCCTCCGCCTCCCGGAAGCACTCCGCCAGCGCCCGCAGCGTCTCGGACGGGCTCAGCCGCAGGCACCCCCGCGGCCCATCCGGCCACGCCGGCGCCGGCAGCCCCACCGCCCGCCGCATGTCCCGGATCACCATCGGCAGGTACCGCACCGTCCGCGCGACCCACAGGGCCTCCAGGTTCGCCACCGTCCCCCCGCCGGTCAGGTGCGCCCAGCACGAGGGCCCGTACCCGAGCATCCGCGCGATCATCTGCGCCGCCTCGACCTCCAGCCGCACCGTCACCGGCGCCGACTCGAACGAGACGTTGTTGGGGTTGTAGAGCATCCCCGCGAACAGCCCCGCGATGCTCGGCAGCGTCTGCTCCGACAGCATGTGCGCCGCGTAGCGCGGGCTGTGGAACGGGAAGTCGTTCTTCAGCCGCCCCAGCAACTCGGTCAGCCGGTCCTCGAAGGCGTCGTGGAAGGGCTCCGCGGCGCGCTTGGCCGCCGAGTCGATGACGACCCCATCCTCGGGGAAGTAGTTCCTCCGCCACGAGTAGTAGTCCTGCACGATCCGCTGGAGAATGTGCGCGAAGCGGTCGCCGTTCTCGGCCTTCGGCCCGGCGAACCACCCGCTGAACGTGGACGTCCCGGGGCGCGGTGTCATTCCCCAGCCGCGTGCAACCCGGGTGCCATTCCGCTCCCCCGCAGCTCCGGGCGGGGGAGGTGGACGAGCGAAGCCAGGCCGGAGGGGCGCCCCACCCGCTTCTCTCCCCCGGGAATGCCCGGCCCTCAGCCGTCTCGAATGTGAGACGCGTCCTTACCTCGTCATCCCCGCCATCATCCCGTCGAACGCCGGCGCCGCGGCCGCCATCCGCTCTGCCGGCCCCGTCATCTTCACGAAGATCAGCCCCCCGGGCGCCTCCACAATCGCCCCGTGCATCACCCACCCCTCCCGCACGGGCTCGTTCATCCCCACGTACGACCCGCGCAGCGTCACCGTCGTCACGTTCACGCCGCCCACCGCCTGCGACCTCACCTCCGGCGTCGCCGGCTGCCCCGATGCATCCCGCACCTGCCCGGCCCAGCGCGCGATGTTGCCCTGCACGTCGCCACCCGCGGTCGAGAACACCGCCACGCACGCCCTCCCCGCATCCCCCGACGGGTCCGGCAGGTGCAGCTCCGCCGCACGCATCGCGTTCGCCGGCGGCATCTGCCGCCACCCCTCCGGGATCGGGAACGTGAACCCCTGCACCGCCACCACGCCGCTGCCCTGCGCCGCTGCCGCCCCGGTCGCCGCCGCCGGCCCGGTCGCCGCGGGCGCTGGCGCACCGGTGGGAACCGCCGGCGGCCGACCCGCCGTGGGCGCCGGCGGCGGCGCCTTCGGCGGCACCGGCTTGCTGTCGCACGCGCCCACAATCACGACCGACGAAAGAACGACGCCGGCGCCGAGGTACCTCATGCCCGCATGGTACCCGCGGGCTCTCACGCCGGCCGTGCCACGGCCCCGCCGCCGACATCCGCGGCAAGCCGCGCCGCCCTCCGTCCCGCCCGGTACCGCCACGCGATCAGCGCCAGGCACACCGTCGTGCCCGCCGCCAGCGAGACCGCCAGTGTGTGCTTCATCTCCGGCGCCAGCGCGATCGACGACGGGTGGATATCCGGGAGCAGCTTCACCGACAGGTACACCAGCGGCACATCCAGGAACGCCACGATCCCGTACACCGCGCAGACCATCGCCCGCCGCTGCCACCCCCCGCCCTCCGCCCCCGCGAGCGCCGGGCGCACCGCCAGGTACGACACGTACAGCAGCCACAGCACCAGGCTGAACGTCAGCCGCGGGCTCCACGTCCACCACACCCCCCACGCGCTCTTCGCCCACACCATCCCGGTGATCAGCACGACCGTGCAGTACAGCACCGTCACCTGCGCCGCCGCGCACGCCAGGTCGTCCCACTCCCGGCGCCGGCTCCCGATGTACCCCACGCTCCCGACGAACACGACCAGCGCCGCCAGGAAGGTGTCGATCGCCGCGGGGAAGTGCAGGTAGAAGATCTTCTGCGCCGGCCCCATCGTCGCCTCGACCGGCGCGTACCAGGCCGCCATCGCCGCCGCCGCCGCCACCAGCAGCGCACTCGCCCCCCATACCAGCCGTCGCGGGAAGTTCTCAATGGACCGCAGGAGCGTCATGGATCACCTCACGCCTCGAGGACCACGCCGTAGAGCAGCCACCCCGTCACGATGAACAGCACATCCAGCGCCACCACCACCGCCCCCGCCGGCGGCCCCCCGGCCGGCCCCGCCCCCATCACCGACATCACCTGCACCGTCGAGGCCAGGACCAGCGGCGCGCACAGCGGGAGCACCAGCAGCGCCAGCGCCCCGCCCCCCAGCCGCCCCGCCGACAGCGCCCCGGACAGCAGCGTCCCCGCCGCCGCCAGCCCCACCAGCCCCAGCACCACCGCCCACGCCAACTCCGCGGCCGCACCCACCCCGGCCACCCCCGCGCTCATCAGCACCAGCCCCACCGGGGTCACCACCGCAGCCAGCGCCAGCAGCAGCACCAGGTTCGTCAGAAGCTTCCCGGCGTAGACCGCCCCCCGGGCGACCGGCGACAGCAGCACCGCCGACACCGCGTCATCCGCCCGCTCCGCCGCCATCGTCCGCTCGAAGATCAGCACGCCCCCGAACAGGTACGCCGCCCACACCACCGCCCCGACTCGCGCGCCCGGGGCCCCCCCCCCCCCCCCAAGGCCCCCCGCCAGCAACCCCACCGTCAGCACCCCCAGCGCGGTCGCCAGCACCACCCCCTGCCGGGCCCGCGCCTCGATCAGCAGGTCCTTCCGCACCAGCAGCAGCGTGTCCGCCAGCGCCCTCATGCCGCCTCCTCCGCGCCACGGGCCGCTTGCCCGGGTGCCACGGGCGTGCCGTCTTCGGCTCGCCCGTCCCGCCATCCCGTTCCCCCCGCCATCCAGTCCGTCACCACCCCAGCCTCCCCCTCCATCGCCACCCGCCCCTCGCGCAGCACCACCGCCCGCTCCGCCAGCCCCCGCGCCCGCCCTAGGTCGTGACCCGAGAAGACCACCGCCGCACCCTCCGAGGCCACGCGCAGCAGGCGCGCCCCCAGCCACTCGGCCGACGCCACGTCGAGCCCCGTGAACGGCTCATCCGCCAGCAGCAGCGCCGGCGAATGCAGCATCGCCCGCGCGATCGCCGCGCGCTGCGCCATCCCCCGGCTCAGCACGCCCACCTGCTCCCGCGCCACGCCGGCGAGCCCCATCTCCTCCACCAGCGCCGCCGCCCGCCCCCGCGCTGTCCCGTGCAGCCGCGCGAACAGCTCCAGGTTCTCCATCACCGTCAGGTCCCGGTACAGCATCACCTGGTGCCCGATGAACCCGATCCGCCCGCGGATGTCCGGCTCCGGGCGCGCCGGCGCACCGAACAGCTCCAGCGCCCCCTCGCTCGGCCGCACCAGCATCGCCAGCGCCCGCAGCAGCGTCGTCTTCCCGGCGCCGTTGGCCCCGAGCAGCGCCGTGATCCCGCCCGCGGGCACGCTCAGGTCCACCCCGCATAGCACCCGCCGGTCCCCGAGGCGCACCCCCAGCCCCCGTGCGCGCACCACCACCTCCGGCAGGTCGAGCTGCGCCGGCCCGCCGCGGACGATGGCGGCGGCCGCCGTCATGGTCCACCCCCGGTGCCCGCCGCGCGCGCGGCCGTCCGCCGCCGCCCCGCGCCGCCGCGGCGCGCGCCCCCACCCCCCCCCTGCGCGCCCCCCCCGCGGCGGGGCCCCGGGCGCAGGCACACCACGCCGCCAGCGCCGATCACCGCCGCCCCGGTCCACACCCACGCCATCATCGGGATCGCGCGGACCTGCACCGTCGCCACCTCGCCCCCCTCGGTCCAGTCCAGCAGCACGAGCATCAGGTCGCCGCGCCACGTGCTCCGCAGCCCCACCTCGCTGACCGGCTGGTCCGGCGTGCGGTCGTAGTACCGCCGCTCCGCCGCGAGCGAAGCCCCGTCCGCGAGCGTGAACGCCGCGCGGGCCGCGGTGTAGTTCTCGCCCCGCGCCCGCTTCACCCCGTCGAACCGCGCGGCCTGGCCCCCAACGCTCACGCTCTCCCCCCGCCGCACCGTCCCCGCCGTCTCCGCCGCGAACACGCTCGACCCCACCACGCCCGCCATCATCAGCAGCAGCCCCAGGTGCGCCAACTGCCCGCCGTACCGCCGGTGGTTGCTGTCCACCACGCGCAGCAGCGAACCGATCGCGCCGAACCCCGTCGCCCGCGCGAACCCCCGCACCGTCGTCACCAGGTCTGTGCCGACCGCCGCCACGCCCACGACCAGCGCCAGCACGCACGCGAGCCCCGCAGGGTGCCGCAGACCCAGCAGCAACGCTGCGCCCGCCGCGCCCACCCCGGCCGCCACCGGAACCGCCGCCGCACGCCCCAGCCCCCGGAGCGCCGTCGCCCCGTACGCCAGCAGGGGCGAGAGCGCCAGCAGCGCCACGATCCCCAGCCCGATCGGCGCCACGGTCCTTATGTAGAACGGCACGCCCACCCCCACACGCCCCTCGGCCCCCGCCACCAGCGGCAGCAACGTCCCCGCGCCCACCGAGGCCGCCGCCATCACCAGCAGGATGTTCCCCGCCAGCACCGCTCCCTCGCGGCTCAGCATCCCCCCCGCGCGTCGCTCCGCCGTTAGAAGCGCCCGGCGGTGCCACGCCAGCGCGCCGGCCCCCGCCCCCAGTGCCGCCATCAGCCCCAGGAACCACGCCCCCAGCTCCGGCCGCGCGAACGAGTGCACCGACGCCACCGACCCCGCCCGCGTCACCCACGCCCCCACCAGCGAGAGCAGGAACGTCGCGCCCGCCAGCGCCACCGTCCACCCCTTCAGCACGCCCCGGTGCTGGTGCACCGCCATCGAGTGCAGGAGCGCGGTCCCCGTCAGCCACGGCAGGAGCGCCGCGTTCTCCACCGGGTCCCACGCCCAGTAGCCGCCCCAGCCCTGCTCCACGTACGCCCATCGCATCCCCAGCACGATCCCCGCCCCCAGGCTCAGCCACGCCCCCAGGGCCCACCGCCGCGCCGGCCTCAGCCACGCCGCATCGCCGTCCCCGCGCGCCAGCGCCCCAATCGCCAGCGCGAACGGGGCGCCCGAGGCCGCGTACCCCAGCATCAGCAGCGGCGGGTGCACCACCATCGCCCAATACTGCAGCTGCGGGTGCAGCCCCCGCCCCTCCGCCGCCGGCTCAGCCAGCACCCGGAACGGGTCCGCCCCCGCAAGCATGAGCGCCGCGAAGAACCCACCGAGCACCGCGAACACCGCGATCACCGCGGCCTCCGACCGTGCCGCCGACCTGGCCGCCTCTGGGGCCGGGCCGGTGCGACGCCCCCACACCACCGCGCCCCCCACCAGCGCCAGCATCGTCGCCCACAGCAGGAGGCTCCCCTCCTGCCCCGCCCAGAACGCCGCCAGCCGCAGCGGCCACGCCAGCCCGCGCTCCGAGTGCGCCGCGATGTACGCCAGCCGAAAGTCATCCCTCGCCAGGCCGATCAACAGAACCGCCGCGGCGCTGACCAGCCCCAGCGCGCAGACGGTGAACCCCGCCCGCGCTGCGCCCAGCGGCCGCACTCCCCCCCGAGCCGCCGCTGCCGCGCACGCCCCGACCGACCCGGCAGCGCCCGCGAGGGCCAGGCCGAGCGCAGCGCTCCCGATCCAGGGGCTCACGGGGCGCCCCCGCCCTGAGCGCTGCCCGCCTCGTACTTGCTCGCGCACTTGGTCATGATCAGGTCCGCGCGGAAGGGCCCATCGCCGTCGCGCTCCCCTTCGACCACCACCGGCTTGCCCTCAGCGAACAGGTCCGGCACCGCCCCGCGGTACTCGACCACCAGTTCGCGCTCCTCGCCCACCAGCGTGAACCGCGCCGCCAGCCCCGCCCGGTCCACCTCCGGCCCCGGGCCCACCGTCCCGTGCACCCGCGCTCGCCCGACCCCCGCGCCCGCCACGTACTCATCCACCGACCGGTAGTACACCCACCCGGACGATGCCGCCAGCGCTAGGTACGCCCCAGCGCCCCCGAGCGCCGCAAGGCCGACGACGAGTTTCAGGACGGGCGCGCGCATGATCGCTCCGGCCTCCCCCGGCGAGCAACGATCGTGCCACCCCCCGCGCCACCCCCGCCCGCCCCGTGCCACCGCTCTGTGGACCACGTCGGTGCCCTTCAGAGCACCACCCACGCGCCGCCATCCAGCGAGGCCCGCACTGATTCCCGCTCCTGAGAATTGACCCCGCGGCCGTTTCCCGCGCGCGAGAGTCAGCCGCGCGCGCCCGTTCGCGCGGGCGAGCGTCTCCACCCCTGCTCGCGTCTTCGGACCTTGGGAGGCGCCGGGCTCGCCTGTTTCCCGCCCGCGGGAGCAGCCCCGCCACTATGCCGCGTTTTCAGGCTGGAAACCGCGATGTTCTCGCTCCGCGGCCCCGCGCCGAGTGGTACGCCCCTTGCTTCATGGTCACCCGTCAGCACGGCGGCCGCGGGGCCGGAAGGTCCGACCCGAAGCCGCGTCCGCCAGAGCCCTCCCGAAAGGGGCAGCCAATGAGAAGCACCCGATTCCTCCTCCCCGCCGCGGCCCTCCTCGCCCTGGTCACCGGCACGGCCAACGCCCAGATCTCCATCTCCGCCCACAACTTCAGCTCGATGGCCTGGTCGGGCGGCGAAATCTGCAAGCCCTGCCACACGCCCCACTTTGCCAACCCCGACGCCGGGCGCCTCTGGAACCACGCCCTGACCAACGCCACCTACACGCTCAACAACGGCAGCACCGGCAGCGCTGCCGTCGACTTCGACAAGGGCACGCGCCTCTGCCTCTCCTGCCACGACGGGACCGTCGCCCTGGACAGCTTCGGCGGCATGACCGGCACCAGCTTCATGCCCGTCACCGGCGACCTCGGAACCGACATGCGCAACGACCACCCCATGGGCAGCCGCGCCATCTACCCTACCGGCACCAGCACCTCCTACAACCCCCAGGACCCCGTCTCCCACCAGGTCGTCTTCAACGGCAAGAGCCTCCGCCTCCGCTCCTGGACCGACCCCAACGGCGCCACCCAGTACGTCGTCGGCTGCCGCACCTGCCACGACCCGCACAACCGGGGCAACCACGGCCACATGCTGACCTTCAGCAACGCGGCCAGTGCCCTGTGTTTGACCTGCCACATCAAGTAATCTTCGATGGGCAGGTTCAGGACCGCCCCGGCACCCTGGGGCCTCACCAGGGAATCGCCGGGGCGGATTCTTTTTTTGCGGCGGCCTCCGCCGCAACGCTGACTCGCCTTGGCACCCGGTTTGTACCCGTAACGCGGTAACCTACGGGGACCCGCCGATGACACGCACCCTCCGCGCCCTGCTCCGCACCGCCTGCCTCGCCGGCCTCAGCGCCGGCCTCGCCGCCTGCGCAGCGCCCCGCGCCGAGAACGCCGGCGGCCCGCAGCCCTCCTACGCCTTCTGGCCCCAGTTCCCCGACGCCCCGCGCATCCAGCTCATCCGCTCCTTCGGCTCCAGCGACGACCTCGCCTCGACCAGGGCCAGCGCCCTGGAGCGCGTCGTCTTCGGCAAGGAGGCCGACACCACCGAGTGGATCAACAAGCCCTACGGCGTCGCCATGAAGGGCGGCCGTATCTACGTCTGCGACATGCGGGCCAAGGCCCTTACCGTCCTTGACCTCCGCAAGCGGCAGACCCGCCTCGTCGGCGTGACCGGCATGAACCCCCTGGAGCACCCCGTCGCCGTCGCCGTCGCCGACGACGGGACCATCTACGTCGCCGACAACGCCAAGGGCGCGGTCCTGGTCTACGACGCCTCCGAACGCTACGCCCGCGCCATCGGCTTCCCGAAGTTCAAACCCGTCTCCCTCGCCGTCCACGGCGAGCGCCTCTACGCCTGCGACCTCGCCGGCCAGGCGGTGCAGGTCTTCGACCGGCGCGACGGCCGGCGCCTCGCCTCCATCGGCACCGTCGGCGACGGCGACGGCCAGTTCCGCGTCCCCCTCGGCGTCGCCGCGGACAAGGACGGGAACATCTACGTCGTGGACATGATGCAGTGCCGCGTGCAGAAGTTCTCCCCCGACGGCACGTTCCTCTCCGCCCTCGGCGCCCAGGGCGACTACGCGGGCTCCTTCGCCCGCCCCAAGCACCTCGCCGTGGACAGCGCCGGCATCATCTACGTCGTCGACGCCACCTTCCAGAACGTGCAGATGTTCGACGACCAGCACCGCCTCCTCATGCACTTCGGCGCCCCCGGCAACTTCCCCGGCGCCATGGACCTCCCCGCCGGCATCGCCGTCTCCGACGAGGGCCTCGACCTCGTCGAGGGCCAGGTCCACCCGGGCTTCAAACCCACCCGCCTCGTCGCCGTGACCAACCAGTTCGGCCACGCCAAGGTCTCCCTCTACGCCCTCGGCGAGCTGCGCCCGGGCTTCACCCCCCAGGACCTCGCCCCCGTCGCCGCCCGCGTGGACCCCGGCGTTGAGACGCCCGCCGCCGCGCGCCTCCGCCACCAAACCCCCCGCGGCGGGGACCCCCGCCTCCCCGGCGC
>JBBDXI010000035.1:0-5711 GCA_040902425.1 Phycisphaerales bacterium
AAATCCGACATCAGCTCACCTCCACCCTCCCCACCAGCTCGCCCACGCTCCCGCACCCCTGCCCCCGCACCCACTCCCCCAGCCCCCGCGCCACGCGCGCCGGCGCCCGCGGGTCCGCGAACAAGGCCGTCCCCATCTCCACCGCGCTCGCACCCGCCAGGATGAACTCCGCCGCATCCTCCCACGTCAGGATCCCCCCGATCCCCACGATCGGCACCCCCGCCTCCCGCGCCACCCCCCGGTACACGTCGTGCACCAGCTTCACCGCTACCGGGTGCACCGCCGGCCCCGACAGGCCCCCCGTCACGTTCGCCAGCCGCGGCCGCCGCGTCCGCACATCAATCCCCATCGCCGGGATCGTGTTCGCGATGCACAGCCCCGACGCCCCCCCCTCAACCGCCGCCCGCGCAATATCCACCATCGAGTGCCCCCGCGTCCCCACCGGCACCGGGCTTAGTTTCACGAACAGCGGGAGCGCACGCCGGGTGCCACTGCTCGCGGCGTCGTCGCCGCGCAGCAGTGCCGCCTTCACCGCCCCCACCACCTCCCGCAGCGCGCCCGGGTCCGCCCCGAACTCGCACCCCCCGTGCACGTTCGGGCACGACACGTTCAGCTCGACGGCCGCGATCCCCGGCACCCCCGCCATCGCCCCCGCCACCCGCACGTAGTCCTCCACCGAGAACCCCGCCACCGACCCGATCACCGCCGCCCCCGTCTCGCGCGAGAACCCCGCCACCCGCGGCCCCACATCCCGCACGAACGCCTCAACCCCGATGTTCGCCAGCCCGATCGCGTTCAGCATCCCCCCGCGCGTCTCCAGAATCCGCCACGTCGGGTTCCCCTCCCGCGGGGCCGCCGTGATCGACTTCGTCACCACCCCGCCCACGCGCGACAGGTCCAGCACATCCCCGGTCTCGTCGAGGTAGCCGGCGGTGCCCGCAGCCAGGATCACCGGATTGCGCAGCCGCACACCGCACAGGTCCACCGCCAACGCCGGGTCATCGGAGGGGGCGCCTCGCACGCGACAAGCCTACCCGCGTCGAACACGCGGTGCGCCCCACAAGGCGTCTCTATAGGATGCGCTCGATGGCGCGCCCGTGCACTCGCTGCGGCTACGACCTGAGCGGGCTCCCACGAACGCCCGCGGGTGTCCGATGCCCCGAGTGCGGCGCCCTCCTCCGAGGCCCCGATTGGTTGCTCCGCGACCGGTTGCTGACGCGCGACCTCTGGTGGGTGATCGCGGCCTCGGCGCTCGTGCCCTGGATCGTGATGGCCCTCGTGGCCGTCACGATCCGCTGGCCCGGCTACGGCTACGGACCCCTTCTCGTCTTTCTGGCCACTCCTGTCCTGTGCACCACGGGAGCCGCAGCCTTCGGCGCATGGACCGCGATCCGCCGTCGCAACCGCGACCTCGCGGCGTTCAGCCCGCTCGTGACCGCGACGTGCGCGTGCGTCGCCGCCGGACCGGTGAGCGCCGTTTCCACGGTCGCCGCGATGATGGTGCTCGGCCTGTCTCTCTGACGGCCAGACTCGCACCGGCCCACGCCACGTGCTGTTCCCACGCAAGTCCCCCCCGACCACATGCCGCTAGAGTCCCCTGTGCCCTTCCGCTGCAACACCTGCTTCTACGACCTCAGCGGCTGCTGCCCGCGCCCTCGCCCCACCATCTGCCCCGAGTGCGGTAACCTCTGCACTCCGGGAAAGGAGTACGGCGTTCCGGACCGGAGGCTCAAGACCGACGTCTGGGTCTCCATCGGCATCGCGGTCGCGGCCAGCATCGGTGCGCTCATCCTCTCGCAAGCCCTCACCGGCCGCCGGGCGTCCTTCGAGGTGCTGATGGTCCTCGCACCGTTCGCCGGCACCGCCGCCGCGGCCGCCTACTCCACGTTAGCGTCCCTTTCCCGCCGCTCTGAGCCCGGCTCCGATTACGGCGTCGGCCTCACCGTCCTCACCTGCACACTCGGCGCCGGCTCCGTCGCGCTCTGTTCTGTCCCCTTAGGTTTGCTGCTGGCGGAGGTGTTCTTCTGAGCCGGGTCGCGCTGATGCTGGTCTGGTTCCACTGACCGCAGGCCGCGACACGGCTCTTCCGAACCGATCGCCCCTAAACTCCCCCATGGACACCCCCCAGCGCATCGCCCAGTTCGAGAACATGGTCCGCCCCGGCGCCGACCCCGACAACGACATGGCCTGGTTCAGCCTCGCCGGCGCCTACGCCGACGCCAACCGCCACGCCGACGCCGCCACCGCCTACGAACGCTGCATCCAGCTCAACCCCGGCTTCTCCAAGGCCTACCAACTCGCGGGCTCCTCCCACATCAAGGCCGGCGACGAGCCCGCGGCCGCGAAGGTCCTCGAGGCCGGCTACCGCACCGCCGCCGCCCGCGGCGACCGGATGCCGCAGAAAGCCATGGGCGAACTCCTCACCCAGATCGGCCGCCCCCTTCCCGAGGTCCAGCCATCTCCGGAGACTGTGGGGCAGATGGGGACTGTGGGGCAGGCGTCCCGCCTGCCGGCAGCCGGGCCGGCTGCCCCACACGGCGAGTTCACCTGCCGCCGCTCCGGCCGCCCCGGCACGAAAATGCCCCGCCCCCCCTTCCGCGGCCCCGTCGGCGAGTGGATCGCCGCCAACATCGCCAAGGAGACCTTCGAGGAGTGGATCCGCCAGGGCACCAAGGTCATCAACGAAATGCGCCTCGACCTCTCCCGCCAGGAGGATGAGGACACCTACGACGCCCACATGCGCGAGTACCTCGGCATCGACGAGGAGCTCTACGCGAAACTCACCGAAGGCAAAGTCGGCACCGCCGGCGAGTAGCCCCTCCCCCGCCGTTCTTGCCCCTCCCCCGCCGCTCTGGGCGGGGAAGGTGGCCGAGCGCAGCGAGGCCGGAGGGGGCCTTGCTCTCCGGCGGAACCGCGCCGCGCAAGCGGGCCCGCGCCAATCGCGCAACCGCTGGATCGGCCGCGAACACTCATTCAGTCCTGAGAATCCTGCTAGGCGGCCCTCAGAATGCTGGTACCTTGGCCACTCGGCCCACTCGCGCCCAACCTGGAGGTCCCCGCATGCTCCGTTCGTCCCTCGCGCTTCTCACCGCGCTGGCGCTGTTCGCACTGCCCGCCCCCGCGCCCGCGCAAACCCCCGTCGGCACCTCCCTCACCTACCAAGCCGAGCTGCTCTCCGCCGGCCAGCCCGTGGCCGGCCCCGCCGACCTGCGCTTCCGCCTCTACACCGCCGACACCGCCGGCGTCCAGATCGGCCCCACCATCGACCGCCCCAGCGTCGCCCTCCAGGCCGGCCGCTTCACCGAAGCCCTCGACTTCGGCCCCGCCGCCTTCGGCCCCGACGCCCGCTTCCTCGAGATCGACATCCGACACCCCGCCGGCAGCGGCGGCTACATCACGCTCACGCCGCGCCAGCGCCTCTCCGCGGCCCCCGTCGCCCAGTTCGCCCTCAGCGGCAACCCCGGCCCCCAGGGCCCCACCGGGCCCACCGGCCCTCAAGGCCTCCAGGGGGCACAGGGAGCGCAGGGAGTCCAGGGCCCCCAAGGCCCCACCGGCCCGCAGGGCGCCACCGGCGCCACCGGCCCCCAGGGAATCCAGGGCGCCCAAGGGGTCCAGGGCCCGCAGGGCCCCATCGGCCCCACCGGCGCCTCCCCCTTCACGCTCAACGGCTCCTCCGCCATCTACACCGCCGGCAACGTCGGCATCGGCACCGCCACGCCCCAGCGCCTCCTCTCCGTCCAGGGCGGCGGCCTCGACGTCTTCGACGGCCCCAACCAGGGCATCTCCCTGACCACCGGCAGCTTCAACCTCGCTTCCTCCAACGAGGACCCCGTCTACCAGTACAGCTTCGCCACCGACCGCCACTCCTGGTGGACCGGCGGCTCCGAGCACATGGTGCTTACCAGCACCGGCCTACTCGGTCTCGGCACGACCGGCCCCACCCAGCGCCTCCACGTCGTCGGCAACATCCAGGCAGCCGGATCGATCCTCGCCATCGTCTCAGGGAGCCCCGGCGTCTCCGGCACCACCACCTCCCTCACCGGCACCGCCGTCGGCGTCGCCGGCCAGAGCGCCAGCACCACCGGCCGCGGCGTCACCGGCACCTCCACCGCCACAACGGGCGCCACCTACGGCGGCCGCTTTCAGGCCTCCAGCACCACCGGGGTCGGCGCCGCCGGCGAGGCCCTCGCCACCACCGGCGCCGCCTACGGCGTGACCGGCCTCAGCGCCAGTTCCTCCGGGCGCGGCGTCTTCGGACACGCCACCGCCGCCACCGGCAACACGACGGGCGTCTACGGGCAGAGCGCCAGCCCCACCGGGCACGGCGTCAGCGGCTTCGCGAGCGCCCTCTCCGGCCTCTCCTCCGGCGGCGTCTTCCAGAGCACCAGCACCAGCGGCCAGGGGGTCTTCGGCTTCGCCAACGCCGCCAGCGGGACCACCTACGGCGGCCGCTTCGAGGCCAACAGCACCACCGGCACCGCCGTCCTCGGCCTGGCCAACGCGGGCACCGGCGCCACCCACGGCGGCCGCTTCGAGGCCGCCAGCACCTCCGGCACCGCCGTCCTCGGCTTGGCCAACGCCACCAGCGGCGACACCTTCGGCGGCCGCTTCCAGAGCGCCAGCCCCAGCGGGTGCGCCGTCTACGGGCTGATCACGGCCACCTCCGGCAGCGGCGACGCCGTCGGCGTTTTCGGCGAGAGCCTCGCCGCCACCAGCGTCGGCGTCTTCGGCACCTGCCTCGGCGGCAACGGCGTCATGGGCCTGGGCGGCACCGGCGTCCGCGGCGAGTCCGATGCGATCGGGGGCACCGGCGTCTTCGGCGCTGCCTACCACACCGTGGGCACGGTCTACGGCGGCTACTTCGAGACCCACAGCACCACCGGGCGCGCCGCCTTCGGCCACGCCGTCCCCGGCAGCGGCACCAACTACGGGCTCGTCGGCCGCACCGAGAGCGGGACCAACGGCTACGGCGTCTTCTCCGAGGGCCGCTTCGGCGCCACCGGAACCAAGGCCTTCCGCATCGACCACCCGGCCGACCCCGAGAACAAGTACCTCCTGCACCACGCCGCCGAGGGCCCCGAGCCCATCAACATCTACCGCGGCTCCGCCCGGCTCGACGCCGGCGGCAGCGCCACCGTCGAACTCCCCGCGTACTTCGCCCGCATCAACAAGGACCCCACCTACCACCTCACCCCCGTCGGCGCCCCCATGCCCATGCTCCACATCGCCGCGAAGATCCGCGAGGCCGACCTCGAAGCCGGCGCCGGCGCCGCCCCCGCCGACGCCGCCCCCACCTGCACCTTCCGCATCGCCGGCGGCGCCCCTGGCGCTGAGGTCTCCTGGGAAGTCAAGGCCACCCGCAACGACCCCTGGGTCCGCCGCTACGGCGCCCCCGTCGAGACCGACAAGCAGGACCTCGAACGCGGCACCTACCAGCACCCCGAGCTCTATGGCCAGCCCGTGGAGCGAGGCATCACCCACAAAGCGGCGGCCGAGCGGCCGCGCGCCCACCGCCAGCGCTGACCCCCCAATGCACGAGTGAGCCGGGGCGTCCCCGCCCCGGGTTCCGTGCCACGGGCGGCTTGAGGTCGCGAAGCCAGCGCCCGCCCGTGCCCTCAAGCCCGGCCGCCCCGCCCCTCACTCCGGCCCCTCCCCCGCCGGCCTCACATCCTCCCCCGCCAGCCACCGCCGCCACGTCCCCAGCGCGCTCG
>JBBDXI010000036.1:0-35218 GCA_040902425.1 Phycisphaerales bacterium
GCGGGGGGGGGGGTGTGGGTTCCCTGGGGGCGGTTGGGGGCGCGGCCGACGACGCCGTTCAGGAGGAGCGTGCCGGCGTTGACGGTGAGCGAGTTGGCCTCGCTGGCGGCGCTGTTGAGGGTGGAGCTGAACGAGACGGACGTGCCGGCGAGGGTGGTCGAGGCCTCCAGCACGGTCACGCCGAACAGCATGGTCGCGGCGTTGACGGAGGCGGTGTTGATGGTGGTCGTGGCGGCCGTGGCCGTGAGCGTGCCCAGGGCGCCGTTGGCGGCGGCGCCGACAGCGCCGTTCAGGGCGAGCGTCGAGGCGGTGACGGTGAGCGAGTTTGCCTCGCTGGCCTGGCTGTTGAGGGTCGAGCCGAAGGTGACGGCCGTGCCGGTCAGCGTGACGGACGTGTCGAGCTGGGTGGCGCCGAAGAACATCGTCGCGGCCTCGATGGTGGGCGCGTTGATGGTCGTGGTGGTGCCGGTCGTGGTCAGGGTGCCCAGCTCGCCGCTCACGGCGCCGCCCACGACCCCCTGGAACGAGAGGGTGGTCGCGGAGACGGTGAGCGAGTTGGCCTCGGCGGCCTCGCTGTCCACGGTGGAGGAGAAGGTGACGCCCGTGCCGGTCAGCGTCGTCGAGGTCCGCAGGACCGTGGCCCCGAACTGCATGGTGGCGGCGGAGATGTCGGCGGCGTTGATGCTGGCCGTGCCGCCGCTGACGTTCAGCTCGCCCAGGGCGCCGTTGGCGGCGCCGCCCACCACGCCGTTGAACGTCGTGGCGCCGACCAGGATCAGGTCGTTGGCCTCGGAGGCCTCGCTGTTGACGGTGGAGGCGAAGGCGGCAGCGCCGGTCAGGGTCGTGTCGGCGGCGATGACGACCGCGTCCTGGAAGTCGAGGGTGGCGGCCTTGATGACGCCGGTGTTGATGGTCGTGGTGCCGGCGGAGTTGGTCGAGAGGGTGCCCAGGGTGCCGCCGGCGGCGTTGCCGACCTGGCCGGAGAAGAGCGTGGTGGGCGAGTTGATGGTGAGGCTGCGGGCGAGGGCGGCGGCGCTGTCGACCTGCGCCAGCGAGACGGACGTGGTGCCGATGAGGATCGTGTCCACGCCGATGACCGCAGCGTCGTTCAGGGTGAGCACGCCGGCCTTGACGCGGTCGGTGTTGATGTTCGTCGTGCCGGCGGCGTCGGTCGTCAGGCTCACGAAGCCGCTGTTGGTGTCGAGGAAGCCGACCTGGTTGCCGAAGGTGGTCAGGGGCGAGTTGAGGGCGAGCGTGCGCCCCAGGTTCTGCTCGCAGTCCAGCGTGGACTGGAAGGTGATGCTGGTCGTGCCCGTGAGCGTCGTGTTGGCCTTGACGGTCACTGCATCCGCGAAGTCGAGCACGGCGGCCCGCATCGATGCGCCGCTGATGGACGCGGCGTCGCTGGCGGTGAGCGTTCCCAGGGCGCCCTGCGTGGTCGCCCCGCCGGTGTCGGCCCCCACCGCCCCGTTGAAGGCGACAGGGCCGTTGAGGGTCAGGTCGTTGGCCTCGTCGGTCTCGCTGTTGAGCATCCCGCCGAAGGTCGTCCCGCTGGTGGTGGTGAAGACCGAGTCCACCCCGATGAGCACGGCGTCGTTGAGCGCGATGGTGTCGGCGTTGACGACGTCGGTGTCGACGACGGTGCTGCCGTCGGCGTTGGTGGTGAGCACGCCCAGGGCGTCGGTGTCGCCGACCCGGCCCGCGAACGTGGTCGCCCCGGCGCCGCTGGTGTTCAGCGTGAGGTCCCAAGCGGTGCCGTCGGTGTCCAGGGTGTCGTTGAACGCGATGGATGTGCCCGCGAGGATCGTGTCGGCCTTCAGGATGACGGGGGCGTTGAACGTGAGCGCGCCGGCGTCGAGGCCCGCGGAGAGCTCGACACCGTCGCCGCTGGCGGTGAAGCTGCCGCCGCCGAGGCTGATCGACTGGTTGACCCGGACCATCCCGCCGCCCGCGGCGTCGCTGTTGGCGGTGAGGGTCAGGTTGAGCAGGTCACCGCCGCCGGCAACGCTGTCGAGGATCTGGGCGTTGATGATGATGTCGTTGTGGGCGATGAGGGAGAGGGAGTTGGAGCCCAGGCCGTTGAAGTCGAGGGTGGTGGCGAGGGTGATGTTGCCCAGCTCGGCGCCGCCGGCGCCGGTCTGGACAATGACGTTGGCCCCGCCGGACAAGGCGGCGAGCAGGTCGTCGATGTCGAGGATGGCGCCGTCGGCGTCGGGGACGAAGGGCGAGGTGGGCGGGATGACGGGGAAGCCGCTGCTGTTGGCGACCTGATCGATGGTCACGTTGCGCGGGTCGATGAGCCAGGTGCCGCCGAGGCCCCGGGCCGCGGTGAGGTCCGGCGTGCCGCGCACGTCGAGGTTGGCGCCGGAGGTCTCGATGAATCCGCCGTTGCCGGCGAGGGCGCCGCCGCGGGCACTGAGCTGACCGTAGACGCGGGTCGAGAAGTCGGACCAGACGATGATGCGGCCGCCGTTGCCCTTGCCCGTGGCGTCGGCGCGGATACGGGCGTCGTGGCTGATGTAGGTGGCGGAGGCGTTGGGCTCGGCGCCCTTGCCCTGGTAGTTGCCGCCGACGAGGATCTCGCCGCCGCCGGCGGGGCCGGAGGCGTCGAGCGTGCCGCCGAAGAGGCCGACCTTGTCCCCGAGGACCTCGATGCGCCCGCCCTTCTCCCCGGGCTGGGTGCCGGCCACCGAGACCGTGCCCGACACGGAGACCACGCCGCCCTGCCCGCCGCGGATGGACACATCGCGGGCGGAGATGGTGCCGCGCTGGTCGATGGCGAGGGCGTACATGTCGCCGGCGCCCAGGGAGACGCGGCCCTTGGGCGCGGAGATGGTGCCCGCGTTGGTGACGCCGGCGCCCTCGCCGATGTTGGCGGGGGCGACCTTGGCCATGATGCGCTTGTCGCCGTCGGCGAGGTAGACCTCGGAGCCGGCGGCGAGGGTGACCATGCCGTTCGCCGGCGTGGCGATGGTCCCGAAGTTCGCGGCGCGGGCGCCGATCAGGGCGACGGTGCCGCCCTGGATCGTCCCGCGGTTCTCGACCACGCCGCTCATCTGCGTGAAGCGGTTGATGTTGCCGATGAAGTCGGCGTTCGTGATACTGCCCGCGGCGGCGTAGATGCCGCCGACGTCGACCAGGGCCCCGTGGGCGAAGTAGACGCCGGCGGGGTTGGCAATGTAGACGATGCCATTGGCGGTGAGGGAGCCGGCGATGGTCGTGGGGTCCGGGCCGGTGATGCGGTTGAGGACGCGCGCGCTGGCCCCGGGCTGGATGAACTGGACCGACTGGCCGGCCTGGATGTTGAAGGCCTGGTAGTTGATGATGGCGTTGTGGCCGGCGGTGATGACCGTGTGGCCGCCGCTGCTGTTGATGGTCGCGCTCCCCGAGACGACCTGGGCGCCCTGGACCTGGGCGCGGGCGTCGGGGGTCAGGGCGAGGCCGGCGGCGAGGCCGAGGACGGAGGCGAGGCGGCCGGCGCTTTCGGCGAGGCGGCGGGGGGTCAGCGTAGAGCGGTTCATCGTGGACTCCTTCGGGCGTGTTGGCGGTGCGGCGGGGCGGCGTTCGTCCGTGGTTCGCCCGCTCAATAGAGGATCGTGCCGACGAAATGGACGCGGCTCTCGCCGGCGTCCGTGTCCCGCGCATCGCGCAGGGCGAAGCCCCAGTCGACGCGGAGGTTGAGGTTGCGCTTGAACAGGAACTCGACGCCGACGCCGGCGCCGACCAGGGTGTTGTTCTCCTCGAAGGCCTGGCGGTCGGATTGCGTGACCCGCCCGGCGTCGACGAAGCCGCGGAAGATCAGGTCCCAGTCGGGGCGGCCGTAGCGCTGGTCGGGGGAGACGCGGAAGGGCTGGCCGAAGAGGGGCGTCTGGGTGGGGTCTTCCTGGATGGCGAAGGTGCGGGGCAGGTGGAAGCGGTACTCGGCGGAGACGACCACCGAGTTGTCGCCGGCGACGATCGACTCGGGGTAGCCGCGGACGGTGTAGAGGCCGCCGATGGTCTCCTCCTCCTGGGGGATGAGGCGGTTGCCGAAGGCGTGCTGCCCGCGGATGGAGAAGGCCAGCTCGTGGGCGAGGGCGGTCTGCCAGTGGGGCGAGTCGGCCCGGGTCTGGGCGCCCTTGAAGAGCAGGGGCTCGAGGTAGAACGAGTGGGACGCGGACCACTTGAGGACGGTCCACTCCTCATCCACGAAGAGGCGGCCGAGCTCCTGCGCCTCGTCCTCGTCGGTGCCGACATCCGCGAGGTTGGTCTCGACGCGGACCTCGGCGGCGCTGGCGGCCTTCTCGGTCGAGCGGTCGTAGCGGAGGCCGATGTAGGGGATGAAGAACGCGGTCTCGCCCTCGATGCTGACGACCTGGTTCTCGACGCGGATGTGCTGGTAGCGGGCGCCGGCGAAGACGTCGACGAAGCTCTGGCTGAACTGGAAGAGGTTGACCGAGGCCTCGGCGCCGAGCGACCAGGAGTCGCCCTCGAAGCGCTCGTCGGCGAAGCCGACGTCGGAGGCCTTGAAGTTGCTGTAGGTGCCGTAGGCCCGCAGGCGGACGTCGCGGGCGGAGCCGACGGGGATCTCGTAGGAGCCCAGCACCGCGTTGGCGTCGGTGAAGCCGGCGGTGATGTAGTCGATCGAGAGCACGTCGTCGTGCCCGGTGAGCTGGGTGTGGATGAAGCCGAACCGCTCGCGCCATTCCTCGGTCTGCTTGGTGCCCGTGTTGGAGAGCTGGAAGTAGACGGTCCAGGGGCGGTTCTCGGTGATGATGTAGTCGAGGTAGACCTCGCCGGGCGTGTCGGTGGCGCTGATGGCGGCGTCCACGCGCCGGCCGGGCTGGCGGTCGAGGCGGAAGAGGAAGTCGTCGAGCAGGTCCTTGCGGAGCATGTGGCCGGGCTGGAGGGGCGAGCCGGCGCGGACCCGGTCGTGCAGGGGGTGGTTGATCCGCGTCTCGACGCCGGGGGCGGTGCCGGAGGCCCCGGGCTGGGTCCACCGGGCGCCGGCGCCGAGCGTGCGCAGCTCGCGGATCGTGCGGATCCAGATGTCCACCGTCAGCGTGCGCTCGGTGGGCGGGCGCAGGTCCTCGAGGGTCTGGGGGTCGATCTGCTCGGGGTCGGGGGCGACGAGGACGCCGATGATGCCGCGGCTGTTGAGCTCGGCGACGATGACCTGGCCGATGGCGTTGAGGGCGCTGACCGAGAAGCGGCGGCGGGCGCGCTGGGCGGCGGTGAGGTCCTTGATGGGGAGGGTGACCGAGGGGACGCCCGCGCGGGGGGCGACGTACACCTCGCCGTCCTGGCCGAGGGTGACGGGGAGCCAGAGCAGGTCTTCCATGGGCGGGCGGTCGGGGTGCTCCTGCGGGTAGCGGAAGTTGAACGACGAAACCTGGTAACTGGGGCCGTCGTCGTGCTCCGGCTGCGCGGGCGCGACGGCCGGCGGGGGGGGCGGGGGATCGGGCGGCCGGACCGGTGGGGGCACGGTGGGCCCGACGGGTTCCTGGGCGCAAAGGGTCGCCGGCGCGAGGAGGAGGAGGATGACCGCGCCCGAGAAGCTGGGCAAGACACGGCGCGCGGCGGCTCCGGCGAGGCTCAGGGACATGTTGCGGACCTTTGCTGGGGGACCGGGGACGGGGGCTCAGCGCCCTGGGAGGACGCGGGTTGCGACCCCCATGTTGACAGCAACAGGCCCGATATGCAAGTCGATTGCTCAGGGACCGATAAGGCGCCTGGCGCGGGCGACGAAGTCCGGGTCCAGGGTGTAGGGGATTTCGGTGGTGAGGGGCACGGCCTTGGGCCCCGCCCGGATGCAGAAGAACTGTGTCGGGGCGGGGGAACCGACCAGGATGTCCACCCAATCCTGGCCCTCGGGGGCAAGGAGCACGACCGGGGCGGAGGCCTCGAGCTGGCCCTCCAGGAAGCGGAGCCAGAGCTCCAGCCGGTCGCGGAGGGAGGGGGCGCAGGCGGGGACGCGCAGGTGCTGGGGCTGGAGGACCACGCTGCGGTTGCGGGGGGCGCCGCGCCGGTAGATGGGCAGTTCCCGCTCGATCTGGTAGAGGATGCGGAGCAGGCCCAGGCCGTCGGGCCCCAGCTCGGCGCGGGCGGCCAGGAGGGGCAGGACGCCGTCCTCGCCGAGTTCGCCGGAGCCGGCCGCGGCCGCAGCACGGGCGAGCAGGCCGGCGCGGGCGCGATCGAGCGAGTCGCGGACGGCGCCCGGGGAGGGGGTGGCCTGGCAGTCTCGCCGGACGCCGTCGATCACGGGGAGGGCCTCGGCGAGGGCCCAGCCGACGCCCATGCCGGAGCAGTCGGCGCAGACGACCATGGGGTACTTGGTGCGGCCCTTGCCGTCGCTGGAGGACCAGAGGCGGCCGACGACGAGGTCGGACCCGCCCCGGACGACGAAGGCGTGGTCGAAGCCGGGGAGGCGCTGCTCGTCGGCGAGGCGCTCCCAGGCGCCGGAGTCGATGTTGCCGCCGATGCCCTCGACATAGAGGAACCGCTTGACGTTGACCAGGGCGTCGGTCTCGAGGCCGAGGTCGTCGATGTGGTCGTTCCATCCAGGGTGCTTGCCGAACGCGGCGAGGGCCGTGCGCGCGGGGGCGGCTTCCCAGGAGATCAGGCGGGCTGCGAGTTTCCTGAACAACGGGGGCACCTTCAGGGCTTGGGCCACTCGTCGTGGGTGGGCCAGCGCTCGTTGAGAGGCCAGGGGACGGGGCGCTCGAACGTGACGCCGACCCAGTACACGTACTTCTGGCCGGCGGTGTCGGTGAAGCTGAGCGGGACCTTGAGCGTCTCCTTGCCCTGCTCGGCGGCCTTGTCGAGCTTGGCGCCGGCGGTCTGGATGAGGGTGACGGCGTTCCAGGACTCGGGGAGGACGATCTCGGCCTCGGGGGGGTCCTGGGTGGTCCGCTGGAAGCGCAGGGCGATCCTTGGGCCGGGGAGCTTGAACTTCAGGGCGCCGGGGCGGGGCTGGTCGGTGGGGATGCGGATGGCCTCGCCCTCGGCGGGCTGGATCTCGATGAAGCGGTAGGTGTAGGTGGCGAGGGCAGCGCCGGACTCGCCGGCGGTCTGGTCGTCGGCGGTGAGGATCTCCAGCGAGCAGGTCTGGGCGGGCTGGGCGCGGAGGAACTCGGCGAGGGCGACGAGCTTGCGGGCCCAGTCGCGCCCGCGGGGGTTCCCGGCGAAGAGCTCCTCGCCGGCGAGCAGGTCGAGCTGCTTGTCGATCTCGGGGTAGGCGCCGGTGCGGGCGCCCTGGGCAACGGTGGCCGTGGGCGCGGTGCGGGGAACGGCAGCGCCCCCGGAAAGGCCGAGCCGGGCGACGTGCTCGAAGGCGGCGGCGACCTCCTCCCTGGAGAGCACACGCTGGGGCGGGCAGTCGCGGCAGAGGGGGAAGGCGTTGGCGGAGGCGAGGGCGGCGAGGGCGGCGCGGCCGTCCTTCTGGGCGGCGTCGGAGAGCACCGTGAGGCAGCCGAGGAGGAGGTCGTTGAGGAAGCGGATGCCCTTGTCCTTGCCGGCGTAGGTCTCCAGCAGGCCGTGCTCGATCTGGTCCTTCTTGAGCGACAGGATCTGGGCGCGGGCGCCGGGGGCCTCCTCGCCCAGGGCGGTGATGGCCTCGCGGACGAGGTTGAACTGGCGGCGGGCCTCCTCGCCCTCGAGGAGCTGGATCTCGGCGGCGGCGCGGGCGCGGGCGGCGCGGGCGCCGGACTCCTCGGCGAGCTCGGCGGGGATGGCCTCGAGGGCGGTGGCGACCGCGCCCAGCAGGCGGCGCACCTCGCCGGTGGCCTGGAAGGCCTTCATGGCGCGGACCTGGGTGTAGAACTCGGTCCAGGGGACGATGGCGATGCCCGCCTCGCGCTCGGGGACCGTCTTGCTCCAGTACTCGACGTAGTCGCGGGCGTACTGCTCGTAGAGGGCCCGGGCCGGGGCGGCCCGCTGGGCGAGGGCCGGGGCATCCAGGGCGCGCCCGGGCAGGTCCTTGATGCCGACGGCCTCCATCACGAACTTCCACTCGCCGAGGATCATCTGTGCGGCGCCGGGATTGAAACGCTGGTCGAACTCGCCCCCGTTCATGGCGGTGAGGGGGATCGCGGGGCGGGGCACGGGGGCGAGGCTGGTGTGGCGGGAGAGCAGGTCGGCGAGGCGGGAGCCGAACTCGGCCGCGGAGCCCGGCGGGGCGTCGACGATCGCCTGGACCCACGTGTGGGCGCGCCGGCGGGCGGCGAGGCGGATCATGACCTGGGCGGTCTTCTCGCTCTCGCCGGCGCGTGGGGCGGCGCCGGCGGCCCGGACGTTGTCGGCGACGGCCCTCAGGGCCTGCTCATCCTCGGCGGCGGCAGCGCCGGCCAGGGCCGGCAGGCCGCCGAAGAGCGCGGGGGCCACGGCCGCGGAGGCCCTCAGGCGGGCGTCGGCGGCGGCGTACATGGCGGCGCGGAACTCCCAGGCGCGCTTGCCGGATCCGGCGACGAGAGCGAGGTACTCCTTCTCGGCGGCGGCCAGGTCGGTGCGGACGCCCTCGGCCATCTCGCGGAGCCTGCGGTCCACGGCGGTCCAGCCGTCGGCGACGACGGGCGCGAGGGCGGACCCCTGGGGCGCGGCCGGCGCGGCGCTGCCCTCGGTGGGCTGGGCGGCGGCGGGCGTGGCGGGGCGCGTCTGGGAGCCGACGAGGTCGAACTCGGCCTGGGCGCGGGCGAGGGCCTCGGTGCGGGCGGCCTCGCAGAGGGCGACGACGGTGGCGTGCTTGGCGAGCTCCGTGGCGAGGCGTTCGGAGGCGGCGGCGACGGCGGTGGCGGCCTCATCCAGGCGCGGATACTCCTGCTCCCACGCGGCGCGGCGCTGCTCGTACTCGGCGATCGTCCCCGGCTCGGACTTGCCGTCGAAGTAGGGGCGGGCGATGTCGAGCAGGCGGTCCTCCGCGCCCTTGAAGGAGGCGGTGGCGGCGCGGAGCTCGTTCAGGCCCCCCAGCGTGCCGGCCTGGATGCCCGCGTGGTCCCACTGGGCCACCCACTGGCGGACGGACTGGGCGAGGGACTCGCGCAGGGGCGGGGTGACGAGGTTGGACGCGGCGGCCCGCCACGCGCCGGCGGCGAGGAGCGTGTCGCAGGAGCGCTGGATGTCGCGGACGGCGGCGGCGTGGTTCTTGAACTCCTCGCCAAGGACGTAGCGGTAGATCGACTCGACATCGACCATGGAGCCGCCAGCGGGGACGACGCCGGAGGCGAGCGAGTCGAGCCGGACGATCTGGGAGAGGGCGCGGGTGGCGTCGGGCTTCCAGGGCTGGTCGGTGGGCTCTTTGGAGAGGCGCGCCATGGCGGCGGTGATGCCGGAGCGGAGCACGCCGCCCTCGACGATGGCCCGGGCCGTGTCGGCGCGGAGGTCATCGAGGTCGCCGGAGAGGCTGGCGACGGGGCGGAAGATGGCTGGGATGCCGACGGGGCGGCTGACGTTCTCGGGGATGCCGGCGAGGAAGGCCTGGAGCTCGGGCCCCGCGGCGACCTTGGTGAGCTTGTCGGCGCCGCGGTAGCGGAACTCGCTGGAGCCGCGGAAGGTGGGGCTGAGGAGGTCGAACTCCTCGGGGCTGAGGCGGACCTGGTCGGAGACGGAGGCCCAGTACTCGCGCTGGGCGTCGATGGTCCGGCCGAAGGTGATGGCGCCGAAGACGGTGAGGCCGAGCAGGACGGCGACGGTGGCCAGGCCGCCGCCGAGGAGGACGGCCTGCTTGCGGCGCTGGGCCTTGCGGACGTTGCCGGCGCGGGTGACGAGGCCTTTTTCCTTGAAGACCTTGCCGACGAACAGGTCGCGGAGGAAGTAGGCGCGGTCTCGCTCCCAGACGCGGCCCTCGGGGAGCGACTCCAGCGCCACGCCCAGGGCCTCGGCGAGGTCGGCGTCGAGGGCGGAGCCCTCGCGCATGGAGGAGGTGAAGTAGATGCCGCGGAGGAAGAGCGGCTTGCTGGACCATTCGCCCGCGACGAAGATCATCTCGAGGTAGCGGCGGAGGCGGGGCCCGATCTGCATCAGGCTCTCGGGGAAGGAGAAGAGGGCATCCACTTGGTCGATGCGGCGCTGCTGGGGGCTCTCGGTGTGGACGGGGTCCTGGAGCATGACGCCGCGGCGGCGGGTGAACCGCTCGCGCACGGTGGCGAGGTGCTGCTCGACCTGCTCGGGCTTGAAGGGGTGGTCGAGGTCGGCGGGGTTGGTCCAGCCGACGATCTGGTGCTGGAGCTGGGGGTCGTCGATGGAGTCGAAGAACTCGCGGAAGCCGTTGATCAGGTCGCACTTGGTGACGATGACAAAGACGGGGAAGCGGACGCCCAGGGAGCGCTGGATGTTGTCCAGCTGCTGGGCGACCTTGCCGGCCTTGGTCTCGATGGCGTCGGCGCGGTCGCGGATGAGGCTGTCGGCGGGGATGACCAGGAGCATGCCGTTGATGGGGCAGTTGGGGCGGGCCGAGCGGAGGAGCTTGAGGAACTCCTGCCATTCGCTGGTCTGGCCGGGGGGCGCCTCCTCGAACATGAGGCGGCCGGCGGTGTCGAGGATGATGGCGTGGTTGGTGAACCACCAGTTCATGTTGAGTGTGCCGCCGGCGCCTTGGAGCTGGTCCTGGAGGCCAGGGGGGAAGCCCACGTTGCAGTGGCGGATGGCCTCGGTCTTGCCCGAGCCGGGCTCGCCGACGAGCAGGTACCAGGGGACGGAGTAGATGTCCTTGCCGGCGGACTTGAACTTCTCGACGCCGCCCTCGAAGGTGCGGCGGAGGTCATCGAGGCGGGCGCGCTTGGCGGGCTCGCTGATGGCGGCCGGGGCGGCCGAGGACTGCTGGATGCTCTTGGCGAAGGGGTTGCTCTTGCGCTTGTCGAGGAGCTTGAGGACGAAGCGGTAGAGCACCAGGAGCAGGCCGACGACGACGATGCCGATGAGCAGGGCGGGGACGGCCTTGGGGAGCATGACGGTCAGGACGGCGAGGAAGCTGCCGCCGCCCACGAGGATGCCGCCGGCCTTGACGGGGGCGGGCATGTTCTGGATGTGCTGGAGTCCACTCACGGACGGGCCTCCTTGGGGGCGGAGCGCAGGGTGCCCTTGACCTCATCGAGGGCGGTCTTCAGGTCGCCGGCGCTGGAGCGGTAGAGGTAGGCGTTGGTGATGAACAGGACGACGACGAGGCCGACGAGGGCGATGGCCATGCCGACCAGGGAGCGGCCGGGGGGCTCGATGAGGTTGGCGGTGTTCACGTGCTCGTAGGCGTCGGCGCAGAGGCGGGCGCCGGCGTCGGGGTCGAGCCCCCGGCCGCGGAGGCGGGCGGCGATCTCCATCATCTTCTTGCGGAGGTACTCGGGCTGGCCGTTGTACCAGCCGGTGAAACCGAGGCCGAGGCAGGTGTAGAAGACCAGGAGGCGCTCGGTGGCCTGCTCGGAGCGGTCGGCGAGGGTCTCTTCGAGGAGGTCGAAGAACTTCTCATCGCCGGCGAGCTCGTTGCGCTCGGCGGCGAGGTCGGCCCATCGGCCGGCGAAGGGGAGGCGGCTCTCGCGGATGAGGGAGTCGCAGAAGAAGATGAGCGGGAGCTCGATCTTCTCGAACTGGGCGGCGAGATTGGGGGCCTGGCCGGCCTTGGCGCGGGCGTCGGCGAGGAGGGCCTTGACCTGGGCGCGGACCTCCTCGGGCCCGAGGTTGCCGCCCTTGCGGGCGAGGCGGTTGAGGCGGCAGACGTACTGGAACGTCGGCTCGCAGAGTTCGAGAAGGGTCACGCGTCGCCTCCGGGGATGGTCATATAGAGGGTAAGGGCGAAGTCGGAGCTGTCAGCGCCGAGCCAGCGGACGGCGAGGGCCTTCTCCTCGGCGATGCGGTCCCACATGCGCTGGCTCTCGGCGCGGTTCACGCGGAAGTAGTGGAGGCCGGCCTGGGCGGGCAACTCGACGGGGGGGTGGCGCTCCTCGGAGAGCTTCACGCCCCAGATCTGCCGCTTGATCATGCTCTTGGCCATGAGCTTGAACTTGTCCCCGTCCTCGACGAGGGCGGCGACGGCGCGGGGGTCCTCGCGGGTCTTGATGCCCAGGAAGTACTCGTTGGGCTGCTTGAGATGGTCCTCGGTGAGGTCGAGGAGGAAGTAGTCGTCCTCGCGTTTGAAGGGGGCATGGAGGAACTTGGCGGAGACCGCCCCGCGGAGGAGGGAGCGGATCTTGGATGAGAGGTCGGCGAAGGCCACGGCGGGGTTGTCGTGGTCGTAGCGCGGGGCCTCGAAGAGGTCGCGCTCGGGGCGGAGGGCGGAGAGCTCGGCCAGCAGCTCGCGCAGCTCGAGGTAGAGCTCGAAGGGGGTGATCCCGGGCGCGGTCACCAGGGAGGGGAGGCGGGCGCTGAAGCGGTTGAGGGTCTTGAGGCGGAGCATCTGCTCGAACTGGACGCCGCGCATGGTGTCCACGCTGAAGCCGGCGCGGGTGAGCTGGATGACGAGCTCCTTGCGGCTGGCCTCGACCTGGTTGGAGAGGTCGCGGGCGGTCTCTCGCAGGGCGGGGGAGCCGGCGAGGACGAAGCAGGCGGGGACGTAGGCCGGGTCCTGGCGGGGGAGGCCGACGTTGTCGCCGGTGCCGTGGACGATGCGCAGAAGGGGGAGGACCTCCATGTCGGTGGGATCGTCGGCGTCGAGCATCAGGCGGGCGTTGAGGCGGCGGACGAGGACGGGCTGGGTGTTCTCGCCGGTGTTCTCGTCGGAGAGGCGGGTCTCGGCGACGCGGTAGAGGCGCTTGGTGCGCCAGCCGTCGGCGCTCTCCTGGTCCACGGCGTTGGCGCGGGAGGCGTACCAGAGGGGGACGCCGAGGCTGACGTTGAACCCGCCGCTGCCGGAGGCGAAGGCGGCCTTGATGTCGAGCGCGGGCAGGTCGGCGTTCTCCGGGACGCTCACCTCGACGCCGCTGGGCATGATGACACGGAGCTTGTCGAACTGGATGAGCATGTTCTCCAGGGCGTCGGGGGAGAGGCGGGCCTCGACGAGGCCGTAGGGGTAGGGCGTGCGGAGCCGGCGCTCGGAGGCGGCCACGGTGAGCATCTGGCGCTGGAGGGCCTGGAGGTGGTGCGGCTGGAGGAAGAGCCCCTCGTGCCAGTGGACGTGCATGGTCATTCGCGGGGGCTCCGGGGTAGCCCGGCACTCCGTGCCGGTCCGTCGCTGCGCAACAGGGCTTTCGAACAGACCGGCTCAGAGAGCCGGGGTACCCAGGCCGGCTCGGAGAGCCGGGGTACCCAGAGAGGTCGGTGGGGCGCCGTCATGGCGACCTCGCCCCGAGGCCCTTCATGAGCGACTCGGCGTAGTTGGCGATGGCCTGCATGATCTCGGTCTCGATGGCGGACTCATCCATGGCGGAGGCGAGCTCGACGTACTTGCGCCAGCACTTGACCTCCTTGCTGACGAGCAGCCCGCCGCTCTCCATCGTCGCGAGGCTGGTGATCTCGGTAGGGGAGAACTTCGCGATGTGGCCCTGGGCGAACTGGCGCCCGACCTGGCTGACGGCGGAGATCATGGCGGCCGTGAGCTGGCGGAGGCGCTCGACATCCTGGGCGACCTGGGCGCGGCCCACCTCGCCGTCGCCGCCGACGAACTTGCCGAGGGACTGGGCGAGCGCGGCGGGGCGGCGGATTTGGGAGCGCGGGGAGACGGTCTTCCAGGTGTTCCACATCAGCTGGTCGAGGCTGGCGGCGAACTCGGCGAGGACGGCGGTCAGCTCGAGGACTCGGGCGGCGTCGAGGTCGCCGTTGGCGAGGCTGAGGCGCGCGCGGAGCCTGGCGACGGTCTCCTCGGGCCAGGCGGGGCCGCCACCGGCGGGCGGGGCAAGGCCGGCCTCGCGGAGGCGGTCGGTGATCACCCGCTTCTGGACGTCGGAGAGGGTGGGGGCGATCTGGGCGAGGCGGGCGACGAGGAAGGCGGGGTCTTTCAGCTCCTTCTCGTCGGTGGCGCTGCGCGCGGGGGCCGGGCCGGGGGCCTCGGAGACCTCCACGTTGCGGTCCCAGGTGGGGAAGAGGCGCTCGAGCTCGTCGAAGAAGGCGTCGCGCTGGTCGGGGCGGATCGAGGAGAGGGCATGCTCGACGACATCGTCGAGGTGCTGGCAGCGGGTCTTGGCGTCGCTGTCGGCCAGGTCGGCCTGGAGGAGGCGGAGCCGGGCCGCGGTCGAGGCGGCGAGGCGCAGGGTTTCTTCGCTGGTCTGGGGCACGGGGAGGGGGGTCCTGCGGGCTGCGGGGCGCCCGCGGGGATCGGGGACGCCGGCCCATAATAAAACGAACTTCACCCGGATGCGAGCCCCGGAGCGCGGAAGGCGCGAGATTGGGCGATTACGACCGATCGCGAGGGCCCGATCGCGGCGGCGGGGACGAAGCATCCTTTAGAGCACGGCGGCGGGGGCCGATCTGACCCTCAGACCCGCGAACGCGGGCCGGAGGGCTGTGCGATGCGTCGATGGCTCCTGTGCGCAACGGCGGTTATCGGGGTTCTCGGGGTGTCCGGGTGCGGCTCGCAGCCGACGGTCTCGGATGCCGGGGAGCCGGCCCCGCGGCAGCGCCTGGGGGCGGGCGACTCGGTCGGGTGGTCGGTCCACTCGAGCCACCACGCCATGTCGGAGACGATCCGGCGGGCGAACGTGGATGTGGATGGTCACTGACCCGGGCCCGCGGGGAGAATAAACCGCGGGGGCTCGAGGATCGCGCCGAGGCGAACGGCCAGCGGCTGGACGGGGGCCCCGGCGCCCTCGGCCGAGAAGGCCAGGCGGAACCCGACATCGGAATACCCTTGCCCCCCGCCGCCCGTGATGGGCCGGATGGGCTGCGGCTCGCGCGGGGAGAGGGCCGAGTAGCCGGCAGCGCTGAGCAGGCCGGGACGGCGGAGGAGGGGGTCGATCTGCTGGGGCCCGCTCCCGGCGGCGAGGGCGTCGAGGGCGTCGGGGTCGTCGAAAACGAGTTCCGCGACGTTGCCGATGAGGTTCTTGAAGGTGGTCGCCCCGCCCGCGGTCACGGGCGTGAACCAGAGGGCGCCGTCGTCATAGGGCTGTACCTCCCGGTCGGCCTGGCCCCAGAGGCTGCCGGCGCTGGGGTCGAGCGCGGGCAGCACCAGCGCCGAATCCACGGGCGCGATGTTCAGGCCGGTGACGTACTGCAGCTGGCGGCTCCACGTCTGGTCGCGGAGGTTGGGCTTGGTCGCGGTGATGTACTCGTCGGCGGAGCGCCCGGCCAGCTCGGCTTCCAGGGCCGCGGACCACTCGGCGGCGCTGGGGAGGCGGCAGTTCACCGCTCGCGCCACCATGACGGCGGCAGCGCCGGAGATGTATTGCATGGGCGCTTCGGCCGAGGGGGTGCCAGGGTTGAGGCCCGCGGGGTAGGGCTCGACGCGCCCGGCGCCGAGCCCGTTGCGGGGCCAAACGCGGGCGTTGCCGGCGAGCCAGGCGGTGTCGGCGGAGACGCGGCCGCCGGTGCCCCGGCGCCAGACGCGGGGGCCCTGGCGCGGGTCCTGGAGCGAGTACTGGTAGAGAGCGTCGGAGACGGGCGCGACGATGCCCGCATCGGCGGCGACGCCCTGGAAGAGACCGAAGGACACTTCGGAAGTCGAGAGGAACGCGGGGGAAGCCTGGGAGGGGTTGACGCGGGCGAAAGCGATCGCCTGGCTCCCCTTCGTGAAGGTCACGGTGTCGCCATCGGTGGACGCTTCGCCGGCCCAGCCGGCGGCGCCGGGGCCGAGGGTTGTCACGTCGATCTTCGGGACGGGCGCAGCGCTGGTGAGCTCGCCGAGCTGGCCGAGGAGGGCGTCGGCCCCTCCCCCCACCGCTCCCAGGGCTCTGGCGCCCGCGACGAACGACTCGATGCGGGTGGTGAGGGTCGGCTCGTCGATGGCTGAGTCGGCCCGTGCGAGCTCGAGTTCGTACAGGAGGAGGTTGAACTTGCCGCGGCTGTCGAGCAGTTCGGCGTCGCCCCTGAGCTTGTCGTCGCCCTTCAGGGCAATGGCGGCGCGGACCTCGGCCGGGGCGGCCGCCAGCGAGAGGTGACGGGCCCAGCGGGCCTTGGCGCCGGCGCGGAGTTCTGCGCTGAGGGCTTCCCGGCGCCCCTCGGGGGCAGCGCCGATCATGCCCTGGAGAATGCCCTGCAGGCGGATCTCGTCGCGCAGCGACTGCTCGACGGGGGGCCAGGCGATGGCGCCGAGCCGGCGCCACGCCACGAGCGCGGCCGCGGGGGCCCGGGTCTCGCCGGCGGCGGTCAGGAGCGCCGCGCGGGAGGACTCGCCAGCGAGGGACTCCGCGGTGGCGTAGCGGGCGAGCACGGGCGCGGCGGCCGCGGCGACCTCCGGCTGCTTGAGCGCCTCGCGGCCCTTGCACGCGGCGGCGAGGTCCGCGGCCGTGGGTCCGGGGGGTTCGGGGGTGTCGGTGGGCCCGTAGAGGGCGTCGAGCCTGTCCTCCATCGCGGCAAGGTCGGACGCCAGGGAGGTCAGGTCGGTCCGCCACTGGTCGAGGGCCTGGCGCGGCTCGGCGGGCGGGGAGAAGGACGCGGGGGGAGCACCGCCCTCCCACGAGACGGCGGCGAGGATGGCCTGGAGGGCCTCATCGCGGCGGCGGTCGTCGGCCTTGCGCAGCTCGGCCTCCCAGGGGCGGCCGGTGGTGAGGTTGAGTCGCGGGACGGAGGCGTCGAGCTGGGTGAGGAACTCGCGGAGGCGCTTGCTGAGGGAGTCGAGCCGCTGGAGGTCGGACTCGGCGTCGAGGATCTGGTCGCGCTGGCGGCGCCAGGCGGCGTTGATCGAGGCCGTCTGGACGGCGGGGATTTCCGCCTCGGCGCGCAGGCTGCCCTTGAACTCGTCGAGGTTGCGGTTCTTCAGGGCGATCTGCGTGTCCACCGCGCCCTTGGCGGTGCGGCGGAGGGACTCAAGGTCGGTGCGGACCGCCTCGGCGCGGCGCGTGATCTCCACCTGGTTGATCGAGTTCCACTTGAGGTCCCCCAGCGAGGCGATCTCACGCTCGATCGCGTCGGCCCGGGCGGCGTACTCGGCGGGGCCCTCCTCGGCGGGGACGTTGTGGGTGCTGGTGAGGTCGGTGAGGTTCTGGCGGACACCGGCAAGCACCTGCGCCCAGCCCTTGTCGCGCGGGTCGGCCCCGCCGGGGACGTGGTTGCGGGGGTTCTGGGCCTCGGTGAGCCAGGTGTTGAAGCGCGTGGCATCCGGGGCGGCCGCGCCCCCCCCGGGCTCGTACACGGCGCGGGTGACCAGGATCTCGCGATCAACCCGGCTCTTCCAGTCGCCGGCGATGAACGCGGCCAGTCGGGAGGCGAGGTCCTGCAGGGATGTCAGCACGCGGTCGATCTGCCTGGGGTCGGCGGCCTCGGCCAGTTCGTGGGCGACCAGGGCGTTGAACTGGGAGAGCACGGCGTCCTGCTCGCCCGAGATGGCGTCGGCGTCGGCGGCGAGCTTCTGGAGGCGGGCGGCCAGCGGGGCCGCTTCCATCAGCCGCGCCACGGCATCGACGGCGTCGTAGCGGGGCTGGACCGCGCCGGTGAGGGAGCGCAGGTAGCGGGCCGGGCCGTTCCACCCCCGGCCCTCGCACGCCTCGGCGAGGTCGCGCACCCTGGCGTACTCGGTCCAATCGCCGAGCGTCTCGGGAGAGAGCTTCGCGCGCAGCCGCTCGACCACCCCGGCGCTCTCGATCGTGAGCTTGACGGCCGCGGGCTTCTGGGCGGACTCGGGCGGGTCGCGGGAGAGGGCCTGGGCGTTGGCGGTCGAGCCGGTGATGGCCTGGGGGGTGAGGCGGGCGTTGTAGGCATCCAGGAGCGTGAGCAGCTCGCGGAGGTAGGGGTCGGCGGAGAACTTGGCCCTCGCCTGGGCCGTGGGCCCGGCGCGCCCCAAGGCGCGGCCGATGGCCTCGATCCAGTCGAAGTGCTCGTTGCAGAGCGAGGTCCAGCGGGCCTCATCGAAGGGGAAGTCGGTGGCGCTGGGGCCCGACTCGCCGCCGCGGAGCACCAGGATGCCGCCGACCACGCCGCCGATGGCCAGGAGGCCGACGACCGCGCCGATGAGCAGGACCGGTTTCCTGGATCGCGGCGCGGGGCGGAGCGTGGGGAGGTGCGCCAGCAGCTCCTCGAGGGGCGGCGGGTTGTCGGGGAGGGAGGGGTCGAGCAGCCGGTTGCACAGCTCCAGCAGGGCATTGCCGGAGGGCCCGAAGCGGTCCCACTCGGGTGAGGGGGGGACGGGCCACCCGCCCCGGGCGCGGAAGGGCTGGTGCATCACGAGCTGGTAGAGCACCTCGCCCAGGGCGCGCAGGTCGGCGGGGGCGTCGGCGGGGGTGGCCGACTCGGCGGGGTCGGAGAGGACCGCGCGGGTGATGGGCTCCTCGGTGCTGCCGGCGATGAGGAGGTTGGAGGCCTTGAGGTTGCCGTGAGCGCGGGAGGAGGCTTTGGCGATCTCGGCGAGGCCGGTGATCGCGGACTCCAGCAGGGTGACCATGGCCCCCGCGTCGAGCTTGACGCGTCCGGTGATGAGGCGCTGGGCGCTGCGGGGGTACAGCGGCGTGACCAGGTAAGCCCCGGTCTCGGTCTCGCCGAGGTCGAGCACGGGGGCCCAGTGGCCCCGGCCCTCGCCGGCGGCCTGCTGCTGGACGCGGGCACGCTGGAGGAACACCGTGACCGCGCGGCGCGAGGCCTCGTCGCCGAAGATCTCGGCCTGGGCCTGGATCTCCTTGACGACCAGGGGCGTCTCGTCTCCGGGCGCGCGCGCCGACCACAGGACGGTCAGCCCTGTGCGGTACAGCTCCCGGGTAGTTTCGAAACGCCCGAAGGTGGGCATGAGCGCTCGGCCGCCGCGGTCATTTCTCGGGGTTCATGGGCGTGCGGCAGACCACGCCGCTGCGCTGGATCTCGATCTCGATGTCGCTGCCCTTCCAGCGGTCGGTGGAGAGGGGGAGGACGAGGCGGCGCCGGTCGTTGGGGCCGCTGCCGCCGACGCCCGGGATGTTGGCCAGGACGACCAGCTCCGTCGCGCCGTGGGAGGACCAGGTCTTCCAGACCGGGTCCTTCAGGGAGAGGGTTTGGGGACCGGGCTTGGCGGCGGTGAAGGCGAGGGTTTTGCGGTCGGCGTCGGCGCGGACGGGGTCGGACCCGCTGAAGTAGTCGCTGACGGAGTAGGAGCGGAGGCGCTCGGCGTCGGTGGGGTTGACGCCGACGAGGTCCACCTCGAAGGAGGGGATGCGGCCGGCGCCGTCGCGCAGGCCCTCGGCGGGCCTGACCGCCACGTCGTACTTGCCCGGGCCGGCGGCGCATCCGCCCAGCAGGCCCGCGCCGAGTGCCACCGCCACCATCGCTCGCCAGTTGATTCTCATGATCCGACTCCAGTGCTGAGCGCCCCGCGGGGGCGGGGCGCGGGGATTCACACCTTGACGTTCTGACGCGGGCGCGGTGCCGGCGCGGTGCCGGCGCGCCGGGCGCGGATGACGGAATGGACCTCGCGGTTGGCGCTCCAGTCCACGACGACGAGGCTGCGGGTGCGGCGGATGAGGCCCCGGAGCTCGGCCAGGGCGCCGTCGAAGACGGCGTGCAGGCCGGCGGGGGGGGCATCGCCGAGGTCGCGGCAGAAGGCCCCCGGCCCCAGGCCCGGGAAGAGACGCACCACCACCGAGAGCACCTCGCACCAGAGCTCCAGCGGCACGGCGTCGAGCGCCTCGCTCACCGAGCCCAGCCCGTGCGCGACACGCTGCGGGCCCAGCGCCTCGCCCCAGCGGGGGTCGCTCTTGAGGACGGCGAGGATGCGCGCGGCGGGCTCGCCCTCGCCCTCGGTCGCGGCGTTACGGCCGAGGCTGAACAGCTCGTCGAGCGCCACGGGGAGCGTGTTGCCGGCGCCGACCAGGAGCGTGCGCACGGCGAGCACGCCCAGCGAGTACAGGTCGCACGGGGTGCTGAGCAGCGGGATGACCTGGAACGGGGCGTCGGAGATCGGCACACCCTCGGCCGCCTGCAGGCCCTTCTTCGCCGCGTCGCTGACCTTCTGCGGGACGGTCCGGAAGCGGTACTCGCCCGCGGCCGCGGCGGGGTCGGCCTCCAGGCGGGCGTAGAGGTCCACGCGCTCGTTGCCGGCGTGGATGCGGAGCCAGGTCAGGTCGCTGGGGTTGGGGCGGATGCGCTCCTGGGTGGTCAGCGTGCCGGTGATGAGCACCGCGCCGTGGGCGCCGGCGGCCTCGACCTTGCGGATCCGCAGCGACCCCCGGCCCTGGACAGCGCGGCCGGAGGAGTCGGGCAGGTAGACCGAGGTGGCCTCGCTGGGCCGGATGTAGTACTCCTCCTCAGCGCCCGGGAGCGGGAGGGCGGCGGCATCGCCGGGGGCCACGAGGACGCCGCGGGCGGTCCAGAGCAGGGGCAGCCCCTCGCCGGGCGCGCCGATCTCGACGCGGAAGCTGTCGGCGGTGATGTTGAGGAAGGGACGGCCTGTCCGCTCCACGACGCCGCGGACAGCGCCGACGGCGTCGGCCAGGAGGCGGAGCTTGAGGTGGAGCACCTCGATGGCGCGGGCCCAGCGGCTCTGGCGCGAGGAGATGAACCCCTCCTCGCCGAGGGACTTGAGCTGGGCGCCGGCGGATGTCTCCGTCTCGGGGAAGGGTGAGATGCGCAGGGCTGCGCCGGCGGGGTCGTCGCTCAGGAAGTCGATCATTGCCTCCAGCGAGACGGGCGCCCGCGGGCAGATCATGAGGAGGCCGGCGCCGGGGTTGAGGGGCACCATGTCCGTGGGGAAGAGCGGCGCTGCCGCGGGAGCGGATGACCCGCCGGGGGCATCGGTGGTGACCGGACGGATCGGCGACCCCGGGCCGGCGTCGGGTACATAGAGGTAGCGGTGGGCGGAGCCGCCGTACGAGGCGAGGCCCTTCGCCGTGAGCACGGACTCATCGCGGAGGAGCTGCCAGGCGCGCCCCTGGTCGTCGGCGGCCGCGACCGGCACACCCTTGCCGATATCGAGCGCCACGGGGGGCGGATGGCTGGACTCCCACTCGGTGGCGATGACCGCGGCGTCTGCCCCCTGGGCCGCGGCTCGCATGGCCCGGGCGGCCTCGCGCCACCGCTCGTCGAGCAGGAGGTTGGAGGCCGCCTCGCGGTACACGGGGGTGGCGGCGGCGAGGCCGGCGACATCCTGGATATGGACCTCGGTCCACCGGAGCACCTGGGCGGCGCGGTCGAGCAGGCACCCGAGGATGACGCGCCGGTCGAAGGCGCTCCGCAACTGGATGAGCCGGCCGTGGACCGGGTGCGCCTGCTCGCGGATGACGACGCAGGCGGCGACCGAGCCGCGCTCGGCGGGGTTGAGCGGCAGCGCGCGGTACCCCGCGGGGAGCGTGGCCCCGACGGGACCCGGGCTGGGCTTGGCCTGGCCGGCTGTGGCCACTCGCGAACACTCCTTACGGGCGGCCGCCGCGGGGAAACGGCGGAAGCCGAGTGTACTCGGTCGCGAGACGGACCGAAAGCCCCGCCGGGGCCGATATCTCGGTGTCTCTGCTCGCGGGCGGGACGGCTGCTTGACGCCGACGACCATGGAGGGCCCGGCGGCGTGCTCGACCTGCGCATCCCGCGTAGGGGCGTCAGCGCCGGTAGTCGCCGGGATGGAAGCAACGGCGGCTGTGCAGCCCGCGTGTGCTCGCCCGTGATAAGCGCTTCATCAGGGGCGGCGCGGCAGGCGCGGCGTAAGCAAGGAAGGGGCCGCCGGATCGCGGTTGCGGCCCGGGCGATGGCGGGTGCCGCGGCGTGAAATCACGCGTGCGCGGCCTGCCTGGCGAGACTCGCCGGGCACCCGCCTCTAGCGTTCCGCCTGATCGGGGGAGCCGCGGGCGGGCGTGGCCCGCGGCCGGAAGGACTCGGCCAAGCGAGGGGGGAAGGGCATGGCGGTAGGGAGATTCTGGTCGCTGGTGGCGGCGGTGCTTGCGGCGGAGTGTGCGCAGGCACAGGTCATGTCGCGGGAGATGGCGGGGGCATGCTGCCTGCCGGATGGATCGTGCTCCATGGCCGATCGCGGCGCCTGCGAGCGCGCCGGGGGCGTGTTCCGCGGGGAGGGCGCGAGGTGCGCCGACGCGGCGTGCGCCGCGGGGGCGTGCTGCCTGCCGGCGGGGGTGTGCTTGATCTCCTCGGGCGAGTCGTGCGCCCGCGCCGGGGGGGCGTACTTCGGGGATGGGAGCGAGTGCGGGTCGGTGAGCTGCTCGGGCCGGGCGACGGGCCCGGACATCGTGGTCACCACCGTGCAGGACATGAAGTACCTGGACAGCGAGGGGCCGTACTCGGCGTACTCGATCGGCGTGCACATCTGCAACAACGGTGACACGGCGGCGGAGTGGTTCGGGGCGACCAACCGGCACCCGGTGGTGGCGCAGAACCTCTACCGGCTGAAGAACGGCCGGCTGGAGCAGCTCGGGCACTCGTGGGTCAAGCACGCCTTCTCGGCGGAGAACGAGCCCTCGTGCGGGGTGTGCGTGAACCCGGGGACGCAGACGCTCCTGGGCGTGCGGTGCGGGGATGTGTACGGGGCGCAACTGAACGGGAGCCAGAACCGGCTGGGGCCCAAGTCGCAGATCAACGTGACCACGGGCGCGTACCCCTACCCGTTCAGCGCGCCGACGGTCACCTCGTTGATGGACCGTCGGCTCCGCGTCCTGACGGCCGACATCTCCCCGTCGCTGAACAAGGGGGCCGTGTACATCGCCGAGGCGCGGCTGGTGACGCCCGACGATGCGCAGGCCAACAACGGCCTGAACAACGCCTCGTACTGCGCAGCGACGAACCTCACCAACGGGGGCTACCAGACCCTCGGGCCGAGCCGCCCGGGGCAGCCGGCGATCCTCGCCTGGAAGGAGTACGACCCCGAGGTGACCGTGACCACGGTGGACTACACGGACACGAGCGCGGGCGTGCCGATCACGGCGCGGTTCTGGGTGGCCGCTCTCGCGACACCCACGGCCGCGGGGACCTGGCGGTACGAGTACGCGGTGTACAACCACAACGCCGAGCGGGCGGCGGGGTCCTTCACGGTTCCGCTGGGCGCGCGCGCCACCATCAGCGGGCCCGGGTTCGGCGTGCCGGCGTCCCACTCCGGGGAGCCCTACAGCAACGCGGCGTGGACGGCGACCGTCTCGGCGACCTCCCTCTCGTGGGCCACGACGCCCCAGGCCGCGGACCCGCGCGCCAGCGCCCTGCGCTGGGGGACGATGGCGAACTTCTGGTTCGAGGCGAGTTCGGCGCCGGGGACCGGCTCGGTGACGCTGGGGCTGTTTGTCCCCGGGACGCCGACCTCACTCAACGCCCGGGGCCTCCCGGTCCCGGGCGCGGGCAGCGGGACACCCTGCTACCCCAACTGCGACGGCAGCACAGCGCACCCGGTGCTGAACGTGGCCGATCTCTCGTGCTTCCTGGACCGCTTCGCGGCCTCGCATCCGTACGCGAACTGCGACGGCAGCACGACGAACCCGGTGTTCAACATCCACGATTTCTCGTGCTTCCTGGCGAGGTTCGCGCAGGGCTGCCCGTGAGCGGCGCTGGTCGCGCGCGGTCGGCGCCGGGTCCACAAACAAACAGCCCCCAGGCTGTCGCCTGAGGGCCGTAGGAGCTCTGTCCTGCGGGCTGCGCACGCGCAGCTCCGTCGAGCGTTGCGTTAGCCGCGCAGCCCCTTCGTACAGTCACATTGCGTCACTGGATCACCTCCTTCTTGAAAGAGACCCCTCAGCCGACGCGCCCCTGTACCGGAGCGCCGCCGAGCCCTTTCCCCGCCGACCGTCGCCGGCGGCCCATCGCCCGGGTGATCCAGGAGGCGGGCACGCGCCCGCGGGACCCAGTCCGGTCGTCGCTCGCCCCCGTGCACGCGGGTGTTCCGGGTTCTCCGGGCCTCGGCGGCAGGGGCAGCGGGCGAATAGTGGATTATCGCTTTTCCGTACGCAGGGGCAACAGAAATGTTTGCATCCGGCGGCAGGAAAAACCGCTCGTGCCGGGCTTCCCCGCCGGGTCGGAGGCCCCGCGCACGGGGGCAATAACCGGGTGCCGGGGGGCTAGAACGCGAAGAGCGTCTCGAGCACGCGCGGGACCAGCCCCTTCTTGCCGGCCTCGTTGACCTGACCCTCGTTGCGGGTGATGAGGGTCATGCTCGCCAACTGGCTGGAGAAGACGCTGTTGTTGGCGGTGATGTCCTCCGGCCGGCACGAGCCGGAGAGCACCGTCGTCGTCAGCTCGCCGTTCTTGTCGATGACCTTCTTCGCCTCCAGCGTCAGCACGCCGTTGGGCTTCACGTCGATGATCTCGGCCTCGATCTTGAGCTGGAGGCGGTCGCTCCGCTCGTAGCGCCCCTTGCCGTCGAACTTGGCCTTGGAGTCGATGCCCAGCAGCTGCAGCTTGCTCAGGTCGCCGCCGCGGAGGCGCAGCTCCAGCAGCTCCCAGGGATCGATGATCGTGTTGAGCGTCGAGGCGTTGTTGTACTTCTTGTCGGTGTTGAGCGTCTGGTCCGCCTGCTGGCGGCTGGACTCGTCCACGATGATGGCGACCAGGTCGTGCTTCGCGTAGGTCCGTGGCCTGGGCGGGGCAACGACGAGCAGGCTGTAGCCGTACAGGGGCGTCGAGGTCTCGCCGGGCGATGCCGCGCCGGGCGGCTGGGCGTGCCGGGCGGGGGCCGGCAGAGACTCTCCCGCTGGCGGTGCGACCGGCGCGGGATTCACCGGGGCTGGCGGCTGCGGGGCTGCGGGCCCCGGGCGCGCCGGGCCGGTGGGAGGGAGGGTCTGCTGGGCGAGAGCGCCGGCCGGGACCGCCAGAGCAAGAACAGCGCAGGGCCAGTGTCGCGCTCTCATCGGGTGAACTCCGGGGCGGGCTCGGCGGCGATGACCGCGCGGCCGCGCCCGTTCATGCGGGCCTGGAAGCGGCGCTTGGCGTCGAGCGACTGCAGCTCGACCAGCTCGCCGTCGCGGGCGGGGCCGGTGGCGCGGGCGCGCGTGGTCAGGACCACCCCGCCGCTGACGCAGTGGACGGTGACGTGGTCGCCCTTGGCGACGACGAAGGGGGGCGTCACGTCGGCGGCGGTGATCATCTGCCCCGGGACCAGGCGCGTCGCGACCGACGCCCCCACGGCCTGCTCGGCGGCGGCGGGCGCGGCGGTGAGCGGCAGCCAGCGCTGCTCGGTGGTCAGGTCTTCCGGCGCGAGGAGGTCGGCGCGGCGCTTGGCGACGCCGGCGACGGCGACGGTGCGGCGGACCTCGACGCCGACGCGGATGGTCCGCGAGGCGGCGATGCGGTCGCCGTCGTAGAGGGTGATGGCCAGGGGGAGGCGGTCGGCATGGGCGGTGAGCCGGATTTCGAGCGCGCGCCCGCCGACGGCCTGGTCGAGGAAGGGGTGATCTTCGGGTGCGTAGGCGAGGCGCAGGTCCGCGGGGGCAGCGCGGGCGACCTGGGCGATGCGATGGGCGACGGCGGCGCGGATGGTGGCGGCGTCATGGGCGGGCTTCTCCGTGGAGGTCGGGCGGCCGGGCGGCGGGGCGGGGCTGGCCGGCGCGGGCGCGGTGATGATCCGGCAGGAAGAGCCCCGCAGCGCCAGGCGGCCCCAGTTGATTCCGGGCGCGCCGTCGAGGGCCGCGCGGAGTTGATCGAGCGAGACCGTCGCGTCAGCGCTGCCGCGGAGGATGGGGACGATGATCGTGGAGGCGAGCGCCTCGGCCTCCGGCCCCGCCAGGGTTGCGACCTGGCTCAGCAGGACGGGCCGGCCGGGCTCCACGCGGGCCGAGGGGAGCACGCTGATGGTGCTCTGCGCCCGGGCGCACAGCGGGACGAGCATCGCGAGCGCTGCGCCGAGCAGGAGCGGCAGGAGTGGGTGGCGGCGGTCAGTCATGGCGTGCCCCGGGAGGGGGCGAAATCACCGGTGGAGCTGGGCGACAGCGCGGAGGGTCTCATCCGCGGCCCGGATGACGTTGCTGTTCATCTCGAAGGCCCGCTGGGTGCGGATCATCTCGATGAGCTCGGTGGTGGGGTCCACGTTGGAGCCTTCGAGCATGCCCTGCACGAGCGTGCCGCGGTTCTCGGTGCCGGGCTCGCCCTCCAGGGGCGGGCCGGAGGCGGGGCTCTCGAGGAACAGGTTCTCGCCGACCTGCTTGAGGCCGACGGGGTTGATGAAGGTGGTGAGCGTGATCTGGCCGAACTCGGTGGGCTCGGTCTGGCCGGACTGGAGGGCGAAGACGCGCCCGTCGCTGCCGATCGAGATCTCGCCGACGACATCGTCGGGGATGGTGATGGGCGGCTCGAGGCGCCGGCCCTTGCTGGTGGCGAGGACCAGCTCGCCCTCGTTGTTGCGGGCGAGGTTGCCCGCGCGGGTGTAGGCGATCCCGCCGCCGAGGCCCTCCTCGACCTGCACGCGGAAGAACCCGGCCCCCTCGATCATGAGGTCGAGCGGCTGGCCGGTGTTGACCGCGTCTCCCTGGCGGGTGCTCAGCTGGGTGCCGGAGACCTTGACCCCCAGGCCGACCAGCAGGCCGGTGGGCGTGCGGGCGCCGCTGGGGTTCTCGGTGCCGGGCTGGGCCCGCTCGATATAGAGCAGGTCCTCGAAGTTCGCGCGGCTGCTCTTGAAGCCCGTCGTGTTCACGTTCGCCAGGTTGTTGGCGATCACGTCGAGCTTGGTGTTCAGGGCGGCGAGGCCCGTGGCGGCGGACTGGAGGGCGATGGTGGCCATAGGTGATTACCCGACGCGCCCGAGCACGTTGATGGCCCGGTCCATGAGGCGGTCCTGCGACTGGATCATGAAGATGTTGGCCTCCGCGGCCCGGCCGGCGGCGGTGACGGCGAGCATGGCGGTGATGGGCTCGACGGCCGAGCCCTCGACTGCGCCCTGGCGGACAGCGCCCGTGGCGGCCTGGCGCAGGGCCAGGGCGGCGGGCGAGACCCTGAACAGGCCGGCGCCGGCCTTGGAGAGGGCGGTCTTGTCGGCGATGGCCGCGACCTGAAGCTGGGCGATGACCGTGTCGCGCTGGCGGATGGTGCCGTCGGCGGCGAACTCGGCGGGCGCGGTGGGTTCGAGGGTGATCGGGCGGTCGTTGACGTCGAGCACGGGGAGGCCGCTGGCGGCGGCGATCAGGCGGCCGGAGGTGTCGAGCGCGAAGCGCCCGTCGCGGGTGAGGCGGGCGTCCTGACCGGCCGCGGCGCGTTCGTCGCGGAGCACGAAGAACCCGTCGCCCTCGATCGCGAGGTCCAGGGGGCCGCCTTGCTCGATGGGGCCCTGCTCGAAGGAGATGCCGGCCGGCCCGGAGAGCACGCCGCCCCCCAGCCGCTCGAGGAGGGCGGAGGACGGCATGAAGCCGATCGAGTCCTCGACGCGGACGGGGTCGCGCTGCATCACGGGGGCGAAGTCGGGCTTGTAGCCGTGGGTGGAGAGGTTGGCGAGGTTGTTGGCCAGCACATCCATCCGGTGGAGGTTGACCAGGGCGCCGGAGGTCGAGAGGTGGAGCCCGTAGTTCATGGGCGGGGCTCCGCGGCGGCGGGTGTGAGGCGCGACGGCGCGACCGTCTCCGCCGGCATCGCCTGGTGGCCCATGTGCACGGCCGCGGCGGCGCGGGCGGCGGCGACCAGTCGGGCGCCGAGCTGGCCGGAGGCGAGCAGTCTGGCGGCGGGCGAGGGGGAGGGCGCAGGATCGGCGGGGCGCACGGGGAACTCCGGGGGTGTGCCGGAGGCATCACAACGGGCGTGCCAGCGTGGGCGACCGCGCGGGACGCCGCCGAACCGGAGGTCAGTTTCGGGGCCGGACGACCGGCGTTCCCGGTTTCGGATGCCGCTGGGCGCGGGGCAACGTCGCGGCAGAAGCTGCGCTCTGCCGGTGCGTCCGCCGCGCAACTACGGGCCTCAGTGGGCCTCAGTTCCGCCCGCAGGAGCCGTCCGGCTTGCCGCAGGGGCAGCACCCCCCACCCCCACCGCCGATGGTCAGGCCGGGCGCGCCGCCCGTGGCGAACGTGGAGTGGACCCGCTTGAACGTGCGGCCTCGGCCCTCGGGGTCGTCGGGAAGCCTGTCGGCGTCCGCCATGGGGCGGAGGAGTTCGAGGCGGGCGCCGTCCTCCTCGCAGATGTACTCGTACAGCGGCACGGTGGGCTCCGGAACGCCCCGCCCCGAGGGCGGTAGGCTGTGACCAAGGAGTCTAGACATGGAGCTTGGGCTTTCCGGGCGGCGGGTGGTGGTGACGGGCGGCACGGGGGCGCTGGGGAGCGCGGTCGTCGGGCTGCTCCTGAGCGAGGGCGCGCACTGCGTGGTGACGTGCCTGGAGAAGAAGGAGCTCGACCGGTTCCCGCACGCGGGGCGAGAGGGCATCGAGATCGTCGAGGGTGTGGACCTCGCGGATGAGCCCGGGGTCGAACGTCTCTACGCGCGGGCGGCGGCGGGCGGCCTGTGGGGGTCGGTGCACATCGCGGGCGGGTTCTCCATGAACCCGATCGAGGCGACCACCGGCACGGAGCTCGATCACCTCTGGCGGATGAACGCGGCCACGTGCTTCTCCTGCTGCCGCGAGGCGGTGAGGGCGATGAGGCGGGGGGGACGGGGCGGGCGGATCGTGAACGTGGCGGCGCGGCCGGGGCTCATCCCTGAAATGGGGGCGGGGATGGTGGCCTACACGGTGACGAAGGCGGCGGTGGCGGCGTTGACGCGGTCGCTGGCGGCGGAGGGGGCGGGGGAGGGGATCTGGGTGAGCGCGGTGGCGCCGAGCATCATGGACACGCCGGCGAACCGGGCTGCGATGCCGAAGGCGGACCCCGGCGCGTGGCCGAAGCTGGATGAGGTCGCGGCGACGATCGTCTTTCTCGCGTCGCCGGCGAACGCGGTCACGCGGGGGGCGGTGGTGCCGGTGTACGGGCGCGCCTGAGCCGGCGCTCAGGGGCACCCGGCGGCGTACTGCGTCAGGAAGCAGCCGAAGTCCTGCACGTTCAGCACGGGCTCGGTCGTGCTCCCGTCGCAGTTGGCGTACGGGTCGCCGGCGGCATACCGCGTGAGGAAGCACCCGAAATCCTGGACGTTCAGGATGGGCGGGGTGGTGCTGGAGTCGCAGTTGGCGTAGCACGGGACGCCGCCGCAGGCGGGATCGACCTCGAAGGTGCCCATCAGCTCGCGGGTGGTGGAGGGGTTCCCGTTGAGGTAGTAGGTTGAGTAGACCGTGTACTCGCCCGCGGGGAGGAGGCCGGCATCGACGGTCATGGACCACGGACGGATGACGGTGAGGCAGAATCCGGGGGGCGGGTCGCGCCAGACGTTGACGTCGATGGTGTTCCCGGTTCGGACCGCCTGACCCATGTTGGGGATGCAGTTGTCGGGCCACTGGCCCGAGACGGTGAGCTGCACCGCCGTGCTGGGTGCGGGGCACTCCGGCGCAACCTCCAGGCCGTCGGTCGGGGGCCACCACCAGGGCTGGGCGGCGCAGGGCGCGGCCAGTGCGAGCGGGGAGATGACGATCGCGAGGGCGCGGTTCATGGCGGTGCTCCTGTGGACCGGCCCGGCCGCGGACCGGTCACGTGGTGTGTCCCACGAGCCCTCAGCTCGCGGAGCCCGACTGGCCCTCGGCGGCGACGCGTCCGGGGGCGCGGCTGACGCGGACATCCTCGCCCTCGGTGAGCGGGGCACGGACGGACTCGCCGGTGGAGGGGGGACGGTGGCTCGCCTCTTCGACCTCGCGCTCGATGCCGGAGAGGCCCTTGCGGAACTCGACGATGCTGCGTCCGAGGGACTTGCCGACCTCCGGGAGGCGGCGGCCGAAGAGCAGCAGGCCGAGGGCGAGGATCGCGAGAGATTCCCAGAGACCAAGGCCCAGGAAGGTGGCCAGCGTGTGCATCGTGGCTCCGATCAGAGGGGCGGACGGCTAATCCAAGCGGGGCGGGGGTGGGGAGTCAACGGGCCGGAGAGGCCGGAATTGCGGCCGGCGCGGGGTCCGCCTCGCGCGACGCACTGCCGGGATGTTCACCCCGGTCCGATACCCGCCGCCCGTTCCGCTGCCTGGGCGACGTTCTCCAGCAGCATCGCCACGGTCATCGGGCCGACGCCGCCGGGGACTGGACTGATCCAGCCGGCGATCTCCCTCACGTTCGCGAAGTCCACATCGCCCACGGTCCGCATCTTGCCCGGAGTGGCGGGGTCGGGGACCCGGTTCACGCCCACGTCGATGACGACGGCCCCGGGCGCGACCATGTCGGGGGTTACCAGGCCGGGCACACCGGCCGCGGCGATGAGGATGTCCGCCGAGCGGGCGAGGTCGCTGATCCCTTGCGTGAGCTTGTTGCAGGAGATGACGGTGGCCTCCTCGCGCATGAGCAGGACGGCGAGGGGTTTGCCAACGACGTCGCTGGCGCCGACGACGACGGCCCGCCGGCCCCGCAGGTCCGCCCGCGCGTGCCGGACCATCTTCAGGACGGCCAGGGCGGTGCAGGGCACGAGCGACGACTGGCCGTACACGATGTTGCCGATATTGGCCGGGTTGACGCCCTCGACATCCTTCTCCGGGGCGATGAGCCGCTGGAGGCGGTAGGGCGCGATGCCCTCGGGCACCGGCAGGTGGAGCATGATCGCGGTGACCTCGGGGCGGTCGTTCAGGGCGCGGATGGCGCCGGCGAGGTCGGCCTCGCCGGTTGTTGGCGGGAACTCGTGGAGCTCGTACCGGATCCCCAGGGCGGCGCAGGTCTTGCCCTGGTTCTCGGCGTAGACGCGGGAGGCCGTGTCGCCGGAGGAGACCAGCAGGGCGTCAAGGCGGACGGCCTTCCCCCGGGCCGCGAGCGCGGCCACACGGCGCGCGATGTCATCGCGGTACTGCTTGGCGAGGGCGTTGCCGTCGATGATCGTGGCCGGCATCCGCGGATGATACGGTGAAACGGTGAGACGGTGATATGGCGAGGGGCAATGGCGGCCGGGTCGGGCTGGCGCGCGGCCGACCGTCGCGCGGTCCTGTACGATGCGGCGATGGGCGCACCGGAGTCGGCCAGGAAGCGCGTGCTGGAGCTGCGGCGGCTGCTGGAGGAGGCGAACCGCGCGTACTTCATCGAGGCCTCGCCGATCATGTCGGACCCGGAGTTCGACCGGCTGCTCGTCGAGCTGGCGCAGCTGGAGCAGAAGCACCCGGAGCTGGATGACCCGGAGAGCCCGACGCGCCGCGTCGGCGGGGAGCCGATCGAGGGGTTCAAGCCGGTTCGGCACGCGCTCCCGATGCTGAGCATCGACAACACCTACGACGAGGCGGGGGTGCGGGAGTGGTACGACCGGGTGCTGCGCGGGCTGGGGGTGGGCGGGGGGAAGAAGGGCGCGGGGAAGGGGGGGGCGGGACTGTTCGGCGGGGCAGAGGGTGAGCCCGAGGCCGCGGGCGTGCCGGTGGTGGCCGACCCCAAGATCGACGGCGTGGCGATGTCGCTGCGGTACGAGAAGGGCAGGCTCATCGTCGCGGCCACTCGCGGGGATGGGACGACGGGCGACGACGTGACGGCGAACGTGCGGACGATCCGGTCGGTGCCGACGCGGCTGGGGGGCGACGGGAAGGGGAAGGGGCAGCCCGAGATTCCGGAGGTGCTGGAGGTCCGGGGCGAGGTGTTCATCCCGCTGAAGGAGTTCCAGCGGATCAACGACGAGCGGCAGGCGGCGGGGCTGGAGCTGTTCATGAACCCGCGGAACGCCTGCGCGGGGACGCTGAAGCAGCTGGACCCGAAGGTGGTGGCGTCGCGCCGGCTGGTGTTCATCGCGTACGGCCGGGGCGAGGTCAGCCGCGGGTTCGCGGGGTCGCACTGGGAGTTCCTGGAGCGTGCGAGGCGGCTGGGCATCCCCACGAGCCCCAGCGCGGTGCGGTGCGGGTCGGTCGAGGAGGTGCTCGGCGCGATCCGCGAGTTCGGGCAGAAGCGCCTCGCCCAGGACTACGCCACCGACGGCATGGTGATCCGCGTCGATTCCTTCGAGCAGCAGGAGAAACTGGGGTACACCGCCAAGAGCCCGCGCTGGGTCATCGCGTACAAGTACCCCGCCGAGCAGAAGCGGACGAAGCTGCTGCGCGTCGAGCACCAGGTGGGCAAGACCGGTCGGATCACGCCGCGGGCGATCATGGAGCCGGTGGTGCTGGCGGGGACGACGGTGCGGCACGCGACGCTGCACAACTACGGGCGCATCCGCGACGCCGCGACCGAGAAGCCCGGCGGGCGGACCGACATCCGGCTCGGCGACACGGTGATCATCGAGAAGGCCGGGGAGATCATCCCGCAGGTGGTGCAGGTGGTGCTGGCGGAGCGGCCGCGGGGCGCTGCGCGGATCGAGGCGCCGCCGAAGTGCCCGGAGTGCGGCGGGCCGGTCGAGGTCGAACCGCCGGAGGCCGGGGAGACGCCGTCGCTGGAGACGGGCCGGCGCTGCGTGAACCCCGAGTGCCCGGCGCAGGTGTTCGAGAAGCTGGTGTGGTTCACCGGGCGGCGGCAGATGGACATCGAGGGGCTGGGGGAGAAGACGATCGCCCAGATCCGGGAGGAGTCGAAGGTCCCGCTCAACACCTTCGCCGACGTCTTCCGACTGGCGCGCCACCGCGAGGAGCTCCTGCGGCTCGAGCGGATGGGCGAGAAGAAGGTGGACAACCTGATCGCGGGGATCGAGGACGCGAAAGGGCGCGGGTTGGCGCGGGTCCTGGGCGGCATGGGAATGCGTCACGTGGGGGAGGCGACGGCGAAGCTGCTGGCGCGCCGGTACCGCGACCTCGACGCGTTGATGGACGCCTCGGTCCGCGACCTGATGCCCCAGACCAGGCTCTCCGAGAAGGACGCAAGGCGGCTCGGCGTTCCGCGCGAACCGCCCGGGGGGCAGGAGACGGGCCTGGGCGTCGAGACGGCCCCCGTCGTGCACGCGTACCTCCACAGCGGGGTGGCCCAGAAGACGTTCCGCGACCTGCGCCAGGTGGGCGTGGACCTGACCTCCCGGGAGTATGCGCCGCCGGGCAGGCGCCCGGGCGCGGCGGGCGCGTTCGCGGGCAAGACGGTGGTGCTCACCGGGACGCTGGACGGCTACGAGCGCAAGGCCCTCGCCGACCTGCTGGAGTCGCTGGGGGCGAAGGTGACGGGGTCGGTCTCGTCGAAGACCGACCTGGTGATCGCCGGGCGCGAGGCGGGGTCGAAGCTGGACAAGGCGCAGGAACTGGGGATCGAGGTGTGGGATGAGCAGCGGCTGATCGGGGCGCTGGCGCGGGAGCGGCCCGAGTGAAGAACGTCGAGTTCAAGGCGGAGCTGCGCGACCCGGCCCTGGCCCGGGCGATCGCCGGCACGCTGGGGGGGCGCCCCGTCGGGATGCTCGATCAGACCGACACCTACTTCCGCGTCGGCCGGGGCCGGCTGAAACGCCGCGAGACCGTGGGCGAGGACACGGAGTGGATCCAGTACCTGCGCCCCGACGCCTCCGGGGCGAGGGTGAGCGAGTACACCGTGTGCGGCGAGGAGGAGGCCCTCGAGCGCTTCGGCGCCTCGCCCATGCCGGTGTGGGTGGTCGTGCGGAAGCGGCGCGAGCTGCTGCTGATCGGGAACGTCCGGGTGCACCTCGACGAGGTCGAGGGGCTGGGGTGGTTCCTTGAGTTCGAGGCGATGGTGAGGCCCGGCAACCCGATGGAGCGGTGCGAGGCGCGGGTGCGGCAACTGCGCGGGGAGTTCGGGCCAGCGCTCGGGGAACCGATCTCGGTGGGGTACGCGGACCTGGTGGCCGCGCTCGATTGACCGCGAGTGACTTGGGTTGAAGGGCACGGGTTGCCCCGAAGACGGGGCGAACCCGTGGCACGCTGCCTCAGCGGTCGCGTTCGTAGTCGGCGAACGTGCCCTTGCGCGTCTCCTCGTCGAGGTACTTCTGGAACTCGCCGGTCTTGTAGGAGAGGAAGACAAACGCGTGGTGGACGGCGAGCCACTCCGGGTCGCTCTTGTCCTCCCCGATGTCCTTGCGCAGCCGGTTGAGCTCGGCGAGGATGGTCTCGGCCTTCATGGGTCCCTCCGTTGTCATCACGGTAGGGCGGGCGCGGCCCGGGCCCGGGCCGCCTGCGCCGCCCTCGCCACGCCGAACAGCACGACCAGCACGCCGACCATGCACGCCCCCGGCGGCAGCACCGAGATCAGCGCGCTCGCCCCCAGCCCCCCAACCACCCCCGCCAGCGCGACCAGCAGCGCGAGCGCCATGACCGTGGGGAGCCGGTCGCTCAGCCGCAGCGCCGTAGCCCCCGGCAGCACAAGCAGCGCGGTCGCGAGCACCACGCCCGCCAGTTTCATCGCCGTCACGATCGCCAGCGTCAGCAGCACCACCAGCAGGTACTTCATCGCCGGGGCGCGGACGCCGAAGGCCGGCGCAGCGCTCTCGTCGAAGGCCCAGAAGAGCAGCGGCCGGCGCGCGAGCCAGGCCACGGCGAGGATCGCGCCCGCGGTGAGCCAGGCCGCGCCCGCGTCGGCCCAGTCCACGCTCAGGATCGACCCGAAGAGGACGCCCTCCCACGCGGGCGGCGGGCGGCCGTGGAGGCGCGACCCGGCCTCGATCAGGATCGCCCCCAGGGCCATGGCGCCGACGAGGACGATGCCGATGGCGGTGTCGGCCTCGCCGGCGCTGCGCTGCATCAGCCAGGCGATCGCCAGCCCCGAGAGCAGGCAGAACGCCAGCACCACCAGGAACTGCGCGTGCCCCCCCACCGCCCCGGACGCCGAGAGCCCCAGCACCGCCGCGATGCCAATCCCGCCGAACGCCGCGTGGCTGATCCCCTGCCCGACGAACGACAGCCGCTTGAGGACCACCAGCGGGCTGAGCGCGGCCGTGACAACGGCGATCGCGATCCCCGCCACCACCGGCGGGCCCCACATCGCGAAAGCGACCGGGTCGATCAGCGCGATCATGGCCCGCGCCCCCCGTGCGCCGGGTCATGGTCATGATCGTCGTGGCCGTGGTCGCAGCCGGGCCCGTGCGCGTGGGGGTGCGCCGGGTCCGGGCACTCGCGGGCGAGGTGGGCATCCACGTGGACGTCGCCGAAGATGGCGGCCACGTCGTGGCTGAAGACCTCGGCCAGGACCGCGGGCGTCAGGCCCTCCGGGGCGGTGTGGCTGTGGAGCGTGCGGCTGAGGCAGGCGACCCGGTCGGACCCGGCCGCGATGGTGCGGATGTCGTGGCTGACCACGATGATGGTGAGGCCGAGGCGCTCGTGCAGGGTCCGGAGCAGGGCGCTGAAGCGCTGCTGGCCGGCGATGTCGATCCCCACGGTCGGCTCATCCAGCAGCAGCAGCCGCGGGCGTGAGGCGAGGGCCCGGGCGATCA
>JBBDXI010000037.1:0-5531 GCA_040902425.1 Phycisphaerales bacterium
ACCGCAGCATTTTCAACCGTCCGAGGTGCCCCCGCCAGGGGCCATGAGCACTAACTGGGCGATTCCCGCGCCCGGTTCGGAGGTCCGGTTCGCTAGCCCGGTTCGCTAGTACTGGGGGACTATGCGAAAATTCCTCCGATCGGGGTATTCCTTTATCCCCCGGTTGGGGCCTACCCTTTGTCCAGGTTGGACGGAATGACCCCTGACCGGCCCTGAGGGCCGGACGGGTCATTCGTGAGGAGAGCATGGTGAAACCGTTGACGAATCCTGACGAGGAGTTGCTCACACCGTCAGAGGTGGCGAAGCTGTTCCGCGTGGATCCGAAGACCGTCACACGTTGGGCGAAGTCGGGCAAGTTGTCGTCGATCCGCACCCTCGGAGGTCATCGCCGCTATCGGGCGACCGAGGTGCGCGCGCTGCTGGAGGGCCAGCAGGCCTCCTAGCGGCACCGGCGCCAGCGCAGGCGATCCGCCGCCGCGCGGAACATCGGCGCGGCGAGGTGGCGCAGCACCACAAGTCCCCGGTACCAGCGCGGGACCGTTCGCTCGCGCCTTCCCGAGCGCGCCACGGCGACGATCGCGCGCGCCACCAGGTCGGGTGAGCCGACCAGCCGGCGGGTCACCGGCGAGCGCATGAGGTCGGTCTGGGGGAAGCCCTCCGTCGCGATGAAGCCGGGGTTCAGCTGGGTCACCGTGATCCCGCGGCGCGCCCAATCCGCTCCGACCCCTTCGGTGAGACCGATCACGGCGAACTTGGAAGCGGTATAGGCGGGGCTCCCCACGCCGATCTTCCCGGCCACCGAGGCGACATTGACGACGCGCGCCGGTGCGCTGTCCACGAGCAGCGGGGCGAAGGCGCCCATGCAGCGCACGACCCCCATGAAGTTGAGCTCCATCATCGCCCGGACCCCGTCGACGTCGTCGGCGGAGCGGAAGCGGTGCGGCCCCGTGCTGCCGGCGTTGTTCACCAGCAGGTGGCAGGCCCCGAACTCCTCCCGCACGCGGTGGACCAAGGCCTCGACCTCGGCGTCGGAGGTCACGTCGGCGGCATGCGCGGAGATGCCGGGGACGCGCTCGGCCAGCGCGTCCAGGCGCTCGCGGCGGCGCGCGACCGCGACCACCCTCATGCCGGCGGCGGCCAGCGCCTCCGCTGTGGCTGCCCCGATACCGCTCGATGCGCCCGTGACGACGGCGACCTTCCCGGCCAGTTCCATCGCTGCCTCTCTCGTTCAGCCCGGCTCAACGTTGCGGACTTGCGCCAGATAGCTGGCCTAACTCTGCAACGTTGGAGCGGCTCCCGTTCACGCTTGTCGGTGGTCGTGTGGTACACCGCCGAGGCCAGAGCGCAGCGAGAGGGAGATCGCCATGCAGCGGGCCGTCATCGTGGCACAGGCGGGGGCACCCGTCGAACTGGTCGACGACCTGGAGCTGGACGAGCCCCGCGCGGGCGAGGCGCTCGTCGCGCTCGAGGCGGCCGGGGTGTGCGGCACCGATCTCGCGCTGCTCACCGGCAAGATGCCGTATCCGGTGCCGATGGTGCTGGGCCACGAGGCCGCCGGCCGGATCGTGGCGCTGGGCCCCGCGACCGAGGGCCCACCTGCCGGTACCCGGGTCACGTTGTGGATGCGCCCGCCGTGCCGGACCTGCCGGGCATGCTTGCGCGGCAACGCCGGCCTGTGCGAGCGCAGCGGCGCCATGTCGGCGCGCGGCACGCTGCTCGATGGCAGGACGGGCCTGCATCGGTCCGGTGAGCCGGTCTACCGCGCCTTCGGGATCGCGGCGTTCACGACCGCCGTGACCTTCCCCGTGTCGGGGCTCGTCCCCGTGCCCGACGACGTTCCCATCGAGGTGGCGGCGCTGCTGGGCTGCGGGGTCGCCACGGGAGCGGGCGCGATGCTCAACGTCGCCAAGCCGGCTCCCGGGGACACCGTGGTGGTGTTCGGCGCCGGAGGCGTGGGACTGTCGGCCGCCCTGGCCGCCGCGGCGATGGGGGCGGGCGCCGTCGTGGTGGTCGACCCGTCCGAGGAGCGCCGCGGGTTCGCCGCCGAGCTGGGTGTCGCCACGACGGCTCCCGGCGAGGGTCTGCGGGACGAGATCAGGTCCCTGCTCGGCGGCGAGCCGGTGGACATCGCAGTCGACGCCGTGGGCAACCCCGACGTGCTCCTCGGCGCGTGGAAGCTCGTGCGCCAGGGCGGCACGGCGGTCGCGGTCGGCGTGCAGGCCGCCGACGCCGTGGTGGGGTTGCCCGGGGCACCCCTGGCCCTCATGCACAAGCGGCTGCTCGGCTGCTTCATGGGCGGCATCGACCCCCAGCGCGACCTGCCTACGCTGTTCGCGTGGTACCGGCGGGGTGTGCTGCCCGTGGACCGCCTGATCGGCGCCCGCCGCCCCCTGGAGGAGGCGGGGGCTGCCCTCGACGACCTCGCATCGGCCCGCGGCCTGCGCACCGTGCTGGTGCCGTGAGCCCTTACGCGCTGCTCCGATAACCGGTACTGGCTGGGATTTGGTGCGTCATTCCGCTGAAATCCCGACCAGTGGCCGAATGGTGCCTGGGGGCGGGCGGTCAGGGCTGGCGCAGGGAGCTGGTGAGGCCCTGGACGACGTCGGCCGCCGCGCGGTCGGGATCGATCCCGAGGAAGGCGGGGCCGGCGCCCGTGGAGATGGGGAAGCCCTCCGCCTCCTCGCGGCCCTGCTCGGCGCCCTCGGGGCCGACGAACACCTCGGCGGGCCCACCCTCCACGGTGGGCGCAACCGCGGGGCCGCGCTTGGCGCCCGCCGCACCGGTGGGCACGTCCGCGAGCGGAGCCGGCACCGTGCCGGGCTCCGGCTCGGCCGGCGCGTCGCCGACGGGAGCGGGGACGACCTCCGCGGCGGGCACCACCCGGAGCGGGGGGAGCGCCGGAGCCGCAGGCGGTCCGATCAGCGGCGTGATGAGCCCGGCCAGGCTGATGGTCGCGGCGGCCAGCGGGGCGGCGAGCAGCGACGGGTCGGGGACCACCTGCGCCCACTGCGCCAGGCGGTGGCGCAGCGTGCGCCAGAGCTGCGCCATGGCGGCGAGCCCGGGCACCACGGCGGCGGCCCCGCTGCCCGACACGGCCAGGTACTCCCGCCGCAGGGCCTGGCGCGCGCGGAACAGCAGCGCGTTCACGGTGGGCTCGGAGATCCCGAGCTCCTTGGCGATCTCCGCGTAGCTCAGCCCGTCCCAGTCCCGCAGCTTCAGCACCTTGCGGTGCCGGTCACGGATCCGGCCCAGAGCGAGGTGCAGCTGCTCGGCCTCGGCGCGCTCGACCACCAGGTCCTGCACGTCGATCACGACTCCGGGGTCGAGCTCGGCCCGCGGCGTGACGCGCTGCCCGCGGCGGTGGTGGTCGATGCAGAGGCGGTTCGCGATGATCAGGAGCCAGGGGTAGAAGCGGCGCTCACCCGCGAACGACGGCAGCGCCCGCAGTGCCTTGACGAACGCCTCCTGCGCGATCTCCTCTGCCACGCCCGGGTCCCCGACCTTGTTCCAGCAATGGCGATGCAGAGGAGGAAAATAGCGGACGAACAACGCTTCGAAGGCGCGCTCATCCCCGCCCTGGTACCGCTCCACCAGGTCGCGGTCTCGGGCGAGATCGAGTTCGTCGAGATGAATGGCCATTGCGCCCAGACCCTGTAAGGCGCCCCCGTAAGGGCGCCTGGCTGCACTGCGTTTTGAGGGTAACCCGAGACCGGGTTGAAAGGAACAAAAAGTTGTGCCGTGGGGAGCATCGACTGGCGATGCCCCCCACGGTTGCCCGCATGCCCGCTACGTCACTATCAAGTAACCGTTGGCGGTAGTGACCTCGGTCTTAGACCGGAAGCGCCGGCAGCTCGGGGAGCGGGACCGGCAGCTCGGGCAGGGAGGGGACCCCCACGGGCGGCAGCTCGGGAGCCGGGGGAAGCTCCGGGACGCCGACCGGGGGCAGTTCTGGCACGCCGACCGGGGGCAGTTCTGGCACGCCGGGCGTGCCGGGCGGGTCGGACGGCGGTGCGGGCGGAAGCTCAGGCAGCGCCGGGACCTCTGGAAGCTCCGGGATCGGGACGGGCAGTTCAGGCAGCGCCGGTGGCTCAGTGCCCTCGGGCGGCACGCAGTGGCTTTCGTCGACCAGGACGTCTTCGCCGACCTGGACGAAGGCATCCGCGCAAGCACTGGCGCCCTCTTCCCCGCTGGCGGGAAGAATGGCGAGCGGGATGAGCAGCAGCGCGGCGAGTGCCGCGGGAAGGAGGCGACGCAACATCGCGGTCCTTTCTTGTCGTTTGGAGTGCGGCTGAAGTTGTGCCGGTGCGTGTGCACCGTCGTCTTAACGGCGGCCCGCGCCGGTCCGTACGGTCGGCGGGAATTTTTCTGCGGTGGACCTCCAGTTTGGAGAACCGACAAAGGACCGCGGACGGCCCGGCGTGAATACGCCCGTTGTGAACGCCGACACCCTGGGCCGCACGCCCTCGCGCCGCCCCATGGGGGGCCGGCTTCCCACCCTGCTGCTCGTCGCGGTCTGCGCCCTCCCGGCGGTCTGGCTGCCAGCGATGCCCGAGGCCCGTGCCGACCACCGGGCCGGGCACAACCCGCCCCAGGGAGCCGCCAAGGTCGCTTTCGCGCCGGACTTTCCCGCCCTCGAGGACCACGAGTGGGGCTTCCCGCTCGGTGGCTTCGGCGGCGTGCGCCGCGGCGCGCCGCTCCGGCACGCGCCGGTGGTCTTCGTGCACGGCAACACCGTCGATCACGCCGACTGGTACCCGGTGCGCGACGACTTCCGGGCCGCGGGCTGGACGGACCAGGAGCTGTGGGCGCTGTCCTACAACGGGCTGGGCAGCGCCGGGGGAGCCTCTCCGGCGCGGGCGAATCCCGAGGCGGAGGCCGAACGGGAGGAGATGGGCTGGGACGGCACGAGCCGGGTCACGAACAACGACCGCAACGTCGCGGACCTCCACGACTTCGTCCTGGCCGTGCGGGACTACACCGGCTCGGACCGCTTCACGCTGGTCGGCCACTCCCTGGGCGTCACGGTCGCGCGCAAGCTCCTGAAGGTCCACCCCGAGCTGCGCGGCGACCTCGTGACGTTCGTGGCCATCGCGGGGGCCAACCACGGCACGAGCCTGTGCCCGCCGGGGTCGGAGGCCAATGTGGAGAGCTGTGACGAGATCGCCGCGGACACGCCCTGGCTCGCGGAGCTCAACGGGCCCGAGGGCGCGGACGAGACGTACGGGCCCGCGCGGTGGCTCACCGTGTACGACGGCTCGGGCGGCGGTGACGTCGCCTTCCTCGGGCCGCCCTACGCGCAGAGCCCCGTGCTGCGCGGTGCGGACAACCGCGAGTTCCCCGGCACCGACCACAACGGCCTGCGCATGGTCGCGAGCATCGTCGAGGTCTACCGCACCTTCATCGAGGAGGCGGAGCGGGCCGCCGGGCTGGACGGGGGCCGGGCCGGCGACGGTCGGACGGGGTCCGGGGCGGCCGCGGGTTCGGGCGGGAGCGGCACGGGTGGAAGCGGCACGGGCGGGAGCGGCGGAACC
>JBBDXI010000038.1:0-5362 GCA_040902425.1 Phycisphaerales bacterium
TGCCGTTTCGGATAGCGAGCGTGGCGGAGAACCAGGGAGTGATGCGATGAAGACGATGGCGATGGTGGGGGTTGTGCTGGCGCTGGCGGGGGCGGGCGCTTGGGGTCAGGGCCAGCAGGGCGGCTCGGCACTGCTGCGCGGCGAGGACGCCGCGAGCAGTGGCACCCGGGCCGCGGCGGCGGCGGTCGCGCCGCAGGTTGTGGAGCAGATCGTGGCGGCGCCGCCAGAGGAATTGTGGCGGGTGTTCACGACGGGGGAGGGGTTCACGAAGCTGGGCGTGGCGAAGGCGGAGGTGGACCTGCGGGTGGGGGGGCTGATGCGGTCGCACTACAGGCCCGAGGGCGTGATCGGGGATGAGGGGACGATCGAGAACCAGATCATCGCGTACGAGCCCTTGCGGATGATCGCGTTCCGCATCCACAAGCCGCCGGCGGGGTTCCCGTTCAAGGAGGCGTGGAAAGGGACGTGGTCGGTGGCGACGTTCACGGACCTGGGGGATGGGCGGACGCACCTGCGGCTGGCGGGGCTGGGGTACACGGATGAGCCCGAGTCGCGGGCGATGCGGGAGTTCTTTGAGAAGGGCAACGCGTGGACGCTGGAGAAGCTGGCGTCGCAGTACGACGCGGCGGCGAAGGCGGCGCCGCCCGCGGAGGCGCACAAGACGGGGGCGCTGGACCCGATCGAGCTGGAGGCGGTGGTGCCGGGGACGCGGGAGGAGGTGTGGCGGGCGTACACGACGGGGGAGGGGTGGAAGAAGTTCTTCGGGGTGGAGACGAGGATCGGGGGTGGGCCGGGGGAGCCGTTCGAGGTCTACTTCGGAGCGTCCGCGCCCATGGGGGAGCGGGGGTCGGAGGGGTGCGTGATCCTGAGCCTGGTGCCGGGGGAGATGTTCTCGTACACGTGGAACGCGCCGCCGAAGTTCGCGCAGGCGCGGAAGGAGCGGACGTGGGTGGTGGTGACGTTTGAGGAGGTCTCGGCGCGGGCGACGCGGGTGCGGGTGCGGCACATGGGGTTCGCGGAGCGGGCGGCAGCGCACGGGCAGTCGCGGGCGGAGTGGGAGCAGGTGCGGGCATACTTTGCGAACGCGTGGCCGCACGTGCTGGGGGCGCTGAAGAAGAGCTTTGAGGGGGCGGCTTCGGGCCCGTGACGGCCACAGGCGGGACGCCTGTGCCACTGAAGAGGGGCGGCCAACAATCGGGGGTGGCCACGGTCCCCGGACGCTACTGCATCGGGTGCGGGTTCGATCTGACGGGGATCGCCCCTCGCGGCGCGCCCGCGCGCTGCCCGGAGTGCGGGCGGGAGTTCGATCCGGTGGATGTGGCGACGTACGACGCGTGGCCGCGGCGGGCGCGGCGGGCGCGCCTCATCCGGCGCGTGGCCATCGTCCTGGCGGTGCTGGGGGTGGCGGCGGCGTTTTTCCCGCGGGGGTGGGCGGTGGCGCGGCTGACGATCCGGGCGCCGGGGCGGCCGGCGGCGGAGGTGGTGCGGACAGAGCTGATCGCGCCGGGGTGGCTGAGGGGGCTGACGGGCGCGCGGTACCCGGGATGGACCACGCGGGGAGAGCCGGCGAGCGCCGGGGGCAGGGCGTTTGACTTCAGCGCGACCGCGACGCGGGTGACGCCGTGGCGGCGCGGGGGGGGCGGGTCGCTGCGGGCGACAGCGGATGCGGACGAGTTGGCGGGCCTGCTGGTGAACGGGGTCCGCGCGGACGTCGATAACGCCGCGGCGCTGTTCGAGACGGTGATGCCGGGGATGGTGAGCGGCGGGAGCTACGGGGTCTCGATCGACAGCGTGAGGGCGGTCGGCACGCCGATCCCGCCGCAGTCGACCATCCTGGCCCCGAAGAAGTGAAAGAGGGCCCGCGGCGGCGCGGGGCCGCGCGGGCCCGGGGGGGGGGGGGCCCTCGGTGATGTCTGGTCTTGCGGGCACGGGCAAGCCGAAGACGGCTTGCCCATGCCACCCCGTCAGTGGATCTGGGTTGGCTCGAGCTCGTAGGCGGGCTCGCGGATGGTCTCGCTCTGGAAGCCGGCGCGGAAGCGGATGTTGCCGGGGCGGAGGGCCTTGAGGGTGACCGTCCAGGTGGCGGTGGCCCCGGCCTCGAGGTTGGCCAGGGGGGCGAAGAGGATGGTGTTGCCATCCACGCGGGCGGGCGTGGGGCCGCCGGTGGTGACGAACTCGAAGGCCTCGGGGATCTCGGCGGTGATCGTGACATCGCGGTCGACGCCGGTGCCCTGGTTGACGACGGTGATGCGGTAGACCTGCTCGGCCCCGACGAGGACGGGGTCCTGGGTGTCGATGACCTCCAGGAGCAGGGCGGGGGCGGTCTGGAAGTTGGTGACCAGCTCGCCGGGTCGGGTCTGGGCGCAGCGGGCCTGGGCGTCGGCGCGGATGCGCAGCGGGCCGGCGTCGTTGCTGAAGAGGACCAGCGGGATCTCGCGCTGGTCGCCGGGGGCGATGGTGCCCAGGTCGATGACGGCGACCTGGTCCTCGGTGCGGGCCCGGGGCTCGATCACGCGGGCGCTGCGGTCCATGCTGATGCGGAGCGTGGCCTGCTCGGCGGGGCCGTTGCCGCTGTTGCGGACGGTGACCCGGTAGGGCGCGTTGCTGCGGATGAAGCCGGTCTCGGGGCCGGCGATGCTGGTCTCGAGCTGGGCCGCCCAGACGTTGATGGTGGTCTCGGTGGACTGGGCCTTCATGCCCTCGCGGGACTCGGCGACGGCCGCGAACGTGTAGCGGCCGATCTTGTCGGGCTTCAGGTGGGCGGTGAACTCGCGGGAGGCGCCGGCGGAGAGCTGGCCGGCGTCGAAGGAGAGGGCGCCGTCGGCGCGGCCGCCCTGCCCCCCCTGGGCCTGGGCCGGGGTCACGCCTTCGGGCGTGAGCAGGCGGACCTGGACCGGGTCGGTGCTGCCGGTGCCGGTGTTGCGGACCATGACGCGGACGGGGATGGGGTCGCAGAGGCTGGCGCTCTCGGGGGCCTGGAGGTCGATGGCCAGCGAGGGCGCGGTGACGTTGATGGTGGTGCAGAGGACGGGCTCGTAGGCGACGCGGAAGCAGGACTGGAACTCGCCGGGCTGGCTGGGGAGGACGGAGACCTCCAGGGTGCGGCTCTCGCCGGGCTGGAGTGTGCCGACGCTCCAGCGGCCGGCGGCGGCGTCGCCCGGGGGCCGCTCGCGCGGGGGCTCGCCGGGGGGCTGGGCGCCGGCGCTCATCTCGAAGCTGCCGGGCAGTTCCTGGATGACGGTGACGCCCTCGAGGGTGAGGTCGCGTGAGAGGTTGGCGACCTTGAGCCGGTAAGGGAAGGGCTGGCCGACGCGGGCCTCATCGCGGAGGGGCTCCGCGCTGATCTGGACGAGGCTGGAGCGGCCCTCGCCGGTGGGGAAGCTGACCTCGCTGAAGCCGAAGATGCGGCCGCGCGGGGTGGCCTGCGTCGTGCGCGTCGTCTGCGACGAGGACGCGTCGGTCTGGGTGGTGGTCCGCTGGTCGGGCCTGGTGGTGGTGCTCGTGGTGGGGCGACCTGTGAAGGTGTCGCACCCGCCGACGGCGATGGCGCTGACCATCGCGATGAATGACGCCGCTCTCATCCTGGCTTGCATGTGGCATTCCCCCGAAAGCATCCGGGAATGACAGGAAGCAGACCCGCGGCCGCCCCAGATGCCCTTCGGCGCGCGGTGCTGGATTGCGGGGGGTGGATTCTGATGCGCTGTGAGCGTACGGGGCGAGGGGCGGTTCGGAGCGCGCGTGAATGGGCGGCTTCATGAAACGGATGCAGGGTGTTCGGGGGGGCGCGGCGCGCCGATCCAAGTGACGGCGCGGAGGCCGGTTAGCGCTTGTCCATTGCGCATGACCAGGGCGAGTTCATGAAGCTTCAGCGCGGCGCGGGTGGGGCGAGGATGGACATGTAGGCCTCCCAGGGGCCGACCTCGGCGCGGTATTGGTGGGCCAGGGCTTTGCAGGCCTGCGCGACGTGGTTGAGGTCGTGGCAGGCCCATGTCGCGAGGAGGTTGCGGAGGGTGACGGGGCCGAGGGCGGGGTGGCGGCCGCGGCGGTCGAGGTCGGCGGGGGAGAGGTTGAGGGCGGCGAGGTCGGCGAGGCTCTGCTTGCGGAGGGCGTCGAACTCGTCGAGGAGCGCGGCGAGGGGCTTGGCGCGGGCCTCGTCGAGGTAGCCCTGGCGGTCGAAGGGGTCGAAGGCGCGGGCGTCGCCGTGCTGGAGGAGGATGCGGGCGCGGGGGACCCAGTCGGTGCGCTCGCCGTGGATGAGGTGGGCAAGGACGTCGTGGGCGGACCAGGTGTCCGGGCCGTAGGGGCGGGCGGTCCAGTCTTCGCCGAGGTCGGCGAGGAGGGCACGGAGGACGCGGGGGGTGCGCCGGAGGATGGCGAGGGTGTCGTGGGTGGAGTACTGCATGGGTCGGATCCCCGCGCGGAGTTTATGTGTTCGGAGCGGAGCACAGGCGGAGGAGGGCATTGTTGACAGCGCCTGCATGCGTCAGGTTGATGGCATGTCCCGCCCCTCGGATGACGACGGTGGGTCGAACGCGCGACATGGGGATGATCCGATCGACGCTCCCGTGGATGTGAACGACAGGGCATGGGCAGTCCGCGCACCCGGCCCATCCGAGAACGGCGGACATCGCCCATCGCAGGAAGCCCGGGTCCACGGTCCGTGCCTGACGGGCGAGTTCGCGCGCATGCGGCTCATCCATGGGGCCCAGCGCCGCCCGCAGAGTGCCCTGAACCATCCGTGATGGCAGCGCCCGCGACCCCGGCGTGAGTCCGCGGAGAGGTGCGAGCGCGCGAAGCCACGGGCTGATCGCGCGCGGTGTTTTCGCGCTTGCGATGAGGACCACGCCCCGCGGGCGGACGTGGCGTGCCATTTCCAGGGCGACCATGCCGCCGAACGAGACTCCTCCGATCCAGTCGAAGCCGGCACACCCCTCCGTGGCCGCGAACCGCTCCGCGTAGCCCGCGAGCGACTCGGTTCGCTTCGGCGGCGGCCAGGGCGGGACGACCAATCCCGGGAAGGCCCGGCGCTGGGGTGCCAGCAGCTCTTCGTCGGCTCCCATCCCGGGGAGGAGCAGGAGCTTGAGGTCTGACGCGTGCACGCCGCAGCCTAACTCGGGAGCGACGACGGTGAATGTCAGCCGCTGTGGTCCACGATGTCGAGGCAGCCGCCTTCGACGAGCGAGCGGAGCAGGGCGAGGGTCTGCGGGTCTTCGGGGCCGGCGGCGAGGAGGCCCCATTCGTGGGCGACCGTGAGCGCCTCGCGCGCGGTGGTGTCGCCCTCGAAATAGGCGAGGAGGGGCTCGTAGGCCGCGGCGTGCTGGAGGGGGATGGGGGTGCTGGGGGGTGTGCCGGGCGGTGGGGG
>JBBDXI010000039.1:0-33762 GCA_040902425.1 Phycisphaerales bacterium
CCCCCCCCCCCCCCCCCCCCCCCCCCCCCCCCCCCCCCCCCCCCCCCGCCGGTGGTGCGGGGGGCGGACACGATCTGCATCAAGGATGGCGAGATCATCGGCCAGCCGCGTGATGCGGAGGATGCGGAGTGGATCATCCGCCGGCTGGAGAACGGGTCGCACGAGGTGGTGACGGGCGTGGCGCTGGTCTGGCCGGGCGACGCGGGGGGGGGCGGGGGGCCCGGGTCGAGCGAGCGCATCCGGCCGGCGCGGCGTGCCCGGCGGCGCCTGTTCGTGGACCGCGCCCGCGTCCGCGTGGGCCGGATCGGCCCGGAGCGCATCGGCGCGTACATCGCCAGCGGCGAGTGGCGCGGGAAGGCCGGGGCGTACAACTTGGCGGAGCGGGTCGAGGCGGGGTGGCCGATCGAGTGCGAGGGGGACCCGTCGACCGTCATGGGCCTGCCGATGAAGCGGCTGGCCCTGGTGCTGCGCGAGTGGTCCGGCCCCCCCGCCCCGCACCCCCCCGCCCCGCACCCCCCCGCGGCGGAGGCCCCCGCGTGACCCTCGCGCAGTCGCTCCACCACTCGCCGCTGGTCCCCTGGTGGCTGGCGATCTCGGCCGGCGCGGTGATGCTGCTGGTCCTGGCGCGCTACCTGCTCGCCCTGGGCGGGGCGGAGATGGACGCCCGGCGCAAGCGCATCCGCACGGCCAACACCATCCTGATGATGCTGGTGACCCCGCTCGTCGCGTACGGCTTCGGCGTGGCGACGCCGTCGCGGGCGCGGGCGTACGTCTTCGTCTGGGTGCTCATCTGCTCGATCCTGTTCATGGTCATCATGCTGGCGCTGCTGGACATGCTCCACTCCGTGCGCCTCCACCGGGCCCAGATGCGCGCGATGCGGCGGAGCATGACCGCCCAGGCCCTGCTCGAAGCCCAGGGCACGGGCCCGCCCCCCCAATCCCCACCCCCCGCATGAGCGACGCCGAGGCCGCGACGCTGCGCCCGCCCCTTCCCGGCCCGCTCGGGCGGCTGGCCTCGCGCGTGTACGGGTGGGAGATCGGGCGGCGGAACCGTCGCTACGACGCGGGGCGCGGCGTGGTCCGCTTCGACCGGCCGGTGGTCAGCGTGGGAAACCTCTCCGTGGGGGGCACGGGGAAGTCGCCGATGGTGGCGCACCTCGTGGGGCTGCTGCTGGCGGCCGGTCGGCGCCCCTGCATCGCGATGCGCGGGTACGCGGGGCGGGCCGGGCGGGGCGGAGGGGGGGGACGGTCGGATGAGGCGGAGGAGTACCGGGCGCGTTTCGCGTCGGTGCCGGTGGTGGCGCAGGCGGACCGGACGCTCGGCCTGATCACGCTGTTCTCCGACCTTGAAGACCGGGATGAGCCGCAGCCGGACTGCATCGTGCTCGATGACGGGTTCCAGCACCGGCGGATCGCCCGCGACCTGGACATCGTGCTGATCGACGCGACGCGGAGCCCGTTCGAGGATCGGCTGCTGCCGGCCGGGTGGCTGCGCGAGCCGGTGGGCTCGCTGCGGCGGGCGGGGTTCGTGGTGGTGACGCACGCGGAGGCGGCGGATGCGCACGCGCTGACCACACTAGAAAGGGCCATCGCCGCCATCCGCGGGCGCGGCCCGGAAACGGTCGCGCGGCACCACTGGGGCGGGCTGATCGTGCACGAGGGCGGGGCGGAGCGTGAGGAGCCGGTGCGGTGGCTCCGCGGCAAGCTGGTGGTGGGCGCGTGCGCGATCGGGAACCCCGGGCCGTTCCTGTCCGAGGCGCGGAAGGCGGCGGGGCAGCCCCTGGCCGCGCACGTGGTCCTGCGCGACCATGACCCCTACGACCAGGCGACGCTGGACCGGATCGACGCGACGGCGGAGCGGGTGGGCGCGGGGGCGATCCTGACCACGGAGAAGGACTGGACGAAGATCGGGGGCGCCGCCGCGGGCGATGGGCTGGGGCGCTGGCGCGGCCGGCGCCCCGTGGCGCGGGTTCAGCTCCGCATGGCGTTCGACCGGGGCGAGGAGGCCCTGCGGCGGGCGGTGCTGGACGCTGCGGCGAGGGTCGATGCGGAGGCGGAGCGGGGTTAGAGAAGGAGAGGCATCGAGGCATCAAGGCCGCGAGGCGGTCACGGGGGTTACACTCACGCGGCTTGGACACGCTGCTGCAACACCTCGCGGACTGGAAGCCGTTCACCGCCCTGGTGGTCGGCGACTTCATGCTCGACCAGCACTGGTACGGGGATGCCGAGCGGCTCTCGGCGGATGCGCCGGTGCCGGTGCTGCACGTGCGGCGGCAGGAGGACCGGCCCGGGGGCGCCGCCAACGTGTGCCTGGACCTGGTGGCGATGAAGGGGCGCATCCGGGCGGTCGGTGTCACCGGGCCCGACGCGGAGGGCGCGTTGTTGCGCCGCCTGCTCGGTGGCGAGGGTGTGGACGAGGCGAGCCTCGTCGCGGATGCGGCGCGGCCGACCACCGTGAAGCGCAGCCTCATCGGGCTTGCGCAGGCGCGCCACCCTCAGAAAATGTTCCGCGTGGACTTCGAGTCGTGCGAGCCGCTGGCCAGCGGCGTTGAGACCGCCCTGCTCAGCGCCTTTGCCGGCCAACTCCGCGGCGCGGACGTGGTCTGTCTGGAGGACTACGGCAAGGGCGTGTGCACAGAGCGCGTGTGCCAGGAGGTGATCCGAATGGCGCGGGAGGCGAGCGTCCCCGTGCTGGTGGACCCCGCCCGCCTCCATGACTACTCGAAGTACCGCGGGGCGACGGCGATCACGCCGAACCGGACCGAGGCGGAGACGGCGACCGGCCTGAAGACAGACGGCGCGGCCGAGGTCGCCCATAACGGCGCCCTCGCCCGCCGGCTGATGGAGGAGCTCGATCTGGAGGCGGTGGTGCTCACCCTCGACCGCCACGGGGCCCTGCTGATGGAGCGGGGGCGCGACCCGGTCGCCGTTCCCACCGTGGCCCGGGAGATCTACGACGTCACGGGGGCCGGCGACATGATGCTGGCCGCGCTGGCCGCGGCCCGGGCCAACGGGATCGCGTGGGAGGACGCCGTGCGGTTCGCCAACGCCGCGGCGGGGCTGGAGGTCGAGGTCTTCGGCGTGGTGCCGATGCCGCTGGAGAAGATCCACCACGAACTGCTGGAGCGGGCGGGGCGGCTGCGTGGCAAGGTGCGGACGCTGGAGCAGGTGCTGGTGCAGCTGGGCGCGTGCCGGCGCGAGGGGCGGAAGGTGGTCTTCACCAACGGCTGCTTCGACATCCTGCACGCCGGGCACGTGGACCTGCTGGAGAAAGCGGCGGCCCTCGGGCATTTCCTCGTCGTCGGCCTGAACGACGACGCGTCGGTGCGGAAGCTGAAAGGGGACGGGCGGCCGGTGAACAGTGAGGAGGACCGGGCGCGCGTGCTGAGCGCGGTGGGCGGCGTCGGGGCGGTGGTGCTCTTCGGCGAGGAGACGCCGGTGAGGCTGATCGAGGCGATCCGGCCGGATGTGCTCGTCAAGGGGGCGGACTACCGCAGGGAGCAGGTGGTCGGCGGGGCGTTCGTCGAGAGCTACGGCGGGCGGGTGGCGCTCATCGACCTCGTGGAGGGGAAGAGTACGACGGGGACGATCGAGCGGATGCGGAGCAGGTAAGAGTTCTCACCGCGGAGAGCGCGGAGGGCGCGGAGGAACAGAAGAGACGGCTCCGCGGGCCTCCGCGCCCTCCGCGGTGAATCACGCCCAGCGCAGCACGATCTTCCCGAACTGCTCGCCGGCCTCCAGCCGCTCGTAGGCCTTCACCGCGTCCCTCGCGTCGAAGACCTGATCGACGACGGCGTCGATCGCCCCCGCCCGGAAGAGCCGCGCGATCTCGCGGAACTCCTCGTTCGAGCCCATTGTCGAGCCGAGGATCCGCAGCTGGTTCCAGAAGATGCGGGCGAGGTCCGTCGTCGCATCCGGCCCGCTGGTGGCCCCGGGCGTCACGTACGTCCCGCCGCGGGCCAGGCTCTTGATGCAGTTCAGGTGCGTGGCCCTTCCCGACGAATCCGCGGCCATGTCCACGCCCCGCTTGTTCGTCCAGGCGCGGACCTCCTTGCTCCAGTCCTGCCCCTGGTCGTGGATGAGGCACTCGGCCCCGAGCACCTGCCTGGCCTTCTCCAGCTTCCACGTGTGGCGGCTGGTGACGGCGATGCGGCACGACTTCCAGCGCGCGATCATGGCCGCGGCCGTGGCCACCCCCCCGCCGATGCCGGTGATGAGCACGGTGGCCCCCGGGCGCAGGCCGCCCTTGGTGACCATCATGGAGTAGGCGGTGAGGGTGACGAGCCCGAAGGCCGCGGCCTTCGCGGGGTCGGCCTCGCCGACATCCGCGAGGTTGATCACGGGAGCGAGGAACCGCTCGGCGTGCATGCCCTGGGAGTGCTCGCCGATCAGTTCGTAGGCCGGGGCGAGGGTCGAGCTGGGCGGGTCGTCGGGGTGCTGGCGCACCGGCTGCTCGACCGCGGCGTTGACGATCACCCGCCGCCCGACCCACGCGGGATCGACGCCGGGCCCGGCTTTCTCGACGACGCCGCACGCGTCGCAACCGGAGATTCGGGGGTAGTCGAGGGTGAGACCGGGGACACCCCGCCCGACCCAGAGGTCCATCTGGTTGAAGGCCGAGGCCAGGGTGCGGATGAGGACCTGCCCGCCCCCCGGCCCGGGCGGATCGGGCCAGTCCGTCTGAAAGCGGATGCCGGGGGCGACGGGGGAGCCTTGCTTGGCGACGACGACGGCGCGCATGAGCGGCAGGATACAGCGCCGACCGCCTCAGGAGGCGAGGCGTCGGCGCCGGCGCGCGACGGTCCGCGGAGAAGCCACGGCAGGGGTGCGCGGCCCGATCTTGAAGGCCTGGGCTGTCGGATGGGGCGCGGGGGAGCCGTCATCCTCCATCCCCTTCAGGTGGAGGCGGATGGCTTCGGCGATGCGCCGCTGGACCTGATCCAGCGTGCGCCCGGTCGCCACACAGCCCGGGAGGTCGGGCACATACGCCGCGAAGTTCCTGGCCGCGCGCTCCACGACCACCATGTACCGCATCAGCGGGTTCCCTTCAGATGAGCCTGCTTGAGAATGCTATTCAGCGTCCCGGGCGGCAGGTCATCCGACATCGCGCCGGCCACCGTGACCCGGCCGGGCTTGACCGGGTGCTTGAACTGCCGGTGGCTGCCGCGCGTGACCACGATGTGCCAACCGTCCGTCCGCAGGAGCGCGATGACGTCGCGGACTTTCACGGGCGCGGAGTCTACCGGACGCCGCTGCGCGGGGTGCCCGCTTGCTTACGCGGCGCGGTCCCGCAGGCTTTTGGAAGGAGCCGCTCGAGACGCCAGCCCGGATCAGATCACGCCCCGCCGAGGACAGGCATGCCCTTGACGTGCTTCATGCCACGTCGGCGGTCGCGGAGGCGGCGGGACTTGCCGACGCGGTCGCGGAGGAAGTAGAGCTTGGCCCGGCGGGCGTCGGCGCGCCGGACGACCTCGATTTTCGAGATCATCGGGCTGTTGATCGGGAGCTTCCGCTCGATGCCGACCTCGTCCACCACGCGGCGGACGGTGATCATCTCGTTGACGGCCCGGCCCTTGCGGGAGATCAGGACTCCCTGGAAGACCTGCACCCGCTCCTTGTCGCCCTCGACGATGCGGACGTGCACGTTCAGCGTGTCCCCGATGTTCATCACCGGGAGGTCGGTCTTGAGGACCGACTGATTGAAGGACTCGAGGATGGCCTGCTGGCTGGTGGGTTTCTGGGACATGGGAGGGGGTCCGGGTAGGGGGCGGGATGGTAGGCGAGCGAATGTCGGATGTGGGATGTCGGGTGCTTGAAGGGTACTTCAAGGGGGTGGCAGCAGGTCCGGGCGCCTCTGGCGGGTCCGCTGGAGCATCTGCTCGTACCGCCAGCGGGCCACCTCCTGGTGGTTGCCGCTCATCAGCACCTCCGGGACCGCCAGCCCCATCCACTCGCGCGGGCGGGTGTAGTGCGGGCAGTCCAGGAGCCGCTGAGGGTGTGGGGTGGCCGGCGGATCCGCGCCCGGTCGAGAACCCCCGCCGCGGAGCGTTGGGCCACCCGTCGGGCCACCCGGGGGCGGGGCGGCCTGGGAGAAACTGTCCGTCGAGGCCGATTCGTCGTGCCCCAGCACGCCCGGGATCAGCCGGATCACCGGATCCATGAGCACCATCGCCGCCAGCTCGCCGCCGGAGAGAATGTAGTCCCCGAGGCTGATCTCCAGCGGCGCGAGCTTCTCGATCACCCGCTCGTCGATCCCCTCGTAATGCCCGGCGATGACCAGCAGGCGCGGCCTCGCCGCCAACTCCTCGACCAGGGCCTGCGTGAGCACCCGCCCCTGGGGCGTCATGAGTACTCGGGTAGCGGGACGGGAGTCCATCGCCTCGACGGCGTGGACCGCATCCCACACCGGCTGGCACAGCATGACCATACCCGGGCCGCCGCCGAAGGGCCGGTCGTCGGTCTTCTGGTGCTTGTCCGTGGCATAGTCGCGGATGTTGGTGGCGTGCCATTCGACGAGCCCCGCCTTGCGGGCCCGCGCGGGGATCGACGAGCCGAGCGCCCCCGGCGGCTCCGCCGCGAACATCTCCGGGAATGTCGTGAGGATGTCGATCCGCATTGGTGCGCTCGTCCTCGCCCGCCCCGCGTCATTGTTCGCGGGCGGCACGAGGCCGAAAAACGAAAAACCCCGGGCGGGCGCCCGGGGCTCGTAGCTGACTCATGGCCGGCTCAGGCCTTGGCCTCTTCGGCCTTCTCTTCCTTCTTCTCGCCCTCGGCCTTCTTCGCGCCCTCGGCCGGCACGGCGGCCGCGGCCGCCTTGGCCTTCACGACCTCGCGCCGGTGGGTCCGCTCGGCCTCCCAGGCCTTGGTCTCGATGAGGTTGCGCTTGGCGAAGATGTCGCGGACGGTCCCGGACGGCTGGGCCCCGACGCCGATCCAGTACTTCGCCCGCTCCTCGTTGAGGTTGAGCTGCTTGGCCTGGTCGCGGGCCACCGGGTCGTACCACCCCAGCTGCTCGATGGCGGCGCCGTCGCGCCGGACGCGCCCATCGATGACCTGGATACGGTAGAAGGGCCGGTTCTTCCGGCCGCTGCGCTGCATGCGGATTCGGACCACCAAGACTCTCCAGAAAGGGGCTCCCCGGGGCGGGATGCCCGCCGGGGGGCCCGTAGTTTAGGCCGCGGTCCGGTCGGGGCAACCCCACCCCTGCCGGGCCCGAGTCGTGCTACCGCGGATTTCTGCTAACACCGGGCCCCCGGCGCGCGTCTCTCCAGCGGGACACCACACAACCCAGGAGGCCCGCACATGATGAAGCCGCGTCGCAGTCTGACCGTTCTCGCCGCCGCCCTCGCCATCGGGGGCGCCACGCTCGTCGGGACCGCCCACGCCGGCCCGCCGGGGGTCTGCTTCCCTTATGACAACGGGGGCGCCAAGAGCCTGCCCTGGGGCAGCGACCGCATGGGCACCGACCGCTCCTACGACACCACGGGGCTCGTGAAGGACACGCTGGACCTGCTCAAGACCGAGCGCTCCACCCTGGCGCGGATGGAGACCCTCCGGCGCGCGGCCCTGTACGCCCAGAGCAAGCCGCAGCTCGCCGGCGATCTGCTCGCGAGGCTCTCGTGGATCGCCATGGACATGGAGGCCGCCGGCAAGCCCTCCGCCGAGGCGTGGTTCGCCCCCGGGTTCTTCGCCGTGCTGATCGAGCAGACCGGCACCACCATCGGGTGGAAGCCCGGCGTGGCCGACGGGGTCCAGGGGTACGCGTGGATCAAGAAGGCGCTGTCGATCGAGCCCGGCAACACCGAGATGCAGTACGCCGCGGCCCTGGCCACCTGCGACACCGAGCACCGCGAGCGCCACCGGGAGCACATGCGGGCGGCGCTGACCGGCGCCTCGGAGGGCTCGGCCCTGGCACGGAGCATGGAGCAGAACCACGCGATCGGCGCCAAGCCCGTCGCCGAGCTGCGCAAGAGCTTCGGGGTGGCCGATGCCGGCGGGAGGTAGTCTGAGACTCGTGGAAGGCCCGACGACCAGCAGCGCCGCGGCCGCGGAGGCGGGCGCGGAAGCCCAGCTCGTGGATGCGGCCCGGCGAGGGGACCGGGCCGCGTTCACGCGCCTGTACGAGCGGTTCGGGCCGGTCGTCCACGGCGTGCTGCTGGCGCGTGTGCGCCCGGCGGATGCGGATGACCTGGTTCAGGAGACCTTCCTGGCCGCGTGGCGCCGGCTCGATTCGCTCCGCGAGGATGGGGCCTTCGGGGCGTGGGTGTGCGCGATCGCCCGGCACAAGGCCGCGACCTCGCGCCGGGGGCCCGACCCGGCCGGCTCGCTCCCCGAGGATCTGTGCGCACCGGGCGCGGCCCCCGGGGGCGCCCAGAGCGCGGAGCACGTGCTGGCCGCGATCCGCTCGCTCCCCGAGGCGTACCGCGAGCCGCTCCTCCTGCGGCTGGTGGAGTCTCTGACGGGCCCGCAGATCGCGGCGCGGACGGGCCTCACCCCCGGCTCGGTCCGCGTCAACCTGCACCGCGGCATGGCGATGCTGCGGGAGAGACTGGCCGCTTCTACACGCGAGGTGCACGCATGACTGGGCACGACGAACACAACACGCCCGACTATCTCTGGGACCGATCCGGCCAGCCCGACGCGGAGATCGCCCGCCTGGAGGCGCTGCTCAGGCCCGCCGCGTTCCGGGCACGCCCGCTGGTGCTGAGCGACCCCGCGGCCGAGCGCCGGGCGGCCCCCCCGCAACCCACGCGCGGCAACAGGTTCACGATCGCGCCCCGGTTCCTTGCCGCCGCCGCGGCCCTGCTGCTCGCCGCCGTGGGCGCCCTGATCGGGCGCGGCAACGCCTCGCCGGCGTGGCCCATCCAGGCGCTCGGCGGGACGCCGCGGATCGCCCAGTCGGCCGTGCGCGCCCCCCGGACCCTCGCCGTCGGCCAATGGCTGCACACCGACAGCGCCTCCAGCGCCCGCCTGGAGGTCGGCACCCTCGGCGATGTCACCGTCGGGCCGGAGTCCCGGGTCCGCATCAAGACCTCGACCCGGGGCCGCAAGGTCCTGGAACTGGCCCGGGGGAAGATCGAGGCGTTCATCACGGCCCCGCCCCGCCTGTTCCTCGTGGACACGCCCGCCGCACGGGCCGTGGACCTGGGGTGCGCCTACACCCTCGAAGTGGATGACGACGGCGCGGGCGTGCTGCACGTCACGCTGGGGTACGTGGCGCTCGAGGGGTCGGGGTACACCTCCACCGTGCCGCGGGGCGCCTCGTGCGCCATGCGCCCCGGGGCCGGGCCCGGAACCCCCCACTTCCGCGATGCCGACCCCGCGCTGCTCGCGGCGCTGACGCGGATCGACGGCGATGCCCCCGGCGCGGCCGACCTGGCAACCGTGCTGGAGCGCGCCAGGCCGCGGGATGCCCTCACGCTGTGGCACCTCCTCCCGCGGACCCGCAGCGCCGACCGCGGCGCGGTCTTCGACCGGCTCGCCGCTCTCGCCCCGCCGCCCGATGGCGTCGAGCGCAGCGCAACCCTGCGGCTGGAGAAGCCTCACCTCGATTCGTGGTGGCAGTCGCTCCCCTATTGACAGGGGGACCTCAGGGCAGCGGCTTCGCCCACGCCGGCGGCACATCGATGAACGACTTCGCCGAGCCGTCGAACATGGCCCCGTCGAACAGCCCCCGCCGCGTGTGGAACCTGCCCACGCGCGTGGCCACGTGCTCGGCGTTCCGGAAGTCCAGCGTGCTGGCCGTGCGCGTCGGCGGCGGGGGGTTCGTCGTCGTCGGCGGGGGCACCCTCGAATCCAGCAGGAGCACCGTGGCGCTGGGGAAGGGCACCTGGTCCACGCGGATGAAGGCGGGCCGGCTCGGGTCGTCGAAGTCGTCGGGGTCGGCGGCGAAGCCCGCCTGCGCCGGCATGCCCGCGTGGCCCGTCGCGTTCATCGCGTACGTCCGCTGCATCCCCGTCGCGTAGTGCGCCGCGATCGTGGGGCACACCAGGACCGACCGGGTTGAATAGAGCTCGGCCGCGCTGCTCCCCGTCTGCCCCGCGTACGTCTGAACCACCAACGCCCAGTTGGGCCAGTCGGCGTAGGGCTGTCCGATGGCGGGGCCCCACCCCTTGTTCTCATCGGCGTACTGCCGGCAGGAGACGGACGCCTGGCGCAGGTTCGAGAGGCAGATCGCCCCCCGCCCCGCCTCGCGGGCGCCGGCCAGCGCCGGGAGCAGCAGGCTGATGAGGATGGCGGCGATCGCCACCACCACCAGCAGCTCGATCAGGCTGAAGCCTCGCCGTGCGCGAGTCATTGGGGCCTCTCTACCGGCTTGTGCCCGCTCCCAGGCCGTACACTGCGTCCAGAGGACACTCTATGAGATCCGCTCTCGGTACGCTGGTGGTCGTGGTGTCGGTTGCCGGGATTGCTCGCGCGCAACCGCCGGAAGCCCCTGTTACGGGGGCGCCCGCGGCGCCCGCCGCCCCGGATGGGTACATCGTCCGTGAGGGGTACCGCGTGGAGGTCATGATCGAGCGGCTGCCCGGGGCCCGGTTTCTGGAGTTCGACGACCGCGGGACGCTCTACGTCAGCCGCCCCGGCCAGGGCGACATCGTCGCCTTCCGCCAGGAGGAGCCGGGGGGCCCTTGGAAGCGGCTGGGGACCTTCATTACCGGGAAGCGGCAGGTCCACGGGATGCACTTCAGGGACGGGTGGCTCTGGTTCACCACCAGCGGCGCGGTGTTCAAGGGGCGCGATGCCGACGGCGACGGCGTGGGCGAGGATGTGACCGAGGTCCTCGGCGGCCTGCCCTCCGGGGGCCACTGGTGGCGGTCGATCCTGGTCACCGGCGACGGCTTCTACACCTCGATCGGCGACAGCGGCAACATCACCGACCAGACGACCACGGACCGCCAGAAAATCTGGAAGTACTCGCTGGACGGGAAGGACCGCTCTCTCTTCTGCTCGGGCATCCGCAACACCGAGAAGTTGCTCCTGCGCCCGGGCACGCACGAAGTCTGGGGCCTCGACCACGGCTCGGACTGGTTCGGCAAGGAGGTCGGTGATGCGCAGGGCAACCAGCCGATCACCGACCTCAACCCGCCGGATGAGTTCAACCACTACATCCAGGGCGGCTTCTACGGCCACCCGTTCGTGGTCGGCGACCGGCTCCCCCGGTACGAATACCTGAAGCGCGAGGACATCCACGATCTCGCCGCCGACACGATCCCCCCGGCCTGGTCCGTCGGCGCGCACTGGGCCACCAACGGCTTCTGCTTCATCGACCCGGGCCTCAACCAGCGGACCGGCGCGTTCCCGCGGGACCACGAGGGGGATGCGTTCATCGCCTGCCACGGCTCGTGGAACAGCTCCGAGCCCGTGGGCTACTGCGTCGCCCGCATCGTCTTCGACAAGGACCCGGCCCTCGGCGGCGGGCCCGCCGGCCTCCTCAAGATCGTCAGCACCGTCTCCGGGGGGCGCATCCGCGGCCGGCCCGTGGACTGCACGCAGGCGCCCGACGGGAGCGTGCTCTTCAGCACCGACCAGCCCGGCCGGGTCTACCGGCTGACCCGCGAGGCTGGACCGCACCGGCGCCAGACCCCGCGGCACGCCCGTGACGGGATGGGGCGCTGCGGGTCTAAACTCTCCCGCACGAGGAAGCCCCCAGCCACGCCCGCTTGACTCCGAAGTGGCCCCCGGGCGCCCCCGGGCCGAAAGCCAGCACCCTCCATGCTCCTCCTGATCGCTTCTGTCCTCCTTCGCGTTCTGGCGCTCGCCTGGGCGGCGCACCTGCTGCGGCGGACCCGCGATGCGCGCCGGGGGTTCAAGGCCCTGGTGCTGGCGCTGTTTACGGCGAGCGTGGCGCTCCCCCTCATCTACGCGTGGGACCGCGCGGACCCCAGCCCGGGCCTGGCGGAGCTGCTGGTGGAGCTGGGGAACCTGGTGGTGTCGGTGCTGCTGGTGCTGACGGTGCTGTTCGTGGGCCGGCTCTTCGACCGGCAGGACGGCGTGCTCCGGGGGCTCATGGCCAGCGAGGACCGCTACCGGCGGCTGGTCGAGCACTGCGCCGACGCCGTGGTGGTCCACAGCGACGGGCGGCTGGTCTTCGCCAACGCCGCGGCGGCGCGGCTGCTGGGTGCCCGGACGCCCGGCGCGCTCATCGGGGTGCCGGTGATCGACCTGGTGCACCCGGAGCACCGCGATCAGGTGCGCGGGCGGATCGCCTCTCTCTACGACGGCGCGCTCGACGTGGTGCCCCCGCTGGAGGAGCGGCTCCTCCGCCTGGACCGGCGGACGATCGACGCCGAGATCACCGCCAGCGCCTGCTCCTTCGAGGGCGCCCGCGCCATCCAGGTGGTGATGCGCGACATCTCGCTGCGGAAGCGCGCCGAGCAGGACCTGCTCGAGAGCCGGTCGGTGCTGGAACGGGCCCAGTCCGTCGCCCACGTCGGCAGCTGGGTCTGGTCCCCCGGGCGCACGCCCGACCTGAGCTGGTCCGCCGAGACCTTCCGCATCTTCGGGGTGGACCCGGGCGCGTTCGACGGGCGCGTCGGGACCTTCTTCCGCTGCGTGCACCCCGACGACACGGCGAAGGTCCACGCCGCCTCGGAGGCCGCCCGGGCCGGGGGCCGCCTCTACTCCATCGACCACCGCATCATCCGTCCCGACGGCCAGGTCCGGTGGGTGCACGAGGAGGCCGAGATCGTGCCCTCGGCGGGCGGCGAGGGCTTCAGCATGATCGGCGTGGTCCAGGACATCACCGAGCGCAAGCTCGCCCGGGATGCCCTCGAGGAGTCCGAGAGCCGCTACCGCCAGCTCTTCAAGCTCAGCCCGGAGCCGATGTGGGTCTACGAGACCCAGACCCGCCGGTTCCTCGCCGTCAACGAGGCCGCGCTCGCCCACTACGGCTACTCGCGTGACGAGTTCCTCCGCATGACGGTGGACGACCTGCGGGCGCCGGGCGAGCCGCGCCCCAGCCCGGCGGCGCTCAACGGCGCGCCCGCGAGCGCCTCGGTGCGGCACCGGCGCAAGGACGGGACCACCATCGACGCCGAGACCGTCGGGCAGAACATGCCGTTCATCGGCCCCAGCGCCCGCCTCGTGGCGGCGCGGGACGTCACCGAGCAGCGCTGCGCCGAGCGGCTGCGATCGGGCCAGGGACGCGTCCTGGAGCTGCTCGCCCGCGGCGCCCCGCTGCCGGAGGTGCTGGGGCAGCTCGCGACCACGTACGAGGCCCAGATCGAGGGCGCGCACTGCTCGGTCCACCTGCTGGATGAACGGGGCGAGACGCTCCGGGGCATCGTCGCCCCCTCGCTCCCGCCCGACTTCCTCGCCACCTGCGGAATGAACGTCGCCCGCCGCGAGAGGGTCGCCATCCCCGACCTCCGGGCCGAGCCGGCCGTCCAGCCCTGGCGCGAGCACCTCGAGGCCGCCGGCATCCGCGCCTGCTGGTCGCAGCCGATCCTCGGGCGCGGCGGCGCGGTCCTGGGGACCGTGGCGCTGCACTTCGGCGCTGTCCGGGAGCCGGCGCCGCGCGAGCTGGAGCTGCTGGAGTCCGCGGCGTCGCTGGCGGGGATCGCGGTGGAGCGCCGGCGCGGGGAGGAGGCGCTCCGCGAGGCCAACGACCGCCTCACCGCCATCATCGGGTCGTCACCCCTGCCCATTATCGCGATCGACCTGGAGGGCAGTGTCCGGCTGTGGAACACCGCGGCCGCGGCAACCTTCGGGTGGACCGAGGAGGAGGTCATCGGGCGGACCAACCCGATCGTGCCGGAGGACCGGCGCGAGGAGTTCAGCGGCCTGATCCGCCGGATCGTGGCCGGGGAGCCCGTGTACGGGCTGGAGCTGCGCCGCCGGCGGCGGGACGGCACGCCGATCGACGTCAGCCTCTCCGCCTCGCAGCTCCACAGCCCCGGGGGCGAGGTCGCGGGCATCCTCGCGGTCGTCGCCGACATCACCGAGCGCAAGCGCACCGAGCTGGCCCTCCGCGAGAGCGAGGAGCGCCTCGCGTTCGCGCAGGAGTGCGCTGAGGCGGGGACCTGGGACTGGGACATCGCCACCGGCCAGGTGATCGGCTCGGAGGGCTACTACCGCGTGTACGGCGTCCGCCCCTCAGGGCCGTTGACCCGGATCGACGACTGGTACGAGTCGGTCGTCCCGGAGGACCTGGAGCGGACCCGGGCCGCCATCGACGGGGCGACCGCGGCGCGGGCCCCGGACTTCCGCGTCGAGTTCCGGATCGTCAACCCCCTCCGCGGCGTCCGCTGGCTCGGGGGCGTCGGGCGCATCCGTTACGACGGGCAGGGACGCCCCGTCCGGATGGCCGGCATCACCATCGACATCACCGACCGCAAGCGCGCCGAGGATGCGGCCCTGGAGTGGAAGCGCCGCTACGAGGCCGCCGTCCGCGCCAGCCGCCAGCTGCTCTACGAGTGGGACCCGCAGACCGACCGGCTGGTGTGGGGCGGCAACGCCGAGGAGTTGCTGGGGGTCAGCCTGGAGGCGCTGGGCGACCTCGGCCACTGGCTGGACCTGGTCCACCCCGACGACCGGACCGTCCTTCGGGGCGAGATCGAGCGGCTCGTCGCGACCCGGACGCCCTTCATCCTCCAGCACCGCGTCCGCCACCGCGACGGCCGGTACATCGACGTCGAGGACACCGGGTCGTACTACACCGACGCCGCGGGCGGCGGCCGGCTCGTCGGCCTGGTCTCCGACATCACCCAGCGCAAGCGGATGGAGACGGGCCTCCGCCAGACCCAGAAGCTCGAAGCCATCGGGCGGCTCGCCAGCGGCGTCGCCCACGACTTCAACAACCTGCTCACCGCGATCTTCGGCTACACCAGCCTCGCCCGCCGCACGCTCTCCGCCGGCCACCCCGCGACGCGCTCGCTGGACCGCGTGGATGAGGCCGCGCGCCAGGCCTCCGGCGTCACCAAGGCCCTGCTCACCTTCGGGCGCGCCAGCCCCACCGACAAGCGCCCGCTCGACCTGGTCGGCGCGGTGGACAGCGCCATCGGCCTCCTGCGGCGGACCCTCCCGGGCACCATCGCCGTCCGGGCCGAGCTCGAGCCCGGCCCGCTCTGGGTGCGGGGCGACGCCACCCAGCTCCAGCAGATCGTGATGAACCTCGCCATCAACGCCCGCGACGCCATGCCCGGGGGCGGCGCCCTGAGCTTCCGCCTCCAGGCCTGCGACGACCGCTCCGGCCCCGCGGCACGCCTCACCGTGATCGACACCGGCACCGGCATCACGCCGGAGGTCATGGCCCGCATCTTCGAGCCGTTCTTCACCACCAAGCCCCCCGACCAGGGCACCGGCCTCGGCCTGCCAATCATCCACGGCATCGTGACCGACCACGGCGGGCGCATCGACATCGTCTCCGAGCCCGGCGAGGGCGCCACCTTCATCATCCATTTCCCACTCACCGGCCCGGCCGCCGACCAGCCGGGGCCCGAGCCCGCCCGCGAGGCCTCCGGCCACGGAGAGCTGATCATCCTCGGCGACCACCACACCTACGTCCGCGAGATCGTCGCGACGATGCTCCAGAGCATGGGGTTTCGGGTCCTCCAGGCTGGGGACGGCGCCGGCGCCCTGGCGCTCTACGATCAGCACCGCGAGCGCGTCCGGCTGCTGCTTCTCGATGAGGACATGCCCGGCCGGACGGGGTGGGCGTGCGCGGAAGCGGTGCGGGACGCGGAGGGTGGCGCGCCCGCCCTGGTCATGGCCGCTGCCGAGCCGCCCGCAAGCGGGCCCGGGCCCGCGAACATCCTCAGAAAGCCGTTCAACATGGGCGAGTTATCCGCGGCCGTCGCCGGCGCCCTGGCGGGGGCGTCCGCCGCACCGGAGCCTGCATGAGCGAGCCAAGGACGATCTCCGTGCTCCTCGCCGACGACCACGCCCTGGTTCGCGAGTCCCTGTCCAGCTGGCTCCGCACCACCGGCGACATGCGGGTCGTGGCCGAGGTCGGCAGCGCCGACGAGGCCGTCGCCATCGCCGTGCGCGACAGGCCCGACGTGGTCCTGCTGGATATCGACATGCCCGGCCTGCTCGCCTTCGACGCCGTCCGGACCATCCGCTCCCGCTCGCCGGGGACGCGGGTCATCATGCTCAGCGGCTTCTTCAACGACCGCTACATCGAGGATGCGCTCGCCGCCGAGGCTTCCGGCTACATCACCAAGAGCGAGCCGCCCCAGGCGGTGCTCACCGCCATCCGCACGGTCGCGGCCGGGGGGGTCTACTTCTCCCCGGAGGTCCAGGCCCGCATCGTGGTGGACTCCGGCGGCGCCCGGCTCTCCTCGGGCGAGGGCGTCACCCGCGCCTCCACCCTCACGCCGCGCGAGCTGGAGGTGCTCCGGTACATCGCCCGCGGCCTCTCGAAGAAGGACATCGCCGGGATCATGCACCTAAGCGTGAAGACGGTGGACAACCACAGCACCAGCCTGATGACCAAGCTCAACATTCACGACCGCGTTGAGCTGGCGCGATACGCGATCCGGGAGGGGCTCGCCGAACCGTAAAGCCCGTTGGGGCAGCCGCGTACGCGGTTTGTGGCATACGGAGGCCGCACGCCCGGTGAGTGACGCTTCACTCATGAGACACGCTCAAGATAAGGCGTTCTCCCCTCTGGTTGGCGGGCGGGACGGCCGGTAGAGTCGCCCGTGGATGGAGACCATACCCGCCTCGCGGGTGATTACGAGGGTCCCCGCTTCCGAGGCGTGAACGAACCTCCTCTCTCCTCCTCGTGTTGGCCGGATGGCTCGCAAGAGTCTTCCGGCCATTTGTCTTTTTCCGCCCACCCGTTCCTCGCTGCGGCCGCACCGCATCATGGAGGCGGTGGCGCGCCCGTCCCCGCGGGCTGCGTGGCCTCGTTGCCACCCCGGCGTCGTCCGCGCATCTCGCTGTAGCGGATGAAGGCCGCGATGTCCGCGTCGGTCGGCCTGGCCGCCTCCCACGCCGCGGTGTAGAGGGCCGCCAGCGTCGAGGCCGAGTCGCGCAGGCGCGTCTCGATGAACGCCTTCCCGCTCTCCCGCGTCAACTCGCCGGACTTCTCCAGCTCGTAGAGCGGCCCCACGCCGTCGAACGACCGCTGGATGAACGCGATGCACCCCGGCCAGGGGTCGCGGGCGTCGATCGTCGCGTCGTACCGCATCCCGGGCCGCAGGGCGTCGTAGCCCAGCCCGTGGATCTCGACGATCCGCGAGTCAACGTACGAGTGGAACCCGTTCTCCCGGGTATACCCCCGGGGGTTGGGCCCCACCCAGCCGTGGTGATGCCGCGTGGTGTGCAGCGGCTGCGACGCGTCCCCCACGTAGTGGCTGAGGATGCCCATCTCGTAGATCGCGTTCTCCCGCGCCTGGAGGCGGTGCTCGGCGCGGGCCGGGTCGTCGAGCGCCTCCAGGACCCGGTAGGTGTGGAAACTCGACTGGAGCTTCGCGAAATGCTCCGCGATGGCGTAGGGCAGGAACCCGGGCCACTCCTTCGACCGGTCGGGGTCCTTCGCCGGGTCGTAGGGCGCCATCCGACCGGGGTGCTCGAGCTTCGCCTTCACCATCGCCCGGAAGTACTCGTAGCGGTGCTGCGGCAGCGTGGCGAGCGCCAGCCCGAACGGCTCCAGGTCCTCCACGTCGATGTAGTGCTCCGGGTTCAGCTCGTGCCCGATCGCCGGGAGCTTCGTCCCGCGCCAACGGTCCGGCTCGTTGGATTGCTCGGCAATCCGGGAGACGACCTCCGGGTCGCGGACCCACGCGGGCAGCTCCGGGCCCAGCCCGTCGAGCGCCAGCCGGGTGATCGTCCGGTGCCCCCGGGCCCCCCACCCCAGCGCCGGCGCCACGGCGGCCAGCGCACCCACGATCGCCGCGAACCGCGCGAGTTTCCGGCAGAACATCTGATCGCTCCACGGGGTGAGCGGGCAGTCTAGCCCCTGCTCACCGGGGACCGGGCACGCCCCGATTTTCAGCCGATCCCCCCGCCGAGGGGTTGCATGAAGCCGGTCCCGCGCCCATCATGAGGGCGCCAGAATCCGGGGGAGTGGTCATGCCCAATCCGAGGCCAGAGAAGACACCGCCGATGCGTCACGTCGCCGTGCCATTGCACGCGCCGACCGGGCTTCCCCGACGCGAGCCGCCGGCCGCCACACCGCCCGCGCCGCGACAGGCCGAGGCGCCGCGCGAGGTCGTGCTCTGGGGCCGCTGCGGCCTCGTGCCGCAGAGCAAGGCCCACGAGCCCCTGCGCCCGTGAGCCCCGGGATCAGAACAGCCGGAACTGCTCCCCACTGCCCGCGGCGGGTGGCCTGAACGACGCGCCGGAGAGCCCCGCGACCGGCCGGTCCAGCCCGAAGCGGGCCCTGAACACGTCGAACGCCTGCCGGATCTGGTCCGCCCGCGCGCCCTCGCCGCGCTGACGGGCGAAGTAGCGCGGATCATAGAGTTGCCCGCCGCGCGCCCCGCGCAGCTGCGACTCCACGTGCGATGCCCGGTCCGGGAAGTGCTGCCCCAGCCACTCGAGGAACAGCGCCTTGACCTGGTGGGGCAACCGAAGCAGGACGTACCCCGCGCCGTCCGCGCCCGCCTCGGCCGCGGCCTTCAGGATCTGCGGTATCTCGTGGTCCGTCAGCCCGGGGACGATCGGCGCCACCATCACCCGCACCGGCCCGCCCGCCGCCGCCAGCCGCTCCACCGCCTCAAGGCGCGCCCGGGGGCTGCTGGCCCGGGGCTCCATCTTGGCCGCCAGGTCGTGGTCCAGCGTGGTGATGCTGAGCGCGACCGAGGCCGCCTTCTCCTTCGCGAGCGCAGTCAGCAGGTCCAGGTCCCGCAGCACAAGCCTGCTCTTGGTGATGATCGCCACCGGCTGGCGGCACTCCGCCATCACCTCCAGGCACCCGCGCGTCACCCGCAGCTTCGCCTCCACCGGCTGGTAGGGGTCCGTCACGCCCGACATCACGATCGGCGTGCCCCGCCACGACGGCCTCGCCAGCGCCGCGCGCAGCCGCGCCGGCGCGCTGCGCTTCACCACGATCCGCGTCTCGAAATCCAGCCCCGAAGAGAACCCGAGGTACTCGTGGAACGGGCGCGCGTAGCAGTAGATGCACCCGTGCTCGCACCCGCGGTACGGGTTCACCGTCCACTCGAAGCCGATGTCCGGGCTGTCCACGACCTTGTTGAGCGCCGCCCGCGAGCGGTCGTCGTAGAGGCGGGTCAACACCTGCGTGCCGTCCGGGCGCTCCGCCGCCACCTCGTCGAGGTAGTCGCCCAGCACGTGCAGCCGGACAGCCTCGAACCGGTTCCCCGGGTTCAACCCTGCGCCGCGCCCGCGCACCTTCCCCGCCGGAAGGGCATCGGCGTGCTCGCGTTCTGTACCGGACATACTCCAAACGTATCCCGCGGCCGCGCGGGGGTCAACGCCCCGTCAGCGCCCGGGCGGCGCGGAAGGCGGCTCGCGACCGGCGGGGGCCGGGTCCGGCGATATTTCTTTTGCATCCTGCGCGGCCGCGACGGCGGTCGGCAATAGCTCCACCTCGCAGTGGAAGTGCTGTGGCTCGAAGAACCCGCCCGGCACCACCCGGCGTGACGGGTCCTTGAGGTGCCTCAACAGCGCGTACGGGATCCTGAACTCGATGGACACCGAACCGTCGGCCCCGGTTTCGGCCCTGACCGAGCCGACCCCCGCTGCGCCCCCGCGCAGCCCTCCCGGGCGCACGCTGTCCGCCGCAACCCGGTTCACGATGCAGTCGTCGGCCGCGGCCGTGATGTACAGATTCCGCCCATCCGCCGAGATCCCGCAGCTGGCGAGGTCGTCCAGCATGTACCGCACGTGCACCAGGCCCGTCACCGGGCGCGCCACCGCCGGCTGGTTCATGCGGACCCCGTCGATCCGGATGTTCACCGCCCCGTCATCCGCCATGCCCTCGAAGAAGGGCCTGCGCGTGTCAACCTTGTAGAGCCCGACCAGCACCACGGCCCCGTCACGGTCCCCGCACGCCTTGTCCAGCCGGGTGCCCCCCAAGGCCGCATAGCACTCGATGTTCCTTCCCAGCAGGCTCTTGTCGGCCGCGGACCGCCAGCGCCGCTCGCCCCCGAGGGTCGCCGTTGAGCCGTCGCGCATCGGCCAGCCCACGGCCACTCGGACCGGCCGGGCGTCATCCGCCAGGAGCATTTCCGGGGGCTCTGCCGGCCCTGCCGTGACCACCAGGGCGAGCAGCATCCCGCACCACAGGAGCGCTACCCCAGACCCCCGGACGAGGCTGACGGATGCCCAACCGCGCACGGCGTGACTGTACACCCGGAAACACCCCACGTCCGAGCCGCGAATAAGCGGTGTCTGGAACGCCCGGCGCTGTCGTTCTGCGCAGATCCTGATTCTTTGGTAGACTCGCTCAATACCTCATAGGGGTTACCCATGCGCTCTTGGCGGAGCCTGCGGCCTCGCGTCGTTCACATCACTCCTCTGGTCCTCGCCTCGCTCGCCGGCGCCCCGGCCGCGGCCGACGACGACGACCAGAAGCTCCGCGACCGCAAGCCCCCCATCATAGCGCCGATCGCCCGGGGCCCCGACGCCTGGAAGCTGACCACCCGCTTGCCCGACATCGGCCCCTCGGGCCCCATGGACTCGACGTTCCCCACGCGGAACATGGAGCTGCACAGCTGGCTCCCCCTGAGCAGCTTCCCGGGATACGCCGGCGCGACCCAGAAGTCGGGCGCTGACTGCTGGGGGTACGTCTCGCCCTCGGGGCGGCGCTACGCCCTGATCGGCCTCGGCTGGGGGACCGGTGTGGTCGAGGTCACCGACCCGGCCAACCCGGTCATCCTCACGGTCATCCCCGTCCCCTCCAACGCCTACAACTCGCTCTGGCGCGACGTGACCGTCATCGGCCACTACGCCTACTCGGTCAGCGACAACGTCGGCGTGGGCATCCAGGTCATCGACCTCTCGGATGTCGATACCGGGACCGTCACCCTCGTCCGGAACCACAGCCAGGGCGGGCACTCCAGGACCCACACGATCCTCTCCAACCCGGCCTCCGGCTACCTCTACCTCTGTGGCGGCAACGTCGCCGGCAGCGGCATGGTCCCCGCGGCCACGGCGCCGGACCCCACCCTGCCCACCTTCGACGGCCCCGGCTGGCGCGACCAGTACGTCCACGAGGCGCAGATCGTCAGCTACACGAGCGGCCCCTACGCCGGCAAGGAGATCGCCTTCGCCTTCGCCGCCGGGCCGTACTACACCGGGCTGACCACCGGCTTGGCCATCGTGGACATCACCAACAAGGCCGCCCCGATCGAGCTCTGCCAGATCGCCTACCCCGGCCTGCGCTTCTGCCACCAGGGGTGGATCACCGAAGACAAGCGGTACCTGTACATCAACGACGAGCTGGATGCGCCCGGGAGCGGCAGCGGGTCGGTCCCGCGCTTCCTGGCCCGCATCTTCGACATCTCCAACCTCAGCAGCCCGCGCCTGGTCTCGACCTTCTCCAACAACCTGCCCTCGGTTGACCATAACGAGTACGTCAAGGGGCGCTATCTCTACATGTCCAACTACACCACCGGCCTGCGCGTGTGGGACCTGAAGGAGCCCCTCCGCCCCCGCGAGGTCGCCTACATCGACACCCGCCCGGAGGACGACGCCACCAGCTACAACGGCGCCTGGGGCAACTACCCGTTCTTCGACGACGGCACCATCCTGGTCAGCGACCTCGAGCGCGGCCTGTTCATCGCCCGGCTCACGCTCCTGGAGCTGGACGACCCCGCCCCCCAGCCCCGGACGCTGGAGCCCGGCAAGCGCACGCCCGTCACCCTGCGCGTGACCGGGAAGGGCGCCACGCTGGGCACGCTCACGCTCATGGTGACCGTCAACGACGGCCTCCCGCAGAGCCTGCCGATGGTCTCGCTCGGCGACGGCCTGTACGGCGGCGAGCTCCCGGCGTGCACCTGCGGCGACCGCGTCTCCTACTACTTCCAGGCGGTGTCCACCGAGGGCGGCCCCTTCGTCTCGCCCCCGGCCGCGCTCAACGGCGACCCGATCCGCGCGCGCGTCCAGACCGGCGAGACCGTCCTGTTTGCCGACGACTTCCAGATCAACCTGGGCTGGACGGTTCAGAACACAGCCGTCACCAGCGGGGCGTGGGCCCGCGCGGTCCCCAGCGCCACCGGCGGGCACGGCGCCCCGCTTGCGGATGCCGACGGCTCGGGGATGTGCTTCGTCACCGGCAACGGCACGAACGCCGACGTGGACGGCGGGCCAACGGTCCTGCTCTCCCCGGTGCTGGACCTCAGCGCTGCGCCCGAGGCCCACATCACCTACTCGCGCTGGCTGCTCTCGATCCAGAGCGCGACCGACTCGCTCATCACCAGCATCTCCGGCGACGACGGCCAGAGCTGGACCACCGTCCACTCCGTCACGCCGGTCACCGGCGGGTGGGAGACCGTCGGCTTCCGCGTCGCCGACTACATCACGCCCACCTCCCAGGTCCGCGTCCGCTTCAGCGTCAGCGACAACCCGGACAACTCCGTCACCGAGGCGGGGATCGACGCCTTCGTCGTCACGTCCGCCGCCTGCGAGTTCTGCTACGCGAACTGCGACGGGAGCCTCGTCGCGCCGGCGCTCAACGTCGCCGACTTCTCCTGCTTCCTCACCCGCTTCGCCGCCGCGGAGCCCTACGCCAACTGCGACGGCAGCACCATGGCGCCCATCCTGAACGTGGCGGACTTCAGTTGCTTCCTCGATCGCTTCGCGTCAGGATGCCCGTGAGCTGAGCCCCGCATCATCGGGCTCTTCGCGCCGGCCGCGTCCCCGCGCGCCCCCGGGTGCGGTGCGCGCCGCTCAGCCGGATGAGCGCCCCTGTGAAGGGTAATTTCAGCCCGATTCACCCGGTCTTTACGGCGGGGCACCATTACTCACCGGCACGACGTCGCCCGGCCGCCGCGGCCCCGGGCCTTCCCCTTCCTGCACCCCCTCCCGAGGAGACCCCTCCATGCCACGGATCACTCTGGCACGGCCGGCATTGGCGGCGGCCGGCGCCTTCCTGGCCGCGGGCGCCACGGCCGGCGCCCAGGTCACCGCCGTCGCGTCCTCCAACCAGGTCATGTCCGGCTTCTTCGGCGGTTCGGTCTCGGGCATCCCGGACGTGAACGGAGACGGCCGGGGCGACATCGTCGTCGGAGCGCCCAACGAGACGGTCAACGGCATCCAGGGAGCGGGGCGGGTCTACATCCACTCCGGAGCCAACGGCGCGCTCCTCCGCGTCCTGCAGTCCCCGTCCCCGAGGTTCAACGGGAACTTCGGCATCGCCGTCGCGGGCTCGCCCGACATCAACGGCGACGGCCGGGGCGACGTGATCGTCGGCGCCGCCAACGAGAACGACAACCCCATCGCCTCCGGGCGGGCCTACGTCTTCTCCGGCGCCACGGGCGCGCTCTTCGCCCAGATGATCTCCCCCAACCGCCAGACCGGGGGCGGCTTCGGCACCTCGGTCGCCTGGGTCCCGGATGTCAACGGCGACGGCTTCCCGGACGCCGTGGTCGGCGCGCCCAACGAGACCAGCGGCAACCACCCGGCGGGCGCCGGCCGCGCCTACATCTACAACGGGCGCACGGGGCAACTCCTCACCAAGCTCATCCCCTACTTCCCCCGCGCGCAGGGCTCCTTCGGCTTCTCCGTCGCCGGCATCCCCGACCGCAACAACGACGGGCGGGGCGATGTCGTGGTCGGCGCGCCGCGCGAGGGCGTCCCGGAGAACTCCGGGCGTATCCACTGGTACTCCGGGTTCAACGGCGTCCGCCTCTTCACCAACCAGTCAGCCAACATCGCCGAGAACGGCTTCTTCGGCTACTCCCTGGCGACCATCCCCGACGCCTCGGGCGACCTCTTCCCCGACATCGTGGTGGGCGCGCCGTACGAGCACCCGCTCACCTCGCCGCACAACGCCGGGCGCGCGTACATCTACAACGGGCGCACCGGCTCGATCTGGAAGAAGATCGTCCCGATCATCCAGATGCCCAACATGGAGTTCGGCGTCTCGGTCGGCGGCATCGCCGACATGAACGGCGACGGTCGGGGCGACGCCATCGTCGGCTCCTGGCAGGAGACCCCCGCCAACTCCCCGGCGTGGTGCGGCCGGGCCCACGTCCACTCGGGGATTACCGGCGCGCGCCTGACCACCTTCGCCTCGCCCAACCGCGTCCTGCAGGGGCGCTTCGGGGTCGCCGTGGCGGGGGTGCCGGACACCAACGCCAACGGGCGGGGCGATGTGCTCATCGGCGCCTCGGCGGAGAACGGAAGCACGGGCGCCTCCAGGGCCGGTCGCGCCTACCTGATCCGGTACTAGAGAGGGACACGGCACGGAGGCCGGAGGAGAGGGCCGCCCAGGGATGGGCGGCCTCTTTTCTGCGCGCCGCCGTTACGCCGATCGCCGCGCCCGCTCCAGCGTCAGCCGCCCGAGCACGGCGTTGGCAGGGGCGCACCGCGCGATCGTCGTCAGGGCCTTGCGGACCTCCGGCGAGATGTCCTCGAAGACCACGCCGATCTCGTGCTTGAAGAACCCCAGCCGGCGCGACCAGATCACCCGCCCCAGCACCCGCACCGCGCCGTCGAGCCCCTGGATCTCGATGTTCACCGTGCTCCCGTCCGCCTGCGGCAGCCTCTTCCGCCGGCGGATGCGGGCCCCGGTCGCGGAGAGGTCGAGGATCTCCCCGAGGCTCGACTGGATGGCGTGACACCGGACCCGCCCGTGCTGGCGGGCGTTGTCCTCGAAGGAATGAACCTGAGGCGGCAACTCTCTGGCGGCTCCCATGCCACGCCCATCGGCACGCCCCGGTCGCCGATTGACGAATCGGCGGCCCGATAATGGTCTAGCCCCGCCCCATCGGCCGCGCACCCCGCACCAGCCCCGCCGCTTGACTACCGCTCGCGCGTGATGGTGAGCTTCGATTCGCTGCGGCTCAGCGTCGGCTGCTCCCCGAGCTTCGCCTCGATCTCCGTGCTCATCGTGCTCTCCATCCGCCGCAGCATCCCCGCCCGCGTGTCCCACAGGTAGCGCCCGTCGTGCCGCGACCCCTTGATCGTGAAGGGCTCATCGCCCCCGCTCTCCGACGAGGGCTCCAGCCGCCCCCGCAGGTCGATCGAGGCCTCGCCGCCGCGGTGGGAGGTCAGCGTGTGACGCGTCACCATCCTGAAGCGGCCCATCAGGGGCGACTCGATGGTGTCGGTGTTCTCCCACGACTCCCCCACCCTCGCCTTCCCCGAGGTCTTCTTCGGCGAGAAGATCGAGCTGAACAGGTCCCCCGGCTTCCCGCCCGCGGCCCCGCCGGCGAGCTGCCCGAGCGCCGCCAGCCCCTCGCCCCCCTTCACCGAGGTGATGTTGCCCGCGCGGTCAACCGTGAGCGTCATCGTCTGCCCGGCAATGGACTTGAAGATTGCCCCCGCGATGTCGCCGTCCTTCGCCGGCTTGGCGCTGTCGAACTCCGTCGTCAGCCCCGGCGCGCTGATCTTCGCCTTCAGGGTGTCGATCACGAGGTCCACCGTCGCCCCGCTCTCGGCCGAGACATCGACCACCTTGAGCCGCAGCCCCATGGTGACCGTGCTGCTGGAGGGCCCGCTGTCGCCGCCCTCTTCGGCCTCCGGCGCGGGCTGGCGCGTCCCCGGGGAGCGGGCGGGCGGGCGCGCCGGCCGGCGCGTGGGGGCGGCCGGCGGCTTTCCCGCGCCCCCCTGCCTGGTGCTGCTCACCATCTCCAGCTTGAAGCGGACCTCCTGCCCCTTCTCGAACTTCGGGCGCAGGTCCACCTCGCCGGGGAGGGCCCGCTCGGGGGGCCGCGGCGGCTCCTGGGCGAGCGCCGCCGGGCCAGCGCAGAGGATGAGCAGCGAGCCGAGCCGGGCGATGAGCGTCATGAGGGAGTCTCCGGTGCGATGACCCATTGTGTACCGACCCCGGGCCGGGCGGTTGCGGTTCAGGGCTTCAAGGGCCGGGAAATCACCGCGACAAACCCGCCCTCCCGGCGCATCCAGACCGCCGGGTCCATGCAGGGCCCCGCGAACCGCGACCCCTCCTCGGCCTCGACCCGCCCCGACGCGGGGTCGTAGACCACGCTGTTCACCCCGCTCGGCACCGACTGGTAGATGCGCACCCGCCCATCCGCCAGGAGCGCCGCCCCGGGGACCCCGCCCCGCGTGAGCTGGAAGCGCTCCGAGGCCTCGAAGCGCAGCCCGTCGCTCGACGTTGCGAGCCGGACCTCATCGCCGGAGGAGAGGAACATCAGCCACTCCTCCCCAACCCACAGCACCTCGGGGTCGCTGATCCCCTCCTCCTCGAACCGGTAGCTGTCCTCCACCGTGAAGCTCAGGCCATCCTCGCTCACCGCGCTGTAGACCTTCGTCGCCTTGGGGTTGCCCTCCGCCGGACGCTCGACCCGCGGGCGTGAGATGGGGAGATTGGTCCGGGGGAGCGGGCGGGCCCGCGGCCCGCGCGGCGCGGGCTTGGCGCCCTCCGCCCGGTGGATGAAGTACATCCGCAGCGACCCGTCGGGCTTCTGCACCACCGACAGCTCCACCTCCACGCCCGTCGGCTTCTTCGCCCAGTGGATGGTCACCCGCGACGGCAGGCCCCAGGTCTTCCCCCCGTCCGTCGAGACGAACCGGTCCAGCTTCTCCGACCCCGGGCCCTTGGCGTTCCGCGCATCCACCGCATACACGACCAGCGTCCCCGCGGCCGCGCCCTCGCCCTTCTCCGGGAGGTCCCTCACCAGTTCCAGCACATCCCCCTGCCCGGCCCCGGCGAGGATGGGCGTGGGCGACTCCTGGAACGAGAGGCCGTCGGCGGATGTCGCGAAGTGGAGCCGGTGGTTCCACGGCCCATCGGGGGGTGGCGCGTTCGGGTCCGGCCGCTCCTGGGCCGAAGCCGCGGCGCTTAGAACCAGCACGATCGCAGCCGTGATCCATCGCATGACGCGGCCTCCGCAGGAGCCCGGACCGGGCGCCGCAGCATACCGCGCCTCGGACGCCGACCTACCTCACCGCAGCGCCCGCCCCCGCCGCGGCCTCTATCGCCTCCAGGGCCCTCTCGATCATCGCCGCCGAGACATCCAGGTGGCAGACCGCCCGGACCCGCTGCGGCGCTGTCGGGAGCGCCCAGACCCCGGACCCCTTCAGCCGCTCGGCGAACTGCGCCGCGGTCCCCAGCCGCCGGTCGATATCCAGGAACACCATGTTGGTCTCAACCGGCATGGCGATGGTCAGGCCGGGGATCTTGGAGGCGCCCTCCGCAAGCCGCTTCGCGTTGGCGTGGTCCTCCACCAGCCGCTCCCGGTGGTGCTCCAGCGCGTGCAGCGCCGCGGCCGCGAGGATCCCCGCCTGCCGCATCGCCCCGCCGAACATCTTGCGGAAGCGGTGGATGCGGAAGATCGTCTCGGCATCGCCGCACACCGCCGAGCCCGCGGGCGCCCCCAGCCCCTTGGAGAAGCAGCACGAGACGGTGTCGAAGTGCCGCGCGTACTCGCCGGGGTCCAGCCCCGTCGCGGCACACGCGTTCCAGACCCGCGCCCCATCCAGGTGCACCCTCAGCCCCAGCTCGCGCGCCCGCGCCGCGACGCGCGCCACCTGCTCCAGCGGCCACACCGCCCCGCCCCCGCGGTTCTGCGTGTTCTCGATCACCACCAGCCGGGAGCGGGCGAAGTGCGCCGAGTAGGGCCGCACCACCGCCTCGACCTGGTCGGCGTCGAAGAGCCCCCGCTCCCCGTCGAGGGGGCGGACCATCACGCCGGAGAGCGCCGCCGGCGCGCCGGTCTCGTAATGGATGATGTGGCTGTCCTTGTGGGCGATCACCTCGTCGCCCTGCTCGGTGTGGGCCCGGATGGAGGCCTGGTTGGCCATCGTCCCGCTGGGGACGAAGACCGCCGCCTCCTTGCCCATGATCGAGGCGACCCGCTCCTGCAGGCGGATCACCGTCGGGTCATCGCCCAGCACGTCGTCCCCGACTTCGGCCTCGGCCATGGCCCGGCGCATCGCCGCCGAGGGGCGGGTCACGGTGTCACTCCGCAGGTCTACCACGTTTGTAGGGTCGCTCACCATGCCGCAACCGTAGGGTGAACGCTCACTCACCGCCCGCGGGCCTGTCCCAAGGGCATGGCCCGTGCGGCCCTGGAGCCGGCCACGGTCAGCGCGGCGTCCCCGCCGATTGCCGTGCAGGGCCGCACAACTCCGGCATGACCCCATGGGCAGAATGAACCACGATCATCTGGGCCCGAGTCGGGCCAGCTCCACGCGGGCCCGCTCGCGCGAATCCGGGTACTCCAGCGCCCGCTCGAACGCCGCCCGCGCCTCCTCCGGGCGGGCCCGCCGGTTCAGGGCCGAGCCCAGCGCCAGGTACGGCACGCCGGAGAGCGTCCGCCCCGCGTGCGACCCCGCCCGCGGCCCCTCGAGGTCCCGCACGGCCTCGCGGTACAGCTCCAGCGCCTCATCCGGCCGCTCCTCCTCGATCAGGCGGGCGAGGTTGACGTACGCCATGAACGCCTGCGGCATCCGGTCCGCCGCCCGCCGGTACGCCGCCTCGGCCCCGGCCCTGTCCCCGTCGCTCCGCAGCGCGTTGCCGAGCACGAACCAGGCCCGCCCATCCTCCGGGTCCAGCGCCGTCGCCGCGCGGTAGTGCGGGATGGCCTCGTCGAGCTTCCCGCCGTGCTGCAGGGCCAACCCGAGGTTGACGTGGGCCGACTTCGTCGGCGCCACGGAGAGCGCGCGGCGCCACAGCGTCTCCGCGCTGTGCCAGGTGCGCACCTGGACCAGCGTCATCCACCAGAACAGGGCGAGGATGATCGCGACCATCGGCGCCAGCAGGCGCCGGGTGCCGGGCGCCCCGCCGGCCCGCGCCAGGCCCGCCGCGAGCAGCGCCGCGAGCGGGATCGAGGCGAGGTACGAGTACCGGTCCGCGACGAGCTGGTCGCCGCTCTGGAAGAACCCCAGCACGGGCGCCACCGCGATCGCGTAGAGCGCCATCGCCGCCGCCACGCCCGGCGCCCGCCGCCGCAGCGCCCACACCGCCGCCACGATCAGCGCAACTGCCGCCCCGCACACCCAGTACCGCGGCGCTGCCATCTCCGCCGGCGCCGGCATCTCGTACATGGGCGACAGCCCCGCGGGCGCGGCCGTCTTCCACAGGTAGAACACCAGCCCGTACGCCGCCTGCGCCAGCCGCGCACCCGCCGGCCATTCCTCCAGCGACCGCACCGCCCCGGCGGCGCTCCGCTGCGCGAGCCCCGCCATCACCATGGCCGCGAGGCCGAGCAGCGCGTACGGGACCTTCTGCGCCGGCACCCGCCACTGGTCCCGGCGGAACCACGCCCGCGGCCGCGGGTCCAGCCGCCGCAGCGGATACGAGTCCATCACCATCGCCATCACGAAGAACGTCATCCCCCACGCCTTGGCCAGCAGCGACACCGCCAGCAGCGCCACCGACGCCGCGTACCACCCCCGCGACCGGACGCCCCGGTCGCCCGGCGCGAACGCCCGCAGGTACGCCAGCGCACACAACAGGAGGAACAGCGTGCTCAGGACATCCCGCCGCTCCGTCACCCACGCCACCGACTCCGCCCGCAGCGGGTGCGCCCCCCAGAAGACCGCCGCCGCCGCGCACGCCGCGAGGGACCACCGGTCGAACACCCCGCGCGCCACCGCCAGCACCCGCGCCAGCAGCACGCACACCAGCCCGGCATTGGCCGCGTGGATGAGCACGTTCGTGAAGTGGAACTGCCGCCAGTCCTCCCCCGAGAGCAGGTAGTCCAGCGCGTACGACACCCACGTCAGCGGCTGGTAGTGGCCCAGCATCGTCGTCGTGAACATCCAGCCCAGGTGCTCCCCCGACAGCCCGCGGTAGGCCGGGTTGTCGCGCAGCAGGGCGTAGTCATCCAGGTCCACCAGCCCCGCGCTCAGCGAGGGCGCAAAGGCCGCGAACACCACCGCCCCGACCAGCACCGCCACCAGCGCCACCGCAACCTGCGAGGGCGAGGAGACGCGGCGGCGTCGAGCCGGGGCCGCGGGGTTGGTGGGCCGTCGTGCCATGGGTAGTGCCCGCGGGCCTCCTTACGTCGGTCCGTCGATGCCGCCCGCTCCGAAACCGCCGCCGCCCGGGGTCTCGAGCACCAGCCGGTCCCCCGGCCCCACCTCGGCCGAGTCGATGGCTCCGAGCCGCTCGACGCGCCCGTCCGCCCGCACGATCCGCTGCGCGCCGGGCAGCCCCGCGCGGCCCCCGGCCAGCCCGTACGGCCCCTCCGCCCGCCCCCCCCTGTGCTGCGACAGCACGGACAGCGAGCACATCCCCAGGAACTCGATCTCCCGCACCACCCCATCGCCCCCGCGCCATTCGCCTGCGCCGCCCGACCCCCGCCGCACCCCGAACCGCTCCAATCGGACGGGGTACCGCCGCTCCAGCACCTCCGGGTCCGTGATCCGCGTGTTGGTCATGTGCGTGTGCACCGCCGATGCCCCCTCGAACCCCGGACCCGCCCCCGCCCCGCCGCACACCGTCTCGTAGTACCCGAACCGCTCGTTCCCGAAGACCACATTGTTCATCGTCCCCTGGCTGCACGCCGCCACGCCCAGGGCCTTCAGGAGCGTGTCCACCAGCCGCTGGCTGGTCTCCACGTTCCCCGCCGCCACCGCGGGGCAGCGCGAGGGGTCATCCTCGAACGCCGGCGAGAGCATCCCCGCCGGGGTGCGCACCTCGACCGACCGCAGCAGCCCCTCGTTCAGCGGCACCGCGTCGTCCACGACCAGCAGCCTCAGCACATAGATCACCGCGCTGCGGACGATCGCCCCGGTCGCGTTCAGGTTCCCCGGGTGCACGCCCACGCTGCCGGCGAAGTCCACGGTCGCCGACCCATCCGGTTGAACCTCGATCCGAACGCGGATCGGCGAGCCATCATCGAGCGTCTCCACGGCCTCCAGCACGCGGCGCCCACCCGATGCCAGGCGCGCCAGCGCTGCGCCCACGCCCGCATCGGCGCGCCTCGCCAGCGCCTCCATCGCCCCTTCCACCGCCTCACGCCCGGCGCTCTCCACAAACCGTGCCAGCGCCCCCGCGCCGTACCGGTTGGCCGCCACCTGCGCCCGCAGGTCCGCCAGGTTCTCCTCCGGCGAGCGGCTCGGCCACGGCCCACCCCGCAGCACCCGCTCAACCTCGTCCCACTTGCCCTCTCCCGCTCGGACGAGGTGCATCGGCGGGATCACGACCCCCTCCTCCGCAAGGCTCTTCGCCCCCACCGGCATCGACCCCGGCCTGATGCCGCCGATCTCCGCGTGGTGCGCCCGGCTCGCCGCGTACCCCACCATCGCCCCCTCCGCGAACACCGGCGTCACCACCGTAATGTCCGGCAGGTGCGAGCCGCCGTACCGCGGGTGGTTCGTCACCACCACATCCCCCGGCCGCATCTCGATCGCCGCCCGCAGGGAACGCACGCACACACCCAGCGATCCCAGGTGCACCGGCACGTGGGGCGCGTTCACCACGAGCTTCCCCTCCGCATCCAGCAGCGCGCACGAGAAGTCCAGCCGCTCCTTCACGTTCGTCGAGAGCGCGGTCCGCCGCAGCATCTCCCCCATGTCCCGCGCGATCGACGCCAGCCGCCCCGTCGCAATCTCGACCCGCACCGGGCCGTGCCACCGGTTTAGCCGCTCTGAGGGTTCCGTCCTGGCAACGGGCTCCGGGGGCGGCCAAACCGGTGCCACGCACTCGAGCACCAGCGCCCCGCGCTCGTGCACCCGCGCTGCCCAGCCGGGCTCGACAACCGTCGTGGTGTGCGCCTCGGCCACCAGCGCGGGCCCGTGGATCTGCTCCCCCGCCCGGAGCCCGGCCCGGGGAACGACCGGCGTCGTCACCCACGCCCCACCGAACCGCGCCCGCCGCTCCGATCGCCGCGACACGGGCTCGTCCGCGCCCGGCGCGCTCTCCACCCAATCGGGAGTCCGCGGCTCCGCCGCCACCACCCGCACCGAATCCACCTCGATCTCCCGCCTCGCCGGCGGGTGCCCGTACATCGCCGCGTAGCGCCCGCCAAATCGCTCCCGCAGCGGCGCCACGCCCTCCCCGCCCGACATCTCGACCTCCAGGCTCGTCTCCTGCCCCCGCAGCCGCAGGCTCACGATCCGCCGCGCCACCTCCGCCCCGCTCACACCCTCCCGGGCCAACAGGCCCGCCGCCTCGCTCTCCAGCTCCCGAACCAGCGCCGCCAGCCCATCCCCCAGCTCATCCAGGTCCCGCAGCACCTGCCGCTGCGCGAACCGCTCCACCCGCGCCCGCCCCAGCCCCAGCGCGCTCAGCAGCCCCGCATCCCGCGGCACCACCACCCGCGCGCTGCGCAGCCGCTCCGCCACCGCGCACGCCGCCTGACCACCCGCGCCGCCGAAGGCCACCAGCGCGTACTCCGAGGGGTCGTACCCCCGCCGCACCGATACCTGCCGGGTCGCCTCCGCCATCCGCTCCACCGCGATATCCAGCCACGCCTCCAGTATGGCCTCGCGGTCCTGAACCCGCCCCGTTACCCGCTCCAGTTCGGCCGCCAGTTCCTCCAGGCGCGCCCGCGCCGGCCCCTCATCCACCGGCACTTGGAACCCCGCCGGCTCCAGCCGCCCCAGCAGCAGGTTGCAGTCCGTGATCGTCAGAGGCCCCCCCGCCCCGTAGCACGCCGGCCCGGGCCACGCCCCCGCGCTCCGCGGCCCCACCGCCAACATCGCCCCATCCACCCAGCACACGCTCCCCCCGCCCGCCGCCACGCTCTCGACCGCCAGCGCCGGCGCCAGCACCTCCGCATCCGCGACCCGGTGCTCGAACGTGTACTCGTGCGCCCCGTCAAACCGCGACACATCGGTGCTCGTCCCGCCCATGTCGAACGTGATGACCCGCGCAAACCCCGCCTCCACCCCCGCGGCCGCCGCCCCCACCACGCCGCCCGCGGGCCCGCTCAGCAGGCTGTCCTTGGGCGCAAACTCGCGCGGGCCGAGCAGCCCGCCGGCGCTCGTCATCAGCCGCAGCCGCCCCGGCGCCCCTCCCCCACCGCTTTGGGTGGGGGAGGTGGCGGCGTCTTCGCCGCCGGAGGGGGCTGCAGTCCCCGTGCCCCCCCTCGCGCCCCTCGCCCCGCCCCCGATCGCCTTCTCCACACGCCCGAGGTAGGGCTCGATCACCGGCGCCAGCACCGCGTTCACCACCGCCGTCTGCGCCCGCGGCAGGATGCGGATCGCCGGCGCCAGCCGCGACGACACCGACACGTGATCGAACCCCTCCTCACGGAGCACCCGCGCCACCGCCTCCTCGTGCGCCGGGTTCACCCACGAGTGCATCAGCGCCACGGCCGCGCTGCGGACGCCTTCCGCGACGAGCGCCCGCGCGGCCGCCCGCACGCCCCCCTCATCCACTGGAGCCCGTTCCGTCCCCGAGGCATCCAGCCGGCCGTCCACCTCCACCACCCGCTCGTGCAGGGCGGCCGGCTTCACGATCCGCAGCGCGAACAGCTCCGGCCTCTGCTGCGTCCCGATCTCCAGCAGGTCGCGGAACCCCCGCGTCACGAACAGCGCTGACCGCCCGACCCGCCGCTCCAGCAGCGCGTTGGTCGCCCGCGTCGTCCCCAGCCGCATCTCGATCGGCGGCAGTTGGCCGCCGACCGGCGTGCCCGTGACCAGCCTCGCCGCGAGCACCGGCGCCTCTTCATCAGCCGCCAACTCGATCGCCTGCCCCGGCGCCAGCCCCGCAGCGCCGTCGAGCGTCAGAGCCGAACTCCCCGGGTCAAACGCACGGACCACCCCCCCCCC
>JBBDXI010000039.1:33772-34064 GCA_040902425.1 Phycisphaerales bacterium
CCCGGGCTGCCCAAGCCCCCGCACCGCCATCCCCTCCAGCGCCCGCCCGACCCGCCCCCACCCCTGCTCCACCCGCGCCCGCCCGCCATCCAGCACCCCCACGATGCGCCCCCGCAGCGCGCTGCTGCTCAGCACCTTCGCCCGGTGAACCGCCCCCGCGGGGTCCACCGCCAGGCAGTCCGTGAATGTCCCGCCTGTGTCAACCCAGATGCGCCAGACCGGTCCCGCGCCCCACCCGCCCGTCCCGACATGGCCGCGCTCGCCGATCACGCGGCCCAGCCTACGCCGATAT
>JBBDXI010000040.1:0-5119 GCA_040902425.1 Phycisphaerales bacterium
CCCCCCCCCCCCCCCCCCCCCCCCCCCCCCCCCCCCCCCCCCCCCCCCGACTCGGGCTCGGCGTCGCGGCCGTGCTCGCGGTCCCAGGCGCGGGCGCGCCGGCGGGACTCCTTCTGGCGGCGCTCGGGGCGAGGGCGCGGGGTGGCGCGGCCGGCGACGGCGGGGGGCGCGGCGGGCTCGGCGGGGACCTCGAGGAGGAAGGGGTGGGGCGTGCGGAGGATGAGGAAGCCGTCGGGGGTGAGGAGGTCCACCAGCCGCTCGGCCTGGGTGCGGATGCGCTTCCAGCCGATGGGCTCGCGGATGAGGGGGTAGGGCGGGTCGAGGAAGGCCAGCGTGAGCGGTCGAGGAGCGCGGGCGAGGGCGCCCGGGCCGAGGGCATCGCCGATGACGACCTCGGCGCGGTCCCGGACGCCGAGGGCGTCGATGTTGGCCTGGAGGATGGCGGCGGAGTCGCGGGAGCGCTCGACGAAGACGCAGCGGTCAGCGCCGCGGCTGAGGGCCTCGAGGCCGATGGCGCCGGTGCCGGCGAAGGCGTCGAAGACGCTGGCACCCTCGCAGTGGCCGCGGAGGAGGCCGAAGAGGGACTCCTTCACGCGGTCGGGGATGGGGCGCGTGACGGAGTCGTCCCTGGGGGTGAGGAGTTTGCGGGAGCGGAACTCTCCGCCGATGATTCGCACGGGGGAGAGGCTAGGCGCGGGCGCAAGAAAAGCCCCGCCGGGGGGCGGGGCTGAGAGGGGTGATCCAAGGCAGGTCGGCACAGGCGGGGCGCCTGTGCCACTGCCACTCTTACGGGCAGCCGGCGGCGTACTTGGTGAGGAAGCAGCCGAAGTCGGCGACGTTGAGGACCGGGGGCTGGGTGGAGGCGTCGCAGTTGGCGTAGGGGTCGCCCGAGGCGTAGCGGGTGAGGAAGCAGCCGAAGTCGGCGACGTTGAGGACCGGGGCCTGGGTGCTGTTGTCGCAGTTGGCGTAGCAGACGGCCGGGCCGGGGCGGTGGAGGGAGAGGTGCCAGTGCTCGAGGTTGCCGATGTCGCCCGGGCCGCCGCAGTCCTTGACGCGGAGGCGCCAGACGCCGGCGCTGTTGAGGCCGGCGAAGGCGGCGAGGGAGACGTCGGGCTTCCAGTGGCCGCGGACGTTGGGGATGCCATTGGCCGGGGCGGGCGGCGAGCGGTAGAAGTTGGCGGCGGAGTCGATGACACGGTAGAGGTCGCCGGGCGCCGGTGAGGCGCCGAAGTTGTCGGCGTCGAAGGAGCCGCCGCTCTCGAAGGGGACGCGGTTGTAGAACTCGACCGAGGTGTTGGAGGGGACGTGGGTGAGGGTGAAGACGAGGTCGCCCTGCCACTGGTGGGTGATGAACATGGAGACGTCGGCGGCGGCGATGGTGAAGCTGTCGGCGACGGTGATCTCGGCGATGCTCTCGGCGCCGCAGAAGGTGCCGTTCTGGCCGGTGGCGTCCTGGATGAAGATGGGCGATCCGAGGTAGGGGTACCCGGAGGGGCAGTTGGCGGAGCCGCAGGCTGAGCCGGCGCCGCGGTAGAGGCCGTTGGACGCCTGGCACGTGGCGGCGTTGACCAGGGCGCAGGTTCCGTCGAGCTGGCAGCAGGCGCCGGTGTCGGTGCAGTTGGCGTTGGGGCAGGTGGTGTTGTCGCCCTGGTAGATCTGGCCGGCGCCGGTGCACTGGATGCCGGGGAGGATCTGGCAGGTGCCGTCGGCGTTGCAGCAGGCGCCGGGCTGCGGGCAGGTGATGCTGCCGCAGGTGCTGGTGTGGCCCTGGTACACGCCGTTCAGGAGGGCGCACCCCTGATCGTGGCTGGTGATGCAAGTGCCGTCGGGGAGGCAGCAGGCCGCCAGCGGGGGCGAGGACATGATGCGGAAGGCGGCGGTCCAGAGGTAGTCGGGGTTCTGGGCGGGGATGGAGTGTCCGGTTGAGCCGGGGCCGCTGGTGGGCGGAGTGGGGGTCTGGGGGTGGACGGTGATCGCGGTCGGGCGGTAGACGAGGAAGCCGCCCGTGGAGAAGTTGTTGGCGCGCCACATGTACGAGCCACTGGCGTCGCTCAGGAACAGGGGCGTGTTGGGGGGCGTCCAGTGGTCCGGGTCAAACTGGGCGTTGGCGAACCAGGCGAAGTTGGAGGTGCCGCCGGGGGCGACGGGGTCGCCGCCGTAGACGGTCAGGTAATAGTCGCCCTGCGCGAGGTTGATGGGCGAGGAGAGGATCATCCGGAAGTTGCCAGCGACGCCGCCGATGCGCGGGTCCTGGATGACCGGGGGCAACGGCACTGTGCCGGTGAAGAGCTGGTCCGCGGCCACGGGGGCGGGGTTGCCGGCGGCCCTGCTCCAGATGATGAACTTGACGTTCTGGATCTCCGATCCGCCGGGGATGAAGCCCTCAGCCTGGATTTCCCCGATCTGGGCGCCGCCGGCGCCGATGGTGAAGGGCTGGGCGGCCCATCGCTCCTCAAGACCGGCCCCGATGTTGCCAGCCGAGAAACCGACGAAAACGATCGTTCCGCCGTTGTTGAGGGTGTAAGTGCGGCCGGAGTTGAAGTACGTGACCTGCTGCCCGAGGGCGGGCGCGGCCGCGGCGGCGAGGCCGGCGGCCATCGTGAGACACAATGAGAGCTTCATCCGCTATACCTCCGCTAAAAGGTGAGTGCGAAATGGGAACCTGGCCTCGCCGGCGTTCGGCGTCGGGCCGTTGCATTTGACGAAACGGGCTGGGCGTGCCAGCCGCGGACGCCTCCTTTGGGCTCCCGAACACCCCGGGAGAAGGGACGCCGAACGGCGCGTGAAATACACCGCGCGTTGTAACGCGCGGCGGGGAATGCGTCAAGAGATTTTGGGGGAGTTTGGGAGGGGTCGGCTCGGCGTTCGGGAGGGGTTCAGGTCAGCCAGGGGCGTGTTCAGGGGAAAGAACAAGAAAAAAGCCCCGCCGCGGGGGCGGGGCTGGAGGGCTGAAAGGCGCACAGGCGGGGCGCCTGTGCCACTGCCACTCTTACGGGCAGCCGGCGGCGTACTTGGTGAGGAAGCAGCCGAAGTCGGCGACGTTGAGGACCGGGGGCTGGGTGGAGGCGTCGCAGTTGGCGTAGGGGTCGCCCGAGGCGTAGCGGGTGAGGAAGCAGCCGAAGTCGGCGACGTTGAGGACCGGGGCCTGGGTGCTGTTGTCGCAGTTGGCGTAGCAGACGGCCGCGCCGGGGCGGTGGAGGGAGAGCAGCCAGTATTCGAGGTTGCCGATGTCGGCGGGGCCGCCGCAGTCCTTGACGCGGAGGCGCCAAACGCCGGCGCTGTTGACGCCCGCGAACGCGGCGAGGGAGACGTCGGGCTTCCAGTGGCCGCGGGCGCCGGGGATGCCGCCGGCGGGGACGGGGGGCGTGCGGTAGAAGTTGGCGGCGGAGTCGATGACGCGGAAGAGGTCGGCGTTGTTGGGGGAGGCGCCGAAGTTGTTGGCGTCGTAGGAGCCGCCGCTCTGGAACGGGACGCGGTTGTAGAACTCCACCGAGGTGTTGGAGGGGACGTGGGTGAGGGTGAAGACGAGGTCGCCCTGCCACTCGTGGGTGATGAACATGGAGACGTCGACGGCGCCGACGGTGAAGCTGTCGGCGACGGTGATCTCGGCGATGGACTCGGGGCCGCAGAAGGTGCCGTTCTGGCCGGTGGCGTCCACGATGAAGACCGGGGCGCCGACGTAGGGGTAGGGTGTGGGGCAGTTGGCGGCGGCGCAGGTGGAGGCGGCGCCGCGGTAGAGGCCGTTGGAGCCCTGGCACGAGGCGGCGGTGACGACGGCGCAAACGCCGTCGAGCCCGCAGCAGGCGCCGGTGGCGGCGCAGTTGGCGCCCGCGCAGGTGGAGGAGTTGCCGTGGTAGACCTGGTCGGCGCCGGTGCAGAGCGAGGCGGCGACGACCTGGCAGGTGCCGTCGGCGTTACAGCAGGCGCCCGGCTGCGGGCAGGCGGCGGCGGCGCAGGTCACGCCGTCGCCGCGGAAGACGCCGCTGCCGGTGGCGCAGGCGGCGATGGTGAGCTGCTGGCAGGTCCCGTCGATGAAGCAGCAGGCGCCCGGGGCGGGGGCGGCGACGGTGCCGGTGAAGGTGAAGGCGGCATCCTGGGGCGCGGGCGGCTGGGAGCCGGCATCCTCGATGGCCTGCCAGGTCGCGCCGACGAGCTGGAGGCCGTTGGAGCCGGCCTTGTTGCGCTGACCGAGGATGGTGACCAGCGGCTGCCACGGGCCCGAGACGATGGCGCCGGTGGGGGTGATGCCCCAGTCGAGCCAGTAGGTGCCGGGCGGGAGCGAGACGCCGACCGTCGCGTCCACCTGCATGATCGGACGGTTGGTGAGGCACCCGGCGCCGTGGCGGAAGATGGTGCTGAAGGAGGTCGAGGTCATCCGGTTGGTCGTCGTGTCCCCGAAGAGCACGGTCGATCCGGCCACGTTGGGGGGGCCATCCCAGATGCGGAGCGTGGCCCCGGCGATGGTGGAGGGGTTGAGGTGGCTCGCGCCCGTCTGGTATGTGAAGAGGCGGACGGAGGAGATCTGCCACCCCGGCGCGGCGGCTGGAACGGTGAAGTCGTCGGCGATGCGGAAGCTGTCGTTGTTGACGTTGGAGCCGAGGAGGTTGTTGCCGGTCTGCAGGGCGCTGCTGTTGTTGCCGACCGAGCACGTGGCCGGGCCGGTGATGAGGGGGCCGTTGTCGTACAGCTGGGCGAGGGCGGGCGCGGCCGCGAGGGCGAGGCCGGCGGCCGTGGATATGCGCAGTGAGAGCTTCATCAGCAATACCTCCGCTTGGGTGTTGATGCGAGGGCGGCGCCGTTGGCGTCGTCCGCTTGAAGATGCTCGCGGGCTGATCGTTGCCAGCCGGGAACTCCTTGGCCTTTGAGGCGCTCCGCTTCGCGTTTCTAACGCGCCGGAGGGCGCGCGTCAATGGACTTTCGGTGCCGTGGCAGATGAGGGCGGGTTCATGGCGGGCCGGGTTCGGCGGCGGTTCGCATGCGCCGGCTGTGGCGCAAAAGAAAGCCCCGCTTGCGGCGGGGCTGAGGGGTGACTCCGAGAGTACGGGTCACAGGCGGGACGCCTGTGCCACGGGGAGTGTCGGCTCGGAGAGCCGACCTACCCGTCAGGGGCAGCCGGCGG
>JBBDXI010000041.1:0-4968 GCA_040902425.1 Phycisphaerales bacterium
ACCTACCCGAGCCGCATCACAACGGCCGCAGCTTCGGCTCCCCCGCCCGGCGCGGGTACGCCGCCGGCGTCCTTCGGCGCTTCTCCAGGACCACCACCCTTCCGTTGGGCGTCTCCACCGTCCCGACATGGACCGCGTGGAGCTTGTGCAGGGCCGCCTTCGCCGCCGCCAACTCCTCCTCCGCCTTCTGCCCCTTGATCAGCAGCACCCGCCCCCCCCCGATCCGAGCGAAGGGCACCGTCAGCTCCGCGATCACCGCCGTCGGGCCCACCGCCCGCGCGACCGCGGCGTCGTAGCGCTCCCGGTGGCGCGGATCGTGCCCGGCCGCCTCCGCACGCTCAGCGACCACCTCGACGTTCTTCAACCCCAGCCGCGCCGCGGCCGCGCGGAGGAACTCCGCCTTCTTCCCCGTCGCCTCCAGCAGCGTGAACCGCACGCCCGGCATCACGATCGCCAGCGGCACGCCGGGCAGCCCGCCCCCCGAGCCGACATCGATCACCCGCGCGCCCCCCGCCCCCTCCGCCCCCTCCCCCAGCTCCGCGAGCATCGGCAGCAGCGTCAACGAGTCCAGGATGTGCCGGCGCCACGCCTCGGCGGGCTCCGTCACCCCCGTCAGGTTGACCGACTTGTTGGCCTCGATCAGGAGCGCCAGGTACAGCCCCAGCCGCTCCACCTCCCCCGCCTCAAACTCCACCCCCAGCCCCGCCGCGGCCTCGAGGAACTCCGCCGGAGCGACCAGCGGCACCACCGTCTCCGGCAGAGCCGAAGCAACGAACGCCCAGGCGTCCGCCCGCGCCCCCCGCGGCGGGATCTTCTTCCCTCCGTCGCTCCGTCCCTTCGTGCCGCCGTCCCTTCCTCGCTCACTCATCGTCGTCAGCGTATTCGAACGACGACCGGAACGGCGGCAGCGGCCGTCTCATCGCGATGTTCACGAGCAGGCCCGTCGTCATCCACAGCGTGATCAGGCTCGACCCCCCGTAGCTGACAAACGGCAGCGTCACCCCGATGATCGGGACCAGCCCGATGTTCATCCCGATGTTCACCATCACCTGGGCCGCGATGAACCCCGCCAGGCCCACCGCCACCAGCCGCCCGAACGGGTCCTTGCAGTTGGCCGCCGTCAGGATCGCCCCCGCGATCCAGACCAGGTACATCAGCAAAACGAACAGCCCGCCGAACAGCCCGAACCGCGTCACAATCACGGCGAAGACCATGTCGTTGTGCCGCTCGGGGAGGCGGTTGAACTCGACCAGCGCCCGGGCGTGCCCGTCGTCGTTGCCGAACAAGCCCCCGGCCCCCACCAGCTTCTGCGCGGTGAACGACTGGTAGTTGATGTCCTGGGCCCCGTCCCGGTCCCCCTGCACCTGCTTCACCAGCGCCTGGATCCGCACCTTCTGGTGCGGCTTGAGCAGCGGGTACATCGCCGGCGCCGCCAGCGTCGCCGCCAGCACGATGATGACCAGGTGCCGCAGGCGCGCCCCCGCCGCCACCAGCATCGCGAACAGCGCCGGGATGAACGTGAGCACCGTCCCCAGGTCCGGCTGCAGCGTGATCAGGCCCAGCGGCACCGCCGCGATCGCCGCGATCGGCACCAGGCCGGGGAACTTGCGGTGGCTGGTGCGGAAGCGCAGCCAGTGGGCCACCACGAGGACGAACGCGATCTTCGCCAGCTCCGACGGCTGCAGCTTCACGATCCTCAGGTTGATCCACGCCCGCGCCCCGTTCTCCGGCTTCACGATCGTCTCGGGCACAAACGGCAGCAGCAGGAAGATCAGGAGCCCGATGCTCAGCACCATCGCCGGCCACGCCAGCACCCCGTACAGCCGGTAGTGCGGCAGCGCGATCACCCCCGCCGCCAGCACCCCCATCCCCAGGAAGATCAGCTGCTTCAGCGCCCGCCCGGCGAAGGCCTCATCCCCCGTCCGCAGGGCGACGTCGATCGCGTACACCCCGATCAGCGACAGCACCACCCCCGCCCCGACGCTCAGCCACGCCGCGTTCAGCACCGACACGCCCCAGCGCGCGTGCCCGTCGAACAGGTACGGCCCGGTGCCGCGGGCCCCGGGGACAAACCTGGGCGCGGCGAAGCTCATGGCCGGTCCATCCCGGACACACCACCCACCGCTGTGTCGCAGCTCAATGCTCTTGAACGCGAAGGTCGCGAAGAGCGCGAAGGGCCTCGCTCCTCGGTCCGGACTTCGCGCCTTTCGCGAACTTCGCGTTGAAAGGACGGAGCCCGCCGCCACAACGACGCGCGGATCACAGGTACCCCTCCCGCTTGAGCGCGTGGATGATCTGGTTCACGATCGGCCCGGAGACCTTCCCCCCCGACCCCGCGTACTCCATCATCACGGCGATGGCGTACTTCGGCCGGTTCTCCCCCTTCTTCCCCGCCAGCACCACGAACCACGAGTGGTCACCCCGCCGCAGCGCCCGCACCCCCGCCGGCAGCGCCGGGTCGATCACGCCCTGCTCGTACAGCGGCTCCCCCGGCTTCACCGAGATCGTCGGCGCCTCGGCCGTCCCCGTCTTCCCCCACACCTGCACGCCCTCGGCGTTGAAGTGCGGCACATCCGTCCCATCCGCGAAGCGGATGTGGTGCCCCGTCCCCCGCGGCTCGTTCACCGACTTGCCAAGCCCCTCCATCGCCTCCTTCACCGCCCGCACATCCAGCCGAAGCTCGGCGGTCTCCGGCATCGACCCGTCGTCGATCAGGCGCGGGCGCACGCGGAACCCCCCGCGAGCCAGCGTCGCGTAGGACGCCGCGGCGTGCAGCGGCGTCCACGCCACCGGCCCCTGCCCGATCCCCATCTGGGTCGCGTCGCTGAGCGAGGGCGGCGCGGTCAGCAGGTTGCCCGCATCATCCCGCGAGAGGGCCCCGCCCGCCGTCCGCAGGTACGACCCGATCGTCCCTTTGAACTCGGCCCCCACCCCCAGGTTCCACGCCTCGCCGACGCCGAAGCTCCGGTACGCCTCCACGATCCCCTTTGGCCCCAGCCGCTGCCCTAGGGTGAAGAAGTAGATGTTGCACGAGACCATCAGCGCCTCGGGCGCCATCAGCGGCCCGTGCATCCGGCCGTCGAACTGCTTGAAGATCCAGCACCGGAACTGGTCCGGCTTGCCCGGGAACAGGTGCCCCTCGCACGTGATCGGCGAGTCCAGCGCGTGCTCCCCCCGCGTCACCGCCGACGCCAGGATCAGCGCCTTCACGATCGACCCCGGCGGGTACGGCCGGGCGATCGACCGATCGATCCAGGGCATCTCGACCTTCTCGTTCAGCGGGTTCCTGAAGAACGCCTCCGCGTGCTCCGCCAGCACCCGCCGCGGGATCGTCGGGGAGGACACCATCGCCAGGATGTCCCCGCTGTCCACCTCCAGCACGACCGCGGCCCCGCTCAGCCACGTCCCATCCGGGACCGTCACGTTCTCGAGGTGCTCCCCGCGCTGCCACGGCGCTGCCACCGCCAGCCCCACCTCGCGCGACATCGCCGCCTGCACCCGCGCCTGGAGGCTGATGTCGATCGTCAGGTGGACGTCGCGTCCCGCCGTCGCCTCCACCCGCTCCTCGCGCCCCGTGTCCCGCCGCTGCACGATCAGCCCCCGCAGGCCGCGGAGCTCATCCTCCTGCGACGCCTCCACCCCCGAGAGCCCCGCGGCGTCGTGCTCGGTGTACTCCCCACGGTCCAGCGGCTTGGCCAGCGCCAGGCCCTCGGGCGTCAGGACCCGCTCCTTGAAGGCCTCATCGGCCTCCATCTTCTCGCGGCGGCGGCGGTTGTCCTCCGCCTGCGCCCGCTCCTTCATCCGGCCCAGGATGTGGTAGGCCACACCCTCGCAGATCACCCGCACCGTCCCGCCGCCCCCCGCCCCCACGCCGAGCGGCCCCGGCAGCGTGGAGAGGTCCACCTCCACCTCCACCCGCTCGAAGGGGTACTCCCGCTGCCCGGAGTCCACCACCGTCACGCCCGGCAGGAGCGGCACGCTCACGGCCCGCTCGCTCCCGTCCGCCATCATCACGGGCAGGTCCACCTTCACCCCCGCCATCCGCCGCAGCTCGAAGCCCACCGGGTCGGCCACGCCCGCCAGCACCACGTGCGGCGACTTCTGCTCGTTGATGGGCCGGCTGTGCCGCCGGACCAGGTCCTCCTCCACCTCCGGCGTGATCTCCTCGCCCCGCGCCAGCCGCTGCCGCAGCTCCCGCCCGATCCGCTGCCCGCTGAGGTACCGCTGCATCGCGACCACCCGCTGCTCGATGGCCACCCGCGTCGTCAGCAGCGTCCCCTCGCTCACCCCCGCCGCCCGGCCCAACTCCGCCCACATCCGTTCCAGGTGCTCCTGGAAGACCGGCACGTACGCGTCGATCCGCGCCCGGCGCTCCTCCGGGTCCAGCTCGCGCCACGCGGCCACGCCCGCCTCCGCCCGCGCCAGCGCGCCCGCCTGGCCGATCGCCCAGTCGCCCCCGAGCACTCTGAAGTCGACCGCCACGTCGAACGCGGGCCGGTCCTGGGCCAGCACCCGCCCCTTGCGGTCGAGCACCCGCCCGCGGCTGGTCGGGAGCCAGTCCCGGGTCACCAGCTTGGCCTCGGCCTCCTCGCGGAGTGTGGCCCCCTGGACCACCGTGAGCCGGAACAACTGCCCGGTGAGCATCACCATCCCAAAGGCCACCAGAGCCAGGATCAGGCTCAGGCGACGCAGGAACATGCTCTTGAGGGGCGTTCCGAGGGGCACTGCGGGCTCTCCGAGCCTTCGCCGCTCCGAGGCGGCGGGGTAGGTCGGCTCTCCGAGCCGACAGCGCGGCCCCCGACCGGCGGGGGTCCGCCACCTTATCGGCCCATCCCTCCACCCCGGCTCGATCGACAGGCCCTCCCGACCCCCCCATCCCCCCTTCCTGAGCCCGCCAGCGGGTCCAGGGCCATTCCTGGGCATCCGCCGGTATCCTCGCCCCAATGGCCGGCCCCCCCCACCCCCCCC
>JBBDXI010000041.1:4978-8037 GCA_040902425.1 Phycisphaerales bacterium
CTCCTCGCCCGCCAGTTCGAGGCCGCCCTCGCCATGCTCGCCGACTGCCTCCGCAAGTGCCCCGAGGAGCACTGGGACACGCCCATCGCCAAGTACCCCTTCTGGCAGACCGCCTACCACACGCTGTGCTTCGTGGACTGCTACCTGACGCCGAGCAACGAGGCGTTCCACGCCCTGCTCGCCGAGCGCGCCGAGCGGCGCAGGCCCGGCGAGATCGACTTCCAGCCCACGGGCATCAAGGAGCTCGAGGATGAGTACCCCAGCCGGCGCTTCAACAAGCCCGAACTGCTCGCCTACCTCCACCTCTGCCGCGCCAAGGCCCGCGAGGCCCTCGGGGATGGCCCGGGCGCCGAATCACCCGACACCCTCGCCGGCCCCTCCGGCTTCTCCTGGTACAAGGTCCCCCGCGCCGAGCTGCACCTGATCAACCTCCGCCACATCCAGCACCACACGGGCGCGCTCGGCGCTGCCCTCCGCCGGCTGGGCGTCGAGCCCCGCTGGGTCGGGAGCGGCTGGAAGGAGTAGCCAGCACGGATTTCAACGCGAAGGCGCGAAGACCGCGAAGCAAGAAAAGGAACTTCGTCGCTTCGCGCTCTTCGCGCTCTTCGCGCCTTCGCGTTGAAAGGCGGACCCAGGCGCCGCCGCGCGTCACCGCGCCGGCTCGCCCCGCTTGTCCCGCGTCAGCTGCGCGTAGGCGTTGTGGTTGTGGATGCTCTCGAAGTTCTCGCTGTTGATCGAGTACCACGAGATCCGCGGGTCGGCCTCCAGCAGCAGGGCCAGGTCGCGGACGATGTCCTCGACGAACTTGGGGTTGTCAAAGGCCGCCTCGGTCACGAACTTCTCATCCGGCCGCTTCAGGACCGCGTAGACCTGCGAGCTGGCCGCCTTCTCCAGGTACGCCACGATCTCCTCGATCCAGACCAGCTCGGGGGGGGTGATCCGCACCCGGGCCTCGATCCGGCAGCGCTGGTTGTGGGCCCCGTACCGGCTGATCTCCTTGCTGCACGGGCACAGGCTCGTCGCCGGCGCCGAGACCGACATCACGAAGTCCTCCGCCCCGTTGCTCGTGCAGGTGAACCGCACCCGGTAGTCCATCAGCCCCGGCGATTTGGTCACGGGCGCGAGCTTGGTGATGAAGTACGTGAACTCGGCCTCGAAGTGGGCCTCCGCGGCGTTCAGCCGCTCGCAGATGGCGCTGGCGATCTTCGGGAAGCACTCCGGCGTCAGGGCCGGGGGGGCGGGCCGGTCGCCCCCCACGCCCTCGCCCGCGAACTCGTTCAGCACCTCCAGGAAGCGGGACATGTGCGTCCCCTTCTGGTGGTGCGGCAGCGAGACGTACATGTTGATGGTCGCGACCGTCCCCTGCTCGCCCGGCGGCCGCCCGCCGCAGGGCGAGGTGCGGAGCCGGAGCGGGTAGACGACATCCTTCACCCCCACCCGGTCGATCGCGACGTTTCGCGGGTCGCGCAGCGACTGCACATCCGGCATCGCCTGCGGCGGGAGCGCAGCGGCAGCGGCGGGGCGGGTCTTGGGGGCTGAAACACCGGCTTTGGAGGTATTCGGCACGCCGGATTGTAGAGCCCGCCCGACCGGTTTTTCGGCCCGCCCCGGATGCGGCGACCCATCACCGGCCGCGATGAACCCAGTTCGCTGAACGTGCCACCGACGGCAGCTCTGGGTCGTCGGTGCAGACTCGTCAGCCATCTCTGGGGCTGGGGTCGAGCCTCCCGCACTCCGGGCAAGGCGCGTCGCGACGCAGGCCCACGAGCGAGTACCCGCAGGGGCACCGCTCCGCGGAACGGCGCCTCTCGCACAACCAGAGCGCCCCAGCCGCCAGGCCGAGAGCAACGAAAGGCACCCAGAGGGCCACCGAGCCGCTCCATTTCGGCGCAGGCGGCAGAAGCGAGAACTGACTGAAGGCGCTCCACTCCCAATAGGGAGTATTGGCGTCGGTCCTTTCCCACCCCGCGTGCACACTCCACGTGGCGCTTGGGCCTCCGGCCATGACCACGATCCTTCCGGCCTCGGCCGCCACGGAGATCGTCCCGTGTGGGCTCTTGAGCTGGCATCCGAAGGCCCGCCAGCCGCTGAGGAGCCAGACTGCGGCGACAAGCACAATGGTGAAGCTGATGGTCCAGTTTGCCGCTCGCAGCAGCGATAGCCGCCGTTCCATCATGGCCGCAGCCTACCGCGCCCTACGGCCCCACTTTCCCGCTGCTCATCGAGGCCGCCCACGACACCCCAACCGGCGCCCCCAGGAACGCCCCCGCGATGTAGTCCATCGGCACCACGTTGGCCGTCGGGAAGAGCGCCCCCGCGTACGCCGCCTGCACCACATCCATCGGCGCCTTCGTGATAAACCCCGTCAGCGGCGCCACGATCCCCAGCGCCAGCACCGGCAGCGCCAGCACCGGCAGCGGCGCCTCGGGGTCCACCAGCCGCCCCGCGGCCGCCGCCAGGATCCCGCCTACGACCGCGGCCGCCACCGCCTGCCCCTTGAGCGGCGTCACCGCGACCAGCCACGCCCCGATGGCCGCCCCAAGGAAGCCCACGATCAACACCGGCAGCGGGCGCGTCCCGAGGAACCGGTGCGGCGGGTCGGTCGTCTGTTGCCGCCCCACGGCCGCGATCGCCAGGGCCACGCCCAGCGCCACCGCCCCGAAGATCGCCGCCTCGACCGAGAGCGACGGCAGGGGGCCGCTCGACTTCGCCGTCCGGATCAGGGCGTCGATCTCCCCCGTCCGCCACGCCGCCCACGCCAGCACCAGGCCCGCGGCCGAGAAGCCGTTGCCCACCCCCAGCAGCGCGGCCGTCGATGCCCCCACGACCAGGGCGATCACCACCGCCCCCAGCCCCGCGGCCAGACCGGCCACGGGCGTCGAGCACACCAGCGGCGTCGCGTCCGGGCCCCCATCCACGCCGCGCAGGGCCCCCGTCAGCCAGCCGGCGATGGGGCCGACCACGAACAGGGCGAGCAGGTAGATGGTCCATCGGAGGACGGCGGACTTCATGGGGGCGGATGATACGGGGGGCAATGTCGGATTTTGGATGGCGGGTTT
>JBBDXI010000041.1:8047-38691 GCA_040902425.1 Phycisphaerales bacterium
CCCCCGTATGGATATCCGCCATCCCACATCCGACATCACCGCGCCAGCGCCAGCAGCCGCGCCACCCGCTCCTTCACCGGCGGGTGCGAGAGGAACACGCTGCTGATCGACTGGTGGCTCTCCCGCATCTTCCGCAGCGGGTTCACGATGTACATGTGGGCGGTGCCGCGGTTGGCCGTGTCCACCAGCGGCTCCTCGTCGCCCGCGAGCTTCTGCAGGGCCGACGCCAGGCCGAGGGGGTTGCGGGTCAGCTCCACCGCCCCCGCATCCGCCAGGTACTCGCGCTGGCGGCTGTAGGCCATCTGGATGATCCGCGCCACCAGCGGGGCGACGACCGCCAGCACAAGGGCCACGATCAGCAGCACCGCCACCGCCCCGCCGCCGCCCTTCCCGCCGCTCCGCCGCCCGCCCCGCCGCCCCGAGTACCACGCCACGCGCAGGAACGCGTCGCACGCGAAGACGATCAGGCCGACCATGGTCGCCATCAGCATGGCGAAGCGGATGTCGAGGTGGCGGATGTGGGCCATCTCGTGGGCCATCACGCCTTGGAGCTCGTCCCGCGTCAGCTTCTCGCGCAGGCCGCGGGTGATCGCCACCGCCCCGTGCCGCGGGTCGCGCCCGGTCGCGAAGGCGTTCATCGCCGTGTCGTCGATCAGGTAGACCCGCGGCATGGGCAGCCCGGCCGCGATCGCCACCTCCTCGACCACGTTGAACAACTGCGGGTCGCTCGGCTTCTGGACCTCGCGGGCCCCCGACATCATCAGGATCGCCGAGGCCCCGCCGTACCAGCTCCAGAGCGTCCCGAGGATGGCCGCGACCAGGGCCGCGGCACACCCCAGGGCGATCGACGGCAGCAGCGTCTCCATGTCCGGCGCGCCGCCGGCGTAGACGACGATGGCCGAGGCGATCACGCCGCCGATCGCCACCGCGAGCACGACCATCACGACCATGAGCGCAGCGCTGTCGCGCCGGTTCTTGCGGATGAGGTCCTGGAAGGTCAGGCTCCCCGGGTACGCCTTGATGCGCTCGCGCATCTCGGCGTCGGGCACGACGCCCCCGGGCCCGGGGCGGGGACGCCCCGGCTCACGCGCGCTGACAGACCCCGCCTCGCCCGCCGCCCTGCTCACGAGAACGAGACCTTCGGCACCTCGCGCTCCGCCGACTGCTCGAGCCGGAAGTACTCCCGACCGTCGAAGTTGAACGCCCCGGCGACGATGTTCGCCGGGAAGCTCTGGCGCGATTCCTCGTACTTCGCCACCGTGTCGTTGTAGTGCTGGCGCGAGAACCCGATCCGGTTCTCCGTGCTCGCCAGCTCCTCCTGGAGCGACGCGAAGTTGGTGTTCGCCTTCAGCTGCGGGTACGCCTCGGCCACCGCGAACAGCCGGCCCAGGGCCTGCGTCAGGAAGCCCTCGGCCTCCGCCCGCTCCCCGATGCTCCCGGAGCCCGCCTGCACCGCGCGTGTCCGGGCCGAGATCACCGCCTCCAGCGTCCCCCGCTCGTGACCGGCGTAGCCCTTGACCGTCTCCACCAGGTTCGGGATCAGGTCGTGCCGCCGCTTCAGTTGCACATCAACCTGGCTGTAGGCGTTGTCCACGTCGATCCGCCGCCGCACCAGCCCGTTGTACATCGCGATCAGCCACAGGATCAGGCTCGCCGCGACGACCACCAGCCCGATGACGACGACCAGCCCCATCCCCGCGGCCAACTGGCCCAGGGACAGACCGGCGGCCGCGCCTCCCACAATCCCCGTGTCCATCGGCATCTCCTTTGCGCCCTACGGCCTGCGTCCGGCCGGGCGCCGCGTCAGCAGAAACAGGGCCCCGACCACGAGCACGGCGACAACGGCCGCCCCGGCGATCAGCACGATCAGCGACACTCCCATGCCAGCCATACACCCCTCCTGGGGACCTCCAATGGCCCCAATGGTACCGGCCCGGGCCGGTCCGGTTCACCGCCCCGCACGCCGCGGCGGTAGGCTGCTGTCAGTTGCCAGCCGGGATTGATTCGGGGCGCGGGCCCCCGTCTTTCGATAATTGCACATGAGCCCCACCGCCAGCCCCATCCCGCCCGAGACCGCGCCCCGCCGCGACCCCCTCGCCTTCGCCGAATGGTGGGAGGACCTGATCTGGCCGAAGGTGCTCACGGGGGCCGGACTGGGCCTGCGCGCCAACCGGCTCGGGGTGGCGTTCTTCGCCGTCGTGCTCACCGCGGCCCTCCTGGGCATCGGCACGTGGATCGACGACTACCTCATCAAGGAACCGCCCGTCTGGGCCGTGCACGACGGCTGGGCCTCCATCCCCTGGCGCTGGTTCGTCGAGACCCCGATCCTCCTCGTCCGCACCTGGCCCCTGACCACGCTCCTGTTCGGCCCTCTCCTCGCGCTCGCCTGGATGGTCACCCTCGGCGCCATCGCCCGCATGACCGCCGTCGAGGCCTCCAGCGGGCGCCGGATCCCGTGGATGGAAGGCCTGGGCTTCGCCGCCGGGCGCTGGCGCTCGCTGCTGGGCGCAGCGCTCGTCCCCCTCATCGTCATCTGGTTCATCGCGCTGCTCTGCGCGGCCTTCGGCGCGGTCCTCCTGAGCTGGCCGGGCCTCAACCTCCTCGGCGCGATCCTCTTCGTCATCCCCCTGGCCTTCGCCCTCCTCGCCGCCCTCGCCGCCGGCGGGTTCATCCTTGGCTTCCCGCTCCTCGCCCCCGCGGTCGTCTGCGACGGCGCCGACTCGATCGACGCCATGCAGCGGGCCTTCGCCTACGTCACCGGCCGCCTCCCGAGGCTGCTCTTCTACCTGCTCCTCGCCGCGATCGGCGTCCTCTTCGTGACAACGGTCGTGGCCATCGTCGTGGGGTGGGCCGTCGATTTCGCCGCCCTGGCCACCAGCTACTGGACCAGCGCCCGGGGCGCCCAGGCCATCAACCAGGGTTCGCAGCTCCCCTGGCCCTGGAGCCCCCGGTTCTTCTTCAGGGCCGGCCTCGAGGGCCCGCCCGCCGGGACGTTCAAGGGCGCTGCGGGCATCATCAACTTCTGGACCGCCATCCCCGCCGCGTTCGCCGCCGCGGCGTTCTTCGCCAGCGCCGGGGCCGCGGCCACCGTCGTCTACCTCGCCATGCGCCGCGTCTGCGACGGCCAGGACATGGCCGAGCTGTGGACCCCCGGCGCCGTCGAATCGGCCATGGATGAGTCCCTCGCCGGGCGTGCCAGGGTCGCCGGCGAAGCCCCGCCCCCCGCCCCCGGCACGCCCGAGCCCCTCGACGAACCGGGGGCGTGATCGGCCCGGGTACCCCGGCTCTCCGAGCCGGTCCGTTCTCTGAACCCCCGACCATCGAGGGCCCAAGAACGGAACGGCTCGGAGAGCCGAGCTACCCGGCGGGCACCGGCAGCAGGTCCGCTTCGCTCATCGGGTCCGGCAGGTCCGCGAGCCTCCTCGCATCCTCAATCCTGAACTGCCCCACCTGCGTTCGTCGCAGGGAGAGCAGCATCCCGGCCCCCGTGACCGCCGCCCCAAGGTCGCGCGCCAGCGACCGGATGTAGACCCCCTTCCCGCACCGGACATCCAGCGTCACCACCGGGAACCGATAGTCCACCACGTCGATCGAGTGGATCGCCACCGGCCGCGGCGCCAGCTCCGGCGCCCGCCCCGCCCGCGCCATCCGGTACGCCCGCTCCCCCGCGACCTTGATCGCCGAGTAGGCCGGCGGCGCCTGCATGATCGTCCCGACGAACTTCGCCAGGGCCTCCCGCAGGTGCGCCTCCGTCGGCGGCGTCAGCACGTTCACCTCCGTCGTCTCCCCCTCGCGGTCATCCGTGGTGGACCGCCGGAGCAGGTCCACCCCCGCCAGGTACCGCTTCTCCCCCGCCATCACGCGCTCGCACAGGCGCGTCGCCTTCCCGACCAGCACCACCAGCACGCCCGTCGCCAGCGGGTCCAGCGTCCCCCCGTGCCCGACCTTCACCCGCTTCGGTGCGCCGCCCGCCACCAGCTTGCCCCGCACCCTCCGGCACACCCCCATCGAGGTGATCCCCTCGGGCTTGTCGATCACCAGCACCCCCGACGGCCCGGCGCTCACGGCGCCTGCTCCCGGTACGCCGGCATCCCCACCACGGTCAGGCGTTCCCACTTCCCGCGGCTGTAGTTGAACCCCTCCACCTCGCCCACCGGTGAGTGCAGGCGCAGCACCTTCGACGTCGGCAGCACCATCAGCCCGCCCGGGTTCGCGCGCCACCACGCGCCGGCATCCGCCTCGTTCAGCCGCGTCACCCGCCCCCGCGTCAGGAAGACCAGGCTGTCCTCGTGGAACTCCATGGCCGCCAGCGGGCGCGCCCCCGCCGGGTCCGCGCTGCGGACCACCTCCATCACCCGCTGGCTCAGCCACAGCTTCTTGGCTCCGGGCATCACCGCCTGGAACAGGAGGGGCGCGGTCGCCGCCATCGCCACGATCCCCGCCAACTGCCGCCCCAGCCAGCGCGGCGAATCCCACGGCCGCCGCCACTGATCGACCCAGATCACCAGGCCCAGCACCCACACCAGCCCCAGCGGGATGATCGACCACGAGTGCCGTACGCCGATCGCGAAGCACGCCGCCGGCAGCCCGATGCAGATCGCGGCGCCGATGGCCACCCACGGCACCTTGACCAGGCCCAGGCGCCGGACCTCTAGCGCCCGGTTGGTCGCCGCGAACACGGCCCGCGCGCTCAGGAGCGCCAGCGCCGGGTACATCGGCAGCGTGTAGTGCGGCAGCTTCGTCGTCACCAGCTCGAACACGATCCACGCCGGCGCGAACCACGCGAAGCAGAACCGGTACGCCTCGGCCGCGCCACGGGCGGCCTGAGCCCCGTCCCCCGTGCCATGGGCGGCTTGAGCCCCGACCATGTCGGGGCGCCCGCCCGTGTCTTCGCCGCGTCTGCGGAACGCCCGCCACGCCAGCAACACGCCCCACAACGTCAGCAGCGACCCCGGCCACAGCAGCACGGGCAGCAGCAGCGTGTGGTACCCCGGCAGCCCCCAGTGCCCCTCGCGGGCCGCCACCCCGCGCCCCAGCGTCTCGTCCAACACCGTCTGCCAGTAGCTCCCCCACCCCACCCGCTCCGCCACCGCCCACACCCACGGCCCCACCGCCAGCAGCAGGACCATGACCCCGATCTCCGGCCGAAGCCGCAGCAACCACCGCCACCGTCGCCCCGACACCGACAGCGCCAGCGCACACAGCCCCGCCACCAGCGGCGTCGCCGGCCCCTTCGTCATCACCCCCGCGGCCACCGCCACCCAGAACACGACCGCCCAACGCAGGGTCCGGGTACCGCGGCTCTCCGAGCCGGTCCGTTCCGCCGCGCCGTCGACGCCTGTCTGATCGCAACAGACCGGCACGGAGTGCCGCGCTACCCCCCCCGCCCGCTTCCACACCTCCCACAGCCCCCACATCGCCGCGACCGTCGCCGCCAGCAGCACCAGGTCCGCCCGCGCCTGGTGCGCCTCCCACGCCACCATCGGCGACACCGCCAGCAGCGCCGCCCCCACCCACCCGACCCGGGCGTCGAACATCGAGGCCCCCAGCCGCCAGACCATCATCGCCGCCGCCACCGCCGCCAGCAGCGACGGCACGCGGTACATCCAGATCGCATCGCGGAACGCGTTGCCCCCGCTGAAGACCCACGCGCTGCCCGCCTGCAGCCAGTAGATCAGGGGCGGCTTGTTCAGCCGCACCCGGTCCTGCACCATCGGCACCAGCCACCCGCCCCCGTGGACCTCCGGGCGCCGCTCGCTCTCGGGCAGTGTGGCCGCCTCCAGCATCTGCCGGCTCGCCTGCGCGAACCGCGCCTCGTCCCGGTCCACCACCGGGAGCGAGAAGAACCCCGGCAGGTACACTACGAGGCACAGCAGCACCAGCGCCACCCCGCCGATCACCGTGCTCGGCCGGATGCGCCACTCCCGCCCCGGCGCGGGCCCGCGTTCCTGGGTGCCACTGCTCGCCGCGTCTTCGCGGCGCAGCGGTGCCTCACTCTCCGACCCGTCCTGAGCCCTCTGCATGCCGACCCCGGAAATGAGCCCCCCAGCCAGCAGCGAGCATAGCGACAACCCCGCGCCCGGCGCGGGAGTGAACCACAGAGACCACAGTGAGCACCGAGTGGAAGATCGCGGCGAATCCGCGGCCGCGACCCCGCCGCGCCCAAGCCCCTTTGCTCACCTCCATCTCGGGTGGCTCCTCGGCGGCCTGGCCGTCATCCTGCTCCTGCTCCCCCTCGATGGCCCGATCAGCCGCGCCCTCATCGGCCTCCGCCTCGGCGGCGACCTCCGGCGCGAACTCGAGTCCCTCCAGCAGTACGGCCAGACCCTTTCCACGATCGTCGTCGCGATCGCGATCTGGCTCCAGGACCCCCACCACCGCCGCCGCCTCGCCGACTGGGCCGCGGCCTACATCGCCGCCGCCGTCGTCGTCACGCTCACCAAGGGCCTCGTCGGCCGCCCGCGCCCGAAGTTCAACGACCCTCTCTACTTCCTCGGCCCCCTCGGCCAGTACCCCATCGACCGCGCTTCGGGCGGCGAGCCCGTCGGCGTCCGCCACGCCTGGGAGTTCTGGTCCGGCATCTCCTCCGACCTTTGGAGCATGCCCTCCAGCCACACCGCGTTCGCCGTCATGATGGCCGTGGTTGTCGGTACGCTCTATCCGCGCCTCCGCCCCCTGATGTGGTCCCTGGCCGCCCTCGTCGGCCTCGCGCGGGTGCTCACCGGCGCCCACTACCCCAGCGACGTCGCCGCCGGCGCCACGATCGGCCTCGTCATCGCCCACGCGGCGATCAAGGGAGAGTGGGGCCAGCGTGTCGTCGACCGCTGGAGCGGTCGCGCATCGCGCCCCCCTGAGTGAGCCGGGGCGTCCCCGCCCCGGGCTGGGCTGTCTCCCGCACACCCCCTGTTTCTCCGCACGCCCCACCGGCTTTTCCCGGGCCCTGATGTAGATTCGGACTGTCCCTCCCCGCCCCCCGCGCCCCCGCCGCGCGCCAACAGGACCCGATCATGCGCCGCACGTTCGCCATCCTCGCTCTCGCCGCCCTCTCGGCCCCCACTCTCGCCCAGCCGCCCCAGTACACCATCGTCGACCTCGGCGTCCTCCCCACCCACACCACCTCCCAGGGCTTCCGCGTCTCTCCAAACGGCATCGCCACCGGCCGCTCCGTCGGCTCCGGCCTGGCGAACGCCTTCTCCTGGACCGAGTCCGGCGGCCTCGTCGGCCTCCCCAACCTCACGAGCCCCGCCCGTGCCTTTTCCGTCGGCAACGGCGTCAACAACGCGGGCACCGTCGTCGGCACCGGCTCCACCACGCCCTTCGGATCCAGCCCGCTCCCCCTCATCTGGCAGGGCGGCACCGTCGCCCAGCTCCCCCTCCCCGCCGGCGAGACCCTCGGCCGCGCCAACGGCATCAACGCCGCCGGCACCGCCGTGGGCTCGGTCAACGGCGGCTCGGCCGAACGCGCGGCCATCTACACCGGCGGCGCTGCGGGCTCCGCCGCCATCCTCACCCAGACCACCCCCACCGGCTGCTTCGCCACCACCGCCTTCGGCATCAACGACGGCGGGCGCATCGTCGGGATCGGCATCGACCCGAACAACGCCGCCCGCAACGTCGGCTACGCCTTCGACACCTCGACGGGCACCGCCTTCGAGGTCGGCGCCCTCCCCGGCATGAATAGCGCCATCTGCTTCGGCGTGGGCAACGGCGGCCACATCGTCGGCTCCAGCATGCTCAACCAGGGCTCCGGCCTGCCCTTCATCTGGAGCGACCTCGCCCGGATCCAGCCGATCCCCCTCCCCGCGGGCGCCAGCACCGCCAGCGCCCGCGCGGTCAACCTCGGCGGCTGGGCCGTCGGCACCGCCAGCTCCGCTTTCGCCATCCCGTTCCTCTACGACGGCACCGCCACCTACCGCCTCGGCGACCTCATCCCCGCGGGCACGGGGTGGGACCTGCTCACCAACACGTCGTCCTCGGCCCTCGGCATCGCCGACGACGGCATCATCGTCGGCACGGCCGTCTTCAACGGCAGCGTCCGCGCGTACGCGATGATCCCGATTCCCGCTCCGGGATCGCTGCCCCTGCTGGCTGCGTGCGGCCTCGCAGCGGCACGGCGCCGCCGAAGAAGATGAGGGGTCGGATCGGTGCGGAGACCTCGGGGTGGGGCTGGGTCAGGCCGATGCCGCTGCGCCATTGACCTTCAACGGTCGGTAAATCTCGCTGAGCGTCCGACCTTGATCGTCCACCCAGGCATCCCAACCGTTGATTGCACCACCGCAGATCATCTCCGCCGCCGAACTGGGGGCGCTGAAGACGTGGTCGCGCAGAAAGACGTACTTGTCGGCCCGCTTCTCCAGGACGCCCTGCTTGACCAATCGCTCCCTATCGGGCTCCAAGTCTCGCGAGGATTGGACTACGTCCGGTCGAGCCTCAGAGTCCTTGAGCACAACGAGCCCGTCCTCGTTGTAGACCGCACGGGCGGCGTAGCCCTTCCTCTTGATCCAGAAGAGGTGCGTCCCCTCGGTCTGATCGGCGCTCCCGTCCGCCGAGCTTGCAATGGCATCAAAAATGGGGAAGCCCAAACATCCCAAAAGCACCTCAAGGCCTTCCAGTATCTCGCTGACGACCGCTGCCGTCGCCTCGGGGAGGTGCGGCTGCTGCCCCGCGTTGCTGTTCTCGACCACATACCTACCCGCGTCCTTCGCCTTGCGGATGCTGGCCCACTCCAACATCTTTACGTGCGCCTTGGTGAAGCTCTGCAACCCCGAGACGACGACCACTCCCGTCTGCCAGAAGTCCTTTGCCTGATCGCCATTGTGGGTGGACAGCCCATCCGAGCAGCATTCCGCCTCGCCGATGTACACGCTCATCCGGTCCGCGCCAACCTTGGTCCCGAACAGGAAGTACACGCCAACCCAGCCCAGTTCATCGCGCTGGAACGCGTGGGCGGACTTGCTGCGAGGGAATGCCACCGCCTTCGTTCCGCGGTTCTCAATGCTGGCGATTCGGATGCCTCTCGGCTCTCCTTCTGGCAGAAAGACCTGAATGGAGCGTGGGCTCGGCATCACCCCATCGTACCGGCGGCCCCCACACTCATCGAGGTATGACCCGTCCTGTGCTGGCGGAGGTGGGAAACGGGCCATTTGGCAAACTCATCTGCCAATGGTCGCGGACCCATCGGTTCAGAGCTGCCGAGTTTCCTCGGCATCAAAAGCGGAGAGGGGGGGATTCGAACCCCCGATAGGGTTGCCCCTATACAGCATTTCCAGTGCTGCTCCTTCAGCCACTCGGACACCTCTCCGGGGGGCGGGAGTGTAGGTCGCGCGCCCGCCGAAACGGGCCGCGCCAGCGCCGGGCCGGGCCCCCCGGGCCCCGGCCGCACCCAACCACCACGCCCGCACCGTCACCCCCGCGTGCGGCCGCGCTCCGGAAGCCGCGCCCGCCGGCCCCCAAACCAGAGTGGCCCGCCCCCCGCGTCCGCGGGTAGCCTCCATCACACCGAGGAACCCCATGACGAAGCGTCGCCTCCTCCGCTGGTCCGGCCTTGCCTGCCTCATCGCGATCCTTGCGCTCGTCGCGCTCACCGCCGTCGGCATCTCCCTCCGCCCCCGCGGCTGGCGCTTCGGCCCCTTCGAGTTCGTCGAGGACGCCTCCGACGAGATCGCCGCCCGGCTCGACCGGGCCCGCGCCCGCGACGACGACCGCGCCGCCTCGCCCTTCGAGGATGTGCGGTGGAGCGCCGAGGGCCGCCCGGCCGTCATGGTCGGCGGCCTGTGGTGCGACCTCCTCGCCGTTGACGGCTGCACCGTGGAGGACCTCATGGCCTTCGCCCGCAAGGAGTGGCGCGACGAGGACAAGGCCCGCCGCCGCTTCGAGCAGGACCTCCCCATGCTCCTGCGCATCTGCTGGGAGCGGCCCGGCGAGACGGCCGCCCTCACCGGGCGCGCCGCGGGCGCCGGCCCCGCCGCCCCGCCGCGCACCATCACCCCCCCGATCACCGAGGAGAACCGCGCCCGCCTCTGGGAGAAGCGCGCCGCCGGCGCGCGGGCCGTCGAGCAGACAACGCCCGGCCCTCCGGCCGCCCCCGCGCCGCCGCCCTGAAGCAGCCCCGCCTACGCGTGCGTGATCGTTCCGCACTTCGGGCAGACCTGCCCGTAGCTCCCCGCCGGCTCGCGCGAGAGGTCGCCCCCGCAGCCCCAGCACGTCGGCTGCTTCAGGCGCGAGGTCATTTTGCTCACCCCCAGCGCCACCGCCGCCACCGCCACGCCCACCAGCGGCCAGACCGGCAGCGCCGTCAGCGACGCCGTCGCGATCGCCGCTAGCGCAGCGCCGACGAGCAGCGCGAACACCCGCAGCCGGACTTTCTGCATCCACATCACGCGTCTGATCCTAGCGGGAATCCCCTCACAGCGTCCGGTACCGGTCGATGGCATCGCGGATCCGGGTGGGCCTCGGCAGATCATCGGCCACAATCTCGATCTCGTCCTGCCCCGCGCTGGAGATTCCCAGCCGCCCCACGCCCATCAGCCGCTGGAAGAAGCTCTGGCTCACCTGGAGGTTCCGGATGTCCCGGTGCCGCACCTCGCTGGTGTGCCGGCTGAGGAGCCCCCGCCGCTCGATCGTCCGCTTGGTGGTTATCTCCAGTGACAGGTCCAGCTTCCGCAGCCACCACAGCCCGAACCCGACGACGCCCAGCACCGCCGCCGCCAGCCCCATCCACACCCCGGCCTGCGACGGCGCTGTCCGGACCATCCCGAAATACCCGGCCACCCCAAGTCCGCCGAAGAGCAGCGCCGCGAGCAGCAGGAACGTGAACGGGCGCGCCCGGAACATCGCGGGACGGACCAGCATCACCCGCTGCTCGGGCCCCGCCCCCGGGCCGGTGGCAGGTGCCCTGGCCGCGCCCGCCTGCGACCCCGCCGCCCCCCCGGCCCCCGCCGCAGCATCCGCCCCAGCGCTGGGGGCATCCGCCGGGATCACCCGCACATCCCCGCACGCCGGGCACCGCGCCTTCTGCCCCCGCGCCGACTCGGGGACCTCCAGCACCTTCTCGCAGTTGTCGCACGTCAGCCGGATCACACCCGCAGGATACCGCACCCGCCCTCCCGCCAGCGCCCCGCTGCCCCCGCCTCATCCCGCCCCGCGGTCCCGCCCCTGGACCCGGGCGCGGGGCCACGGTGTACGCTCTGCCCCGATGCGGATCGTCCTCCTGAACTGGGCCCCCATCGCCGAGGGGGCCGCCCGCGGCGGCGGCATCAACGGGTACACCCGGGCCCTCGCCCAGGACCTGCTCCGCCGCGGCCACGAGGTCGCCGCCCTCTCCGGCGGGACCGCCTACGAGCCCGGCCCCATCCCCGGTGAACCCGGCCCCTGCCGCATCCGCAAGCTCCCGGCCTGGCAGGGCATTCAGCGCTACGAGGTCCTCAACTCCCCCGTCCTGGCCCCGGCCCTCCCCCAGTTCCGCGACCCCCGCGCCGAGGTCAGCTCCCCCGGCCTGGAGCGCGAGGTCGCGCGGCTCATCGCAGAGCTCAGGCCCGACGCCGTGCACATCCAGTCCCTCGAGGGCTTCTCGGCGGGCTGCATCGCGGCGATCGGCGCGGCCGCGCCGGGCGCGCGCGTCGTCTTCTCCCTCCACAACTACCACACCATCTGCCCCCAGGTCTACCTCATGCAGGGCCACCGCCGCCCGTGCCATTCGTTCGACGGCGGCCGGGCCTGCGACGGCTGCATCCCCACCGTGGACCCCGCGGCCGAGAAGCGCCGGCTGGCCACCGGCGACTCCACGCCCGCCGAGTTCGAGTGGAAGCGCCCAGAAAACGGCAACGCAGGACGAGAAGAGCCGGGAGGAGAGTCGGTGTGGCGCGGTCTGCTGAGGAGATTCGCGAACGCTCCACCGGCCGAGGCCGGTGCACCGACGGCTCCACCTCCCGCGCCCTTCATCCCGCCGCCCCTCTGGTCAGAGGCGTGGATCACGATGCCGGCCCGCCGGCCCCTCCTCAACATCGTCCACCCCGAGCCGGCCTGCGCCGGGCCGCCGAACGCCTACGGCCAGCGCCGGCTGGCCATGATCGAGGCCATCAACCGCTGCGACACGGTCCTGGCCGTCTCGGACTTCGTCCGCCGCAAGTACGAGACGCTGGGTGTCCGCCCGGAGGTCCTCCGCACGCTGCACATTGGGACGCGCCTGGGTGTCGCGCCCGGCGGCGTGCGCTCCGAGCCCGACCCCGCCACGCCCCGCTCACGCCCCATCCGCCTCGCCTTCATGGGGTACAACAACTGGTACAAGGGCCTCCCCATGCTCCTGGAGTCCCTCGCCCTCCTCACCCCCGAGGTCCTTGGCCGCTTCCATCTGCACATCTTCGCCCTCGGCGGCGAGCCGGCCGACGCCGAACTCGCCGGACTGCGCCCGCGCCTCGCCGGCCTCACCGTCCGCGAGGGCTACAGCCACGACGAGCTCCCCGCGCTTCTCGCCGGCATCGACCTGGGCCTCGTCACCAGCGTCTGGTGGGATAACGGCCCCCAGACCGTGCTGGAGTTCCTCGCCTGCGGCATCCCCGTCCTGGGCGCCCAGCTCGGCGGGATCCCCGACTTCATCCAGGACGGTGTGAACGGCCTGCTCTTCCGCGGCAACGACCGCTGGGACCTCGCCCGCCGGCTCGCCGGAATCGCCGCAGAACCGGCCGTTCTCGCCCGCCTGCGCGACAACGTGAAGCCCCCCAAGACCATGACAGAACACACGTCGGAGTTGGAAGCCATCTACGGGGCCCGCGTATCCTGATTGGCCGCGGCCGCCCCCGCGGCGGTCGGGGGTTGTAGGGGACGCCTTTGAAGGCACTTGCGGATGCGAACCTGACGGCCGTTGAGGCCCCCCCGGCGGACCGCGCGCCCACCCCGGCCACACCCCGGCAGGCCCCGCCCGAGCCCGAGCCCGCCGCGTGTGTGGCCACCGCGCGGGTCGCCGCCATCATCGTGACCTGGAACCGGCGCGAGGCCCTGGATGTCGTCCTGCGGGCCTTGGCGGGGCAGCAGTACGGGGGGCGCCACGGCGGGCGACTGGATGTGGTGGTCGTCGACAACGGCTCGACCGACGGCACGGCCGACTCGGTGATCGAGCACTGGGCACCTGACCGTGTCGTAGACAACGCGACCGCCGACGCCGCGGAGCCCCGCTTCGAGGACTCGCCGCTCCGCACCACCCGCAACGGTCACCTGGGGGGGCGCGGGGCCATCTCGACGCTGACGCTGGTCCGCAACGCCCACAACCTCGGCGGGTGCGGCGGGTTCAACACGGGGCTTGCAAACCTCGAGCGGAACCTCGACACGCCCCAGGCCCCGCTCGACTACGCGTGGCTTGTCGATGACGATGTGGACCTGCCGCCGGGGGCGCTGGCGCAGCTCGTGCGGACGGCCGAGGGCGACCCGGGCATCGGCATCGTCGGGTCCCGGACCGTGGACTTCGACGACCGCCAGACCACCATCGAGACCACCATCTACTTCGACTTCGAGAACGGCTGGATGGGCCCGGAGCCGGCCCGCGGCCACCGCCTCGAAGCGTCGCACCGGGCGTGGGCGGAGCGCACGGGCGGAACGCGCGGCCGGCTGGAGTTCTCCGGGGTCCGTGAGGTCGATGTCGTCTCGGCGTGCAGCCTGCTGGCCCGCTGGCGGGCGGTGAAGGAGGTCGGCTTCTGGGACCGGCGGTACTTCATCTACTGCGACGATGCCGACTGGTGCCTGCGCTTCGGGAAGGCCGGGTACCGGGTCGTGTGCGACCTCGACGCGGTGGTCTTCCACACGTACTGGCTGAGCAAGCTGACGCCGGTGCGGGCCTACTACTCGCAGCGGAACCTGGTGTGGGTCATCCAGAAGGTCCTGCCGCGCGGGCGGGTGCGGCGGGCGGTCGCCCGGCGCCTCGGCTCGCTGCTGGTGGACAGCCGCAAGGCGATGACGCACTGCCGGCTCTTCCACGCGGAGATCATCCGGCGGACCGCGCACGACATCGTGACCGGGCGGGCGGGGAAGCTGGACCACGAGGGACCGTGGGCCGTCCCCCTGATCGGGGCCCTCGACGGCGGCGGCGCCCTCAGGCCCGGCGCGCGGGTCATGGTCATGTGCTCGCACCCGGAGTCCATCGCCTGGGCGGATGAGCTGCGGGCACGCGTGACCTACGGCCTGATCGACCGCGGCCGGGCCGCCGACCAGCCGCGCTGGGTCTACATGGTCCGCGACACCGTTCCCGACCCGCGCCGGCCCAACGCGCTGGGCCTGCCCGGCCCCGAGCGGGTCGTCTTCGAGCCCAACCGAGCCAGCAAGTGGAGGGCGCAGCGCGGGTGGATCAGGAACCCCGCCGAGGCCGTGGTCATCTTCGACCAGAGCAACGAGCTGCCCCTGATCCGCGGGCGCTACACCATCCACATCGACCGCAAGCGGCCCGGCCTCGCCCAGCCCGAGCGCGACGGCTGGCCGCAGCGCCTCCGCTTCCTCGGCCGCTGGGCCGGCACCGCCGCCCGCTGCCTGCTGTACGCCGGCGCGGCCCGGCCCCGTCCGCACCAGGGGAAGTACGGCGGATGAGCCCGCAGCCGAACGCTCCAACCCCCACGGCCGCGCCGTACGACCCCCGCGAGGCCTCCGTGCCGCCGGGCTGGCCCCGGACCGACCGGCCCCTGCGCATCGCCCTGCTGGGCTGGGCGAGGCTGTCGTTCCAGGCGCAGCAGGGGTCCGGCTACAACCTGTCGGCGTCGGAGCTCGCGGCCGGGCTGGCGATGAGCGGGCACGAGGTGGTCTACCTGTCGTCGGGGCGGCGGTACGGGCTGCGCCCGTGGGCCTTCATCGCGCGCACGGAGCGCTGGCGGGGCGTCGAGTGCTTCGACCTCTACAACAGCCCGAACCCCTCGCCCGCGTCGTACAACTTCCGCAACACGCGCGCCGAGCTGGACCACGGGCGGCAGGTGCGCCTGGTCCTGCGCTGGCTGGAGCGCCGCCGGATCGACGTGGTGCACATCCACAGCCTGGAGGGGTTCCCGCTCTCGCTGATCGGGGCGATCGAGGCGGCGGGGGGGGGGCGGCGGGCGGTGGTCACGCCGCACAACTACTGGTTCGTCTGCCCGCAGGTGGACCTGATGCGGGGCGAGACGGCCCTCTGCCGCGACTACGACGGGGGGCGGGCGTGCGAGGGGTGCCTGCGCTCCGGGCCGGCCTGGCGGACGCGCCTGAAGCGGCGGCTGGGGCAGGCCGCGGAGCGCGTGGTGGGGATGGAGATCGCCGGCCTGCTGCGCAAGGCGGCGAAGGAGGTCCCTGACCGGTGGCGCGAGCTGACCGGGGCGCTGCCGCCGGAGAGCTTCAACGCGCGGAAGCCCGACCCGGAGACGGCGGCGGGGTTCGATGCGGGCGCGGGGGGCGGGGGGGCGGGCGCGAGGGGGGACGGGCTGATCCGGCACCACTACGGCTGGGAGCGGCGGGACAGCATCCGCAAGCCCATCGCGCCGACAGCGCTCGACGACAACGAGAAGTTCCTCGCCTCCGACCGGCACCTGGTGGTGCTGAACGGCTACGGGCGGCGGCGGGTGGCCGGCGTGGAGGCCCTGAACCGGGCGTCGCTGGTCATCCCGCCGAGCGACTTCGTCCGCAGCGTCTACGTGCGCATGGGCCTGGACGAGCGCCGCTCGCGGACGGTGCGGCTCGGGCAGCCGCACTTTGACCAGATCAACCGGCGGGCACGGCGGTCGCCGTTCTACGGGATGCGCCCGTGGGACCCGGCCACCGCCCGGCGCCCCCTGCGCTTCGCCTTCTTCGGGGCCATGCGCCCGAGCAAGGGGATCGACATCCTGGCCGCGGCCATCCCCCTGCTGACGCGCGAGGTGCGGCAGCGCTGCCAGTTCCACATCCGGGCCCAGGGGAAGGACTGGCCGCTGCGCAAGGCGCTCTCGGTGTTCCCGGAGGTGGCCTTCTCCGGGCAGTACGACCTGCTGCAGCTGATCGGCTCGGGCGGGGAGTACGACGTCGGCCTGCTGCCGCACGCGTGGTTCGAGAACTCGCCGCTGGTGCTGCTGGAGCACCTGCACGCGGGGAAGTTCGTCATCTGCTCGCGGCTCGGCGGGCCGGTGGAGTGGGTGCGCCCGCCGCTGAACGGGCTGATGGTGGAAGGCGGGCGGCCGGAGGAGCTGGCGGCGGCGATGACGAAGCTGGCGAGAGGCGAGGTCGCGATCCCCAGCCCCCGCGAGGTGCACGAGGCGACGCCCATCCTGCGGAGCTACCCGGACCACGTCGCGGAAATCGAGGGGATCTACCGGGAAGTGCTGGGCGAGCGGGAGGCACCCGCCGACGCCCGGGTGGACGCCGCTCTCGGCCAGGGCGCCGCTGAGATCGCCGCCGGCGCGGTCGGCTGAGTACTAGGCCGCTCCTCTAACGCGAAGTCGCGAAGTTCGCGAAGACCGCGGGGAAGACCAGGAACGCACCCCTTCGCGCTCTTCGCGGCCTTCGCGTTGAGATTCTTCGGGCGCGCGGCCAGGGACCTGAACGATCACACGGGCTGGGCCGCCGCCGGCCGCGCCTTGGCCGCGGGCTCGTTGACGCAGTTCTCCAGGCGCCCGGTCTGGGCCAGCACGCGGACCATGCGGACGACCTCATCGGCCACGGCGCGCTGGGCCTGGTCGGTGGAGGCGCCGCAGTGGTGCGTGAGCGCGGCGCCCCGGAGATCGGCGAACGGCGTCTTCCACGGGCCCTCCGCCGACGGCGGCTGGTCGTCGTAGACGTCGAGGCCCACGCGCAGGCCCCTGGTCTTCGCGGCCTCCAGCAGGGCCGCCTCATCCACGACGCCGCCGCGGCTGGTGTTGACGAAAATGGCCCCGGGCTTCATGGCCCCGAAAAACTCGGCGTTGCAGAGGCGCTTCGTGTCCGGCGCCAGGGCGACGTGCACCGTGATCGCGTCGCACTGGGGGAGCATGCGGAAGAGTGAGGCCCGGTCGTTGCCCGCGCACAGGGCGCTGAGGGATTGGGCCTGCGAGGGCGTGACCGAGCGCGACCACACGAGGATGTTCATCTCTAAGGCGCGGGCGCGGAGGATGACCGCGCGCCCGATGGCCCCCAGGCCCACCACGCCGAGCGTGGCCCCCTTCAGGCCGCGGGCCCTGGCAAACTCCTTCTTGTTCCAGGCTCCCGCGCGGGCGGCCCCGGTCTGGTCGGGGATGCGGCGGTCGCAGGCGATGAGCAGGCCGAGGGTCAGCTCGGCGACGGCGGCGGCGTTGGTGCCGGGGCAGTTGCCCACCGCGATGCCCAGCTCGGTCGCCGCGGCCAGGTCGATGTTGTCCACCCCGGCGCCGGCGCGGATGATCGCGCGGAGCCCGGGGGCCGCGCCCATGGCCTCGCGGGAGACGTTGCTGGACCGGACGATGAGCAGGTCCGGCCGGACGCGGGCGAGGGCCCGGGCGAGGCCCTCGGCCCCCGCGGCGGCCTCGTAGTGGACCTCGGCGAGGGCCCTGAGGGCCTCGATCCCGGAAGCTTCGAACTTGTCGGCGATCAGGATGTTCATGTCAGCGGGTATCGTACCCGGGGCCCGCGTTTCCGCACGCACAATTGAAACGCCCCGGGCGCCGGGCCCGGGGCGTGGGGATCTCGCGCGAGAAGGGCGGAGGGGATCAGTACCCGTTGGTGCGGACCTCGCCGCCCTTGAAGTCGACGCCGCGGAGGCCGCCTCGGGTGAAGGTGAAGTAGGGCTTGCCGATGGCGCCGGCCGCCGGCGCCGGCGGATCGACCGGGGAAGCGGCGTAGGTGATGTTCGGGGAGGTCATGACGCTGGGCTGGTTGGGGTTGCAGCCCTCGTTGGTGTCACCGCTCACGCGGACGACGACGGAGGCGTCGAAGCAGCCGAGGGGCTGGCGGGACTGCTTCATGCCCTGCCACTGGTTGTAGTCGAGCTTGCCGAAGTGCCGGCCGAAGGTGTCGTAGAGGTAAACCTTCTGAGACGGGCTCTGCACGTCGGTGAGCAGGCGGTTGCCGAACTTGGCGTTCGGGGAGAGCCAGATGAGGACGACGCCCGAGTTCGGGCCCGGCTCCACCCGGAGGCCGAGGGGGCTGTTGTCGATCGCGGCGGCGACGTAGCGGTACGAGGCGCCGTAGGGGTGGCGCGAGTTGGGACTACTGATCCCGGTGCCGAGGTTTGGTGTGTACAGGCCGGTGTCATAGCCGATAGGGTCGCTCGACCACAGGTCGCGGTGGCGGTCCTCGGGATTGATGACGGACTTGTCCGGGATGTTCATAGACAGGTAGTCCTGGAGGACCAAGTGGGAGTAGGTGAGGAAAGGAAAGAGGTTGAGGGCCGAGATCGCGGGGAACATGTTCGGCCCGCCCTCGCGTCCGCCGCGGGCGCGGATGAGGTAGGCCATCTGGTTGCGGGCGGCGATGTAGTTGTCGCCGGCGAAGGTGAGGCCGGTGGCGGCCGGCTCGGTGGGGTTGATTGGGGCGGGGCCGGCCTTCCACGTGAACGACGGGAGCCGGTCCTTGAACTCCGAGCCGTAGCTATTGGCGGCGATGCAGAGCTGCCGGATGTTGGACATGCCCTTGGCGAGCCGGGCCGAACGCCGCGCCTCGCGCAGGGCGGGGAGCAGGATGCCGATCAGCAGCGCGATGATCGCGATGACCACCAGCAACTCGATCAGGGTGAACGCCTTCTTGGTGCGCATCCGACGAATCATGGTCAGCCTCCGCCAAGTGCCCTTGGGGTCACACACAACTCCGGGCGGGCCCGGCGAGAACCGCCGCGGCCTGGAATCGCCCAACGGGGGCGCGGCCACACGGACCGCATAACCGCGCCAGCCCACCTATCTCTACATCGGCAGATTACCGGCGGTTGCAAAGCCTGTCCAGTTGGAGGGGCCGGAATGAGGGCGCACTCCTATCAGATGACGAACGCTGTCTGGATGCTCGGGCGGCTCACGGATGCCCGGCCCGACGGGGGACCGGACTGATCACCAGGGAGCGGGAAGAAAAAAAGGAACGCGGCCGCCCGGGTGGGGGGCCGCGGGTGAAGCCCTGGGGGGCCCCAGGGGGGCCCGCGGTTCAAGCCTTGGGGGGACACAGGCGGGACGCCTGTGCCACTGTGTGGGGGAGGCTCAGCCGCCGATGCCGGAGCGGTAGGACTCCAGGAGGCCGGGGAACTGGCGCTCCTCCTCCTCGTTCTGGATGAGGATGGTGGGCTTGAGGAGGATGAGGAGGGTCTGCTCCTCCTTGCTCTCGACGCGGTTGCTGAAGAAGCGGTTGAGGATGGGGACCTTGGAGAGGACGGGGACGCCGGCCTCGACCTCGGACTCGCTGACGAGTCGCTGCCCGCCCATCAGGATCGTCCCCTGGTCCGGCACCGTGACGGTGGTGCGGACGCGGGTGACCGTGACGCGGGGGAGCTGGATGAACGACTGGGTCTCGGCGGAGTTGACCAGCTGTCCGCCGGCGACCGCGGAGACGGGCTGCTGGCCGAAGCCGTCGATGCGGGCGACGCCGGCGTCGACGTTGAGCTGGACGTAGCGGCGGTCGGCGGTGACGGTGCCCTCGACCAGGAGGGTGACGCCCTCGGTGACGACGCCGATGATGGGGTCGAAGCCGACGGCCGAGTCGCCGATCACGACGTCGAGGTCGGAGACGAAGGCCTGCTGGGTGGCGACGTAGATGTTGGCGATCTGGCCGTTGGTGAACGTGAGGCGCGGGGCGGTGAGCTGGATGGAGCGGCGGTCGGCCTGCGTGGCCTGGATCAGGAAGTCGACCTGCACATCATCGAGGAACTGGCCGGCGATGCCGAGTGCCGGGGCGCGCCCGAGGATGTCGGCGGCGATGCCGCGGGTGGGGGCGAGGCCGGCGGCCAGACCGAGCGAGTCGGACTGGAACCCGATGGGGGAGAAGCTGTTGGGGTTGATGAAGGCCTGGGTAAGCTGGGTGCCGGCGGGGGTGGTGGTGGCGGCGTTGGGGGCCTGCTGGCCGGTGACCGTCCGCCGGAGGCGCCCGTCCTCGAAGAAGTCGCCGGGCTGGAGGGAGCGGTCGGCGGCCCGGCCCGTGCGGAACTGGTTGTTGTTGGCGTTGATGTAGACGTCGAGGTCGAAGCCGATCTGCTCGAACCAGTCCTGGTTGACGAGGAGGAAGCGGGTCTCCACGTTGATCTGCATGGCGCGGATCTCGCGGAGCTTGGAGAGCAGGCCGGCGACCTGGCGGTGGTTCTTGGGGGTGTTGGTGATGATCAGGTTGCCCTGGTGTCTCTGGATCTTGCCGGTGTCGCCGCCGTTGTCCACCCAGCCGTCGTAGTCCACGTTGTTGGTGATGATGCTGATGATGTCGTCGAGGCGCTCCTCGAGCTCGCGGCGCTCCTGCTCCTGGTCGTCGCCCTGGTCCTCCTGGAAGGGGGACTGGCCGCCGCCCTGGCCGCCCTGGGCGGCCTGGAGGGCCTGCTGGAGGTCGATGCGGGGGACGTCGCGGTAGTCGGGGACCTCGATGAGCAGGTCGCGGACGTCGTAGATGTGCAGGAGGGTGTTCTTGCGGATGCGCTCGTCGCTGGCGACGGTGACGACGCCGTCGAGGATGGCCCAGTCGGCCCGCTCGCGGGGGGAGGTGCCCAGGCTGACCTTCTCGGTGAGGCGGTCGAGGGCGGTCTTGGCGGTGATGTTGTTGAGGTTGAGGGAGACGGGGGTCTCGCGGGTGATGCCGGCCTCTTCCAGGGAGGCCCAGTCCACGTCGATGTTCTGGTGGGAGATGGTGCTGAGGAACTGGACGGCGTCGGCGAGCGGGTTGTTGTTGAAGGCGACGGTGGGGATGCGGGTGGCGTTGAGCTGGGCCATGGCGGCCTTGTTCTCGGCGGACTCGGCGAACTGCAGCGGCTCGCCCCGGCGGACGGAGACGGCGGGCCAGTCGAGGGGGTAGGTCATGACGTGGGCGGGCGGGATGCCGGCGATCTGGTTCTGCATGCTCTGCTCGGCGTAGCCGAGCTGCTTGCGGTCGTAGATCTCGTTGGCGAGCCGGTAGAAGCGGATGTCGGAGATGAGGTCGCGCAGGAGCAGGCCGGTGGGGTTGATGGGGTCCAGGAAGAGGAGTTGGTCGATGGCCTGCAGGGCCTCGTCGTAGCGCATCTCGGACTGGTAGGCCCGGGCGCGATCGATCAACTCGACGATCTTGCGCTCCTTCTCGCTGCGGGCGATGCGGACCTGCTCGGCATCGCGGCGCTGGGTCTCGGCGTCGGCCCTTGCCTGCTCGATGCGCCGGATCTCGGCCTCGGTGCGGTCCACCTCAGCGAGGAGCGCGGAGACGCGGGTGTCGAAGCCCTCGTACTCGGTCTGGCTGATGAGCTGGCCCCGCCCGGAGCTGATTCGGAGGCGGGCGCTGGCGGCGCGGGTCCGGGCCTCGCTGGTGTTGCCCGTGCGCAGGGCCGCGGCGGCCTGGGTCATGTCGCTGTCGAACTCGGCGATGAGGCGCTGGCGGGCGATGGTGTCCTGGGCGAGGACCTGATCGGGCGTGGGGGCGGTGCCTGGGGCGGCCATCATCACGCGGGCTTCCTGGAGGCGGTTCTCGACGTGGCGGAGTTGCTCGGGCGTGAGGAACTCGCGGAACTCGCTGCGGATGCGGAAGTAGCGGCCCTGGGCCTCGTTGAGGCGGCGCTCCTCGAAGGCGCGGTCGGCCTGGGCGAGGAGGTTCTGGGCCTCGAACCGCTGGGCCTGGCGGATCGGGTCCTCGCCGGCGGGCTGGGGGGCGGGCGCCGGGGGCGGGGGCTGCTCGGGCTGGGCGGCCGGGGCGGGCGCGGGCGCCGGGGGCTGCTCGCCCGCGGGGGCCGCGGGCTGCTCATCGCGGCGGCGGATGACGCCGGGCTGGAGCATGCCCATGCTGGCGGGGCTGGAGAAGAGCGCGGGCTCCCTGGAAGCCAGCGCGACGAGCTTGACCTGGTAGCCGTCGAGGGTGTTCTGCTGCTCGGCGGAGAGGGTGACGCCGGAGCGGTCCACCATCTGCAGGCCGGCCTTCGCCTGGGCGTAGCGCCCGGCGTCGAAGTCCCGCCGGGCCTGGGCGAGGGCGTCCGGGACGGCGGGGGAGAGCTCCGCCCGGCGGGCGTCAACGACCGCCCGGAGCGCCTTGGCGGCGTCGACCTGGCGGGGCGTGACGGCGGCGCTCGTGATGACGGCCTGGAGGTGGCGCTCGGCGGTGCGGACATCGCCGGCGTCCAGGGCGATCTCGGCCTTCTGCAGGCTGTTTGTGAGCGGGTCGAGGTCGCGGATGCGGCGGTTGGCCTCGCCCAGGAGGGTCATCGCCTCCTTGGCGTGCTCATCGCTGGGCTGGGCAGCGCCCTGGAAGACGCGGAGCAGGGCGGCCCGGGCGGCGACAGGCTTGTTGTCGCGCAGCAGCTTCCGCGCCTTCTCGACCAGCGTCGAGTTGCACTCGGCGGCGGCGGCGGGGCAGGCCGGCGGCTCATCGCCGATCGGCAGCCCGGCGGCGAGCGCGAGCGAGAGCGGGACCGAGGCGGCGAGGGCGGCGGCGGCGAGAGAAGGGAACGTCGTGCGCATGACCATCTCCAGGTGAACCGGTGCCGGGGGGGCGTCAACGCCGGTCTTCGTCTCCGGCGCAGGTGGGGCGGCCGGGCAACCTCGGGTTGCCGGGCACGGGCCGTGGCGGCGCTGCGGCCGCGGTGCGGCCGGGCAGCACTCCTGCGGGGGCGGAAGATACTCGGCGGTGGCGGGCAACGCAAACGGGGCAAGGGTCCGGTTGGTGCTGCCGGTCCGCCGGGGTCTGCCGCTCCGTGCAGGCGCTGCTGCGCCGGGGCAATCTTTGCGCGGCCCATTCCGGGGGCCGCGGCGTTGCCCGGGTTGCCGGCCGGACCCGCCGTCGGGGGGGTGTCTGGCCGGGGTCTCCGTGGGGGGCGGCCCCGCGTCCGGCGAGCGCTGGTGCGCGCACCCGGGGGTCGCCGGACCTGCGCGGCCTCCTTCGCCGGGCGGGTCCGGGGTGCTATTCGGGCCAACCCCGCCAGATGATCCCTTCGTCGATGCGTTTGGGGGGGTCGCCGAGGCCGCGGAGCTTCATGACCTCTCCCAGCATCTCGGGGGTGAGGCGGTCGGCGGCGACGAGGGTCTGCTCCTCCCACTCCTCCACGTCCTTGGGGCGGAGGTCGTCGGAGGCGTCCATGGCGAGTTCCTCGGCATCGCGGAGCGAACGAGCCCCGACCAGGACCTCGGCGTAGCGGCAGGTCTCATCCCCCTCGGCAGCGCAGCGGACCTGGCAGTGCCAGGGGAGGAGGCCCAGGGGCCGGCCCTCCTCGTCGGTGTTGGCATCCGGATCGACGTTGAGGGTGAGCCGCCACTCATCGCGGAGGTGCTCGACGATCTCATCCTGGGAGAGGAGGTCGGGGCGGTCGTCGGCGATGACCAGGACGCCGCGGTGCTCGTGGGCCGCCGCGTCGGCGCCGGCGGGGCCGGGCTGGGGCGCGGGCGGGGCGCCGGCTTCTCCGGGCTCGGCGGACTCCCGTGGGTCGGGTGAAGCGGGGGCCGGCGGCGGCACGGGCTTTGGTGGGGGTGAGTCGTCGAGGGGCTCGAGGTCGAAGGCGGCGAGGGTGCGCTCGACCTTGTCCTTCAGGTCGGGCTCGCAGCGGATGGTGATGATCTTGTGCTCGTCGACGAAGAGGTAGAGGAAGGGCTCATCGACCATGGCGCCGAAGCCGACCAGCCCGTCCTCGAAGAAGAAGGCGCGGTAGCGTCGGAGGGCATCCTGGAGCTTGTCCATGCCCATGAGCTCGTAGGAGATGTAGGGGTCGACCTCGCGGAAGGCGTCGTGGCCGAGGTAGTCGAGGATGGGGTAGATGCGCCCGGGGAAGAGGGCGAGGAGGGTGCGGATGAGGGGCTCGAGGCGCTCGGCGGTGATGACGGCCTCGAAGACGTAGCGGTCGGGCCACTGCTCCCACTTGGGCTCGCCGGGGTCGGGGGCGTCGGGCAGGTCGGGGCCGTCGTCGTCGTCCTGGAAGCGGGTCGGCCCCTCGGAGAGGCTGTCGGGCAGGTCGGCGCGGGTGTCGCTGTCGGCGGGCTCGAAGGCGGCGATGTAGCCCTGGCGGGGCTGCATGGGCTCGATGGGGTAGGCGCCAAGGGGGAACTGGAAGCCGTCGATGACGGTGCGCTCGAGGGAGTCGTCGAGGCGGCAGCGGGGCATGCCGAAGAGTAGCGGCGAATCTCACCTACCCTTCGGCATGGCCAGCGAGTTTGATCTGGTGGCGGTGTCGGTCGGGAACACGCGGACGCGGCTGGGCGTGTTCCGCGGGGCCGTGCTCGAAGAGTCGGAGGCGGTGGCGAACGCGGAGCCGGGGGCGCTGGCGGGCGCGGCCTCCGCAATGCTGGCGAAGGCGGGGGAGGGGACGCCGGTGCTGGTGGCGAGCGTGAACGATCCGGTGGCGGACGGGCTGGTGGCGGCGCTGCGCGGGTCGGGCGCGGCGTCGGAGGTCCACCGGTTCGGGCGGGAGCTGGAGGTGCCGATCACCACAGCGCTGCGGGCGGGCGCGGAGAAGACGGTGGGGCAGGACCGGCTGCTCAACGCGCTGGGGGCGTACGCGCGGGCAAACCAGGCGTGCGTGGTGATCGACGCGGGGACGGCGATCACGGTGGACTTTGTGGATGGGGAGGGGACGTTCCAGGGCGGGGCGATCGCGCCGGGATTGAACACGATGCTGGCGGCGCTGCACGAGCACACGGCGGCGCTGCCGAGCCTGCGGTTCGAGTCGCCGCGCGAGCTGGCGACGGGGGCGGAGCCGTTCGGGAAGGACACGCGGGAGGCGATGCTGATCGGGGTGCGGGCGGCGGCGCGGGGGTGTGCGCGGGAGCTGGTGGAGCGGTACGCGGAGTTTTTCGGGGCGTACCCGCAGGTGGTGGCGACGGGGGGGGATGCGCGGACGCTGTTTGAGGGGGATGACGTGGTGGAGCACATCGTGCCGGACCTGACGCTGCTGGGGATGCAGGCGGCGTGGGCGATCGCGGCGGGGGCGGGGGAGTAACCACAGAGCACACAGAGAACACAGAGAAGAGAAGAGAAGAGAAGAAGCCACAGATGACACAGATGGGCACAGATGGGGAGGATGGGGAGGGATTGGACCTTCTTTCTTATCTGTGTCCATCTGTGTCATCTGTGGCTTCTTCTCCTGCTTTCGCGCGGCGGGGGGACCGGCGATGGGCGTGATGTGGGAGATTCAGACGCCGGGGGTGCCCGGCGCGCTGGGGGTGGTGCAGCTCACAGCGCCGCGGGGCGGGATGGATGCGGCGCTCACCGGGCTGGGGATGGCGCCGGTGGGTGTGGGGCGGGTGGGCGTGCGCGACCTGCTGGGCGTGGACCGCGGCGTGGTGGTGCGGTGGACGGAGGGGAGCGCGTGGCTGATGCCGCACGGGGGCGTGGCCGTGGTGCGGGGGCTGGTGCGGGAGCTGGAGCGGCGCGGGGCGGCGCGGGCCGAGAGGGCGGACCCGCTCTCGGCGTTCCCGGAGGCGGGGGATGAGGTGGAGGCGCGGGCGCTGGCGGCGCTGGCGAGGGCGGCGAGCCCGCTGGCGGTGAATGTGCTGCTGGATCAGGCGCGGCGGTGGCGGGGGCGCGGGGGGGATGTGCACGGGCATGCCCAGAGCGGCTTGCCCATGCCACCCGAGCGTGCGCGGGCGCTCATGCGGCTGATCGATCCGCCGCTCGTGGCGCTGGCGGGGCGGCCGAACATCGGGAAGTCGTCGCTGGTGAACGCGCTGGCGGGGCGGGGGGTGTCGGTGGTGGCGGATGAGGCGGGGACGACGCGCGACCACGTCGGGGTGATGGTGGATTTCGCAGGGGTGGTGGTGCGGCTGGTGGACACGCCGGGAGTTGGGTTTGAGGGCGGGGAAGCGGACCGAGAGGGGGAAGAGCTGGCTCGCGCGGTGGTCGGCAGCGCGGACCTGGTGCTGCGGTGCGGGGATGCGGGGGCGGGACCGGTTGAGCTTCCGGGTGACTCGGCACGGCTTGCCGCCGAGGACGGCGTCGAAGCCGTGGCACGGTCGGTGATCACGGTTGCGCTGCGGACCGACCTGGGGCTGCCGGCGTGGCGGCACGACGTGGCGGTGTCGGTAGTAACGGGTGAGGGAGTCGAGCGGCTGGTGGCGCTGGCGCGCGAGGCGCTGGTGCCGGCGGCGGCGCTGGCGGATGAACGGCCGTGGAAGTTCTGGGACTGATGCTGGGTGCCACTGCTCGCCGTCCTCGGCGCAGCAGTGCCGGAGGGTGGAAACGCACTGCTGCGCGGCGGGGACGCCGCGAGCGGTGGCACCCGGCGGGCTCAGGGCGCGCGGTCGATGGCTACGGCGAGCTCTACGGTCTGCGGCTCAAGGCACTCGGTGTCGGTGCAGGCCTGGAAGGTGACGGCGAGGAGGGGGCGGCCGGACCAGCTACCGGTTGACTCGAGGGCGACGTCGAACTCCAGCGAGCCCTTGTGGATGCGGATGTCGGCATCCGGGCCGTAGGGCTCGCCCTGCGGGTAGTCGGCGTAGGCGGCGATGCCCGTGCCGTTGACCACGTGAACGCGGAGGGGAACCAGGCCCTGGCCGCCGGGGCCGGGGTCGGCGGCGGTGATGTGGTGGCCGGGGGCGATGCGGACGACGAGGCGCAGTCTCGCCGGGGTGCCGGGGCCGACGGCAACGCGGTCGGTGCTGGCGTAGACCTCGACGGGGGAGAAGTCGGCGGGGCTCGCGGCCGCGGGGGGGGGGGGGGCGGGGCCGAGGGCGGCGAGCTGCGCAGCGATGGCATCGCCCTCGGCGAGCAGGGCGAGGAGGGAGCGGACGGCGTTGATGGTGGAGGTTGGGGACCGGGCCACGGCGGCGGAGAGCGAGGCGAGCGTGGCGATGGCGTCGTCGAGATAGCGCGGGTCGCGGGTGAGGTCGTGGAGGGCGACCAGGTTCTGGAGCATGACGGAGGAGCCGCTGGGGAGGGCGCCGTCGTGGGTGCTGCGGGCGCGGAGGAAGAGGTCGGGCTGGTCGGCGCGGGTGTCGAAGTAGCCGCCCCCCCCACCGCCGCCGGGGCCGCCGGCCGCGCCGGGATCGCCGAAGAGCCGGCGAGCCTCATCGGCGTGGTCTTTCGCCTGCGCGAGGTGGTCGCGCCCGGCGGCTGTGAGCGAGAGAAGGGCGTCGATAACGAACGCATAGTCCTCGAGGAAGGCGGGGGTCTTGGCCTGGCCGGCGCGGTAGGTGCGGAGGAGGCCGGACTGGCCGCGGAGGCGGGAGAGGATGAAACCGGCGGCGCGCTCGGCGGCATCGAGGTAGCGCGGCTCGGAGAGGGCCGCGCCGGCACGGGCGAGGGCGGCGATCATCAGACCGTTCCAGGCGGTGATGACCTTGTCATCCAGGCGGGGCTGCTTGCGCGTGGCGCGGGCGGCGTAGAGCGCCGCGTTCACCTGTGCGAGCTTGGATTCGAACTCGGCGGGCGAGAGGCCGAGGGACTGGGCCAACCGCTCCGGGCGAGCGTCGAGGTGGAGGATGTTGGCCGGCGGCGCGTCGGGATGGTGCGGGTCGCGGAAGTTGGGGCCGCGGTCGAGGTGATACGCCTTGACCGCGAAATCAGCGAGCGCGGGCGGCACCGCGGCCCGCACCCCGGCCTCGTTCCACAGGTAGTTGCCGCCCTCGCGCCCGTCAACCTCGGCATCCTGGGCGCTGGCGAAGGCACCCTCCTGCGTGGTCATCTCGCGGAGCACGTAGTCGAGCGTGCGGCGGGCGACACGGCGGTACCAGTCGTCGTTGTAGACGCGGCCGGCGCGGGCGTAGAGGGCCGCGAGCTGGGCGTTGTCGTAGAGCATCTTCTCGAAGTGCGGGACGAGCCAGCGCTCGTCGACGCTGTAGCGGTGGAAGCCGCCGCCGGCATGATCGAAGAGGCCGCCCGCGCCCATTCGGTCCAGCGTGACGCGGATCGCCGTGTCGGCGGCGTCGCGCGTGGCGTCGTCGGCGGCCGAGTCGCGGACATCAAGCAGGAACTCCAGGTACGCGGGCTGGGGGAACTTGGGGGCGCTCCCGAAGCCCCCGTGGACGCGGTCGAGCTGGCGCAAGAGGGTCTGGGCCGCGCTGGCGACCTGCCCGAGGCCCAGGGCGACCGGCGCCTCCGCCGCGGCCATGTGCTGGCGGATGCCCTCGGCCACGCTGGACGCCTGCTCGAGGACCTCGCCCCGACGGTCGCGCCAGGCGTGGGACATCGCCTCCAGCAACTGCGGGAAACCAGGCATGCCGTGGCGCGGCTCGGGGGGGAAGTACGTGCCGGCAAAGAAGGGGCGGAGGGAGGAGGGCTCGAGGAAGACGGACATGGGCCACCCGCCGCGCCCCGAGAGGAGCTGCGTCGCGGTCATGTAGAGGTCGTCGACGTCGGGGCGCTCCTCGCGGTCCACCTTGACGGGGACGAAGGAGTCGTTGAGCTGGCGGGCGATGGTCTCGTCTTCGAAGCTCTCGCGCTCCATGACGTGGCACCAGTAGCACGTGGAGTAGCCGATGCTGAGGAAGATGGGGACGCCGCGCCGGCGGGCCTTGGCGAAAGCCTCCTCGCCCCAGGGGAGCCAGGCGACGGGGTTGTGCGCGTGCTGCAGGAGGTAGGGGGAGGTCTCGGAGGAGAGGCGGTTGGAAGCGTGTGGAGAGGGCATGTGGGTGAGTTCGAGATTCAAGACTCAAGAGAAGAGCAACGGGCGAGCGAAGCTGAAGGGCGCCGGCCGCGCGGGGCTGCGGTCTGGCAGGGCGGGCACACTCATCGGAGACGGCGCGACACGAGGCGCCCGAGGGGACGGACGAGGATCGTAAGGAAGTCGCGGGCGAGGGGGTCGTGCGGGACGGGGAGGTTGGGCGTGCCACGCTCCGGCGCCGCGGCCGCGCCGATGCGGGCGGGGGCGGGGGAGAGGGTGCGCACGGCGGCAACGCTGCTGGTGAGGACGGCGTCGCCGGGGAGGATGAGGCCGGTGAGGGCGATGGTGCCATCGAGCGCGCGCAGCTCATCGTCCTCGTCGGGCGCGAGCAGGTCGTCGCGCGACTCGGCGAAGGCGCTGGCGTACGCCCGGGCGGCGAGGGCGAGCTCGGCCTGGGGCTGGGCGAGGTCCTCTGGGGCAAGGGAGGGGGCGCCCTCCACGAAGGCGGCGAGGGCGTGGCGGAGGTCGGCGAGCTCGGGCGCAAGGAGCTCGCGGGCGGCCAGGAGCCGCTCGGCGCTGGCCTGGAGGAGCACCGGCAGCGCGACGGCGAAGGCGCGGCGGCCGAGCTGCTCCTCGGCGCGTTGCACGATGCTCTGCGGGTCGGAGCGCATCACGACCAAGCCGTGGCGGGCGGCGAAGCGGTCCATGGCCGCGGCCATGGGGACGGTGATGGCTGGGTCTGGGCCGGCCTTGAGCAGGTCGCGGGCCACAGAGTCGAGGTAGTGCTCCTCGGACTCGAAGAGTTCCGGGCGCATCAGGGCGCGCAGGGGGGAGAAGCGGGGCTCGCCGGCGATGCGGGCGCAGGCGGCGCGGACGTCATCGAGAGAGTCGGCGCCGGCGGCGGCAGCGCCCACGACCCCGGCGGTCCAGAGGGGGACGGTCCAGGACCAGCTCTGGATGAGGCCGAGGTAGCTGGGGACGCGGGAGGAGAGTTCTTCGGCGTGCCGCCGGGTGCCGTTGAAGGGGCCGGGGAGCATCGTCAGCGTGCGCTCGGCCAGCAGGAAGGCGGCGATGGCGGCGGGCTCGCGGGTGGTGAGGTGATAGGGGCTGACAAGGGCCTGCATCTGAGAGGATAGGGGCGGGTTGAAGGGGCGTGCGCCGTTGCCCGAGCCACCCGGCTGAGTCACTCTCGCCTGATGGCCTTGTCGAGCCAGTCGAGGATGTCGCCGGCTTTCTTCGGGAGGCGCATGAAGACCTCCTCGTGGCCGGCCTCCTCGGACCAGCGCTCGGGGCGGCCGAGGCGTTCCCAGAGGAGGTCGCCGAGGTGGGCGGGGACAGCGGCGTCGTGGGTGCCGTGGATCATGAGCACGGGCTTGCCCTTCAGCGCGGCGGCTGTGTGGAAGGAGTCGAGGGGGGCACGCTGGAGGTAGAGGGCGGCGAGCGCTTTCTGCTGGTCGTCGGTCGGGGGCTCGGGCCAGTCGAAGCGGATCGAATCGACCATGAAGCGGTAGTTGCTCTCGAGGGCGATGGTGACGAAGTCGGCGCCGCCGGCGATGAGGACCGCGGCGGCGTAGCGCTGCGGCTCAAGGGCGACCACGCTGGGGAGGGTCATGGCGCCGCCGCTCATGCCCACGGCGATGCACGGGAGCTTGGCGAGCGCGGGTTTCTCCGCGCCCAGGTGCTGGAACGCGGCCTGGGCGGCGTAGGCGCACTCCGCGACGCGGTCCTGCATCTCCGCGGCGGCGCGTTCGGCGGCGCTCTCGAGGTTCTGCGGGTCGATGCGGATGGTGGTCCGCTCGGTGAATCGGGAGGGCTGGGCCATCATGCGCAGGACCGCCCAGCCGCGCTTGCGGAACTGCTCGATGAGGTGCTCGATGACGGGCTCGGGGGTGTTGAAGAGGCCCGGCATGACCAGGGCGACGCCCGCGGGGTCGCCCGCGCGGGTGGGCTCGTAGAGGGCGAACCAGGTGCGGCTCAGCACGAGCGTGCGGACCTCGGGTTCCTGGCGGCTCTGCCAGGTGCGCGCGGAGACGAACTTGAAGTGGACGCCGGCCCCCCCCCC
>JBBDXI010000041.1:38701-110126 GCA_040902425.1 Phycisphaerales bacterium
GCGGGCGCGAGGGGCGGGCATCGGCCCGCTGGCGCGCGGGGCCGAAGAGGAACGAGCCCGAGCGCTCGAACTCGACGGCGGGCATCCCGGCGCCCGCGGGGTTGAAGGGGCCGGCGCCCACGGCCTCGGCGTCGGCGAGGTCATCTGCGGAGGGACCGCGGAGCTGCGAGGGCTGGAAGCCGACCAGGCCTGTGGGCGCATCGACGGGGCGGATGACGCCCCTGGCTCCGGGGTGGCCGACGATGAGCGCCCGGGCGGGCCATGCCGGCGGTAGGAGGTAGGGGGCGTCGGCGGCTCCGGCGAGCGCCGGCGCGGGGGGCTGCGCCGCGGGCGTCGGCGCCCCGAACGCACACGCCGCGGCCATGAGGAGAACGAGCAGGGATCGGGCTGGCTGCATCAGGAACGGTACCCGCGCGGATGCTTCTGGAACCAGCGCCAGGCGGACCCGATGACCTCGTCGAGGGTGGTAATCTGGGCCGACCAGCCCAGGTCGCGGCGGATTTTGGAGGGGTCGGCGTAGAGGGACGGCGGGTCGCCGGGGCGGCGGGGGCCCTCCTTGACGGCGAACTCCTTCTGCGTGATCCGCCGGGCCGCGTCGATGATCTGGCGGACGGAGTAGCCCTTGCCGATGCCGAGGTTGTAGGTGCGGGCATCGCCCGGGCGGAGCGCCGCGAGGACCTTCACGTGGGCGTCGATCAGGTCTTCGACGTGGATGTAGTCGCGGATGCAGGTGCCGTCGGGCGTCGCGTAGTCGGTCCCGAAGATGGTCACGCCGTCGCGCTGGCCGAGGGCGGCCTGGAGGATGACGGGGATGAGGTGGGTCTCGGGCTCGTGGTGCTCGCCGATGAGGCCGGTCCGGTCCGAGCCGGCGACGTTGAAGTAGCGGAGGGCGGCGAAGGCGAAGCCGTCGCGACCGGCGGGCGATGCGGCGTAGTCGAAGAGCATGTGCTCGACGTGCAGCTTGCTCCGCCCGTAGGGGTTGATCGGGGCCTGCGGGCAGGTCTCCGGGATCGGGATGTACTGGGCCGGGGGCTCGCCGTAGGTGGCGCAGGTGCTGCTGAAGACGAATCGCTGGACGCCCGCGCCCGCGGCGGCCTCGATGAGCGAGAGGGCCCCGGCGGCGTTGTTGCGGTAGTAGAGCAGCGGCTGCTCGACGCTCTCGCCGACGTAGGCGTGGGCGGCGAAGTGCAGCACGGCCTCGACGCGGCGCTCGCGCATGAGGCCCTCGAGCAGGGCCCGCTCGCCGATGTCGGCTTTGACGAAGTGGAGGCTCCCCCCAGCGGTGCTGCGGAGGCGCTCGATCGCCTCCGCGTGCCCGCGGAAGAGGTTGTCCACCCCCACCACCTCGTGGCCATCCTTGAGGAGCCGCTGGACGGCGTGGGAGCCGATGTAGCCGGCAGCGCCGGTGACGAGGATGCTCATGGGGCCTCCGTGGGGGCGGCCGGCGCCGGGGCTGCCGGGGCGGGGCGCGCCGGCGCGTCGTCCTTCTTGTCGGCCATGACGCCGATGAGGATAAAGCCGCCGACGAGGGCCGCGGTGAAGAGGAACGTGAGGAGGTTGAAGTACTTCTCGACGAAGGCCCGGGCCGGGGGCCCGAACTTCCAGAAGACGGCGGCGACGAGGAAGAAGCGGGCCCCGCGCCCGATCATCGAGCCGACGATGAGCGTGAGCAGCGAGATCTCGAAGACGCCCGCGGCGATGGTGAAGACCTTGTAGGGGATCGGCGTGAACGCGGCCGTGAAGATGGCGAGGAAGGCGTTGGCCTCGAACTTGTCGTGGACGAGGGCGAAGTTCTTCTCGGTGACGCCCGGGACATACCGGAAGAAGAACCCCCCCACCGCGTGCCAGAGGGCGTAGCCGATGATCCAGCCGAGGATGCCGCCGAGGACGGAGGCGACGGTGCTGACGGCGGCGTAAAGCCAGGCGCGGGAGCGTCGCTCCAGCGTGAGGGCGATCTGGAGGACATCCGGCGGGACGGGGAAGAAGCTGGACTCGGCGAAGCTGAGGAGGAAGAGGGCGGTGAGGGCGTGCTTGCTGTGGGCGAGGGAGAGGACCCAGTCGTAGAGCCGGCGGTGGTAGTGCCAGCGGGGGACGGGGGCGGGCCGGGAGGTGGGCGCGGGGGTGGCGGTCATGCGGGGGGCAAGTGTAGAGGCGGTGGCGACCGGGATCGGACGGGCACCGGGTTGACCGAAGACGGTCAAACCCGTGGCACGGGCCTCAGCCAGCCGCCGATATGCGGCAGGGCGCGACGGCGGATGAGGATGAGGCCGATGACGCCCGTGGCCACCATGCCGGCGCTGAGCCACTGGCCGCGGGTGAGGCCGTAGATGTACGCGTTGTTCATGGCGTCGGGCAGCCGCCAGAAGGCCTCGGCGATGATGCGGACCGCGCCGTAGGCGATCATGAACCAGGCGCTGACCGTCCCGGGGCGGCGGGGGCGGGCGGCGATGGCCCAGACGATGATCAGGACGAGGAGGCCCTCCCCCGCGGCCTGGTAGAGCTGGGAGGGGTGTCGCGCGGAGACCAGCGGGGCGACCTGGTTGGCCAGCGTGTCGTTGCCGCTCTGGATGAACTCCAGGAGGCGGCCGTGGCCCTCTTCGAAGGTGCGGCCGGGGGCGAGGCCATGGATGATCGCCTCGGCCTGGCGCCACTGCTCCCGCGTGTGGATGGGCGGGCGGTCCTGGAGGACTCCGGCCCAGCGCGAGTGCTCGTCGAGGAGTTCCTGGGGGAACTTGACGGCCCACCACGGCGCCGGCTGGCCGGGCGGGGCGGCGATGCGCCCCAGCAACTCGCCGTTGACGAAGTTGGCGAGACGCCCGAGGAAGAGGCCGGGGGGGGTGAGGAGGGCGAAGGTGTCGAGGATGTGGAGCATCCACGGGCCGCGGTTGAGCTGTGGCACCGACTTCGCCGCCCCGGACTTGCCCATCGCAAAGGGGGGGGTTGTGGGGGCGGCGAAGTCGGTGGCACGGGCCCGCTGCTCGCGCTGTATGAACCGGGCGATGAACCAGGTGGCGACGATGACGCCGAGCAGGCCGCCGTGGTAGGACATGCCCCCCTTGTTGATGGCCAGGGCGCCCCACCATGGCGCGGATGAGGTCCACTCCCAGAGGAGGGAGGGGTGGTAGAAAATGATGTAGCCGAGACGGCCGCCGATGACCACGCCGGCGACGCCGTAGAGGACGGCGTCGCCCGCGCGCTGCCTGGTGGTGTACGTGGCGCCGCGGGCGGCGAGCCAGCGGAGGAGCACCCAGGCAATGAGGAACCCCGTGGCGTAGGCGAGGCCGTACCAGCGGATGCCGAAGGAGCCGGTGATGCGGAGGGCGAACGGCGAGAGGTCGTGGAGCCAGGCGGCGAGGAGGGGCATGGGCGAAGGGTAGGGACTTTGCTGCCAGCGACCGGCACCCATCCTGCTCGCGGCGGGCGTGCACCGCCGATAGAATCTTGGCCTGGGAGCGCACGCATGGTCGCCGCCATCGTCAGCAACAACCGACGGATGATCCTCGACGTCCTCGAGCGCCACGGCGCCCGGCAAGCGCGCGTGTTCGGCTCGACGGTCCGAGGGGAGCGTCACGGGAACAGCGACCTTGACCTGCTGGTCACGATGGACGCGGATCGTTCGCTCCTGGACCGTATCGCCGCGGCCCAGGAGCTTGGGGATGCGCTGGGCGTGGCGGTCGACCTTGTGAATGAACGCGCGCTACCGCCCAGCCTGCGCGACCGCATCCTCGCGGAGGCGGTTGCGCTGTGAAGGACGATGCGGTCTACCTGGGCCATATCCTGGAGGCGATCGCGCGGGTCCGGCGCTACACGCAGGGCGGGCGGGCATCGTTCACCGCCGACAGCCTGGTGCAGGACGGGGTCGTGCGGAACCTCGAGGTCATCGGCGAGGCGACGAAGAGGCTCTCGGAGGCGACCCGGGCCGGGAGACCCGAGATTCCGTGGCGGCAGATCGCGGGGATGCGCGACGTCCTGATCCATAACTACATGGGCGTTGACCTGAACGAAGTCTGGAACGTGGTGGAGCGTGACTTGGGGCCGCTGGAAGAAGCGGCTCGCGAGTTGCTCGCGTCACTCGTTGACCCGCCGCAGCGCGGGTGATGCCCCCCGCCGGGTCCTCTACACTGGCCCCATGATCGACCTGAAAGCGCTGCGCGAGAGGCCGGACCACTTCAAGGAGGGGGCCCGGAAGAAGGGGTTCCGGGTCGATATCGACCACATCCTCTCGCTGGATGCCCGGCGCCGCGGCCTGCTGACGGAGGCGGAGCGGCTGCGGGCGGAGCAGAAAAGGATCGAGAAGGAGATAGGGCCGCAGATCGGGAAGCTGGCGGGGGCGCTGAAGAAGGCGGCCGATGAGGCCGAGCGGGGGCGGCTGCAGCGCGAGCTGGATGACCTGAAGGTCAAGCCCACCGGGCTGAAGGCGGAGATCGCCCGCCTGGATGCCGAGATGGCCCAGATGGAGCCGCAGCTGCGCGAGCTGCTGCTGGCGGTGCCCCTGCCGCCGGACCCCGATGTGCCGGTGGGGGCGGGGCCGGAGGAGAACATCGAGGTCCGCCGGTGGAACCCGCCGGGGTTCGACGCGGCCAGGCCGTTCAAGGCGCAGCGCGGGTTCAAGCCCAGGACGCACATCGAGTTGGTGCGCGACCTGGGGCTGGCGGACTTCGAGCGGGGCGTGAAGCTGGCGGGGACGCGGAGCTACATCCTGACGGGCGATGGCATGGCGCTGCACCAGGCCGCGCTGCGGTACGCGCTGGACTTCATGGTGCTGAAGCAGGGCTTCACGCCCATGTCGGTGCCGGTGATCGTCCGCGAGGAGGCGATGGTGGGGACGGGGTTCTTCCCCGCGGGGCGCGAGCAGGCGTACCAGATCGAAGAGAGCACGCGGGGCGGGGGGCACGACCTGTTCTTGACCGGGACGGGCGAGGTGGGGCTGATGGGGATCCACCAGGATGAGATCCTGGATGAGGCGAAGCTGCCGCTGAAGTACGTGACGGTCTCGACGTGCTTCCGGCGCGAGGCGGGGGCCGCGGGGAAGGACACGGCGGGGCTCTACCGCATCCACCAGTTCGACAAGGTGGAGCAGGTGGTGATCGGCAAGGCCGACGAGGCGGAGAGCCGCGCCTGGCACAAGCGGATGATTTCGTACGTTGAGGAGCTGCTCCAGAGCCTGGCGATCCCGTACCGGCTGCTCCAGTGCTGCACGGGGGACCTGGGGCCGAAGAACGCGGACATGGTGGACATCGAGAGCTGGATGCCGGGGCGCGCGGCCGCGGTGGGGCAGCCGTCCCGGCTGCCGGCAGGCGGGACGCCTGCCCCACAAGAGCCGGGGGCCTACGGCGAGACGCATTCCGCCAGCCGGCTCTACGACTACCAGTGCCGGCGTCTCAACATGAGGTATAGACCCGGGGGGGAGGGGGGGAAGGGCGAGACCACGTTCTGCCACTCCCTGAACAACACGGTCCTCGCCAGTCCGAGAATTCTGATCCCGATCCTCGAGAACCACCAGAATCCGGACGGTTCGGTCACCATCCCCCCGCCCCTGAGGCCCTACATGGGGGGGAGGGAGCGGATCGGCTGAGTTTCGTGGTAAACTGAGGTCGCTGAGCCAAGGGAGGCATGGAGGTCCGATGGCGACGCTCACTACCCGTACCGGGGTCAGGATCATCACAGCCACGACCGGCGGTTCGCCCGAGGCGCCCACGTCGCTGCGCTCGGTCATCGAGCTGGCGGTCCGCGCGCCCTCGGCGTGGAACACCCAGCCGTGGCGGTTCCGGATCGGCGAGGAGACGATCGACGTCTTGGCCGACCGGTCGCGATCGCTGGGGCCCGCAGACCCGGGGGACCGGGAGTTGGCGGTCTCGTGCGGCGCGGCCATCATGAACCTGCGGATTGCCCTCACGCGGGCGCGGTTCACCTGGCTGGTGGACCTGCTGCCCACGCCGGCGAACCCGGACCTGTTCGCGCGGCTCGCGGTGCGGCGGGGCGGCGGCGGGACGCGCGAATCCGACCTGCTCTACGAGGCCGTGCCCAAGCGGTACACCGTGACGGGCCCCATGCGCTCGCGCCCCATCGACCCGACGCTCCTGACCACGCTCTCGACGATCGCCGCCGAGGAGCACGGGTGGATGGAGTACATCGCCGGGGACGGCCCGCGGCGCGAGGCCGCCGACCTGATCGAGGGGGCCGAGCGGAAGCGCTGGGATGACCCGGCGATCCGCCGGACTCTTGGGGCGTGGGTGCGGTCCTCCGGCGCGGATGTCGTGGACGGGATCGACCCGCGGGCCCTGGGGTTCGGGTGGTTCTCGCGGGCGACAGCCCCCTCGGTGGTCTCACGCGTGAGCCTCGGCCGGCGGTTCGCGCGCCGGGCCCGGGCGCAGGCGGCGCAGGCCCCGGCCCTGGCCGTGCTGGGGACGCGGAGCGACAACCCCAGATCGTGGCTGGCGGCGGGACAGGGCCTGCAGCGGCTGCTGCTCCGCGCGGCCGCGGAGGGCGTGCAAGCCGGGTTCTTCAGCGCCCCGATGCAGGATGCGGGGGCCCGGAACTCACTGGCCAAGCTGATCGGCGCGGACGGGTACCCGCAGCTGGTGCTGCGGCTGGGGTACGCCGAACGGGCGCCGGTGACGCCCCGTCGCCCGTGGCAGTCGTCGGTGGCCTGAGCGCGGCCTCTATCCCGGGGAGAGGATCCAGGCTCTGCGGAAGGGGTTGTCGCCGCCGATCTGGACGCCAGAGGTGGGCTCCAGCAGACGGATGACGCGCCCGTCGGAGAGCTGGCCGAGGGCCTCGACCTGGACGCCCCAGGGGCGGCCGGGGCCGCCGGCGGGGTCGGCCTTGGAGACCTCCAGGCGCATCTCGCGGGCGGCGCTCGCGGGCAGGGCGGGCTCGAGGGGCAGCTCGACGGCCCGGAAGGCGCCGGGGCCCCAGGCCTCGCCGGCGCCGAGGGTCTGCTCGGCGACGGGGTCGTTGCCGCGGAAGAGCCGGACGGTGACAGACTCGGCGGAGTCCTTGGCGTCGGTGCCCGTGTGGAGGGCTACGGAGACGCGGCTGATCATCCCCGCGGCGGCGACCGGGGCGCCCGGGCCGCGATCGGCCGCGGGCTCGTTCGTGGCCATGGCGCGCTGGCCCGCGGCCCGGTTGCGATTGCACCCGGGGACGGCGACAGCGCAGATGCACAGAGCGACGGCGAGGTCGGTCATCGAACTGGGGGGCATGGTGCCTCCTGTGGGTGTGGAGCGGGGGGGGGGCGCCGGCGGGTCGCTGCCGTGGCGTCTACCTCGGGACGGTCAGGGTCCAGTTCCGCTCGGGCGTGGCATCATCGCCGAACTTGACGGGCTCGGTCATGGGGAGGAGGACGGCGGTGGAGCCGTCGGTCAGGCGGGCGCGGGCCTCGGCCTGCATGGTCCAGCCGCCGCCGGCCTGCCCGCCGCCCGCGGGGACCTTGCGGAGGTCGAGCACCATCCGCGAGGCGTCGGCGATCGGGGGCTGGGGCCGCAGGATCAGCTCGAAGACGTTGTCGGTGAAGCTGCCCCAGAGCTCGCCGCCGCCGACGGTGCGGTCGGCGAGGATCTCGTTGCCGCGGCGCAGGACGATGCGGACGGGCTCCTCGCGGTTCTTGTCGTCGGCGGTGGTGTGGAGGATGACCAGGACCGACTCGACGAAGGGGCCCGCGGCCGGGGCGGGCGCCACCAGCGTCGGCTCGGGCGAGGCGAGGATGCGCCCGCGCTCGACGGTGGTGACCACCGTCGGGGGCGGGGCGGGCGCGCGCGGCGGGCTGACGATGACGGTCTCGCGCCCGACGAGGATGTCGGCGGCCAGCGGCTGCACCGCCGTGATGCGCTCGGGCGTGACATCCACGAGCACCGAGGCGTTGCGGGCCCGGCCGCGGTTGTCGGCGACGCGGTAGGTGAAGGTGTCCATGCCGGTCACGCCGGGGTTGGCGGCGTAGGTGATGGTGTTGTCGGGGTTGATCGAGACGGCCCCGAGGCGCGAGCCCCAGGCCCGCTTGACGATCATCGGGTCGCCGTTGGGGTCGCGGTCGTTGTCCAGCACGGCGATCGTGGTTGCGGAGCCGGCCGGAACCACGGCGTGGTCATCCATCGCCAGCGGGCGCGTGTTGCAGCCGGCCACGAGGCCGCACGCCGAGAGCGCGGCCAGAACGAAAAACTTCCTACTCATGGTCTTCCCCCTTTGACGGGCCGCGCGGCCGGCGGCTCGCCGCCCCCGCCGCTTCCCTGGCCCGGGTCAACTGAATCACACGGCGGCGTTCAAGTCCACCGTGGCCCCCTGGGGGTTAAGGGCCTCGAATCCGGGCCGTGCGCGGAGCAGCCGCACCAGCTCGGCCATGTCGCCGCGGAGGGGGGCGGTGAAGACCAGCCGCTCGCCGGTGACGGGGTGCTGGAAGCCCAGCAGCGCGGCGTGGAGGGCCTGGCGGGCGATGACGGTGCGGCCCTCGTGGGTGAAGGGGCGGCCGCCGTACATGTCGTCGCCGACGACGGCGTAGCCCAGGTAGGAGAGGTGGACGCGGATCTGGTGGGTCCGGCCGGTCTTGAGTTCCAGCTCGACGAGGGAGAAGCGCTCGGCGGGGTCCGGGGCGTGCTTGCCGTAGCGCTCGCGGACGCGGCAGATGGTGAGGGCGTGCTTGCCCTGCTCGTCGTGGCGGACGACGTACTTCTCGCGGTAGCCCTTCTCGCGGGAGGGGTGCGGGCCGATGGGCAGGTCGATGGTGTCGGCGGCGGGCTCGACCGTACCGTGGACGACGGCGAGGTAGCGCTTGTCCACGCGCCGGTGCTCGAACTGGTGGCCCAGCTTCCAGTGGGCCTCATCCTGCTTGGCGAAGACGATCACGCCGGAGGTGTGGCGGTCGAGGCGGTGGACGACGCCGGGGCGGGCGAACTCCGCGCCGACGGATGAGAGGCGTTGCTCGCCGGGCAGGCGGGACGCCTGCCCCACTGTTCCCCCGACTGTTCCCTGCCCCACTGCCCCGTGCCGCAGGCGCCAGGCGAGGGCGTTGACCATCGTGCCCGAGAGGTGCGAGCGCGCGGGGTGGACGATGATGTCCGGGCTCTTGTTGATCACGATGAGGTGCTCATCCTCGAAGAGCACCTCCAGCGGGATCGGCTCGGGCTGGATCTCGGTCGGCGGGGGCGGCGGGACGACGACCTCGACGGTGTCGCCCTTGCGCAGCGTGGTCGAGGCCTTGGGCCGGCGCCCGTTCACCAGCACGCCGCCCTCGTCGATCAGCTTCTGCAGCTGGGTGCGGCTCATGAAGGTGATGCGGTCGGTCAGGTACCTGTCGAGCCGCTTCTTCAGGTCGCGCGTGAGCGTGAAGGTGACGGTGGGCAGCTCGGCGTCGTCGTCCTCGGCGCGGGCCTCCGCGATCAGCCGTTCGATGGCCGCGGGGTCCACCCTGCCGCCGGGCAGGACCAGGTCGGGCCCGACGAGGACGCGGTCGTCCGCATCGCCGTCGCGCGGGGAGGGTGCGGGCGCAGGGGGAGCAGCCGGGGGCGGGGTCCGGTGTTCGGCGCGCGGGTCCGTTGGACCCGGATCGGTCATGGCTGCGGCGGGGGCGCTGGGGGAGTGCCGCCGGTGGGCGCGGGTTCACCCGTGGGGGCGGGAGCGCCCGTGGGCGCCGGCTCGCCGGTCGGCGCGGGCTCGCCGGTGGGCGCGGTCGGCGCGGGAGCGCCGGTGGCCGCGGGGGCCGGGGGCTCGCCGGTCGGGCCGGTGGCGGCGGGCGCCTCGGGCGGCGCAAAGACGCCGGTCGGCACGGGAGCGCCGGTTGCGCCCGGTGCGCCGGTCGCCCCCGTGGGCGCCGGGGGCTCGGGAGGCTGCGGGGGCGTCGGGATTTCGGCCTTGGCGTAGAGCATCGGGGGGGTAGCGCGCCCGGGGAGATCGGTGATCCGCTGCTTCGCGATGACCGCCTGCACGGGGTAGCCGGTCTTCTCCGCCAGGGCGACCACACGCTCGTAGTGCTGCTTCGCGGCGTCCGTCTGGCCCCGCATCTCCGCGACGGCCGCGAGGCCGAAGGCAGCGCCGATGGCGTGCACCGCCTTGTCGCGGTCGGTCTCGGTCTCGCTCAGGGTCCGCTGGTACAGCTCCGCGGCCTGGGTGAGCATCGACTCGCGGTCGGCCTCGCTCAGGATGTCGGCGGGCTCGATGGAGCCGTCGGGCTTGAGCGAAGTGCCGGGCCGGACGCCGGCGCGGGCGGAACCGAGGTAGGCGTCGGCGGCGCCCATGCGGGCGAGGATTGGGACCGCCCGGATGCGGGGGTACGTGTCGGCGACGGCCCTGAGCGTCTCGGGGCTCCCCGTCATGAGCGCGGTGTCGAGCTCCTTGAAGGCCCGGTCCACCGTCTCGAGCTGGGCCTTCTCGTACTTCTGCCAGAGGACCCAGCCGAGGGCGGCGACCGCGGCGACCAGGAGCAGCGGGGTGCTCCAGCGGCGGAGCCAGTCGATGAACTCGACATTAAGCTTGGATTCCTCGAGGCCTGCGCCCTCGCGGATCTGTGTCTGGCGTTCGTCCATTGAAGTCTCGGGAGGGCGGGGAGGGGGCCGGGGCATCGGGCCCCGGTCGGGGAGGGGATGTTAGCCCCGTGGGGGGTTCCGGCTGGCGTTCGCGACCCGCGCCCGCCCTAGTCCTCTTCCGTGGATTCCGGCTCCGCGGCCCGGGTGAGGGAGTGGCCGCGCCCGCCCGGTTCGGGCTTGATCAGCTCGCGGATGACGGTGGTGGCGAACGCCCCGCGGGGGAGGTCGAAGGCCACGCGGACATAGGGGCCGTGCTCATCCACGCCGCCTTCGACCTCGGGAAAGGTGAGGGGGACGCGCAGCGGGCGGCGGGCGCCCGTGAGGCGGACGGGGGCCTGCTCGATCTGCTCCGGGGTGAGGCCGGCCTCGCGGAGGGCGGCGAGCTCGGCCTCGCCGGTGCGGGCGGCGGCCCGCTTCATCTGGGCGCCCCAGAGGGGCCCGGAGGGGCTGATCTCGAAGCGGGCGAGGCGGGCATCGAGCTCCGGGCCGGGGTCGGCGGGGCCGACCTCGAAGACCGCGCCGTTGTCGTGTTTCAAGGCCAGGTCCCCCTCGCGGAGCTGGCCGAGGGCGCCCTCGCGGAGGCGCCCGTCGAGGACGGCGTTGAACACGGCGGACTGGAACGCGGTGAGGTAGAAGTCGCGCTCGCCGGGGTCGATGGCGCGGATGGCGCGGCGCGGCGGGGCGCCGCGGGCGAGCGCGCCCAGGATGCGGCGCTCGGTGCTCGCTTCGCTGGAGAAGGCCGCGAGGGCGCCGGCGTAGTCGCCCCGGGCGTACAGCTCGCGGGCGCCCTGCTGCTTGTCCGGGACATCCGGGGCCGGGGCGAGGAGCGCGTCGAGCGCCGCCGGGGCGTCATCCAGCAGGATGGCGCGTCCGACGACGTGGTTGTTCAGGCGGTAGCCGAAGCGCTGCTCGCCGAAGCGGTTGGGGACCCCCTGCCGCTCCAGCATCTCCAGGGCCCGCTTCGCCTCCAGGGCCGCGCGGAAGCTGACACCGCGGATGCGGATGGAGAACCGGTTGCCCTTGAGGTGCCCCGGGCGGAGCTTGTTGCCGTGGTAGTCGGCCCAGAGGATGGAGAGCCGCTCGTGGATGAGCGAGGGGAAGTCCTCCAGCCTCTTCCCCGGGATGTGGACCGAGAAGACCTGGCGGGTGATGGCCTGCTTGTCCTTCAGCCCGGCGTAGCCGATGTCGCGCGGGGGGACGCCGAAGTGCCGGGCGAGCGTGCGCGCGGCGCTCAACGTGGCGAGGCCGCGCTTCTCGACGAAGAGGTACAGGTGTTCGCCCTCGCCGCAGGGCTGGTAGGCGGGCTGCTCATCGACGAGGAAGTCCTCGGGGCGCTCCTTGATCCAGCCGCCCAGGGGCGGGACGCGGGCGGTGAGATAGAGGGGCGGGGAGAGGCGGGGGTCGAAGCGTGATGTGGTGATGGCGTGATGGGGTGATGAGGTGAGGGGGAGGGCAGGTCCGGGCGGGCGGGGCTGATCGGCGGCGCTGTCTGACATCCGTTGGCTTGCTGCGTAGGTGCCCCCTCTCACGTCATCACGTAATCAAGCCCTCGCCCCGATCAGCTCTCATCGCTCATCGCCGCCTCGAGGACGTGCTCCTCGACGTAGATGGGCACATCGCCGGCGACGCCGAGGGCGATGGCGTCGCTGGGGCGGGAGTCGATGTGGATCACCTCGCCCCCGGGCTTCTTGACGTCGAGGGTGGCGAAGAACGTGTGATCGGAGAGGTCGGTGATGGTGATCGACTGGAGGGTGCCGCCCATGGCCTCGATGACGCTGGCGAGCAGGTCGTGGGTCTGGGGCCGCTTGATCTGGATCCCCTTGATGCGGCGCTCGATGGCCTGGGCCTCCGGGAGGCCGATGACGATGGGGAACGAGCGCGCGTCGGAGTCCTCGGCACCCTCATCGGTGCCGGCGCCGGGGGCGACCGCGCCGCCGCTGCCGTTGCGGGCCTCGCGCAGCTCGATGATCTGGTAATCGTTGAGCTCGCGGATCAGGATGCGCGAGAGTTCCATCCGCACGGCCATGGGCGATGCCTCCGCTGAATCGTGGGCCGGGCGGCCCGCCCAGTCAACCGGCGCGCCGGCGCTCACTCGTCTTCCGGCCGCCCGCGCCGGGGCGGGGGGGCCCGGTGCGGCTCGTGGCGCGCATCCTCCGGGCGGTCGGGCTGCTCGTGGCCGCCGAGGCGCGTGCCGAGCTTCTCGACAAGCTCGCGCGGCACGCCGATGCCCGCGACGATGACCTCGCCGATGTACCCCTGGGCGGTGAGGGAGCCGAAGCCCTTCTTGAGCCCCAGGAAGCTGACGGTGACGCCGGCCTGCACGGCGACGCCCAGCGGCTCGCCGGTGTCGCAGTCGAGGCCGGAGGGGATATCGACGGCCAGGACGGTGGCGCCCTTCCGGCCCAGCTCGTTGATCCAGCCGATCAGGCCCGCGAGCGGCTCGCGGACGGGCGACGAGAGGCCCGTGCCCAGGAGCGCATCCACGACCAGGTCGGGCGGGCCGAAGCGGTCCACGGTGCGCCCCACCTCCGCCGGCTGCTCCTCGGCGAGGCGGACCATGGGGATGCCCATGCGCTGCGCGATCCCGAGGTTCACGGCGGCGTCCCCGGCGTAGCCGTCGGCGGGCGCGGCCAGCATGATCTCGACGGCGCACCCGGCGTTGTGCAGGTGGCGGGCGAGGGCCAGGCCGTCGCCCCCGTTGTTCCCCGGGCCGCAGAAGATCATCACCCGCGCCGGCACGGCGTCCTTCGTGAGGTGGACCGCGACGCCCGCGAGGTGGAACGCCGCGTTCTCCATGAGCAGGAGCGTCGGCATCCCGTACTGCTCGGCGGCGAGGCGGTCGGCCTCGCGCGCGGCCTGGCGGGTGAACACGAACAACTCGGCGGTCCCCGCGGGCGCGAGCCCCCCCTCGCCGCCGCCCGCCTCCGCCCTGCCTGAATCGCTCATGGGCGGAGTCTACCCGCGCGCCGGGATGAGTACGCTTCATCCCCATGGCGGACCCCGGCACGCTCTCGGCTGGCACGCTGTTCCCCGGCTGGATGCTGCTGGCGTGGCTGCTGGATGCGGCGTGCCTGGCGCTGGCGGTGTTCTGGGCGGTGGCGCTCTTCCGGCTGGTGAGGACGGCGCTGATGGTGCCGACGGCGCGGGCGGGGCTGCGCCTGCCGCCGCCGGCGGGCCCGGCCCCCCCGGTGTGCGCGGTGATCCCGGCCCACAACGAGGAGGCCACGATCGGCGGCCTGGTCGCGTCGCTGCGGGCCCAGGACTACCCGGCGCTGAGGGTCGTGCTGTGCCTGGACCGGTGCACGGACGGGACGCTCGCCGCCGTCCGGCGGGCGATCGGCGGCGACGGGCGGTTCGAGGTCGTCGAGGTCGCCGCCTGCCCGGAGGGGTGGGCGGGGAAGGTGAACGCGGTGGCGGCCGGCACGGCGACGGCCGCGGCCCGCGGGGCGGACCTGCTGCTGTTCGCCGATGCCGACACGCAGCTGGACCCGGCCTGCATCCGGGCGTGCGTGGCGCTGCTGCGGGAGCGGCGGCTGGACCTGCTGAGCCTGCTGAGCACGCTGACGTGCGGGCGGTGGTTCGAGCGGCTGGTGCAGCCGGCGGCGGGGTTCGAGCTGGTGCGCGAGTACCCGATCGTGCGGGCCAACCGGCGCCAGAGCCCGCGCGCGTTCGCCAACGGACAGTTCATGCTCATCCGGCGCGAGGCGTTCGAGGGCGCGGGCGGGCACGAGGCCGTGCACGACGAGCTGCTGGAGGACCTGGCCCTGGCGCGCCGGCTGGCGGACGCCGGGCGGCCGATCGGGGTGTTCCTGGCGGCGGGCCTGCTGCGCTGCCGGATGTACGAGACCTGGCCGGCCTTCCGCGCGGGGTGGAAGCGGATCTTCGTCGAGGCCTCGCACCGCAAGCTGGGGCGGCTGCGGCGCAACGGCTTCTACGCCACCTTCTCCGGGGCGGTGCTGCCGGCCCTGACGCTGCTGAACGTGCCGTGGAGCCTGCTGCTGCTCGGCGCCGGCGGGGAGGCCGCCAGCGCGGGGGAGATGGGCCTGTGGCTGGCGGGGGCGGGGCTCGTCGCGTGGGCGGCGGGGAACCTCGCGGCCTACCGGATGGCGGGCGTGCCGCTCTGGGTGCTGCCGGGGGCGCCGGTGGGGTCGTGGCTGCTGGGCCGGATCATGGCCGAGGCGGCGACCGACCTGCGCGACGGCGTGCCGATCCGCTGGGCGGCGCGGGAGTACGTGAGAGAGCGGCGCTAGGCGCCGAAGTGCACCGACTTGGGCTCAAGCCGGCCAGATCGGTGGCACGCTCAGGAGCGCGGGCCTCGGATGCGGGGGCCCTTGTCGTCCTCGCTGCGGCCGAGGAAGCCGGCGTAGTTCCGCATGAGCAGGTTGGCCTCGACCCGCTGAACGAAGTCCAGGGCCACCGAGACGACGATCAGCAGGCCCGTGCCGCCGAGGAACTGGGTCACCGTGTAGTCGATCCGCATGCTGCGGGTGACGATCGTCGGCATCAGGGCGATGACGGCGAGGAAGGCCGCCCCCACGAAGGTGATGCGGGTCATCACGGTCTCGAGGTACTCGGCCGTTCGGGGCCCGGGGCGCAGGCCCGGGATGAACGACCCGTGGTCGCGGAGCTGCTTGGACATGTCCTCGGGGTTGAACTGGACGGTGATCCAGAAGTAGGCGAAGAAGTAGATCAGGATGAGCTCGAAGAAGACGAAGGGGAACTGGCCGTGGGCGAAGTTCTCGCTGAACCAGAGGGTGATCTGGGCCAGCCAGCCGGTGTTGCCGCCGGCCGACGCGCTCTGGTGCAGGCTGGAGAAGATGACCGAGGGGAAGATCATGAGCGAGCTGGCGAAGATGACGGGCATCACGCCGCTGTGGTTGACGCGCAGGGGCAGGTAGCTCTTCTGCCCGCCGTAGACCCGCCGGCCCCGCGTGTGCTTGGCCTGCTGCACGGGGATGCGCCGCTGGGCGACGGTGAGGAGCACCGCGCCGGCCACGACCACCACAAACCCGCCGGCGAGCAGCAGCACGCCGAGCGGCCCGATCATGGTCGGGTCGTCGGGGTTGTACTGGCTGTACACCCTCAGCACCGCGTTGGGCATGCCCGTGAGAATCCCCGCCATGATGATCATGGAGACGCCGTTGCCGATCCCGTAGCGGTCGATCTGCTCGCCCAGCCACATCATGAAGACCGTGCCCGCGGTGAGGGCCGCGATCCCCATGGCCCACCACAGCGGGTTCTGCGACCACTGGGCGTAGACCATGGGCTCCTGGGCGTTGGTGATGAAGGTAAGCCAGCCGATGGCCTGGAAGATGCAGAGGCAGACGGCGGCGTACCGCGTCCACTCGGTGATCTTCTGGCGCCCGGTGGGGCCCTCCTCCTGGAGCTTCTTGAGGCGGGGCGAGACCGCGGCCAGGAGCTGGAAGATGATCGCCGCCGAGATGTAGGGCATGATGCCCAGGCCGAAGATCGTGGACTGGGAGAACGTGCCGCCGGAGAAGATGGCGACGAAGTCGGCGGCGCGCCCGGCGGCGGAGCCGGACTCCGACGCCCGCTGGAAGTACTCGGTCAGCTTGGCCTGGTCGACGCCGGGGAGGGGGATCCAGAAGCCGATGCGGTAGACGACCAGCATCCCCATCGTGAAGAGGATCTTGCTCCGCAGCTCGGGGATACGGAAGACGTTGATCAGGGCCTGGAAGTTGATCATGGATTGCCGTGTGAGCCGGGGCGCTTCGGCCCCCAAAATCGTGAACCCTGGTTCGCCGGCGGGCGGGGGGGCGGGGAGCGGGGATCAGCCCTCCGCCTTCTCCTTGCTCTCGGGCTTGCCCTTGCCGCCCTTGCCCTCGGGCTTGCCTTCCGGCTTGCCCTCGGCCTTGGCCTCGGCCTCGGGCTTGGCGGCCTTGGCGGGGGCCTTGGGCCGGGAGCGGGTGAGTTTCTTGGTGAGGTTCTTGGGAGACCTGTCGTCGCTGTTGCGGTCGATGCCGCGGACCTTGTCGCGGCGGGTGCCGGTCTCGGTGACCTTGCCGCCCGCCCCCTCGATGAGCTTGCGCGCCGGGCCGGAGACGCGCTCGGCGGTGACGGTGAACTTCGCCTTCAGCCCGTCCTCCCCGACGCCGCCGAGGACCTTCAGCGGGCGGCTGGTGTCGCGCACCAGGCCGGCCTTGATGAGCGTCTCCTCGTTGACCTCGCCGCCCCTGGCGAAGGCGGGATGCCGCGCGACGTCGCCGATGTTCACGATCCAGAAGAGCGTCTTGAACTGGGCGTTGGTGAAGCCGAACTTGGGGATGCGGCGGAAGAAGGGCATCTGCCCGCCCTCGAACTGGAAGCGGGTGGACGTGCCGGAGCGCGAGCCCGCGCCCTTCTGCCCGCGACCGGAGGTCTTGCCGCGGGCGCCGTACTTGCCGCGCCCGACGCGCTTGCGCGCCTTGTAGCGGCCGGCGAGGGCGGTGATGTCGTGGATCATCATGGGGAGTCGTCCTGGGTGCGGGGTCGTGAGGGGTCCTTAGGCCGCGGGAGCGGGGGGCGGGCTGTCGGGCGCGGCCTGCGGGGCCGGTGCGCCCCCGCCGTCCTGTGCCTGGGGCCTGCCGCCGCCACCGCCCCCACCACCGCCGCCGCCGGGCTTGCGCCCGCGCCCGCGCCCCGGGCCGCCGGGCCCGCCCCGCCCACGGGACGGCCGCTCCTGGCGCTGCTCGGGCTTGCGGACCTTGGGCATGGAGGAGACGAAGGCCTTGCCCTTCTCCAGCTTGGTCTCGATCTCGGTGGCGCCCAGGGTGAGGCCGCGGAGCTCGGCGACCTGCTGGGAGGTGCGGAGGCGGTCGAGGCCGGCGAAGACGGCCTTGATGGTGTTGATGGAGTTGGTGGAGCCGAAGCACTTGGTCAGGCAGTCGGTGATGCCGGCCATCTCCAGGACCGCGCGGACGCTCTGGCCGGCGACGACGCCGGTGCCGGGGGCGGCGGGGATGAGCCGGACGCGGCTGGCGCGGTAGGTGCCCTCGACCTGGTGCGGCAGGGTGGTGCCGACCATCGGGATGGGCACCATCGCCTTGCGGGCGTACTTCTGGGCCTTCTCGATGGCGCTGGGCACCTCGTTGGATTTGCCGTAGCCGTAGCCCACCTTGCCGCGCCGGTCGCCGACGACCACGAGCGCGCCGAAGCTGAAGCGCCGGCCGCCCTTGACGGTGGCGCTGGTGCGCTGGACGGCGACCGTGGTGGACTCTATTTGACTGACTTCGTCGAGCAGTTCTGCCATTGCTTGTTCTTCTTTTCTGTACTCAGTGGCACAGGCGTCCCGCCTGTGTTCCTCTTCTAGAACTCCAGGCCGTCTAGAACTCCAGGCCGCCCTTGCGGGCCGCGTCCGCGAAGGCCTTGACCCGGCCGTGGTACTTGAACCCGCCCCGGTCGAAGACGACCTTCTTGACGCCCGCGGCCTTGGCCTTCTCCGCGAGCTTGGACCCCACGGCGGCGGCGGCCGCGGCGTTGCCGGGTTTGGCCCCGCTCAGCAGGCCCTTCTCGGTGGAGCCGGCGGAGGCCAGGGTGTGGCCGGCGAGGTCGTCGATGACCTGGGCGTAGAAATGATGGACCGACTTGTACACGGCCAGGCGCGGGCGCTCGGCGGTGCCGTTGACGCTGCGGCGCAGCAGCCCGTGCCGCCTCACGCGCCTCTTGACTTTCTGCTTGCTCTTGTCCATGACTCGCTTCCAGTGGGGCTCTCGGTGGGGCGGGCGTCTCGCCTGCCGGCGGCCGGGACGGCCGTCCACCGATGTCCCTCGTTACGCGCCGAACTGCTTGCCCTGCTTCCGCTTGATGACCTCGTCGGTGTACTTGATGCCCTTGCCGTTGTACGGCTCGGGCTTGCGCTTGGAGCGGATCTCGGCGGCCAGCTCGCCCACGGCCTGCTTGTCGGCGCCGCTGACCCTGATGATCTGCTTCTCGACCACGACCTTCACGCCCTCGGGGATCGCGACGAGGATGGGGTTGGCGTAGCCGACGACCAGCTTGATGTTCTTGCCCGCGACGGCCGCGGTCCAGCCCACCCCCACCACCTCGAGGCTCTTCTCGTAGCCCTTGGTGACGCCCTCGACCATGTTGCGCAGGAGGGCCCGGGTGGTCCCCCAGTGGGCCTTGACGTCGGCGTTGCCGGCGTCCTTCTCGTCGATGGAGACGACGAGGGACTTCTCCGTCTCGTTCCAGGCGACCTTCAGCTCCGGCCGGTGCTCGTAGGAGAGCGTGCCCTGGGGGCCGGCAATGGTGATGGTGCGCCCGGAGATGGTCGCCTTGACTCCCGCGGGGACGCCTACGGGTTGCTTTCCGATCCTCGACATGGCTTGCCTTCTTGTGCTCGGGTGCTCGTAGGTGCTGGTGGGTGCTCGGGGGGCCCCGCGGGGTTACTCGACGACGGCGAGCAGCTCGCCGCCGAGCCGCTCGGTGCGGCAGGCGCGGTCGCTCTTGACGCCGCGGCTGGTGGAGACGATGGCGATGCCCAGGCCCTGGAGGGGACGGGGGATCTCCTCGACGCCGGCGTAGACGCGCCGGCCGGGCTTGCTCTGGCGGTCGATCTTGCTGATGAGGACCTCGCCGCGCGGGCCGTACTTGAGCTTCACGCGGAGCTGGCCCTGCCGCCCGTCCTCGATGACGTCGTAGCCGCCGATGTAGCCCTCGTCGCGCAGGACGTCGGCGATCCCGCGGCAGACGCGGCTGTTGAGGATGTTGACGGTCTTGCTCTTGTTGCGCACCGCGTTGCGGATGCGGGTGAGCATGTCGGCGATGGGGTCGGTCGAGGGCATTGGGGGGTCCTGTGGTCCTGCCTGCGGTCTGCGTGTCTTTGGTGCCTCGAACCCGGGGCGGGGTCGCCCCGGCTCACATCCCTACCAGCTGGCCTTGCGCATGCCGGGGATCTTGCCCTCCAGGGCCAGCTTGCGGAGCATGATGCGGCTGATGCGGAACTTGCGGTAGACGCCGCGGGCGCGCCCCGTGAGCTCGCAGCGGCGCACGATGCGCGAGCTGAACTTGGGCTTGCGGCGGGTCTTGGCCATCTGCGCTTTGGTGGTCATCGGGTCCTTACCTCTTACTTCCGGAGCCGGCCGCCGGCTCCTCTGGCTTGGCGAAGGGGAAGCCCATCTGCTCCAGCACGAACCGGCTGCGCTCGGGCGTGGAGTTGCGGAACGTGAAGTTGATGTTCATGCCGTGGGTGAACGTCGCCTCGGCCATGTTGATCTCGGGGAACACGCCCTGCTCGGTGATCCCCATGGCGTAGTTGCCCTGCTTGTCGAAGGCGCCGCGGCTGAGGCCGCGGAAGTCCTTGATGCGGGGCGCGGCCAGGTTGATCAGCCGGTCGAGGAAGCTCCACATCCGGTCGCGCCGGATGGTGACCATGGCGGCGGTCTCGAGGCCGGAGCGCACCTTGAAGTTGGCGACGCTCTTCTTGGCCTTCTGCACCACGGCCTTCTGGCCGGAGACCTTCTGGATCGTCTCCAGCACGGTGGAGCGCACGTTGGGGGGGAGCTTGGTCCCGTCGAGGTGCCGCCCCATGTTCACGTTGATCGTGATCTTGTCCAGGCGCGGCTGGGCCATGGGGTTGGTGATCCCGAACTTCTCGGCCACCGCGGCACGGACCTGCTCGTCGTAGAGGGTCCTGAGGCGCGGCGGGCCGGAGCGCACCATCGCCTCGGCCTCGCCGGGGTGGGGCTCGCCCTTCTTGGGCTTTCTGGTTTGCGTGTCCTTCGCCATGGTTCTGCTCGGTTTCTTTCTTCTTCGGTGGCTCTTGGAGTGGCACAGGCGTCCCGCCTGTGGGCCTTTCTACTTGCCGGCGCCCTTGACCATCCCCAGGACCTTCCCGCCCTTGACCGCGACCCGGGCCTTGCTCCCGTCCTTGCGGACCTCGAAACGCACGCGGGTGGGCTTGCCGTCCACGGCGGGGCTCACGTTGGAGATGTGGATGGGGGCTTCCTTGGTGATGATGCCGCCCTGGTTGTCCCTTGTGGGCTTGAGGTGCTTGGTGCGGAGGTTGATCCCCTTGACGATGACGCGGTCATCGTCGGGGATGACGCGCAGGATCTCGCCGATCCGGCCGCGGTTCGCCCCGGACGTGATCACCACCGTGTCGCCTTTGCGTACGTGACGGGCCATCTCACACCACCTCCGAGGCGAGGGACACGATCTTCATGTAGTTCTTCTCGCGCAGCTCGCGGGCGACGGGCCCGAAGATGCGGGTGCCCTTGGGGTTGCCGTCGTCCTGGATGAGCACGACGGCGTTGCTGTCGAACTTGACGTACGAGCCGTCGCCCCGGCGGATGGACTTGGTGGTGCGGACCACCACCGCCTTGGACTTGTCGCCGGGCTTCACGTCGGCCCCGGGGAGGGCCTTCTTGATGGAGACGAAGACGCGGTCGCCGATGTTGGCCACCCGCCGGGTGAACTTCCCCGTCGCCGTCGAGCCGCCGTAGACGCGGATCACGTAGGCGATCTTGGCGCCCGAGTTATCCGCGACTTCGCACCTGGTTTCTTGCTGGAGCATCGGGCCTTACCGTCCTTCGCCGCGCGGGGCGCGGCCGCTTCGTCGTTGGGGGTCAGCTGGCGTGGAGCAGGCCGCCGTCGCCGCGGGTGACGACGCGGATCACCTTCCAGGTCTTGGTCTTGCTGATGGGGCGGCAGGGGGCGATCTCGACGGTGTCGCCGCTGCGGCTGTCGTTGGCCTCGTCGTGGGCCTGGATCACGGTCCTGCGCTTCATGTACTTGCCGTACTTGGCGTGGCGGGTCTGGTACTGGACCACCACGGTGCGGGTCTTGGCCCGCTTGTCGGACTCGACCACGCCGACGAAGCCCGCGAATCGCTTCTCGGTGCCGGCCGCCGCCTTGTCGCCCGCCGGGGCTCTCACTTTGGTCGCCATCGCTGCCTTTCCGTCTTACTTCTTCGCCTTGGCGGCGGTTTTCGCCTTCCCGGCGGTCCTGGTGGGGGCCTTCTTCGTGGGGGCGGCCTTGGGCGCCGGGCCGGTCGGGGCGGCCCGGCGGGTGCGCTCGGTCATGAGCCGGGCGATGTCGCGCCGGACCTTGGTGAACTGGCTGTTGTCCTCGACCTTCTCGGTCACCGCCTGGGTGCCCAGGGTGAAGAGGCGGGCCCGGAGCCGCTTGAGCTCCGCGCCGATCTCCTCATCGCTCAGGCCCCGTACTTCTTTGCCGTCCATCGCGTACCTCTGCTTCACTGCGTCACTGGTTCACTGCGTCTCTGCGTCTCTGCGTCTCTGCGTCCACTGCGTCACTGCGTCACTGCTTACACACTCGTCCGCCGGGTCACGAACCTGGTCTTGACCGGCATCTTCATCGCCACGCGGACCAGGGCCTGCTTGGCGACCGGCTCGGGGACGCCGGCCATCTCGAAGAGCATGGTGCCGGGCTTGACCCTCGCCGCCCAGTAGTCCACATCCGCCTTGCCGGTGCCCATCCGCGTCTCCAGCGGCTTCTTGCTGATGGGCTTGTTGGGGAACACCCGGATGAAGAGCTTGCCCTCGCGCTTCACAAAGTGCATGGCGGCGACGCGCCCGGCCTCGATGCAGGTCGCCTTGAGCCAGCACCCCTCCATCGCCTGCAGGCCGAAGTCGCCGTAGGCGACGTAGTTGCCCTTGGTCGCCTTGCGGGGGCGGACCCGGCGCATCTCCTTGCGGAACTTCACTCGCTTGGGCATCATCGCCATCGGTCAGACTCCAACACAGGCGTGGACGCCCGGGCCACTGGTCCGCGTGATTACCTGCGTCCGCTCGCCCGGCCCCGGCCGCCGGCGGCCGTGCTCTGCGCCTCGTCCTCGACGGGGGCCGTCCCGTACATGCCCTTGTAGATCCAGACCTTCACGCCGATGACGCCGTAGCTCATCTTCGCCTCGGCGGTGCCGTAGTCGATGTTGGCCTGGAGCGTCGAGAGCGGGAGGGAGCCCTGGCGGACATCCAGCGTCCGGCTCATCTCGGCCCCGCCCAGGCGCCCGGCGATCATGATCTTCACGCCCTTGGCGCCGGCGTTCATGGTGCCCTCGGCCCGCATCTTGATGACGCGCCGGAAGGCGGCCCGCTTGTGCAGCTGCTCGGAGACCGCCTCGGCGACCAGCTTGGCGTCGAGGTCGGGGTTCTTGACCTCGATCACTGAGATCTTGACCTTCCGCCCGGTCATCAGCATCAGCTCCTCGGTCATCCGGTCGATCTCCGAGCCCTTGGGGCCGATGACCACGCCGGGGCGGGCCGACTTGATGATGATCACCAGCTCCTCGCGGGTGCGCTCGATGTGGATGTCCGAGACGGCGGCGTTGGGCCGGTCCTTGGAGCGGTTGAGGCGGCGGTCGAGGAACTCGCGGATCCGCTGGTCCTCGACCAGCAGCTCGCCGTAGAGCGCCTTGGGGGCGTACCAGCGGCTCTTGTGAGCCTCGGTGATCCCGACCCGCAGCCCGAATGGGTGAGTTTTCTGTCCCATAGGTTCCTTACGCCCTCTCGTGCACGGCGATGGTGACGTGGCCCATCCGCTTGATGATGGGGTGCGCACGGCCCCGGTCCTTCGGCTGGAATCGCTTGATCACCGGGCCGGAGTCGATCCGGCTCTCGGCGACGAACAGCGCGTTCTCGTCGGCCTCGGCCAGCTGGGCGTCGCTCACGGCGGCCCGCAGGGCCTTGAGCACATCCACCGCGGCCCGCTTGGTGGTGAAGCGCAGCAGGTTCTCCGCCTCGATCACGTTCCGCCCGCGGATCAGGTCCACCAGCAGCTTGGCCTTGCGCGGGCTGCCCCGGTGGTACTTCACCTGGCTGGTGAAGCTGGCGATGGCCCTGGGGGCGACGCCGACGGCCGCCGCCAGCTTGGCGACGTCGGTCGCCTTGCAGCGGGGGTGGTCGCGCCCGGCCGTCCAGTTGCGGACGGCGGAGAGGGCGTGCTCGCCCTTCAGGCCCGTGCGCTCGACGGACTGGGCGAGCTGCTCGACGCTCACGCCCGCCTGCTTGGCCAGATGCTTCAGTGTGTCGCCTCGGAGTCTCACGTGCTGGTCCTCTTACTGCGTGCCTTGCGTTCAGCCCTTCGACGGGGCCCCGCTCTTCTCGCCGCCCTCGATGCCTTCCTTCTTGTTCGTGTGGCCGCGGAAGGTCCGGCTGGCCGAGAACTCTCCGAGCTTGTGGCCGACCATGTCCTCGGTGACGAAGACGTCGAGGAAGGCCCGCCCGTTGTGCACCTTGAAGGTGTGGCCGACGAACTCCGGGACGATGGTGCAGCGGCGGGCCCAGGTCTTGATGGGCTCGCGCCGGTTGCGCTGGTTGAGCTGCTCCACCTTGCGGAAGAGCTTCTCAACGACGTACGGCCCTTTCTTCAGACTGCGTCCCATGTCGTGTTCCTGGTTCCTTTACGTGACCTGGCCGTAGCGCTTGGTGACGCGGCGGCGGATGATCAGCTTGCTGCTGTGCTTGCGGCGGTTGCGGGTGCGCCCGCCCTTGGCGTGGACGCCCGTGGGCCCCGCCGGGGGCCGGTTGCCCTTGGAGCGGCCCGAGCCGCCGCCCATGGGGTGGGCGTGGTGGCTCTTGGCCATGCCGCGGGTGATGGGCCGGCGGCCCAGCAGGCGGGTGATGCCGGCCTTGCCCAGGCGCCGCAGGCGGTTGTCGGGGTTGCCGGTCTGGCCGATGGTGGCCCGGCACACGACCGGCACACGCCGGGTCTCGCCGGAGGGGAGCACCAGCGTCGCGTAGTCGCCCTCCTTGTTGGAGAGGCGGGCGTAGGTGCCGGCGGAGCGGCACATCTGGGCGCCCTTGCCCGGGACCAGCTCGACGCAGTGGACATCCAGGCCGGCGGGGATGAGCTTCAGCGGCATGCAGTTGCCGACCGAGGGCTCGATCGACTCGCCGGATGACATCACCGTCTGGCCGGCCCTGAGACCATTGGGGGCGATGATGTAGCGCTTGACGCCGTCGGTGTACTCGATGAGGGCGATGTGGGCGGAGCGGTTGGGGTCGTACTCGATGCCGACGACCTTCCCCTCGATCCCGTCGCGGTCGCGCCGGCGGAAGTCGATGAGGCGGTACATCCGCTTGGCGCCGCCGCCGCGGCCCCGGGAGGTGATGACGCCCCGGTTGTTCCGGCCGCCCTTCTTGTGGATGGGGGCGAGGAGCGACTTCTCCGGGCGGTCCTTGGTGACCTCGGTGTTCATGTTGACCGAGGCGTTGCGGCGCCCGGCGCTGGTCGGCTTGTAGATCCTGATCGGCATGGCTTCTTCTCTTCAGTGGCGCAGGCGTCCCGCCGGCGGCCTCGGTCAGAACAGCTCGATGGTGTCCTCGGGGTGGAGGCGGACGATGGCCTTCTTGGTGGTGGGCTCGGTGATGACGCCGTACTTCAGCCGGCGCTTCTTGCCCTTGCTGACCATGGTGTTGACGCCGGTGACGCGGACGTTGTAGAGGTGCTGGACGGCGGCCTTGATCTGGTCCTTGCTGGCGCCGCGGTCGACCTCGAAGGCGTAGCGCTTGCTGCCCTCGTTCATCGCGAAGGTGCTCTTCTCGGTGAGGATCGGGCGCTTGACCACGTAGTGGGCTTGCATCAGGCGGCCTCCTGCTTGGCGCGCTTGGGCGCGGCCGGGGCGGCGGCCCGGCGGCCCATCGGGTTCACCTTCGCCTCCTTGGTGATCTGCGACCAGGGGCCGGCGAGCCAGGCCTCCAGGTCGGCCTTGCCGATCACCAGGTAGCGGTGGTTGAGCATGTCGAAGCAGTTGAGCTGGTCGGCCCGGCAGATGCTGATGGACTCGACGTTGCGGGCCGAGCGGCGGGCGCCCGCGGCCTGCTCGCCGTCGCCGGGGAGCGCGAGCAGCGCGGAGCGATCGACCTTCAGGGCCTCGAGGAAGCCGACGAAGACGCTGGTCTTGGCCTCGGCGAACTCCAGCCGGTCCACGATGCGGACCTCGTTGTCGATGAGCTTGGAGAGGAAGGCGTTGCGGTTGGCCTTGCGCCGCATCTTCTTGGGCATGTCGAGGCGGTAGTCCTCGCGGGTCCGCTTCTTGGAGTGGCCGTGCCCGCCGCCCTTGAAGAGGTTGGCCTTCTTGTCGCCGTGCCGGGCGTTGCCGGTGCCCTTCTGGCGGTAGAGCTTGCGGGTGGAGCCCTCGACCTCGCGCCGGTTCTTGGTGCGGGCGGAGCCCTGGCGGTGGTTCGCGTGGTAGCGGACGTACGCCTGCTTGATGAGGGCGGCGTTCACCTCGCCGCCGAGGGCCTGCTCGTCGATCGACATGCTGCCGACCTTCTGGCCCTGGATATTGAAGACGGGGACATCCATCGTGTCGTTACCTCGCCTGGTGCCTCTGGGGCGGTCTGCCCCGGGAATGCCCTCGCTCGCGCTCGGGCCCGTTTCCTTGCCTATCCGGCCGCCTCCAGATCGGGCTTCTCGCCCTCCTCATCCCGCCGCGGAGCGGCGGGCCACCCATGAGTTGGTGCGGCTCGGAATCGACTCGGCTCAAACTTCCTGTGACTGTCCGGTGGTTTCGAAGGCCGACCTTCCGGACCCGGGGACCCCGACGCTTCGGGGCCACCGGCAGTTCTCGAACGCTTACTTCTTCTCAGCCGCGGCCGCGAGCTTCTTCGCCTTGCTCTTGTACAGGCGGATCGCGGGGCGGACCATGACCATCCCGCGGTTGGCGCCGGGCACGGGGCCCTTGACCAGCAGGAGGTTCCTTTCGGGATCGATGCGGACGATGTCAAGGCTCCGCGTGGTGACGCGCTCGTCGCCCATGTGGCCGGCCATGCGCTTGCCCTTCAGGAGGCCGCCGCCGAACCCGCGGTTGGACCCGTAGCTGCCGATGGAGCCCGGGGAGCGGTGCTTGCGCTCGGTGCCGTGGGTGGCGCACATGCCCTTGAAGTTGTGCCGCTTCATCGTGCCCTGGAAGCCCTTGCCCTTCGAGGTGCCGATGACGTCGACGTACATCATGCCCTCGAGGTCCTTCACCGTCAGGGCCTTGCCGACCTCGTACCTGGCGGCGTCCTCGGGCTTCACGTGGAACTCGCGGTGGTGGCGCTTGGGGCCGCTGCCGGCCTTGGCGTCGTGCCCGATGAGGGGCTGGGTCGAGTTGCGGGCCTTCATGTCGCCGTAGGCGACCTGGACGGCGGTGTAGCCGTCCTTCTCGGCGGTCTTCACCTGCGTGACGATGCAGGGGCCGCACTCGATGACGGTGACGGGGATGCTCGCGCCGGTGGGCTCGAGCACCCGGGTCATGCCGAGTTTGGTTCCGAGGAGGAGCATGTCAGTTCGCCTTTCGCGGCCGCATCGGCCCCGGGGGGGGCCGACCTGTCCGACTTCGTGGGTCACCGGTTTGAACGCCGCGCCGGGCCCAGAGGAAGCTCTGGGTTCGTCCTGTTCGTGAATCCCTGCAAACAACAAGGGCGCCCTTCCGAGCGCCCTTCCGTTACGCCTTGATCTTGATGAACACCCCCGCGGGGACCACCAGCCGGTTCAGAGCCTCAACCGTGCGGGCGTTGGGCTCGAGGATGTCGATGATGCGCTTGTGGGTCCGGATCTCGAACTGCTCGCGGGATTTCTTGTCGATGAACGGGGAGCGGAGGACGGTGTAGCGCTCGATGCGGGTGGGGAGGGGGATCGGCCCGGCGACCTTGGCGTTGGTGCGCTTGGCGTGGTCCACGATCTCGCGCGCGGAGGCATCCAGCGCGATGTGGTCGTAGGCCTCCATCCTGATCCTGATCTTGCCGCCGTTCATGGTTGCCTCTGGTCTCGTTGGTCTCTGGAGCACGGGCGAGCCGAGGACGGCGCGCCCGTGGCACCCACTGTCCTGCCCGCCCGGTTGTTCGGGCGTGCATCCCATGCCGGCGATCCGCCGCCGGTGTCCGTACCGTCGCGTCACTGCGTGAGTCGGGGTTTCTGGAGCCGAGCGTGCCCGGGCGGGCATCGCCCCACCATCTCCGTCCCGACAATCGATTTCGAGCCCCGGATAGTACGGGTCGCGTCCGTGATGTCAACCTGCGGCGTCTGGGCGTCGAAAGCGCCGAAAGGGCTCTCCCCTCAGAGCCCGAGGAGTGGAGAGGAAGCCGACGGGGGCGGGCAGCGGGTCTAACGGTACCGGGCTCACCCGGTCGATCCACCTCTCTAGAGTCTCTCCCAGGAAGGAACCCGGACCTATGCGCAACTGGCTGATCGCTCTTGCCTTGGCCGCCGCCGCCCTCGCGACCCCCCTTGCCCCCGCCCAGGACCGGCCCGCGCCAAGGGGGACGCCCCGTCCGGCTCCCTCCCCGGCAGCCCCCCCCACCGCGGCCGGCGCGATGGAACTGGCCGAGGAACCCTTCCGGCTGGAGGCCGTGGGCCTCACGCTCCGGCTCCCCGCCGGTGCTCAGGCCCAGACCAGCCGGGCCGCGGACCAGCAGTCGGTGCAGGTCGTGCCCGCAGGGCCGAACCCCGACTGGCTGTTCACCATCCAGACCCCCCAGAGCCGGAACACGGAGACCACGGCCAGGGCCGTGGCCGAGGATGTGCTGGAGCAGCTCAAGCGCTCGGTCGGCGAGTTGAACCGGACCGTCGACGCCAAGGGAACCCTGACCGAGAAGCTGGTCTCCACCCGCGCCCAGGTGATCGAGGAGGTCCGCGACCTGACGATCACGGCCGAGCCGCAGCACACCCGCCCGGCCGCGCGGTTCTACGTGCGGCTCCCCGGGGGGGACAAGCGGCCGGCGATCATCCGGGGGTACACGGTGTTCCGGACGGAGCCGGGTCGGTTCGTGACGTTCGACCTGACGACGACCGAGCCGGCGTTCGCCCGGGCGAAACAGGCGTACGAGACGAGCATCGCCACGGCGCGGTTCGTGGATGCCGGGGCGATGCTGGCGGCGCGCGGCGCGGCGGTCGAGGGGGGTATCGCGCTCATCGGCGGGCTGTCGCCGGCGGAGTTCGACGCGACGGTGAACCGGATGAAGGACCAGTGGTACCGGCTCTCCCGCCGGGCGCCGGGGGCCCCGGAGCTGGACACGGAGGAGATCGGGTACCGGCGGGTGCGGGCGTGGAGGGGCAAGCGGGGCGAGATCGACCCGACGAAGACCCCGGGGCGGTTCAAGGGGCCCGACCATCAGGAGGGGTACCTGCTGCGGATCGACGCCCGGGTGCTCTCGGAGGGCAACATCGTCGACACGGTCGGCGTGTACTTCATGGCGCCGGACCGCAGCGAAGAGGCATGGTCGCTGCAGACGGCGGTGCGGACGCCGGACCGGGCCAAGCCGTTCACCGCCAGCGAGATCGGGGCCCGCACCGGCCCGGCCATGAGCGTGGTGATCACCGGGGATGCCCGGGAGGCGAAGCGGATCGAGCCCCTCGTGCCCCGCCACGGCTACCTGAACCAGCTGGAGGCGTTCCTGCTCCCGCAACTGCTGATCGGGCGGCAGAAGCCCGCGGAGATGGGGTTCTACGCGTACAACTCCGAACGGGAGTCGATCGCCCTGCGGCGGGATGTCCTGGGGCAGCCGGATGCCCGGGGGAACTGGCAGATCACGACCCGCATGCGCGAGGATGCCGATCCGCAGGTCTCGGTTTACAACGCCAAGGGGGACCTGACCCAGACCGCGTTCAAGCCCGACCCGGACGGGCGGGTGCGGATGTGGACCCCGATCACGCTCCAGCGGCTGGCGGACCTCTGGCGGGCCAAGGGCCTGCCCATGAACTGACCGGCGCTGACCGGCGCCGCTGAGGGCGGGCGGCGGGGCCCGAGCCGGTCGGAAAGCGGCGCCCGCCAGCCCTGTTTCGGGCGGGTTTGCTATCATCGCGGCGCTCCACCCCTCCGCAGGAGACCGCGATGAACGCTCCCACGCTGCGTCGTTCCTGGCCGATCGTCCCCTCTCTGCTGGCGGTGATCGCCGGGTGCGCGATCGCCAGCGCCCCCCCGGCCGCGCGGGCGCTCACGCCCACGCCGCTGGCGGCGCAGCTGCCGTCGCTCGCGCTGGTCTCGGCGGCGATGGCAACCCTGGACGATGAGGGGGTCCCGAAGACCGGGTACGCGGTGATCAAGGGCGAGAAGGCGCCGGTGCCGGATGTCCAGATGGGCGACCCGGCGGTGGTCGCCCGGATCGTCGACGAGGGGAAGAACCGCAACAAGGTGATGGAGCACCTGACGCACATCAGCGATGAGATCGGGCCGCGCCTCACGGGCTCCACGGCCCTGGAGAACTTCGAGAACTGGGCGAAGGCGCAGTTCGACGGGTGGGGGCTGAAGACCGAGATGTGGAAGTGGGGCGACTTCCCGGTGCGGTTCGACCGCGGGCCGTCGAGCGGTAAGGTAGTGATGCGGGGCGCCGCCGGGAGCGAGTGGCGGACGGTGCGCGAGCTGCAGTTCACCACCAGCGCCTGGACGGCGGGGACCGAGGGCGCGGTGCGCGGCCCGGTGGTGAAGATGCCCGAGAACGAGGAGCAGTTCGAAGCGGTGAAGGACAAGCTCAAGGGTGCGTGGCTGCTCATCAAGCCGACCGCATCCGGCGGGCGGCGGGGCGTGATGGCCGGCGGCGGGCCCGCGGGGCGGCAGCGCACGTTCGCGAACATCCGCGCGAAGTGGGCGGGCAAGCCGATCGCAGGCGACGACACCCCGGCGCCGGAGCCGTTCGCGAAGGACGGCGTCTCGGGTGCCTACGAGGGGACGGCGTCGGGCGGTCGCTTCGCGGGCGCTGAGGGTGTGCCGGTGACGATCGAGCTGTGGGTCGGCCAGGAAGGGACCGCGCGGGGCACGTTGGCCCTGGGCACGTTCCGGGCCGGGCGCTTCAACGGCGGGACGTACGACCGGTCGACGGGGGAACTCACGTTCACGATCGAGGGCGGGCGGGGCGCAGCGCCCTACACCGTCAAGGTGAAGGACGGCGTCCTGTCGGGCCAATCGAACCCCGAGGAAGGGGAGCCCGTGAAGGTCTCGGCAAAGGTCCAGGACCCGGAGAAGGCGCAGGAGGCCGAGGCGGCCAAGGGGCCCTCGCTGGAGGAGCGGATCCTGAAGGCCGGCCCGGCGGGGTTCATCTCCGCCTCGAACGACGACCGGGTGCGGACGGGCGGCTCGTACCGCGGCATCGACGGGGCGAGCCCCCCGGTGGATGCCGAGGTGATGGTCCGCCAGGCGGACTACGACTACATCAACTCGCGGGTGGCGGACGGGCTGCCGATCCAGGTCGAGTTCGACCTGCCGCACACGTTCAAGGCCGGGCCGATCCCGGTGCACAACGTGATCGCGGAGATCCCCGGGACGGTGTGGCCCGACGAGGTGGTGATCATCTCGGCGCACATGGACTCGTGGAACGGCCCCGGTTCGCAGGGCACGACCGACAACGGCACCGGAACGTCGGTGACGATGGAGGCCGCCCGCATCCTGATGGCCGCGGGCGCCAAGCCCAAGCGGACGATCCGCTTCATCCTGTGGTCGGGCGAGGAGCAGGGGCTGCTGGGCTCGCGCGAGTACGTGAAGGTGCTGAAGGAAAAAGGGGAGCTGGAGAAGATCTCGGCGTGCTTCGTGGATGACGGCGGGACGAACTACGAGGGTGGCCTGCAATGCCTGGACAGCCAGGTGTCGATCCTGGCCGCGGCGACGGCGCCGGTGAACGGGGTCTTCTACAGCGAGACGGACAAGAAGCACCTGGATGTGAACATCCGCCCGAGCGCCCGCGCGGGCGGCGGGATGGCGGGCGGGAGCAGCGACCACGCCTCGTTCCAGCGGGAGGGCGTGCCGGGGTTCTTCTGGGATGAGGTGGGGCGAGCGGACTACCAGTTCGGCTGGCACACGCAGAACGACAAGCTGAACCTGGCGATCCCGGAGTACCTGATGCAGAGTTCTACCTGCGCCGCGGTGACGGCGTACAACCTGGCGTGCGCGCCGTCGCTGCTGCCGCGGAAGCCGCTGCCGAAGGAGGAGGAACCGAAGAAGGACGGGGCGGCGGAGGCGGTGGGGGCGGTGGGGGCGGGGCGGTAGGGACCCCGTAGGGACTGAAGGAAGGGCGCCGTCGCCGGCGCCTTTTTCTTTGTGACCATGGCTAGGAACAGTTGTGAACAGTTGTTGATACCGCTATGCTGGCAGCATGGCACGCTCAACCACCCTGACGATCTCGATGCCCCCCTCGATGGCCGAGTTCATCCGCCGGCGGATGGCGGCGAAGGGGTACGGCAACACCAGCGAGTACTTCCGGCAGCTCGTCCGGGCGGACCGGAAGCAGGCCGAGGACGAGGTGCTCGACCGCTTGCTCCTTCAGGGACTGAGGAGCAAGCGGGTGCACGCGGACGAGGGCTGGTGGCAGGAGCGTCATGCCCGGCTTGCAGCGCAGCTGAAGCGCCGCAAGACTGCGTGAATGGTCCTGGACTACACGAAGGAGGCGGAGCGCGATATCGACCGCATCGCGTCGTTCGTTCTCCGCGACAGCCCCGAGGCCGCGGAGCGTTTCCTTCGAAGCGTGCGGCTGACGGCGCGGTCCCTCCTTGAGTTCCCTCTGCGCGGGCGAGAGCGCCGCCGACCCCAGCGTTCGCTCCGCGATCTCCGATGGATCGCCGTGCGCGGGTTCCCGCGTCACCTGATCTTCTACCGGGCGTCGCCGGACCTGCTTCTCGTCGTCCGCGTGTTGCCGGGGGTCATGAACCTCGACCAGATCCTCGGCAGCGAGGGTCCGCGATTGGCGCAGTGTGTCACGCCGCCGGCATCTGGTTCGCCCGAGCCCGGATCCCGTCCAGCATCTGCCGCACCTCCTGCGCCATCCGCGAGTTGGGGAACTGCTCGATGATCCGCTGGCCGACGGCCGCGGCCCGGTCCCACTGGCGGTCCTGGACGGCGAGCTTGAAGTGGGCGCCGAGGTTCTCGCGGGCCTTGCCGATCACGCCCCGGGCGACCTCCCGGTACGGCCCGGCCTCGGCCTCGCTCAGGTACGCGTCGAGCTCCTTGAGCAGCTCCATGGCCTCGTCGATGCGGCTCTGCTCGGCGCACAGCAGGAACCGCCGCTCGAGGTCCGATTTGTACATGGCCCGGGCGTGCTCGACGCGGTGGCGCAGGCCCTCGGCCTGGGGCGAGTCCGGGTACAGGCGGCTGGTGCGCCCCGCCTCGGTCAGGGCCTGGTCCCAGCGGCGCTGGCCGGTGAGCCAGTCGATGCGGGTAATGCTCTCCAGCACCTTGCGCTGCACCGTCTCGAAGCGGGCGTGCTCGATGCGCTGGCGGAACTCCTCGGCGTCGGAGCGGTAACCGAAGCGCTCCGCCAGCTCCTTGACCAGGACCATGGCCGCGTCCCAGTCCTCGGCCTCGATGTCCTCCTGGATCGCCTTGCAGAGGATCTCGCGGTCGCGCCGGCGGTTCAGGACGCGCCGGGCGTCGTCGGAGAGGGCGCCGTGCTCGACCAGCTGCTCGATCGCCCGCGAGAGGTGCTCCAGCTGCGGGCGCGTGTCGCCATCGCCGGCGCGGGCGCGGCTCCGCCAGAAGGCGCCCACCATCCCCGCGGCCACGATGCAGATGACCACGCCCAGGCCGCCCGCCGCGGCGAGCGCGGGAAGCTCCGGCCCGCCCCGGATGATGCCGGTGATGATCATGGTCGCCGAGGCCGCCGCGCCCAGGGCGATGGTGGCGACGAGGATGGTGAACCGGCGGCGCCGGTCGCGCGCGGCGGCCAGTTCGGCGAGGTCATCGAAACGGTTGGGATCGGACATGCTCGGTGACTCCGGCACGGGCAAGCCCAAAGCGGCTTGCCCATGCCACCCGCTCAACTCCCCGGCGTGACCTCCCCGCAGTTGCGGCTCACCGGGACCAGACAGAGAAACGTCATGCCGCCCGGGGCATTTCCGCCCCCGCCCCCCGGCGCGGCCTTGAACTGGTGCTCCTCATCCGCGGGGACGTAGACCACATCCCCCGCCCGGACGGGGTGCTCGCGGCCCCCGAGCAGGACCGTCCCGCCCCCGCTGACGACATACACCTCGTGCTCGTAGTCGTGGCTGTGCCGGGGCGAGTGGCCCCCCGGCTCGACGATGAACTGGCGGAGGGCGAAGTGCGGGGCCCCGTGCTCCCGCCCGCACATGACCGCCATGCGCACGCCGGCGACGCCCTGCATGTCCACGGGGCGCGCGGCCGCGTCGGCCAGGTTGCGGATGAGGCCGCGGCTGCCGGGGATCGACGCGGCCGGGGGTGCTGAGCTGGTCACGGGCAAGGCTCCATCACGGCGTGGTCGGGGGACGGGTCCGGCCCATTCTATGATGGACCCGATGGCTCTTGAACCGACACGACAGGCCCGGGATGCGCCCGCGGGGCAGGGGATGACCCCACGCTTCCGGATCGAGACCTTCACCCTCGGGCCGTTCGAGACCAACTGCTACCTCGTCTACGCCGACACCCCCGATACGCGGGGCCAGCCCTGCTGGATCGTGGATGCGAGCTTCGGGCCGGCGGAGATGATCGAGCGGACGCGTGAACTGGGCCTCAGGCCCACCGCCCTGCTGCTGACCCACGCCCACGTGGACCACATCGCGGGCGTGGATGAGGTGTGCGCGGCCTTCCCGGGCCTGCCGGTGCTGGTCCACGGGGCGGAGCGGGAGTGGCTGGGGAACCCGGCCCTGAACCTCTCCCTGGGGGCGGGCGTTCGGATCACGGCCCGGGGCCCGGATGGCATGCTGGAGGATGGGCAGGAACTGGAACTGGAGGGCGGCCGCTGGCGGGTGCTGCACACGCCGGGGCACTCGCCGGGGGGCGTGACGTTCTTCTCCGAGGCGCAGCGGGTGGCGCTCGTCGGCGATGCCCTGTTCGCGGGCTCGGTCGGGAGGACGGACTTCCCGGGGAGCGACCCGGACCTGCTGGCCCGCTCGATCGGGACGCGCCTCTACAGCCTGCCGGACGACACCGTGATCTACCCCGGGCACGGGCCGCAGAGCACCATCGGGCGGGAGAAGCGGACGAACCCCTTCGTTCGCGCGTGACCGCGCCCGCGACGGAAATGCCCCGCGGGGGCATCCGGGCACTACAGTCCCCCCCACTTTGAAGGAGGCCCCGATGCCCTTCGCCGAAACCCTCACCCGCGGCGGGCGCGTCTCGCTGCGGCTGGCCGAGATGATGCTGGCCGGCGTCACGCCCGAGCAGTTCGCCCGCCGGCCGCGCTTCGGCGCGACGGTCGTCTGCACCAACCACCCCGCGTTGTGTTCGGACACCTGTCGCTGTACCCGGCTCGGTGGCTGGCGGATGCGGGGCTCGACGGGTCGGTTGCGGCCGCGCCCGCGAACTACGCCGAGCTCTTCGCGGCCGGCAAGGAGTGCCTGGACGACGAGTCGGGCCTCTACCCGCCGATGGCCGGGATCGTCGAGACCTTCAAGCGCGTCCACACGGCCGCGCTCGAGCGGCTGGGCTCGCTCCCCGACGAGAGGCTGCGCGAGCCCAACCCGCGCGAGGGGCGGATGCGCGAGATGTTCCCGACGCTTGGCGGCCTGCTGATGTTCTACATGACCAGCCACATGATGATGCACATCGGGCAGATCAGCGCGTGGCGACGGTGCATGGGGCTGGGGCCGGTGATGTGACGGGTACCCCGGCACTCCGTGCCGGGCCGTTCGGGTTCACGAACGGTCAATGTCCGGCTCGGAGCGCCGGGCTACCCGCCGATGAACCGCGCGTAGATCGACCGCGCTGCCTCCACGCGCTCCGTGCCGCGGATGATCGCGCGCCCATCGGGGAACACCGTGAGCCCGACCGGCGCACCCTCCGGCGAACGCTCCCGCGCCAGCTCGCCCCGCAGGAAGAACCGGCCCACCTCGAACTCCCCGTGCGGCAAGAGCCGCTCCGCCAACCCAGCAAGGTCCACTCGAGCGCCGGCCGCAGCCCCCGCCGGGCACACCTGCACCGCGATCTGGCCGCACAGAGCCCGCGTGCCCGACATCGCGTCGCCCTCGAGAAACTCGAAGCCGCGCAGCCCGCAGCAGGGGCAGTCCGCCCGCCTCGCCGCCGACAGGTCGAGCCTGCGACGGAGGTTCGACCAGAGGTCGATCTCCAGGAGCGTCGGCGAGAGAAGGTCGGCGCGCCCCAGCAGCAGCTTGAACGCATCGCTCGCCTGGCACGCGGCCACGATCGCCACGACGGGCCCAAGGACGCCCGCGGTGTCGCACGTCGGGACGCTCCCGGGCGCGGGCGGGGTCTCAAAGACGCACCGGAGGCAACACGAGCCCCGTTCGCGAGTCGCGGTGGGCAGCACGGTCATCTGCATCCCCCGCGTCCCCACCACGCCCCCGTAGCAATACGGCACCCCGTGCTTCACCGCCAGGTCGTTGAGCAGGTACCGCGTCTCAAAGTTGTCCGTGCCGTCGAGCAGCACCGCGGGCGCCGCCTCCCGCACCATCCGCTCGGCGTTCCCGCTGTTGAAATCGGCGACGACCGCCTCGACCCGGATCGGGGAGTTCACCGCCCGCAGCCGCCTCGCCGCGGCCTCGGCCTTCGGCAGGCCCTCCGCGGCGTCCCGCTCGTCAAAGAGCGTCTGCCGCTGCAGATTGGTCAGTTCGACGACATCGCGGTCCACCAGCGTGATCCGCCCGACCCCCGCGCGGGCCAGCAGGTCAGCGCTGGCGCACCCCAGCGCCCCGCACCCGACCAGCAGCACCGACGACTCCGCCAGGCGCCGCTGCCCCTCCTCGCCCACGCCCGGCAGGAGCATCTGGCGGTGGTATCGTTCCAGCCCGTGCATCTTGCTCATCGCAGGCAGACCTCGCCATGACTGTACCCGCCCCCGCGGCCTCGACCGCCCCCAACCCCCCCACTGCCGCAGCGCCGCCCCCGAGCGACGCCCCCGCCCCCCCCGCCCCGTGGACGCCGCCCACGCCCCTCCCCGGCCCCGTCCACAGCCCGCGGGTCACGCTCCGGTTCTGGGAAGCCGCTGACGCGCCCTCGATGCTCGCGGCCATCGAGGCCAGCCGGTCCACGCTCCTCCCCTGGATGCCCTGGGCGCTGGCCGACAACCGCACGGTCGAGGAGTGCATCTACAACATCGAGCGCTTCCGGCGGGCCCGCGAAGCGCCGGCGTGCGACAGCTACGTCCTGGGCATCTTCGACCGCCGCACCAACGAGGCGATCGGAGGGACGGGCCTGCACCGCATCAACCACAGCGCGCAGCAGGCGGAGATCGGCTACTGGGTCCGCGCCGACCGGCGGCGCCGGGGCCTGTGTACCGAGGCCGTCGCCCACCTGCTCTCGGCGGCGCTCGCGCCCCAGGCCGCGGGCGGCTGGGGGTTCCGGCGGATCGAGATCCTCTGCGGCGGCGGCAACACGCCCTCGGCCCGCGTGCCCGGCAAACTGGGCCTGCGCCAGGAATACAGCCTGAAGGAAGCCCGCTGGGTCGATGGCCTGGGCTGGCAGGACACCCTGGGATGGGGAGTGCTCGCCGGCGAGTGGGACGGCGCCCGCCACGCGCTCAGGCGCGGGTGAGCATCACCTCGACCAGTTCCGGCGGCACGCCGCGCCGGATCGGGACCATCGACATGCCCACGCCCCGTGAGACCACCACCGGGAACTTCGGCCCCTGCACGAGGCCCCCGGCGTACTTCTGCCCGTAGCGGCTGGGGATGAAGGGCGTCCCGATCAGCGGAAGACGGATCTGCCCGCCGTGCGTATGGCCCGCGAGCATCAGGTCGATCCGCGGCGCCGGGATGCCCACCAGCCCCACGCACTGGCGCATCTCCGCCGTGTCGGGCTGGTGGGCGAGCAGCACGCGCGGGACCTCCGGCGGCACCCCCCCCACCGCCAGGTTCAGGCTGATGAAGTCCATCACCAGGTCGCCGACGCCGGCGACGCAGAGCGTCCGCCCCGGCTCGCACCCCTCGGCCCACTGCCGCGTCCGGGCGTCGAGGAAGGCCCGGCCGTTGTCCACCATCCGCACGCCGATCGCCGTCAGGGCCGCGCTCATCGCCCGCCCGTTCCCGTACCAGTCGTGGTTCCCCAGCACGCCCGCCACGGGCACGCCGCTGCGCGTGAGCGGAGAGAAGAGCGCGGCCGCGGGCTCGATGTACCGGCTCCCGGTGTGGATGTAGTCGCCCGTGAGCACGACGAGGTCGGGGTTCAGCGAGAGGGCCCGCTGCACCACCTCGCGGATGAACGACGCGGGCATGCGCGGGCCCAGGTGGGTGTCGGAGATATGCACGAGGCGCAGGCGGTCGAGGGACTCGGGGAGCCCGGCGATCGGCACGGTGTACGACCGCAGCCTCAGCGAGAACGGCTCCACCGCCGCCGAGCCCACGCCGACGCCGGCGAGCCCGACGCCCGCCACGGCGAGCGAGCCATCGACCAGCAGCCTTCGGCGGGACATGTCCACCGGCGCCGGCGCTGCGGGGTCGGCCCGGCGCAGCAGCCGCCGCTCCCACCAGCGCAGGCCCGCCGTGCGCAGCCGGAAGGCCAGGAAGAGGATGTACATCCACATGGCGCAGGCGATGCCGTCCACCGCCAGCAGAAAGACGTAGCTGCCCAGGCCCCACCGCCCCGTGGCGATCCGCAGCCCGAACCACGCCGGCGCCGACATCGCGTGGACAAGATTCCCCGCGACCAGCACCGGGCCGGTGGGCGCCTCGCCCGTCCCGTGCCCCCACACCTGCCAGTGGACGGCCGAGGCCATCAGGGTCAGCACGGCCCAGACCGCCGCCAGCGCAGCCAGCCGCGTCAGCAGCCGTCGGAATCGGGATGGGTGCTCGTTCTGGCCCACGGTTGCGGGGGGCCGGTGGGGCCCCGCCTTCCTACTGGTACACACCCCCGGGGGTTCTGATCGGCCGCCCGGCGCGGAATGAAACAGGGCCGGCTCCTCGGCCGGCCCTGTCGGGGTGTCAGCGTGGGCAAGGGCTCAGTTGGCGAAGTGGGCGAACGCCTTGTTCGCCTCCGCCATGCGGTGCACCTGGTCGCGGGTGGCCATGGCCTTGCCCTCGCCCCGGGCCGCCGCGTACAGCTCATCGGCGAGGCGGGCCCCCATGGGCCGGCCCTTCTCGGACCGGGCGGCGGTGATGATCCAGCGGAAGGCCAGCGACTGCTGGCGCTTGCGGTTGACCTGCATGGGGACCTGGTAGTTGGCCCCGCCGATCCGCTTGGAGCGGACCTCGACGTAGGGCTTGACGTTCTCGACCGCCCGCTGGAAGAGCTCAAGCGGCGTCTTGGGGGCCTCGGGGCTGGTCTCTTTCTTCAGCCGCTCCTCGATCGAGGCCATGGCCTCGTACACGACGCGCTGCGCGACGGCCTTCTTGCCCTCGTACATGATCGAGTTGATGAAGCGGGAGAGGACCTTGTCGCCGTAGCGGGGGTCCGGGCGGAGCTGACTGTCCGCGGCCGTGATTCTGCCTGCCATCGTGGAAACTCCCTGGCTGTTCGGGCCGCGCCCCCTCGGGCCGCGGCTCCGTTCACCGGGGGCTGTATCCCCCGATTACTCGCCTGTGTGGAACGGCGTCAACGGAGACACCGGTTTACGACTTGCCTCTCTTCGCCCCGTACTTCGACCGCCCCTGCTTGCGCTTCTCGACGCCGAGGCAGTCGAGGCTGCCCCGGACAACGTGGTAGCGGACGCCCGGGAGGTCGCGGACGCGCCCCCCGCGGACGAGGACGATCGAGTGCTCCTGCAGGTTGTGCCCCTCGCCCCCGATGTAGGCCGTCACTTCCTTGCCGTTGCTGAGCCGGACGCGGGCGATCTTGCGCAGGGCCGAGTTGGGCTTCTTGGGCGTCGTGGTCCGGACGATCAGGCACACGCCCCGCTTGGCAGGAGAGCCGGCGAGGTCCTTGGTCTTGCTCTTGGCGGCCTGGACGCGGCGGGGCTTGCGGATGAGCTGGTTGATCGTGGGCATAGGGGGTCCGTGCTGGCTCCAAGGGGCCGGACCGGGGTCCGGGGGGCGGAAAGTGTAGCGCCGGGAGGGGTTCGGGCAAGGCGGCCGGGCCAGCTTCGGGTGAGCCGGGGCGTGCCGCCCCGGTTGCCGAAGGCAGCGGCGCAGGGAACCGGGGCGGCACGCCCCGGCTCACCGCCCCCAGTGCGGGCCGTGGAAAGACGGACCGGCGGGCTCCCGCTCGCGCCCCGCCCCGTCAAGGACAGACCCCGGCTCACCGCCGCGACGCCACCTTCTTGATCTCGCTGACCCGCGTCCAGACCTTCTCGGCGGTCTCGACGTTGATCAGCTCCATCCGGGCCTGGTAGTAGTTCATGATCGCCGCGCCGCCGGGGGCCTGCTGCTTCACATCGGTGATCGAGCCCATGAGGGCGAAGTCGGCGTTCAGCTCCTTCGCGACCGCCTTCACCGTCGCCGGGTCGTTGTAGCGGGTGTCCAGCCGCTCGTCGCGGATATCCGCCCGGGCGTCCCTTTCCGCCTTCACCCGGACGCGCCCGCTGTTCAGCATCGCCTCCTCGAGCTGGTTGGTGAACAGCTCGGTGGGGATGTAGTCCTGCGTGTTGTTCCGCACCGTGGCGAGGTACACGATCGGCCGCTGGTCGCCGCCGTGGGCCCGCATGTGCGACTCGATCCACGGGCGCGAGAGCATGTCGCCGGCCATCTCGTGGAAGATCTGCCGCGCATCCTCGTCGTTGAAGCGGTAGTCAAGGTCCACCGGCTGGCGCGGGTCGGTCCGCTGGACCTGCCAGCCCTGCTGGCATCCCACGGCCATCAGCGCGGCGGCGGACAGGGCGACGAGGGTCGTGCTCTTCAGGACGCGGTTCATATCGGGTCTCCTGGGCCGCGCTCGCGGCCGTGACAACACTGGCTATCTCCAGTACTGGGTAACGACGGTGCTCAGCCCGTTCTCGGTGACTCGGACGGTCCGCCATGGCGAGGCGTACACCGCCCCGCCGCCGGCGCCCTCGAAAACGGTGCGGATGCGGTGCTCCCCCGGCGGGAGCTTCAGCAGGCCCACGCGGGCCTGCCCGGGCAGGAAGATCCAGCAGCGCAGGTCGGCCTGCTCGGTGGCCCCCAGGTACGCCAGGCCCGCCAGGACGCCGGCGAGCTGGATCAGGCCCTGGTCGCGGTCGCGGGCGCTGCGCCGGCCCATCTCCGTCAGGGCGATCGAGGCCCCGGCCTTCAGCATGTATCGCACCAGCGTCCGCTGGTAGATCAGGGGCAGCGTCCGGTTGTGGTTCACGGTCGCGACGGAGGACAGGTCCTCGACGAGTTTCAACCGGTCCAGCGTCTGTGCCGCCCCCGAGGTGCCGGACTCCACCTCGACGCGAACGCCCGCCACCTCGCTGCGGTACGTCCGCAGGTAGGGCAGCTCGAAGTACACCGGCAGGGTGCCGATCGGGATCGGCCCGATCCGCTGGGCGAACTTGGTCGGCCCCCGCCCGGAGAGCCCCACCACCAGCACGTTCACCGATGCCGGGTCCAGCTCATCGAGCCCCGCGAAATCCTCCTCGCGCACCGGCCCGATCAGCCCCCGCTGGATGCGGATCGAATCGATCAGCCGCTTCCCCGCCACCCGCTGGTACTCGCGCTCCCCGCTCTTCATGAACGTCACTGCGCTGAGGAACGTGGTCAGGGGCGACTCCACGAACTCGCCCGCTTCCTCGACCGGCATGCCCCGCGGCCCGCTCACGGACGCTCCTCGGGACCGCGCCTGCGCCTCGGCCGCGCTCGACTGCTTGGTGTAGAGGTCGCGCAGGAGGTCGGCCTTCCCCGCCGCGCGGCGCGCCTCCACCGTCGCCCCACCCTGCACACGCCCCGCCTGCAGCTGCGCCAGCAGCTTGAGCGCGTTGATGTACAGGTCCTCGTACGGGGCCGCGATGTACTTCGCGGCCGTGTCGTTCAGCAGCCACTGGCTGGCGGTGTCGCCGGCGTTCTTGCGCTCCAGCTCGACCTGGGCCTCGGCATCGTTCAGGAGGGCGATGGCGGTGTCGGGGTCATCCATCGCCAGGGCCACCGCCCCGCGGTCGAGCTTCCACAGCAGGTCGTTCCGCGCCCCGTAGCGCTCGCGCGTCGCCGGGTCGTCCAGCATGGCCGCGGCGATGTCGAACCGGCCGGAGCCGACGACTTCGGAGAGCCGATCGCGGTGGGCCTCGAACTCCCGGCACCCGCCCAGCAGGAGCAGACAGAAGGCCGCCGCCACGCCGAGGGCGGCGTGTCGCGGGCGGGCGGGGCTGGCGGCGGCTCTTGACATCGGTGGAGGCTACGGCTGGGTCCGTGGCGGCCCGTGGATAGTACTCCCTAACTTACTCAAACGGGGGGCCGGGAGGCTCATTGCACCCGGGTGGTTCCCGCCGCCACACACGCCCAACACCCCCGCCCGCCCCCGGGCCGTCCGGCTATCGTGCGGGCCATGCCCAGCCAGCCCCTGACCGTCGCGGCGTTCCAGCAACTGATCCGCGAGCGGTACTACCCGACCGATTCCGCCCGTGGCACGCCGGGGACGTTTCTGTGGTTCATCGAGGAGGTCGGCGAACTGGCGACCGCCCTCCAGCAGAATGCCGCGGGCAGGACCCCAACCCCGGACGAGCGGTCGAACCTGGACGAGGAGTTCGCCGACGTCTTCGCCTGGCTCATGACGTTGGCGAATATCAACGGCGTGGACATGGCGCGGGCCCTGCGGAAGTACACCGAGCCGGGCGTCGAGGGTGTGAAGAGCTAGCCATCCCAGTGGCACAGGCGTCCCGCCTGTGTTCGTCCTGTGGAGAGGCCCACAGGCGGGACGCCTGTGCCACCGAGGTCTCAGGCCCCCGCGCCCGCGACCGCCCGCACCGGGGCCGATTTCGGCGCTGCCGTCCCCACCGGCCGGTGCACCTCGACCACGAGCGTGTCATCCGCGATGGGCCCGAAGCGGTGCTGATCGACCGCCCGCGTCACGATCGGCGCCCAGCCCCGCCCGTCCCGCGGCGGCGTCGCCATCGCCAGCGTGCGCTGCAGGCCCCGGACGCCGAAGTACCGCCCGGCGCGGTCTCGGGCCTCGATCGCCCCGTCGGTATAGGCGATGATCGTGTCCCCCGGCCCGAAGCGGATGGCCCGCTGGTCGGAGCGGAAGTCCTCGCCCGGGCAGGCCCCCAGCACGAACGCGGTGGAGGCCAGCTGCTCCAGCGTGCCATCCACGCCCCGCAGGAACGCCGGCGGGTGCCCCCCGCTGGCGTACCGCACCTCGTCGGCCGCGGGGTCGATCCGCAGGCACAGCGCGGTGACGTACACCGAGTGCCCGGCCAGCGTGAGGTGGACGTAGCTGTTGAGCAGCCGCAGCACCTCGCCGGGCCCGACCTGCGGCTGCTCGGCGAAGATCCGCTCCAGCTCCCCATGCAGCCGGTTGACCGTCAGGGCCGCGGGGATGCCGTGCCCGGTCACATCGACGATGACCAGATTCATGGCGCCGGGTGCATCCCCGCTCGCGGGCGGGAAGGACAGGTGCAGGTAGTCCCCGCCGATCTGGCGCATCGGCTCGTAGACGTACGAGAACAGGAGCGGCCCCTCGCGCACCGGCGGCGGGAAGAGCGCCTCGTGGATCCGCCTCGCATCGACCAGCTCGCGCCGCATCTCCAGGTACCGGCCCTTGATCATCCGCTGCGCGAACCGGTCGCGGAAGCGGCTATGCCGCCACCAGCAGATGGCCGCGCCCGGGACGCCGATCAGCGGCGAGAGGGCGATCGTGATCAGCTTCTCGATCAGCCCCTCCCCCGAGAGCAGCGTCATGGCCGCGTTGATGGCCAGCAGCGGGATGAGCGGCCGGATCGCCTCGCGGGGAGTGAGGGGCAGGAAGAGGCACGCCAGCAGGTGCGACATGAACACGCCCAGCACCCACCCGCCCCCGATGGACAGCTTCGAGGCCGCCACCAGCGCCGGAGCCATCCGCGCCATCACCAGCGCCCCCATGAGCTGCGTGACGCCGTACCCCACGATCAGCAGCGTCACCGCCGATACGAGCTGCTCCTGCCGCAGCGCCCGCCGCCACGCGAAGGCGAACGCGCTGCCGTACAGCGCCGTGATCACCACGCCCACGCCCACGCTGATCACCGTCGCCGCCCCCAGCCCCTCGGGGGTGCCCCGCTCCCCGACCGCCACGGCGTAGCCGATCGGAGCCCCGATCGTGTTCAGCAGACTGAACCCGCCGATGATCCCCGTGTACCACAGGAAGCGCCGGCGCAGCCAGCGCTCGCGCTCGGCGTCGAACTCCTGGCCGAACTCGGTGGTGAAAGTGGCGCGCCCGTCGTCGGTCACGGGGTCGGGTCCCTGGGCCGCGGTCCGGCCGGTGATGGCTTCGTCGAAGAAGATGCCGCACGCTCCTCGTTCCGCCGCGCCCCCGCGCGGTTCGCCCCGGGGACCCAGAGGATGTCCCCCGCGCCCCCCGCCCCCGCCTCCCCCGCGCGGTTCGCCGCCCGCGCCAGCACGAAGAGCAGGTCGCTCAGGCGGTTGAGGTACCGCACTGTTTCGGGATTCGTCGCCGCCGGTTCCGCGCGGACGAGCGTGACCACCCGCCGCTCCGCCCGGCGCATCACCGTCCGCGCCACGTGCAACGCCGCGGCCAGCGCCGACCCTCCGGGGAGCACGAAGCTCGTGAGGGTCCCCAGCCCCGCGTTGTGCTCGTCGATGGCCTCCTCCAGCCGTGCCGTCTGGCCCGGCTGGACCCGCAGCTTCTCCCCCGGCCTCTCCCCGGCGGCGACGGGGATGCACAGGTCCGCCCCCAGATCGAACAGGTCCTGCTGGACCGACCGGAGCAGCGTCGCGATGGCGGCCTCGGCGGACCGCCCCGGCGCTGCGCTGGCGATGGCGACGCCGATCGCGGCGTTCGCCTCATCCACATCCCCGTACGCCTCCACGCGCGCCGAGTCCTTGGCCACCCGCTGGGCCGTGCCCAGGCCGGTGGTGCCGTCGTCGCCGGTGCGGGTGTAGATCTTCGTCAGCTTGACCATGGGTGATGTGGACAAGGGCGGGGAGAGGCGGCCTGTGGTAGTTTACCGTCCGGCCGGCCGGTCCCCTTCCCCGGTCCCGACCGGCGCACGGACACGCAGAAACGCGGCCCCAGCGGCCAAGGCAGCAACGGAATGCCGCAGACCATCGCCCGCGGGCTCACCCACGCCTGGACCTACCGGCAGCCCCCCGCCCCCGATGGCGCGGACCTGGTCTCCCGCATCCTCGCCGTCCGGGGCATCACCGACGGAACGGCGCCCGCCTTCCTCGAGCCCTCCCTCAACCACCTGCACGACCCGTCGCTGCTCCCCGGCATGGATGCGGCCGCGGAGCGGGTCCTCTCGGCGATCGCCGGGGGCGAGCGGGTCGTCATCTACGGCGACTACGACGTCGATGGGATCACGGCGACCGCGATCCTCTACCACACGCTGCGGGCGATCGATCCGGCGTGCGGCGTCGGCACCTACGTCCCCCACCGCCTGGAGGAGGGCTACGGCCTCAACGCCGAGGCGCTGCGGCAGCTCGCCGCCGAGGGGGCGCGGCTCGTCATCTCCGTCGATTGCGGCGTCACGGCCGCCGGCCCCGCCCGCGCCGCCCGCGAGGCGGGCCTGGACCTCATCATCACCGACCACCACAACCTCCCCGAGGGCGGCGAGCCGCTGCCGGAGGCGTGCGCCATCGTCCACCCGCGGCTGCCCGGGTCGGCGTACCCGTTCGGCCACCTCTCCGGCGCGGGCGTGGCGTACAAGCTCGCCTGGCGCCTGCTCAGCCTGCACGCCGGCGGCGGGCGCGTCCACGCCCACCACCGCGAGCTGCTGGTGAACCTGCTGGGCTTCGCCGCCCTGGGCACGATCGCCGACGTCGTGCCCCTCGTCGGCGAGAACCGCGTCCTGGCCCGCTTCGGCCTCGGCCGCATCAAGCACTCGCCCTTCCCCGGCCTGCGGGCGCTGGTCGAGGCCGCCGGCCTCGCCGGCGAGAACATCGACGCCGAGCACGCGGGCTTCGCCCTGGGCCCGCGCCTGAACGCCGCCGGACGCCTCGGCCACGCGCGCGAGGCCGTCGAGCTGTTCACCAGCGCCCCACCGGAGCGCCACGCCGAGATCGCCCGAAACCTCACGCGCCTCAACGACCAGCGACGCGCCACCGAGCTGCGCATCGCCGAGCAGGCCGCCGAGATGGCCGCGGCCGCGGGGATGACCGCCCCGGACCGGCGTGCGATCGTCCTCGCCCACGAGGACTGGCACCAGGGCGTAGTGGGGATCGTGTGCTCGCGCCTGGTGGACCGCTTCTGCCGGCCGACGATCCTGATGCAGCGGCGCGAGGGGCGGTGCTACGGCTCGGGGCGGAGCGTCGCGGGGTTCAGCCTGCACGGCGCGCTCACGACGTGCGCGGGGCGGCTCGCCCGCTACGGCGGGCACGACATGGCCGCGGGGCTGGAACTGGAGGACGCGGAGCTCGGAGGATTCGCCGAGGAGTTCACCGCCTGCGCCAACGCGCAGCTGGCGGAGGATGACCTGGTCCCGAAGCTGACGCTGGATGCCGACGCCCGCCTGCCTGAGCTGACCGCGGGCGCGGTGGGGCGGCTGGAATGCCTCGCCCCCTTCGGCATGGCCAACCCGCGGGTGCGGGTGCGGATCAGCGGCGCCCGCCTGTCGTCGCGCCCCATGCCCGTCGGATCCGGCGGCCAGCACGTCGCCCTCACGGTCTCGCAGGATGGCCGGGCCATGCGGATGCTCGGCTGGCGCTGGGCCGAGCGTGCCGGCGGTCTGCCCGCGGGGGTCGATCTGGACATGGTCATCTCCCCCAAGCTGAGCGCGTGGAACGGCGTCACCAGCGTGGAGCCGGAGATCGTGGACCTCGCGGTGAACGCCTGACAGCGGGCCGTCCCGGGAAAAAGACACCGACCCCCTTTCGGGGGTCGGCGGCACAGCTCGCTCGACTCAGGAAATACGCTCGCTCACTCGCCGGTGGGCACCGCCGTCACCGCCTTGCGGGCCTGCTCGTTCTGCGGATCGAGGCTCAGGGCCGCCTCGAAGGCCGCCCGCGCCTCGGGCATCCGCCCCATCTCCTTCAGGATCACGCCCTTGAGCATGAACGGCTCGACCTCCCTGCCGGCCCGCTCGCAGGCGCGCTCGACGCTGATGAGGGCCGCGTTCATGTCCCGCTGCTTGCGCTGCCACAGGGCCCGCAGCATGTAGCCGTCGGCCCGCTCGGGGGCCAGGGCCACCACGCGGGTGAAGCTCATCCGCACGCGGTTCATGTCGCGGAGCACGTAGGCCGTGTTGCCCAGCAGCACCCAGGCCTCGACGTCCTTCTGCCCCGCGTCGTCGCTGGTCAGGTCCAGCAGCACGGTGCGGGCCTCGACCGGCCGGTCCAGCTGCACCAGGCAGCGGGCCTTCATGTGCCGCAGGTCGCGCCGGTCCTTGCCGCCCTCCATCTTCAGGAGGCGGTTGATGTTGAACTCCGCCTCGCCCCAGCGCCCGGTCGACAGCTGCGACCGCACCAGGTCCTCCAGCACGCCGTTGTCGTCCGGGGCCAGCAGGCGGGCCTCGTCGAAGAGCGTGCAGGCGCTCTCCGCGTCGCCCCGCATCATCGCGATGTGCCCCAGCGTCTGGCGCACGCCCGCGTTGTGCAGGAAGTTCTCCGTCCCTTCCCGTTTCGTCAGGAAGTGCTCCGCCTCGGTCAGGCGGCCCATGTCCATGAACGTCTCGGCCGCCGCCACCGCGTACTGCGCGCTCGCCGGGTCCAGCTCCGCCGCCCGCGTGTACCGCGCCAGGGCCTGCTCCGGCTGGTTGAAGCGCTCGTACAGGTTCCCGAGGTAGTACTGCGCGTCCACGTTCTCCGGCTTGATCTGCTCGGCCTCGGAGAACGCCGCCGCCGCCTTGTCCAGGTCGCCCTGCTCCAGCAGGATGCGCCCGTGCAGCACGTGGGCGATGTCCAGGGCCGGGTTGATCGCCAGGCACCGCTCGATGTACTTGCGGGCCTTCTTCAGGTCGCCCGAGCGGAACGCCTGGTCGGCCTGCTGGTACTCGTTCATCGACTTGAGCTCGGCCATCCGGCGCTCGGCGATCTCCTTGCCTTCCTTGGTGTACTTCCCGTGCCCCTTGCACCCGGCGAGGCCGGTGAGGGCGATCAGGGCGATGGCGAGAAGGGGCGTGGTGCGCATGCGTTCGCTCCGTGAACTGATTGAGTCGGCGGCGGGGAGAGGAAAGACCCGGGGCGGGCGGCGGCCCGCGCCGGGCGGTGGGTTCGCGTTACCGCCCCTCGGTGGGCGCGGAGGTGATCGTGCTGGCGCCGGGGGCCGCCTGGCGCTGGGCGTGGCTGCGGTACAGCATCCACATGCCGCGGAAACCGAACGAGGCGCTGCCCGGCGTCCCGGTGCTCGCCGTGGCCTGCACGGGGACGGGCGCCGGGACGGGCTCGGCGACTGGCGCCTTCTGGTCCGCCGGCTGCTCGGGCGTGCCCGTCGGCGTGGCGCTCAGCATCTGCTCGAGGCCCGGGGTCGGGAAGGCCGCGGCTGTCGGGTCGCCCGCCGGCTCGGTCGCCGGCTCGGTCACGGGCGACTCCTCGGCGTCGTCCGGAACCGCCGGCAGCCACATCTGCTCGGGCTGCGCCTGCCCGGGCTGGGCCGGAGCCTCGACGGGCTCGAGCGTCTCGACCGCGACGATGGGCGCGGGGGCGGCGCGGTTCTTGGCCGTCCGCATGGCGATCATCTCGCCGGGGTCCTGCTCGCCGGGCACGTCGAAGGGGCGGGCGGTCCGCACGACGGGCGCCGCCGGGGCCGGCGTCAGGTCCGCCGCCTCGGCGGCCTCGATCGGGGGGAGCGACTCGGCGCTGGAGTGCTTCGCCGAGATCTCGTTGAGCGTCTTCTGGAGCTCGCCGCTGATGATCTCATCCTGGATCGACTTCTGCGGCCAGTTGGCCTTCTCGTTCAGGATCGCCTCGCGCAGGGCGATCGCGTCGGGCTGGTTGTGGTTCATCCGCAGCGACTGGCGGATCTTGAAGAGCGCCTTGTCGTGATTCCCCTGGCGGGCCAGCTCGGTCGCCTGGACCATGAGCTGCTGGGTGCGCTTCTCGCGGCTCCAGTACGCCAGGCCCTCGCGCGACCCGGTGCGGACCCGGTCCACGGTCGCCTCGGCCCGGAGGCCCTGATCGACCAGGACCGACTCGCTCACGACCGTCGGCGTGATCATGAAGATGATCTCGTTGCGGTCGGTCGCGTCGTCGTGCCCGCGGAAGGCGTAGCCCACGATCGGGATGTCGCCCAGGCCGGGAATCTGCCGGCGCGAGTTGGTCGTCGACTCGCGGAAGAGCCCGCCCAGCACGATGGTCTGCCCGTCGCGGACCATCACGTTGGCCGCCAGCTCGTTGCTGATCTCGTCGGGGATCGTCACCGCGGCGCCGCCCGTGTTGGTGACGTTGCGGATCACCGCCTCCGACACCTTGGGCCGCAGGTCCATACGGATCATGCCGTCGCTGCTCACGAACGGACGCACCATCAGCTGCGTGCCCGTGTCGAGGAACTCCACCGTCTGCGTCGTGCTCGTGTCGGTCGCCGTCGTGCTCAGGTAGCCGACCTTCCGGCCGACGAGCACCCGGGCCGGCTGGCGGTTCAGGCACAGCACGTTGGGGCGCGAGAGGATCGTCGTGTCGGAGACCTGGTCGAGGATGCGGAGGAACGCGGCCACGTCGTTGGCCACGAGGCCCAGCTTCAGCGTGCCCGGGCCGGCGACGTTGCCGACGTTGGTCGAGAGGGCGCGGCCCTTGTCGTCGCCGGGGATCACCGCCGTCGGCGAGCCGCCCGTGCCCGTGCTCGTCCCGGTGCCCGTCCCGGTCCCCGTGCCCGTGCTGCTCCCGCCTGCGCCGCCGCCGTTGATCAGGGCGTCGGCGGCGCGGAGCGGCCCGCCCAGGCCCACGAAGTCGGTGAAGTTCAGGTCGCCGATGATGGAGAAGTCCACGCCGAAGGCGTTGGCCTCGTTCAGGCTCGTCTGCAGGATCGTCGCCTCGATCAGCACCTGCGCCGGCCGGGTGTCCATCTCCTTGAGGATCTTCTCGATCTCCGAGAGGTTCTCGGCGAAGTCGAAGACCACCAGCGTCGAGTCGTGGGCGAAGTCCTCCCCGCCGCTGGGGGCCTCGGTGCCGCCCGCGGCCATCGCGGGCTTGCCGTTGGTCTTGATCTGCCCGCGCTCGGAGAGCAGCGGCTTGACGAACTCCCCGGCGTCCACCGCCGCGAGGTAGTTCAGCTTCAGCACCTTCCACACCGGGGCCCGCTCGGCCTCCTGGAGGACCTTGATCTCGTCCAGCGTGTAGACGTAGATGAAGTTGCCCTTCTCGATGTAGCCGTAGCCGTTGACGTGCAGGATCGCGTCCAGGGCCTCGTAGAAGGTCACGCCGTACAGGTTCGCGGTCACCACCGCCGAGACGTTCTTGCTCGTGATGATGTTCCGCTGCGCCTGGATGGAGAGCATCTGGAGGACGTTCGCCAGGTCCTCGTCGTTGACGTGCAGGTCCACCTGCAGGTGCTCATCGACCTTGACCTTCCCGTCGCCGTCGGCGGCAGGGGGCTCGCCCTCCCCGGGCTGGGCGGCGGCCGGCGCGTCGGGCCTCGCCGGGACGGCGGGGGTCGAGACGGCCGGGGCCGCGGGCTGGTCGCCCGCCTTCCTGATGACCTTGCCGCCCGGGCCCGAGGGCTTGGAGGCGGGGCCGGAGGGCAACGGCGGCGCGAGGTTGGTCCCCGCGGGCTGCTGCTGGGCGACCAGCTTCGGGGGCGGGGGCCGGTTGGCCCCGCCGGAGTTCTGGCCCAGGGCCTCCGCGGTCCCGGCCATCACGAAGAGGGCCGCCGCCAGTGTGGTGAAGGCCCGGCCGGTGTGCTGAAGGTTGGTATGCCGCTCGCCCATGACTGCTCCTTGGATCCTGCCCGGAAAGAAGGGGCCGGCCGCTCGCGCCCGGGGCCCGGGCGCCGTGTCGCGGCGTCCCCCGTTTGTCGTCCGATCCAACGGGGGACTTTGGGCGAGTTGGTGGGGCGGGGCCGGTCTGCGCGGGCTGGTGAAGGAGCGCCGAAGTTGCGCTCGCGCGCCGGCGTTACCGGCCCCGCGGCGAGGGGCGCGGGCCGGGGTCCGCCTGGCGCTGGTCGGGCTCGGCGTAGGCCGTGCGCGGCACGCCGGTCACCAGCTTCAGGCGCGACCAGAACAGCAGGGCGAACCCCGCCATCAGAAGGCACAGCACGGCCATCGTCAGCCGTCGCCGCGTCGAGCATGTCTTGCCGCTGGTCATGGCTTGCCCCTGGTCACGGCCCGGAAACGCGGGTCACCGTCACCCGGCCCGTGTACGGCTCGATGGTGACGTGGAAGACCGACCCCGAGCCGCTGATGACGACCGTGCCGCCGTTCCCGGGCGTGGTGCTGCCTGGGGCCACCACCGGGCCGCCCAGCTCGTCGAAAATCAGGTCCGTGCCCCCGCCGTCGAAGGTCGCCGAGACCAGGCGGGCGTCGTGGAACTTCCGCGAGTTGCTCAGCAGCACCGTGTAGATGGTGTCGGCCGCGGGGTTCAGCGTGCCCCCCCGCACCTCGACCACCGAGTAGCTGTTGGCGGCCACGTTGAACATGATGGCCCGGCCCTGCTGGCGGGCCAGGGCGTCGGACTGGGCGAAGTTCACGTCGGCCACGATGGTGCGGACCGCCGCCTGGATCCGCAGGACGTCGGTGCTCCCGATCGAGGGGACCACCAGAGCGCTGGCGATGCCGAGCATCACGATGACGATCAGCATCTCGACCAGCGTGTAGCCGTGGAAACGCGGGGGCTGGGGACGCAGGGTCATCCGCATGCGGTGGCTCCGCCTCGCTTACTTGCCGGGGGCCGGGGGGGGCGCGGGCGCCGGCTCCGGGCGCGTCCGCAGCTCCGCGGGGAGCTTCACCGGCGGCATGTCGATCACGCGGACCTCGATCCGGCCCGCCAGTCGGCTCTCGATCCGCTCCAGCCGCGAGTTCATGCTCCGCAGCTCCGAGATCATCTGCTTCCGCTGCTCCAGCGCGTTGGTCAGCCCGACCTCGATCGGCTGGTACTGCCGGGCCTCCGCGGGCGCAACCCCCGGCAGGCCGCTCCCCGCCCGCTCGGCCAGGCCGAGCGCGAGGAGGACGGCGATAGCGGTGAGGGCCGCGTTCTGATAGGCGCCGCGGGGGCGCCGGCCGGGGGAGAGGGGCGCGTTCATGCCCTCAGCATCGGCCACGGAGGGGCCCGGGGTAAGCAAGGTTCGAGAAGTCATGCCCGGCCTCCAGCGGCGTGGGGGATTGGGGTAGGGAACGACCGGCTCAGGGCTGCGGGTAGGGCTGATCCTGGCCGTCGAACGAACCGGCCCAGAGGTTGCCGGTGGCCGGATCGAAGATCCAGCCGTGGGCGTTCTGGAAGCCCGGGTCGGGCGCGTTGGCCAGGGCGACCACCGTCGCCGCGGCCCCGCCGACCCACAGGTTCTTGGGCGGGAACTTCAGGTAGTCGCCGCCGGCCTGCACCAACTGGCCCCAGGTGCCGTTGCCGGCCTGGATGCCGGGGTAGGTGCTGTTGTTGCGGACGTAGTAGACGCCGATGGCCTCGCGCAGCTTGACCAGCTGGTCCAGCGTCGCCATCGCCCTGGCCTCGGAGGTCGCGGTGTTGAACTGGGGCACCACGATCGCGGCGAGCACGCCGAGGATGATCACCACGATCAGGATCTCGACGAGCGTGAAGGCGGAACGGGTACGCATGCGGCGGGCTCCTTGGACAAACGGGCGCGGCCTGCCGCGCCCGTCTCTCGCTCGTAAAGCCCGGCGGGCCCGGTGAAGGGACCGCCGAGGAAGGTTCAACAGTTAGGGCACGTTCGGCGTGACGACGGCGTTAGCCTCGTCGAAGTAGCAGGCGCCCAGGGTGCCGGTGGCCTCGTCCCAGTGCCAGCCGAAGGTCGCCGCACCGACGAGACCCGGGGTGATGGTCGTGGAACCGTTCACCGGGTTGGCCGGGGGGCTCTTGAGGTAGCCGTTGTCGATCAGGAGGCCCCAGCCCTTGCCGGCGTGGAGCGGGTTGGTGCTGTCGACCGAGAGGGCCGCGACCGTCGGGTAGCCGACGGCGGGGTTGCGGGCCTTGTAGAGCTCGAGCTGGTTCTGGACCGTGTCCATCTGCGTCAGGATGTTGCCGCCCTGGGCGTCCTGGGTCGCGTTGGTGAACTGGGGCACCACGATCGCGGCGAGGATGCCGAGGATGACGACGACGATCAGAATTTCGACGAGCGTAAAGGCCTTGCTGACACGGTTGCGCATGAGCTTCTCCTTGGTCAAATGGTCCTTCCAGACCGTGCTGTTCCGGCTCCCTGCCGGGCGGGCTGACTCCTGGGGGCAAGGCCACACTGGCCTGGCGGACCCAATACGCCCGGCCGCGCTGCCGCGCGATCAGGCGCTCCTCGCGCCCCCCCCCGCACGGCCCGGGCGCGATTCGGTCGCGGGGGCGGCGCTCACACAACCGACCGACGCGACACGGGAAGTGAGATCGGCCTTCGGCCGGCGCGTGTTGACCCGCGCGGGGCGCGCGGGCGGCGGGGGGGGGTCAAGCTGTGCGGCTTATCCGAGCGAAGGCGCGGCGCGTCCGAGAAGGACGCCCCGGCGCAACGCGGCGGTGTGGAAATGGACCGCCTGTGAGGCGCGAAAAAACCGGGGCGAGAACGCCCCGGTTCGTGCGGGTCAGCCTGTCAGGGGGCGGTAACGCCTCAGCCCTGCGTGCCCAGGATCAGCGGCACCAGGTTGGCGTTCGGCAGCTTCAGCGAGCCGACCAGGGCCGCGGCCGCCGTCGCCTCCTGGTCCTTGCCCTTCACCGCCAGCTCCATCGCCCGCTCGACCTGGCGCGGCTCGAGCAGGTTGCCGTACCGCTTGGCCGAGTCGGCGACCTTGGCCAGGAGCGCGATCCGCTCCTCGTCGGCGGCGTTCAGGGCCGCATCCATCAGGGCCACCTGGGCCCGCTTCTGCTCGATGCGGGAGAGGACCTCGGCCACCTCCAGGCGGGTCTGGCCCTGGGTGTCGGTGAGCGCCGAGATCAGCGGCAGGCAGGCCTCGCCCACGTCGAACACGCGGTTGCCCGCCAGGGCCAGGTCGCGGAGCACGGCCAGCGAGCGCGTCGCGTACTCGCGGGCCTCCTCGGCGCTGACCGGCCCGCCCGTGGCGTTGTCCACCAGCTGCATCACCGCCGCGGTGATCTGCCCCTCGTTCAGCCCGCGCGCGCGGATGGCCACCAGCGGGTCGCGTTCGAAGCGCCGGGCGAGGTCGATCGCGGGCTGCCCCTCGACCAGCGAGAGCACCGGCGTCGCCGCCAGCTTCGGGCTCATGCGGACGTCATCCAGCAGGATCTGCGTCCGGTCGCCGCTGAGGCTGGAGACGATCAGGTCGATCCCCGGCGCCTCGGCGATCCCCTGCTGCGCATCGCCGAGCTGCATCGCCACCGGCAGGACGGTGTACCCGCCCTTCTCCAGGATCTTCCGCAGCGAGTCGCCCAGCTCCTTGTCGCCGGAGACCACCACCGCGTAGCGGGCCGAGGCGTCGCGGATGGCGCTGGCCAGCAGCGGCACCACCCGCTCGGACCCGCCGAAGTTCGCCGTCGGCTGCGCCTTGCCCAGGGCCAGGGCCGCCTCGTACTGCACCCGCCGGTTGGGGTAGCGCAGCGAGTCCAGCAGCGGGCGCTGCTCGCCCTCGCCGGCCCACAGCGCCCCGCCCCCCGCCGTCTGCTCGATGGCCGCGATCGCCCGCCGGGCCAGCGGCGTGTGCTTGTCGTTCAGGGCGCGGGCGAGCACCGCCTGGCTGGGTCCCGCGCCCGCGGCCACGGCGAAGTACATGGCGTCGCGCTTGCCGGCCGGGTACGCCGGGTTCTGGTAGCTCTGGGGCGTCTCGATCTCGCGCCGGAAGTTCGACGCCAGCCACAGCGACAGGGCCGTGCCGTTGCCCTGGGGGCGGAGGGCGAGGGACTTCTCCGCCATCCGCATCGACATCGCCTCGTGGAAGACCTCGGTGCGGACGGCCGTCATGTGCAGACCGATCTGCGGCGTGAACGCCCAGAGCAGCTGGTGCTCCTCCCCGGGGAAGCTCGTCAGCTCCGGCTTGTGGGCGTAGTAGCTCTCCCCCAGCCACTCGTAGAGGGCCGCGGGCTCGGCGGGCATGCCGGAAGCGCCGATCCGCGTCAGGGCCCGCTCGCACGAGGCCTTCACGTTCGGGGCGCTGGTCTTCATCAGCAGGTCGTGCAGGAAGGGCACCGACGTGCGGTAGCGGATCAGGCCGAGGATGTCCGCCACGGTCTCCTGGCTCGCCGGGTCCAGCGCGTGCAGCGCCGTGCACAGCGGCATCACCGCCTGCTGACCCAGCGAGATCAGCACGCCCTGCGCCTGCGCCTGCATCTCGATGTCCGCACGGTTCAGCAGGGCCTCCAGCAGCTGCGGCACGGCGTACTCGCCCGCGGCCACGAGGCGCTCGTGCCCCTCGATCCGCGCCCGCTGCATGCCCTTCAGCAGCCGCAGGTTCCGCTTGATCTCGTCGGCGTTCCGCACGCGGTCGAGCTTGCCCCGCTCGTAGAGCTTCAGCATCGCCCCCGCCACCGGCTCCAGCTCCGGCGAGCGCATCGCCCGGCCGATCGTGTCCTGGAACCGCGTCAGCTCGCCGGACCCCTCCACCAGGTCCACGAAGTGCGTCGGCTTGAGGTTCTTCGCCAGCAACTGGCGGCCGAGGCCCGCGGCCACATCGCTGCGGTTGATCCTGATGAAGTGGATGAAGTCGCGCAGCGCCTCGGCGGAGGCCTTGAACTCCGGGTCGTTCTTGTCCCACCGGTCGGCCGCGGCGGCCTGGGCGCCGTTGACCTGGGCGCCGGGCTGCCCCGCGTTCTGGGCCAGTGCCGCGCCAGCGAGACCGAGGATGGCCATGCCCGCCAGGGCCCGGAGCGTGGTAGTAGAGAGGTTGGTGCGCACGATCATCTCCTGACGTGGGTGGTGGCCCGTCCGGGGGCTGGGGGCGTCGGTTCCCTCCGGGGCCGGTCCGATACGCCCCTTGGGGGCGTACGGATGCCCGCCGGTCCGGGCCGGGGGGCAGGGGTCCACTGTACCGGTCCGGGCCCGAGGCTGTCAATGTTCCCGGGGCCGCCAACGGACCCGAAGAAGCGGCCCCGGCGGCCGGGAGAAGGACCGGGCCCCATCCCGCCGCGCCCGCCCGTCCCGGGCCGCGCGGGGCCCCGTCCCAGAACACGAGTTCCCCCGCAATCCCCTCTTCACCGTCAAGACCGGTCCGATTTGCGCCGATCCACAGGCCGGATTGACGGTTCGGACCACCTTGGCGAGGTGAAGTTATGCCTGTTGAGAAGGATGTTCTGACAACCGGCGAGGTGGCCAAGATCTGCAACGTGGCCCCCCGGACCGTCTCGAAGTGGTTCGACTCGGGCTCCCTGCGGGGGTACAGGATCCCCGGGTCCAAGGACCGCCGGATCCCGGTGAGCGAGCTGATCAAGTTCATGCGTGCCCACGGCATCCCCATGGATGGCATCAACACGGGCCGGACCCGGGTGCTGATCGTCGACGACGAGGGCGAGGTGACCGCGACGCTCCAGAAGGTCCTGGGCGAGCAGACCAGCTACGAGGTGAAGGTCTCGGCCAGCGCCTTCGAGGCCGGGATGGAGTGCGAGCGCTTCCGCCCGCACGTGGTCCTGCTCGACATCCACCTGGGCGAGAGCGGCACCGGCGATGCCCGGGCGGTGGCGAAGCTCATCCGCGAGAACGACAACCTGCAGATGACGCGGGTGGTCGCCATGAGCGGGAAGCTGACCGACGGGCAGGCCATGGGCCTGAAGAGCCTGGGCTTCGACAGCTTCCTGAAGAAGCCGTTCCAGGTCCGGCAGGTGGTCGAGGCCATCGAGGCGGCGACGAACCTGGTGCATTAGGAAGAGACGAAGAGAGCAGAGACGAAGAGACGAAGTGCAACGCGGCCGCGCCGGGATCAGACGGGGTCCACTTGCCGTTTGCGTTCCAAACTACGGATCAACGCCTGGAGCACGCGATCGGTCTCGTCCATCAGCGCCAGGAGCGCCGGGTCCGGGCACCCGTACTCCAGATCCCCCGCGGTGTCCACCGCCGCCTGAACCTCGCATAACGAGCCGCGCGCGATCCGCAGGTGCCGCAGGGTCCCCTGCGTGGTTCCCACGCCGAACCCTTCCGCGATATTCAGCGACACCGAGTAGACCGCACGGCGCATCTGAGAGGTCAGCTCGAACCGATCCTCTCGCGGAAAGCTCCGCGTAAATCGATGGATGACCAGCGAGAGCGCACGGGCGCGCTGATAGGCGATCAGATCTCGGAAGTTACGGACATGTGCCACGCGCGATGCTCCGGTCTCCGTCTCTCCGTCTCTCCGTCTCTTCACTCGACCGTCGGCAGATACGCCGCGATCACGTCCCGTGCCGCGGCCAGGTCGGTCTTGTCGATCATCTCCGTCACCGTGTGGATGTAGCGCGTCCCCACCACGATGCCCACGGCTCGCGCCCCGGCCGCGGCCTGCTGCGCGGCCGCGCCGTCCTGGCCGCCCGCGGCGAGGATGGTCCGCTGATAGGGGATGCGGTTCTTCTTGGCGACCTGCTCGATCTCGTCCACCAGGGCCCGGTCGCTGATGAACGAGCCGTCCTTGATGTGCAGCCCGAACCCCTTGCCGTGCCTGGTCACCGCCTCTTCGTCGGGCACGCCGGGGGTGTCGCAGGCGAGGGTCACATCCAGCCCCAGGCCGATGTCGGGCTTGACCGAGTAGGCCGCGGTGCGAGCTCCCCGCAGCCCGACCTCCTCCTGGCTGGTGAAGGCGACGTAGATGTCGCAGGCGTGCCCGCTGCCCGACTTCTCCAGCTTGCGGATGCTCTCGATGCCGAGCCAGCAGGCGACGCGGTTGTCCAGGGCCTTGCTGACCACCTTCGTGCCGAACTCCTCGAGGCAGGGCTCATCCATCACCACGAAGTCCCCGACCTGGACCATCTTCTTGACCTTGTCGGGGGCGTGGCCGATGTCCACGAAAAACTGCTTGACCTCGGGCACTTTCGTCCGCTCCTCGGGCGTGGAGATGTGAACGGGGCGGCCGCCGGGATTGAGCACGCCCTTAAAATCCCCCTTGTCGGTGCAGACCAGCACCCGCCGGGAGAAGAGGTTGCGCGGGTCGAAGCCGCCGGCGGGGTTCAGCCAGATCCAGCCCTTGGCGTCCACGTGGGAGACGTAGAAGCCGATCTCGTCCATGTGGGCGAGGAGCATGACCTTCGTCGCGCCGTTGCCGGAGGCGCCCCCCCTGCGCGTGCCCTTCGCGCCGCCCTTGGCTTTGCCGTTCTTGCCCGGGCGGGGCCGGCGCCGGCAGATGAGCGAGCCCATCGGGTCGGTGGTCACCTCGTCGAAGAGGCCCTTGACCTCCCGCTTCACCAGCTCGCGCACCCGCTCCTCGCGCCCCGGGATGCCGGGGGTCTCGCACAGACGCTTCAAGAGATCGATGTTCAAGGGGGCACTCCTGTGGGGCCACGAGTCTATCAGCGCGCGGCGCGGACGCGGCCTCTTCGGGACGCGGGTCGCCGGCGGAGCCCGCAGGAGATGCCCAGGCCCGCCCGTTCCGTCCCTACGATGCCGCGGAGGATCGATATGGCCCGCGTCAGTCCGCTCCGCACGCTGCACCAGCAGGCCGAGGCCTCGCTGGCCCTCTACGGCCCGCCCGAGGCCGGCGTGCGCCTCGTCGAGACCTTCGGCGAGCTGGAGCTGGAGTACGCGGCCCTCCGCAAGTCGTGCGTCCTCCTCGACCAGCCGCACCGCGGCGTGCTCGGGGTCACGGGGCGCGACCGGCTGGAGTTCCTCAACCGCATGGTGACGCAGGAACTGAAGGGGCTGGAGCCCTTCCAGAGCCGCCGCAGCTTCTGGCTCAACCGCAAGGGGCGGATCGAGGCCGACCTGCGGATCGTCGAGCTCGGCGAGCGGATGCTGGTGGACCTCGATGTCCACGCCGCCGAGCGGACGCTGAAGAGCCTGGAGGCGTTCGTCATCGCCGAGGATGTGAGGCTGGAGGACGCGACGGAGCGGCTGCACCGCTTCGCCCTCCACGGGCCGGGGGCCGCGGCGCTGCTCGCCAGGCTCAGCAGGCCCGTGGCCGGACCGCCCCTGGGCGATCTGGGCGAGGGGCGGGCGTGCGTCATCTCGCTCGCCGGGCACGAGGTCGTCGTCGATAGCGACGCCGCCGCGGGAGAGATCGGCCTCGAGCTGACGCTGGCGGTGGAGGCGGCGGCGCCGGTCTACGAGCAGTTGCTGGAGGCCGGGCACACGCACAACGGCGACGGCGGGCCGGGGGCCGCGCCGACGCTCCGTCCCGCCGGGTGGCACGCCTTCAACATCGCCCGCATCGAGGCCGGGCGCCCGCTGTTCAACCTCGACTTCGGCCCCGACTCGCTCCCCCACGAGACCGGCGTCCTGCGCGAGCGCGTCAGCTTCACCAAGGGGTGCTACCTCGGGCAGGAGGTGGTCGCCCGTATGGATTCCCGCGGCCACTCCAAGCGCACGCTGGTCGCCCTGCGCTTCGACCAGAGCCAGACACGGACCAGCCTCGGCGAGCCGCGCCAGCCTGTCACCGGCTCGCACGTATGGGGCGCCAAGGAGCCGGAGGGCGACCCCGTCGGCGCGGTGACGAGCAGCACACTCTCGCCGATGCTCGGCGGCGAGCCGATCTGCTTCGCGGCGGTGAAGCCGGGGTTCTCTGAGCCCGGGGCGCACCTGCTGGTCGCGGCCGACGACGCGAAGCTGCCGGCGACCGTGCAGCCGCGGCTCGCGTTCTGGGTGCGGCCGTAGGAGTGGCCGGGCGCCCCCGTGGTCAGGGGCAGCCCGCGGCGTACTTGGTGAGGAAGCACCCGAAATCCTGCACGTTCAGCACCGGGGGCTGGGTGCTGTCGTCGCAGTTGGCGTAGGCCTCGCCCGCTGCGTACCGGGTCAGGAAGCACCCGAAATCCTGCACATTCAGGACAGGCGCCTGCGTGCTGTCGTCGCAGTTGGCGTAGCAGCCGCCGGTCGCGGGCGACCCTTCGATCTTGAACGTCGTGACCGTCACCGAGTTGGTCCACGACGTGCCGCTGTTGGTCGTGAAGAGGTTCCCGGGGCCGAAGGTCGCGATCCCCGTCGGGACCAGCGCCGGCGAGGAGGCCTTCCAATCGAACGACGACGGCGACGCCGCCCCGTGAAGGTAGATCCAGTACGAGGTGCCGGCCGCAAGTGTGACCGTGCCCACGGGCGTGAAGACGTAGTCGTCTGGCGTGGCCCCAAGGCCAGGCGGCGCGGTGAAGGCGCCGATGACGATGCCGCCGGGCACCGTGATAACCCCGCTGTGGTCGCGGATTTCAAGGAAGGCCGTGTCCGCCGCGTCGTAGTTCCCCAGGCGCAGGGTGATCGACGAGACGACGTAATCGCTGCCGGCGGGCATGGCGAACGCCATGGCCTTCCGCCGGAGGTTGTTCACCGCCGCCGTCTGGGTGCTGTCGTTCGTGGGGGGATGATTGCCGAGGATGACGTCGCCGCATGCCGCGGAGACGCTGACCGACATCGCCGCGCAGACGCCGCAGTTCCAGGAGAGTCGCATAGTGCCTCCTCGAGAGGGGTGCTCCGCCAGACCGACGCGGGCCCCAGTGTACCACGGCACGCGCGGGCTCCGACCCATTCTGCGGCAGGAGAAAGACGGCGTGCCGCCGGGAGGCGCTCAGGGCTGCCGGCGCGGCTGGCCGGTCTCGGTCCGCCGGAAGATGCACTCCACGTTGCCCGCCAGCGGCCTGGTGCGGAGCAGCCGGAGCCCCGATCGTTCGGGTTCGGGCGCGGCCATTCGGTGGCGTTCGAAACCCGTGAGGGGGGCGTGCAGCGCGGCGGGCGCCACGTGGACCACGGCCTCATCCACGAGCGCGGCCCCAAGCAGGGCTCTCAGCAGCGTCGGCCCCGCCTCGATCAGCACATTCGTGGCGTTGAGGGCCCGCGCCAGGTCGGCGAGGGCCGCCCCCACGGGGAACCCGGACGAGCCCGCGGCCATGCCGGGTGCGGGCGACGGGGCGATGGGCAGGATGCGCACTCCGGCGCGCCGGAGTTCGGCGGCCGCGGCCGTCGCGGCGAGCGCTTCCCAGCACACGATGATCGTCCGGACCGAGGGCGCGGTCCTGACGAGCGCCGCCGCGGGCGGGGTCTTGAGGTTCGGGTCCAGCACAACGCGTGCCGGTGTGCGCCGAGCCCGCACGCCGCGGACGGTGAGCATGGGGTCGTCCGCCCGGACCGTGCCGCTCCCGGTCACGATCGCGTCTACGCGCGCGCGGAGACGGTGCACGCGCCGGCGCGCCGCGTCGTTGCTGATCCAGCGCGGCTCGCCCGGGCGCGTCACCATCCGGCCATCCTCGAACTGGGCCCACTTGGCGATCACCCACGGCACGCCGGTGGTCACCCGCTTGACGAAGGGGTCGGAAAGGCGGACCGCGTTCTCGCTGGCGCCGGTGAACTCGACCGCGATACCGGCCCGGCGAAGCACGTCCGCCCCGCCCCCGGACTCCGCGCCGGGATCGCGCCGCGCTGCGATCACGCGAGCGATGCCGGCCTCGATGAGGGCCTCGGTGCACGGCGGCGTCTTGCCGTGGTGGCGGCACGGCTCAAGCGTGACGTACAGCGTGGCCCCGCGCGGGTCCTCGCCGCGGGCGCGGCAGTCGGCGAGGGCCTCGCGCTCCGCGTGCGGGCAGCCGAAGCGGCGGTGGTGGCCCATGCCGATGATCCGGCCGCCCTTCACGATCACCGCCCCCACCATCGGGTTGGGCTCGACGTATCCGGCGCTGCGCCAGGCCAGGCGGGCGGCCAGGTCGAGCATGGAGCGGTCGAGGTCCGGCACAGCACCAGCGTAGCCGCGGGCAACGGGTCGCTCGCGCTCGCCGCTCGTCCGGATCAGAACGTCCGCACGATCGCGGCCCGTTCCGCGCTGGACAGCACCCCCGCCGCGTCGCGCAGCCAGCGGCCGGCATCGCTGTAGTACCCCGCGGTGGGCTTCAGCTCCGGGCAGCGGGCGCACCAGTAGCGGTTGAACCGCAGCATCGCCAGCTCGCGGATCAGCTTGGCGATCATCGAGGCCACGGCCACCGGCAGGTGCGCCGACTCGGCCTCGGGCATGAACTGGATGATGGCCTCGCCGCCCGGCGTCGCCGCCGGCCCAGAGGGCCGACCTACCCGGTACCGCGAACGCTCGCCCGACTCGGCCAGAGGGACAACCTCACAGCCCGGCAGTTCGCGAGCGATCATCCCCTCGTACTGCGTCCGCCCGCCGAGCTGGTCGCAGACGATCCGCAGGTGGTCGCCGGCCGCGAGCGGATGCGCGAAGACCCTGCGAAAGTGCTCCCCCACCGCCGCGGCCGTCGCCTCGGCCTTGCTCCCCTGCTCGTCGATCGCCCGGTTCACGGCCGCCTCGCCCACGGCGATGCAGCGCAGCTCGAGCACCTCGACGCCCGCGCTCTCCAGCGCCCCCGCCAGGCGCGAGGCCGCGATCGCGATCTCGCCGGCGGACTGCCCGACCGGCACCGGCACCGGCGGCCCGGCGTACCACGGGGCGGGCTCGAGCGCCGCCCCCAGGTAGGCCAGCAGCGCCTCATCGGTGTCGGGGGCCGACTCCAGGCACCGCAGCAGGGCCAGCACGCCCCGCTCCAGGTGCACCAGCGGGTGGCGCCTCTGGTTGTCGTTGGCGAGCTTCAGGGCCTTGGAGTCGGCAATGGGAACCCGCCTGCGCGTGTCGCTCGCCTTCCGGCACACGCCGGCCTTCAGCAGCTTCCACAGGCACGGGGCCGGGTCGCCGGGGCTCCAATCGCGGATGCGGAAGACCGACAGCCCCACGCACAGCGGCCCCAGCCGCGGGCCGTACCCCGCCTCGTCAACTCCCGCGATCAGAAGGGCCATGCGCGCGGCATGGTACAGGCGGGCGTGAGAAGCTCAACCCGCAACCGACAGCCCGCACCCGTTCCACGTGGAACGCGGGGGCCTCTGTGGATAGGCGTGGAGTGCGTGTGGACAGCGGGGATGAATCGGGAACGAAAACGGCCCACCCGGTAGGGTGGGCCGCAATGCGGCTGAGAGGAGTTGAACCTCCACGGGGTATTAATCCCACTAGGACCTGAACCTAGCGCGTCTGCCAGTTTCGCCACAGCCGCGGGATCGGACGGAAGGGTACGCGCGGCCCGGGCGATCGGCAACGCCCGCGGGAGCCGGCACCCGGCTCGCATGGCCCGGTGATCCGGTGAGGCCCGGGCCGGGGACGGCCCGGCTCACTCCTCGTCGGGCTCGACCGGCACCGGCGCCGGCCTGGCCGCGCCGCCCGGGGCCTTCTTCTTCAGCGTGGCGAGGCGGATCTCCTCGTAGAGCTCGGGGTTCTCCTTCAGGAACTTCTTGCTGTTCTCGCGACCCTGGCCGAGGCGGACCTGGCCGTAGCTGTACCAGGCGCCGCTCTTCTCGACCACGTTGATCTCGCTGGCCATATCGAGCAGGTCGCCCGTCACCGAGACGCCCTCGTCGAACATGATGTCGAACTCGGCATCGCGGAAGGGTGGGGCCACCTTGTTCTTGACCACCCGCGCCCGCGTGCGGCTGCCGACCGTGACCTCGCCCTCCTTCACGGCGCCGGTGCGGCGGATATCCAGCCGGACCGAGGCGTAGAATTTCAGGGCCCGCCCGCCGGGCGTGGTCTCCGGGGAGCCGTAGACCACGCCGATCTTCTCGCGGATCTGGTTGATGAAGATGACCGTGCAGTTGGAGCGGGCGATCACGCCCGTGAGCTTCCGCATCGCCTGGCTCATCAGGCGGGCCTGCAGCCCCACCACCGCCTCGCCCATCTCGCCCTCGATCTCGGCCTTGGGGATCAGGGCCGCGACCGAGTCGATGACGATGAGGTCCACCGCGTTGGAGCGGACCAGGAGCTCGCAGATCTCCAGGGCCTGCTCGCCGCTGTCGGGCTGGCTGACCAGCAGCTCGTCGATGTTCACGCCGATCTTGCGGGCCCACGAGGGGTCCAGCGCGTGCTCGGCGTCGATGAAGGCCGCGACGCCGCCGACTTTCTGGGCGTTGGCGGCCACGGTCAGCGCGATGGTCGTCTTGCCGGACGATTCCGGCCCGAAGACCTCGACGATGCGCCCGCGGGGGATGCCCTTGCCGCCCAGCGCCAGGTCCAGCGAGAGGGCGCCGGTGGAGATGCCGGGGATGTTGAGATAGGCCTCCTCATCCAGCCGCATGATCGAGCCCTTGCCGAAGGTCTTCTCGATCTGGGACACAGCCTGGTTGAGAGCCCGGGCCTTCTCCTTGTCCTCGACGACAATGCGCGGGGCGCCGCCCGCGGAGTTGGAGGTCCCTGTGCCGTTGGCGCCGGCGCCCCCAGTGGGAATGGGGGGCCGCGTCTTCACCTCAACGGGGCGCTGCACCTGAATGGGGCTCGGCGACGGCGCGGCCGCGGTCCTCGCAGCGCTGGGCGGGGGGGGCGCGGCGACCGCCGGCTTCGACACGCTCGCGGGCGCTGCGGGGGCGGGGGCCGACGTGCGGGGCTTCGTCTCGACCGGGGACTCTGAACGAGCCATGACAACCGTTCCTTTCTTGCCGCGAGTGGCCGGGGAATGCCCGGGCCCGACGGGGACCAGCGCGGAAGCCGCTCGCCCCTCCTCCTTGTGGGGGGCGGGTCGGGCCGGGGGCAGCGCTGGACGCGAGCCCGGCTGAATCACTTTACCGAAGCCCAAACACCGTGTCAATGTTCGGGTTGTGTTGTGGATAACTTTCCGTTAGGGTGCCACCCGCGGGCGCCGTGGTGGGTCGCCCGGGAGATTTCCGTCGAATAAGGAGGCACATCAATGACCGCACTGGCAACACGCCCCGTGTCGCGCACGCCCAGCACGCCCAGCGCTCCCGGCATCGACGACCGGGTCGCGGCGATCGAGCAGGAGATGCAGCTGGCATCCGGCTCACTCTCCGTCGAGTCGGTGGTCCGGATCGAGGAGCGCTTCCAGGAACTGCGGGCCACAGCGCTGCGCGAAGGCCCGGCGATGGCGTCGCACATGGACCGGCTGCGGGCCCTGCGCATCCAGTTCGAGCGGCTCAAGGCGCCGCTGGCGCGGCAGCTCGTCGACGAGCTCTACCGGATGCGCAGCGCCATCCAGCGGGCGCAGGAGCGAGAGCAGACGGTGCGGGAGACGGTGATCTGGCTCTCCCGCAGCGCCGGGAACGACGAGCTGCGGGGGGACTGTGCCGGCGCCTCGGTCCGCTCCTCCACGCGGCACATCGTGCCCGAATCGGGCTCGCCCGGCCGGGCGCGGCTGGAGTCGATCATCCGCGAGCAGCGGCTGTGGGAAGAAGTGAGCATCATCCACGGACCGCGGCTGGGCAAGGCGATCGACGCGGGCCGCTTCACCGGTGCTGGACGGGAGGAGGTGGCGCGCCTCTGCCCGAGGGTGGCGAGCCATAGCGTGCGGACGTACGAGGCCGGCCCGGGCACACCGGGGTCCCGGCGGCCGGACCCGCTGACGATCTGAAGGGGCCCACGAACCGGGACCCGTCGCGGCCAAGCTAGGATTATCCACTATGGTTGCGCACGAGCGGCACATCACCGTCACGGAAGCCGGGCAGGTCCTCGTCTCCGGCCTGCCCGTCCGGCCGGGTCAGCGGGTCCGGGTCACGGTCGCGGTCGAGGAGGAGAGCCGCGAGCAGCTCGCGGCCCGTCTCCGCGAGTTCTTCAAGCAGGTCCAGGGCCGACCGCAGGTTCAGCGTCTGACCGATGACGAGATCGCTCGTGAAATCGAGCAGCACCGGCGCACCGGCGCAGCATGAGAGTCGTGGTCGATACGAACGTGGTGGTCTCCGCGGCTCTGCGCGATCGCGAGCCGGAGGCTGTGATTCTGCACATCGTCGCCACGTCCGGGGTCGAGTGGCTTGCAACGCCCTGGATTCTCGAGGAGTACCGGGCCGTGCTCCGCCGGCCAAAGTTCGGCCTCGAGGCCACTCAACTGGCCGAATGGGATCGGCTGCTCGCGGCCGCGGTGCTGGTCGTCGAGCCCGGGCCGAAACCGCCCTGGGCCGGTGACCCCGGGGATGTTGAGCTGGTCGCGTGCGCCCTCGCCACCAGCGCCGATTACCTCATCACCGGCGACAGGGGCCTGCTCGGCGCCGGGAGGCTCGGGACCACACTGGTCGTGACCGTCTCCCAGTTCAAGCGGTCCGTGTGCGATCGGGCAGGTTGATCGAACCCAAAAACAACCCGGCCCACGATGCCCCTTGCGGGACGCCGTGGGCCGTGTGTTCCGTCACCACCCGATCGTGAGGAGGGCCGTTTCGGGGACCCTTCAGAACCCGGCCGCGAATGTTTCCGCCCGCAGCCAGGCCATAGGAGGAGAGAGAGACAAGACAGGTCGAAAATGCCACCGGTCCGGGGGTTTGCCAGCTTCACGCGCAGATTTTTTGGGGTCCGGGCTTGCACGCCGCCAAACCCGTGCTCAACCCGCCATGGAACAGCGACTTACGAGCGCCGGGGTTGCCGTGAAAAACCGGCTGCCGGTCGCTGGCCCGCCCAGGCAAGGCCCCTCGGACGGGCTCGTGGGTAGGCCTTGGTTCGTAGGGTGAGCGCTCAGGCCTGCTGCTCGCCCACCTGCCAGCGGTAGAAGGAGACGATCTGGGCCTTGCCGCCCACCACATCCTTCACCTTCTTCGTCTCGTCCTTGATGAAGGGCTGCTCCATCAGGGCGACCTCCTCGAAGAACTTCCGCAGACCGCCCTCGACCATCTTGTCGATGATCTCCTTGGGCTTGCCGCTCTCCAGCGACTGGTCGATGCGGAACTTCCGCTCCCGCTCGACGATGGCGACGGGGATGTCATTGACCGTCACGCCCAGCGGGCGCGTCGGCGAGGCGGTGATGTGCATGCCGATCTCGCGGAGCGTCTCGTCCGAGATACTCCCGGTCGCCTGGACCAGCACGCCCGTCTTCCCGTCGTGGTGGACGTAACTGCCATAGGCGGTCGTGCCGCTCTCACCGATCAGCTTCTGCATCCGGCCGATCGAGATGTTCTCGCCGGTCGAGATCCGCAGGTCATCCACGATCGCGGTCATCTCGGGCGTCGGGGCCACCGCGCCGGCGCCCGGGGCGGCCATGGCCAGCTCCGCCAGGCGCTGCGCGGCCTTCACGAACTTCTCGTTCTTGGCCGTGAAATCGGTCTCCGCTTTCAGCTCGACGATGGCCGCGGTGCCGCTCCCGGGGTTGGAAGCAATGGCGATGCGCCCCTCGCCCGCGGCCCGCTCGGTCCGCTTCTCCATCCGGCCCTTGAGCTTCTTGCGCAGCCAGTCCTCGGCCTCGTCCACTTTGCCCCCGGTGGCCTCCAGGGCCTGCTTGCAGTCCATCATCGGCAACCCGGTGCGGTTGCGGAGGTTCATCACATCCTTGGCGTTGATCTCGGGCATGGTCGTCGTTCCTGCTGGGGCGATTCGGTTTCTATCGCGAAGGGCTCGAAGAAGCGCGAAGGGCGCGAAGAGGATCGCATCCGCACGCTCTCGCACCGCCCCGGGACCTTCGCGCCTTCGCGGTCTTCGCGTTCAAAGAAGCGTCGGCGTTACTGCGCGGGGGCGGCGGCGGCGGCGGTCGCGGGCGCGACGGTCGGGCCCTCGATCGTGACGCCCTCCTCGCCCGCGGCCCCCGGCTCGTCGGAACGGAACTGGGCCCGGCGGGAGCGGCGGGGCTGGGCCTCGGCGGCCCGCCCGGCGTCGCCCTCGCGCCCGGCGACGCTGCCCTGGCGCTGCTGCTTGCCCTCGGCCACGGCCAGGCACAGCTCCCGGACCACCACGTCGATCGACCGCATCGAGTCGTCGTTCCCGGGGATCGGGATGTCCACGAGGTCCGGGTCGCCGTCGGTGTCGATCAGGGCGATCGTCGGCACGCCGAGCTTGCGGGCCTCCTTGAGGGCGGTCACCTCCCGCTTGACGTCGATCGCGATGATCGCGCCGGGGAGCTTGTCCATCTTCCGGATGCCCTCGAGGTTCCGCTTGATCTTGTCCTTCTCGCGCTTCAGCTGGCTCTCCATCTTCTTGGAGTAGCTGGCGAAGTTGTCCAGGGCCTCGATGGCCTCCAGCTCTTCCAGCCTCTTCAGCCGGGAGCGGATGGTGCGGAAGTTGGTCAGCGTGCCGCCCAGCCAGCGCTCGGTGACGTAGTGCATACCCACATCGCCGACGCGCGTCTCGACCACCGTCTTGGCCTGGCGCTTGGTGCCGACAAAGCAGACATCCCGCCCCTCGGCCACCGAGCGGGCGATGAACTTCTTGGCCAGGAGAAGGCCCTTGACCGTCTCCTTGATGTCGATGATGTGGATGCCGTTGCGCTTGCCGTAGATGAACGGCAGCATCTTGGGGTTCCACGACGAGCCGCGCTGCCCGAAGTGGATGCCGGCTTCGATAAGATCCTGAACGAGAGTGCTTGCCATGGGGACACCTTGCAGCGACACCGGCGGGCAGGGATCGGGACCGCCCCGCCGGGACACCCGGCAGGAACGGCAGACCGCGAAAGGGCGCTTGTGAGGGCGGGACTGCCTCCCCGGCAGCCCGCAGCGTTTACGGGCGCCCCCCCGGTGGATGCCGGGCAGGCGGACCGGCCCCGATCCGGGCCGGACACCCAAGTATAGATGGCGGGAAGGGCCGGGCAAGATTCCCTGCCCGCGTGCCCGCGGACATGCTCCTTAGACTGGTTCGATGCACGATGGTCACGGCCACGATGGGCATGGCTCGGCCGGGCCGGCGGCCCCACGGCCGCCTCCGGCGGAGCCGCACATTTCGACGGCGACGGTCCGGGTCGGCGGCATGCACTGCGCCTCGTGCGTGGCGAACATCGAGCGGACCCTCCGGCGGACCCCCGGCGTGGCCGGGGCTTCCGTCAACTTCGCCACCGAGGAGGCCACGGTCCGGTACCACCCGGACCGGGTGAAGCCGGTGGAGATCGCCCGGCGGATCAGGGATGCCGGCTACGACGCCGAGGAACGCCCGGCTCATGAGGCCCCGGGCGACGGACGGCACGGGGATGCGGCGGACCCCGCGCCGGGCGACGCCGCGGCCCCCCACGATCCGCACGCCCACCATCGCGCTGCGCCGGTTGCCGATGCCGCCGCGGAGAGGCGGGCCGACGCCGAGAGCCGCGCCTGGAAGAGGCGGGCCCTGGTCGGGGTCGCCCTCGGCACGCCCGTGGTCGTGCTGGGGATGCTCATCCCCGGGACCGCCAGCGGGGTCATCCAGTTCCTGCTCACGGTCGCGCTCCAGGCGTATATCGGGGCGGAGTACTACCGCGGCGCCTGGCGGGCCGCGCGGCACGGGCGGGCCGACATGGACACGCTGGTCGCGCTGGGAACGACCGCCGCGTTCCTCTACAGCCTGTACACCCTGTGGTTCGGGGCGCACCACTTCTACTTCGACACGGCGGCGGCCATCCTGGCCCTGATCGCCGTCGGCAAGTGGATGGAGGCGCGGGCGCGGGGCGAGGCGCGCCGGGCGATCACGTCCCTGCTGGAGCTGCGCCCGCCCACCGCGACGGTCGAGCGCGGCGGGGGGGACCGCGAGGTGCCGCTCTCTGAGGTCCGCCTCGGGGATGTGGTCACCGTCCGTCCCGGGGAGAGGGTCCCGGTGGATGGGACCGTGATCGACGGGCGCTCGGTCGTCGATGAGTCGATGGTGACCGGCGAGTCGATGCCGGTCGAGAAAGGCCCGGGCGCGAAGGTGACCGGCGGGACGGTGAACCAGGCGGGGAGCTTCCGCTTCATCGCCGAGCGCATCGGGCGCGAGTCGCTGCTCGGGCAGATCATCGAGCTGGTGGACCGGGCGCAGAGCTCCAAGGCGGCGGTCCAGCGGCTGGCGGACCGCGTCGCGGGCGTCTTCGTGCCCTTCGTGCTGGTGGTCGCGGGGGCGACGCTCCCGGCGTGGGGGCTGGGCGCGGGCGACTGGCCGGCGGGGACCACGGCGATGATCGCCGTGCTGATCGTGGCCTGCCCGTGCGCGCTGGGGCTGGCGGTGCCGACGGCCGTGATGGTCGGCTCCGGGCTCGGGGCGAGGCGGGGCATCCTGATCAAGGACGCCGCCGTGCTCGAGCGCGCCGGCACGCTCGACACGGCCGTGCTCGACAAGACCGGGACGCTCACCGTCGGCAGGCCGGCGGTCTCCGAGGTGGTGCCGATCGACGGCGAAGCGCCGGGCGCCGAACCCGGGGCGGACGGCGACCGCGAGGCGCGGATCAGGGCCCTGCTGCGGCTGGCGGCCTCGGTCGAGCGCTGGAGCGAGCACCCGCTGGGGCGGGCGATCGTGCTCGGCGCGCTCGAGCGCGGCGTGGATGCACCCGCCTCGACCGGCTTCCGCAGCATCACCGGCAGCGGGGCCGAGGCGACCATCGAGGGCCGCCGCATCTTCGTGGGCAAGCCCGCGCCCGGCGACGAGCGCCCCGAGCTGGCGCGCCTCGCGGGCGCGGGGAGAACGGTGGTGGTCGTGCGCGAGGGGGAACGGCCGCTCGGCCTCATCGCCCTGGCCGACCGGCTCAAGCCCGGCTCCCCCGAGGCGGTCGCCGCCCTGAAGCGCCTCGGCCTCCGCGTCGTCCTGATGACCGGCGACAACGCCGCCACGGCCCACGCCATCGCCCGCGAGACGGGCATCGACGAGGTCCTTGCCGGGGTCCTCCCGCAGGACAAGGAGGCCAAGGTCCGCGAGCTGCGGGCCTCGGGCCGGCGGGTCGCCATGGTCGGCGATGGGATCAACGACGCCCCCGCCCTGGCCGCGGCCGATGTGGGGATCGCGATGGGCTCGGGGACGGACATCGCTAAGGAAGCGGGCGATATCGTGCTGGTCTCGGGCGATGTGCGGCTGGTGCCGCGGGCGGTGGCGCTGAGCCGCGCGATGATGGGCCGCATCCGCCTCGGCCTCTTCTGGGCCTTCGCCTACAACGTGGTCCTGATCCCCGTGGCCGCCCTCGGCTGGCTGCACCCGATGCTGGCGGCGGGGGCGATGGCGTTCAGCTCGGTGAGCGTGGTCTTGAACGCGCTGAGCCTGCGGTGGTCGGCGGCGGCGCGAGATCGGCCGTTCGCCCCTACTGCTCCGGCACCCCCAGCACACGCCCCAGCGTCTGCCGCACGTCGTTGAACGGGACGACCTCGGTCTTCCATTCGCCCAGCGTCCCCCCCACGCTCACCGACACCGTGTTCGCCTGCAGGCCCTGCAGGATCCGGTCCAGCTCCGCGCCGAAGGGCAGCCGCAGGTCGCGCAGCGGCCGGGCCGCGGCCGCCGCCACGCCGTGCACCGGCGAGTCCTTCCCCAGCCAGATGTTCTCCGCGGTCATCGAGGCCACGATGTCCGTGCCCCGGTTGAAGTGGTGCAGGCGCGAGAGCTCCAGGGCGTCGCCCTCGAGCCGGAACGCGGCCTCGGTGCGCCCCGTCGGCCTCACCGTCCCCGCGTCGCGCCTCATCATCGCGTACAGCTGCGCGATCACCGGCAGCCGGCCGATGTCCGACTCGGTGACCGTCGCCAGCGCCGCCCCGTAGGCGCGGCGCGGGTGCGTGAGGTACGCCCCCGCGTTGGCCCGTGCCCGGAGCCGCCCGGCCGTGGCGCCGATCTGCGGGCTCACCGTCCGGACGATCTGGTCGAGCGAGAGGTCCCGCCCCTCGGCGCTCACGTGCAGAAACGGGTCCGGCCCGTGCCACGTCAGGCGCGACCAGAAGCTCACCTCACCCCCGGCGGCCCGAAGCGTGGACACATCCATCAGCACCCGCCCGGGCCGGGCGTACACCATCGTGTTCAGCCCGTCGAACCGCAGCTCGCGGTACACCGCCTCCTCGCCCGTGAGGATGACGTCGAGCCGCAGCGGACCGTGCGCGCGGGGGTCCGGCGCGGGGCCCGCCTGCACCGTCCCGGAGAGCATGCCCCCCAGCCCCCGCGCGTGCGGGTGCCAGTCGGAGAACCGCGCCAGCTCGACGCCGGCGAACTCGATCTTCCCAGCCGCGCCTGTCCACTCATCCAGCGGGAGCGTGGCCGAGCCGGCGAGCTCGCCCCCGGCGATGCGGGCGGCGATGCGGTGCGCCCCGCGAACTATCGCGCGCAGAAGTGGGAGGAGGC
>JBBDXI010000041.1:110136-116911 GCA_040902425.1 Phycisphaerales bacterium
CCTCGATGGTGCGCCCGGTGAGGCGGGCGCTCACCTCGAGGCGCCCGACGATGGGGTCCATCGGCGGCGGCGTGGCCGCCCCGGCGTTCGGCGAGCCGTCGCCCGCGTGCCGCGCCACCGCATCCACCAGCACATCCCCCACCGCCCGCCGGCGATGCGGGTCCACCGAGACCTTCGCCTCGCCATCGACCAGGAACTCCATCCGCAGCGCCGGCACGGCCGCGGGCCAGCGCTCGGCCTTGAGGTCCAGCCGGATGTCCGGGTCGCCCCGCAGGTTCGACTCGATGCTGCCCGAGAGCGTCCCCTCGCCCTCGGTGGCCGCGAGTTCCGTGATCGACACCCGCCCCTCCCGCGTCGCGATGCGCCCGCGCGCCGAGGCCGCCCGCCCCGCGGGGGTGCGGAGCGTCCGCACCTCCCACCGCCCCTCGAGCTGGGCCTTCTCGGCGTCGAGGTCGGGCAGGCGGAGCGTCAGCGACGAGTCCAGCGCGCCGCCGAGCTCCACGCCCGGGACCATCAGCGCCCCGACATCCGCCATCTCCGCCCCCACGATGTCGAACTTCGCCTCCAGGTACGAGAGCGCCCGCTCGTACCGGGCGTTGACCCGCCACATCCCGCCCAGCAGGTCCACCTCGCTGGCCGCCAGCGTGACGGTCTGCGGCGTGACCGCCCCGTGCAGCGGGATCGTCACCTCATCCACGATCCCGCGGCCGACCGGGATCTCCTGCCCGCGCACCCGCGCCCCCAGCTCCAGCGAGAGCGGGTGCACCTCGCCCCTCAGGTCCCACGATCCGCTCCACAATCCCGCGGCCGCGGGGACCTCCTCGAGCGAGGCGGGGTCCACCTCCTGCAGCATGCGGTACCAGAGCGTGCCCTCGGCGATGAGCGCCGGGCGCTGCGCCTGCGCCGGCTGGTACGAGCCCGCCGCGCGGATCCGCAGCGACTCGCCATCCACCTGGAGGCGCGAGAACTCCAGGCGCCTCCCGTCGCCGCGGGACTCCAGGACCAGGTCGAAGGGCTCCGGCGACACACCCGGCACATCCACCCCCCGCGACGCGACCGAGAGCCGCCACTCGCCGCCGAGCGCATCGGCATCGCCGCTGGCCGACGTCGATCGCGCGCCGGGGAGGTCCAGGGCGGTCAGCGAGAGGGATGGCCAGTCCGCCCGGAGCGTCGCCGCCAGTCCGGAGAGATCGATGGTGCGCTCGCCGGCGCGCACCTCGCCCAGGGGGAGCGCCACGCGTGCCGTCGCGCCCCGCCACTCCGGCCCGTCGGCGTTTACCGTCGCGCGGGCGTTCCACTCGTTGCCCCCCCACCGCCCCGCGCTGCGCAGCGTCGCGCTCAGCGAGAAGCGGCCGATCGCGGGGAGCGCGGCCGTGATCTCGCCCGAGCCGTCGTGGGTCAGGTCCTCGTTCTGGCCGCGCCAGACGGCGGAGGTCTGCACCGCCCCCGTGGCGCGGTCCCACGCCCCGCTCAGCTGCACCGCCAGATTCGGCAGCGCCGCCGCGAGCTGCGACCAGTCGGCACCTCGGGTGGTGAGGGTTATGGTCCCGCCCGTGAGGCGGAGGTCCGGCGCTGCGGGGTGCAGCAGCGTGAGCCGCTCCGGGCGCACGGTCACCGTCTCGCCCGCCAGCGTCGCCTCCAGCGAGCCCTGGAGCGAGAACCCGGCCGCATCCAGCCGCTCGAGGCTGAGCCAGCCGTCCACGCCGTCCCCGACGCGCCGGCCGCGCCACGTCCCGCTCACCGCCGCCGCCCTCAGCGGCTGCGCGAAGAACAGCCCCAAAATGTCCTGCGGGTCGGCGATGCGGAAGCCGACCTGGTGCGCCCACTGCGCATGCGGCGAGAACTTCCCATCGACCCTGAGCGTGTCCCCCAGATCGCCGGCGAACTCCCACGCCAGCCGGCCGCGCGGCTCCCCCTCGAACGCCAGCGGCAGCGTGGCCCGCCGGCCGTCGGCGCGGGCCACCTCCACGGTTCCGCCCCGGATCAGCAGGCGCGGCAGGGCCACCGCCCCGCGCCCCGCCTCGGCCTTCCTCGCCTGGATGCTCACGATCTGGTCGCGGGCCTCCAGGATGTTCCACTCGCCCGGGCGCGACTCCACCACCGTCAGCGTCGGCCGCTCGATCACGAGCTCCCGCACCTCGACGTCCATCGCGCTCAGGATCGCCGGGACGCTGGAGTGCCGCACCCGCACCACCGGCGCGACCGCCAGCGGGTCGTCGCTCAGGGGCAGGCGGAACGTCACATCCCGCAGCGTGCTCCCGCCGAACCAGCCCACATCCAGCGAGCCCGCCTTCACCGCCAGCCCCGTCGCGTCCTCCACCGCGCGGATCACGCGAGAGCGCGGGTAGTCCGTCGTCAGGACGACCTGCACCACGAGCGCCGCCAGGAGCAGGACGAGCACCAGGGCCACCAGCGCAGCGCCGCCCCGGCGCGCCCATCGGCGCCCGCGGGCGCGCCCCGGCGTCCTGGCGGCGGCGGCGGGCACGGCTACCGGGCCGCCGGGGAGGCCCGGCTCGGCGTCTTCTCGATCGGCGGGATGTCCCCCACCGAGCGCGGCCCCACGCCGAAGAACCACCAGTCATCGCGCAGCGACCGCCCCACGTACGGGCCGGAGCTCGCCACCACCTCCCCGTTCTCCTTCCAGTACGCCACGTACGCCAGCCCCGCGAAGCCCAGCTGCTCGCGGTTCTTCACCGCCGCCAGCTCCGGCGTCAGCAGCGGGACGTTGGAGAGCGCCGCCGTGCCCCCCGACGTCCCCGCGGCACCGCCCGTGCCGGCCAGCTGGATCGGCGGGAGGCCGAACAGGTAGTCGTTGCGGTCGATCCCCACGCCGCCCGAGCGCACCTCCACCACCACCTGCGACTCCTCGTAGGTGCGGACCAGCTGCACGCCGGAGACCAGCATCCGCGCCCGCAGCTCCCCCAGGATGAACGCCTGCTCCGGCGAGGCGAAGTACTGGTTGTCCAGCCACACCCGCCGGCCCCGCAGCGTGGCGAACGAGAGCTGCGCCACGGCGTCGGTGGCGGCCTTGGAGAGCAGGAACTGCTCGGTCGCGGTGCGCGCCGGGTCGGTGACGCGCGTCTGGGCGCACCCGCCGATGCCGAGCGCCAGGATCGCGACGGGGAGGCCCGCGGCGCGCAGGGGTCGGGGGCGGTTGGGTCGCTTCGGGCGCGGCGCTGGTCGTGGCATCCGGATCGGCTCCTCTGTGGCAGGGGAGGATTCGCGCTCCCGCAACGCCGATCAACCCGGTCTTGCCCGGCGAAGGGCCGAGTGAATCCGCGTGGTCTGGGGGAGCCGGGCAGGATTAAACGACTCTTAGACCCGTTTCATGATGCGCTCAGGGTCCGGGAAGAGACTCCCAGGCGGTCTGGAATGAGACCTCACCCCGGCGGGCACTGAGCACCCCTTCACGAGAAACTCAGCCCGCCTTCAGCCACCCGGCAGAGATTCAACGCTGAATCGTGCGGCTCATGAAAGCCGCGAGCGCTGAGGACGTGCGGGTGGGCGATGGACGGTCGGTCGGACCAGCGAAGGAGCCCGCGATGAACCGCGAACGCACGGACAGCCGGGGAGGAGAGCAGTCGCGCGGGGGTGAGCAGTCCAAATGGTCGCGCGACGACCAGTGGCAGAGCGGGCAGTGGCAGAGCGGGGATCTGCACCGCCCTACCGGGGGCAACCCCGGGTACCCGCCGGAAACCGGGGGAACGGGGAGCGGCCCGCAGGGACAGGGGGCGTACGGCGGCGGATCGTCGGGATGGGGAAACAGTTGGAACGCCGGACCGGCCGGCGGCGTGTCGGGCGGGGGCGGCGGTGGGTATGGCCCATCCATGCCCAACCCCTACGGCTACGGCAACACCAGCGCCTACCACGGCGGCCCCGGCGGCTACGGCCAGGGGTACGGCAGCGGCGGCTACGGCTCGCAGGGCGGGGGGCAGGGGTACGCGGCGTACCCCAGCTACGGGTACTGGTCGCCGGCGCAGCAGGGGCAGTTCGGCCCTCAGCACGCCGGCGGGTACAGCGCCCACGGGGGCGGCGCGGAGAGCCTGGGGTACGGGACCCCGGGGTATGGCCAGGGGGCCCAGGGCTCCGGTGGATACGGCTCGGGTGGATACGGCTCGCCCGCGGGCGGGTACGGCGGCCAGGGCTACCAGCCGCAGCAGCAGGGATACGGCCCGCAGGCGTACCAGGGGCAGCAGTTCGGGCAGGGGCAGTTCGGGCGGCCGGGCCCGCAGCAGGGCAGCGCAGGGGGCCCGCGCAGCGCGGGGGCGATGCCGGCCAAGCGCGAGGACCGGCGCCGCAAGGGCCCGCGCAACTACCAGCGCTCCGACGAGCGCCTCCGCGACGAGGTCTACGACCGGCTGATCCAGCAGACCGACATCGACGTGAGCGAGATCGAGTGCACGATCACCGGCGGGGTCGTCTCGCTGGAGGGGACCGTGGAGAGCCGCTGGGAGCGGCACCAGATCGAGGACCTGGTGGACACCGTCTGGGGAACCAGGGACATCCGGAACAACCTGCGCATCCGCTCGGGCCAGGTCGAGGGGCGCGCCGAGCGCGGCACGCGCGGCGGCGAGTCGCCTCAGGCCGGCGCTGAGCAGGCGCGGCGCGATGGGGGCGGGCGCCGCGCCGACGAGCGGGGCGGGAGCTAGCCGACTCCTTGAATGGCCGCGCCCGCGGGAAAGCCGCGGGCACGGCTCTTGCCGGGATTTCAGGAGACCGTACATGGTGCAGGAAGGACACGTGGGCGGCGTGGGTGCGCCGCCCGAAATCAGGTCGGATGTCGAGGCCGTGAAGGCCGACATCGCGGCCCTGCGGGCCGAGGTCGCCAACCTCGTCCAGGATGTGGTGGTGCTGGGAAAAGTCCGGGCCGGCGACGCGGGGCAGCGGATCGCGGACGCGGCGCGGAGCCGGCTGGACCAGCTGGGCACGGTCTGGGAACAGGCCCAGGAACAAGGGAAGGAGGCGCTCGAACGCATCCAGGACCAGATCGAGGAGCGGCCCCTGACGAGCATCGGGGTCGCGTTCGGTGCCGGTCTGCTGCTGGGCGCGCTCTTGAGAAGGTGATCCCCTTCCAGAAGGTGCGCGAGCTGATCGTCTCGACCTTCACCCTGGTCGAGGCCGAGGCCCGGGCGCTCAAAGGGGCGGCGGTCAGGATCGGGGCGTCGGTCGTCGGGCTGCTGGGAGCGCTGGCGCTGGTGATCGGGGCCTTCTGGATGTTCGCGTTGGCGATGTACTCGGGGCTGACGGACGGGGCGGGGCTGGAACCGGCGTGGGCGTGGTTGATCTCCGGCGGCGTGTACCTTGTTGTGGCGGGCGGTGTGGCATGGCTCATGATCCGACTTGCGAAAGGCTGACCGTGGCGCAGGCGAAGGCCCGCCTCCTCAACCCCCCGGCCGTGCCGGCACGCCCGTCGTGGCTCGCCGTCAACGCGCCCTGGCTCTGCCTCGTGGCGGCCGCAACCGGGTTCGCCGTCGCCCGCCCGCGACGGATCGGAAGGATGGCAAGCGCTTCCGGCGGCCTGGCCGGGACGGCGCTGAAGATCGCGAGGTCCCCGATGGTTCAGAGAGCGGCGATGGCCATGGCGGCCAGGGCCGCTCAGCGTCGAAACATTAGTTTTCATTCATGAGACCGGGGCCGTGGACGGCCCCTACTGATTGCGGAGCACCCCCATGATCGCAAAGAAACTGTACAAGACCGACGACTCAGCTCGCATGCCGGGCGCGACAGCGCAGCTCCACACGGAGGCGCCCATGACCGAGCCAGCCACCCCGGGTCGCGCAGCGGCCATCCCGGAGAAGGCGTCCCGGATCCCCCCCGCGGAGGCCGCCCGCAGACCCGCCGAGGCGGGCCAGCCTGGTACCAAGGGTGAGACCGTGCGCGTCCTGGTCATCGAAGACAACCCGAAGATCGCCGCCACCCTCCGCCAGGGCTTCACCGAGCAGGGGTACGCGGTCGATGTCATGCACACCGGCTTCCAGGGCGAGGAGGCCGCGGCCCTCCAGCCCTACGACCTCATCGTCCTGGATGTCATGCTCCCCGACCGCGACGGCGTGGACGTGTGCAAGGCCCTGCGCCGGCGGGGCGTGGCCACGCCCGTGCTGATGCTGACCGCCCTCTCGGCCACAACCGACAAGGTCTGCGGCCTGAACGCCGGCGCCGACGACTACCTGACCAAGCCCTTCGAGTTCGACGAACTGCTCGCCCGGGCCCGGGCCCTCCTGCGCCGCGGCAAGGCCGCCGAGAGCAGCGTCCTGCGCTACCGCGACGTCGAGCTGGACCTGACCAAGCGCACGGTGAAGCGCGGCGAGGAGCAGATCTCGCTCACGGCCAAGGAGTTCGCGCTGCTGGAGTACTTCGTCCGCAACGCCGGGCGGGTGCTCACGCGGACGAGCATCGGCGAGCACGTCTGGGACATGAACTTCGAGCCCACCAGCAACGTGATCGACGTGTACGTCTCGATGCTGCGGCGCAAGATCGACAAGGGGTTCGACACCCCGCTCATCCACACCGTGATCGGGACCGGGTACCTGTTCAGCGACCAGCGCCCCGGGTGAGCTGCCGCGCGTCCCGCGTCGAATCGCGTGAGCGCACCGGGCCGCTGAGCACGGTTCGCCGGGTGCGCCGCGCCCTTGCGGAGCCTCCTATGAGAACCCCAGACACAGCCCGCCGGGCTCGCGACCAGGCCCCGCGCTCGGGTGAATGGCTGACCCCCGAAGCCGGGGCGCTGCGGGGCGCCGCCCCCACCGCGCCCCCCCCCCCCACCCCCGCCCCCCCC
>JBBDXI010000041.1:116947-144340 GCA_040902425.1 Phycisphaerales bacterium
GCGTCCCCGCGCGCCGACGCCGGCGGCCCCGGCAAGGCCGGGCGGATCCTGCTGGTCGAGGACAGCCCCAAGCTCGCCTCCGCGCTCCGCGAGGGATTCACGCGCGCGGGGTTCACCTTCGAGGCCGCCTACGGCGGGATGACCGGTGAGGAGGCGGCCGTCGCCGGCGGCTTCGACGCCATCGTGCTGGACGTGGTCCTGCCGGACCGCGACGGCATCGAGGTCTGCCGGTCGCTGCGCCGGCGCGGCGTGACGACGCCGGTACTGATGCTCACCGTGCTCTCCGGTACCAGCCAGAAGGTCTGCGCCCTGGACGCGGGCGCGGACGACTACCTGACCAAGCCCTTCGAGTTCGACGAGCTGCTGGCCCGGACGCGGGCGCTCCTGCGCCGGGGGCGCGGCGACCCCCGCGTCCTCCGCTACGCCGACCTCGAGCTGGACCTGACGCAGCGGCGGGCGCGGCGCGGCGGCTCGGAGGTGCCGCTCACCGAGCGGGAGTTCGCCCTGCTGGAGCACTTCATGCGGAACGCCCAGCGCCCGCTGGCCAGGGAGGATATCGGCCGGCAGCTCTGGGGCGCCGACTTCGATCCCAATGCGCACGCCGTCGACCTGTACGCCTCCTCGCTCCGGAGGAAGATCGACCACGGGCACGCCAAGCCGCTCATCCACCCGGTCGCGGCAACGGGATACCTGTTCGGCGAACAGCCCCCGGGCTGATCGCGCCGCCGACCTTGGGCCTTCATGCCAGCAGCCCGGCGAACACTCCGCTTCCGCCTCGCGCTTGAGTTCATGCTCATCGCCGGGGCGATCCACGCGCTGCTCTGCCTCGGCATCATCCTGGTCCGCGACCACTCCCTGCGCCGCGACTTCGACCGCGACCTGCGGGCCCGGGCCCAGCTCGTGGCCGCGGCCCTGGCCAAGGGCTCCGAGGCCGCCCCCGTGGTGGCCTTCGAGCAGGCGGTGGAGGCGGTGGAGCTGATCCGCCCGGACCCGGGCTCGATCACGCAGCTCCGCGCGTCCGACGGCACGCTGGTGGGCACGACCCACCCCGGCCTGCGCCTGCCCTTCGGCTCCATCCCCGAGGACCAGCGGGACGGGGCGATCTCCCTCGACGGGCGCACGCTGGGGCGCGACGGCGAGCCGTACCGGATGGTGACGGTCAGCGCCGAGCGCTCCGGCGAGCGGTTCTACATCCAGCACGGCGCCTCGCTGGAGCCGGTCTTCGCCGGGCTGCGCGAGCTGCGCTCGCTGCTCATGCTCGTGTTCCTGCCGGGGGCGATCACCGCCTCGGGCGTCGCGGCCTGGTTCGTCGCCCACCGGGCCCTGAGCCGGATCGACCGGGTCGCCGACGCCCTGCGGGCCGTGCGCGCCGGCGAACCCGCCCCGCGGATCGAGGCCGGCGCGGGCGCCGACGAGATCGGCGAGATGGTCTCGGAGATGAACGGGATGCTGGCGCGACTGGAGGCCAGCTTCCGCGCCCAGGAGCGCTTCATCATCAACGTCACCCACGAGCTCAAGACCCCGGTCTCGATCCTGCTCGCCCAGGCCCAGCTCCTGCGCGCCGACCGGGGCGATGTCCCCGCGTACCGCGAGTTCGCGATCAGCGTCGAGGAGGAGATGCGCCGGCTGGCGGCGCTGCTCGAGAGCTTCCTCACCCTGGCCCGCTCCGGCCAGGGGCAGCGCTACGTCGAGAGCTCGCTGGTCAGCCTCAACGAGGTGATCGTCGAGGCCATCCGCCGCGCCGGCCCCGACGCGCACGAAAAGAGCGTCGCCCTCGTCCCCACGCTGGGCGAGTGCGGCGACGAGGAGCCCGTGCTCCGGGGCGACGGCGAGCTGCTGACGACCGCCCTGACCAACCTCGTCCGCAACGCCGTCGAGCACTCGCCCCCGGGCGCCCCCGTGGACCTGCTCATGGAGCGTGACAACGGCGACTGCCGCATCGCCGTGGTGCACCGCACGATGCGCGACGACCAGGGCGTTCTGAAGGCCTTCGCCCGCCCCGGCCGGCGGCGCTCGCGCGAGCTGGCCATGGAGGTCGCCCGCGGCATCGCCCAGCTCCACGGCGGCGACGTCTGGACCGAGGAGGCCCCGGGAACGGGGCGGTCCGTGCTGCGCGTGTCCCTGGCCGCGGCGGTGGCGGGCGTGGGGACGGATTGAAGCGGTGAACAGGTGAAGAGGGCGAATCCCACACCCTCACCTCTTCACTCTTCATCACTCGGCCGGCCACGTCGGCTGCGGCAGGAACGAGTAGTCCGCCGTCGTGTGGGCGTACTGGCCCGCGGGCGTCTGGGGGATCGGCACGCGGATGCGGACGTGCCAGTCGAGGTACAGCAGGCTCGACTCGATCCGTTTGGTGGTGAACCAGTTCATCCCCCGGTCGCCGCCCTGCTGGTAGTTGTAGATGGGGTGCGTTCCGATCACCCACACCTTGCTGGTGTTGAAGATCGGCGGCATCTTCCCCCCGCCGCCGGGCACGAGCGTCGCGAACTGCTCGCCCGCCAGCGTGTGGTCGTTCATCGTGTAGCTGGACCCGATGAAGTCGTACATCGAGTCGGTGCGGTCGAGGCCGGGGATGGGCACGCCGGTCATCCGCGCCCCCCTGTCCACGTGCGACCGGAACTCCTCGACCTCGGCCACGCCCGGCTCGCCGTCGGCCGGCACCGAGGCGTGGTGGACGTACGTGTTCAGCGGGCGTCGCTCCGCGCCGATCTGGTTGATGCCGTAGAACGGAAGCTGGCCCTTCTTGCCGCCGAAGAGCGCCCCGATCACCGCCTGCCCGCCCCCGGGCGGGGGGAGCGGCCCGAGGATCTGCGGGAGCGCCCCTTTGTAATCCTCCAGGTACACCGAGGTCGCCACGCCCAACTGCTGCAACCGCCCGCCGCAGGCGGTGGAGCGGGCCGTCAGGCGCGCCGCCCCGAGGGCGGGCAGCAGGATCCCGATCAGCAGCGCGATGATCGCGATGACGACCAGCAGTTCGATCAGCGTAAAGGCACGGGGGAGTCGCATGGGTCTGCCGGACCCAGCATACGCGGGAAGGCACCCGGCGCGCAGCGAATCAGAGGATGGCCCTCTCGGGGTGGTTTTGGCGCGAGGGTCAGGGCTTCCGGCGGTCGGGTCCTGGCAGGGCGGGCTCTCTGTGCGGACGACTTCGCCGGGCCCCCGCGGTGCCGGAGAACGGTCCGGGTCACGGGGACACGCGCCAGGCGGGAGATCGCGAGCCGCGGGCCTCGCCCGAGCCACGCGGCGCGGCGGCAGGCTACCCCTCCTTGGACCTTCATATACTCGGTCATGGACCGCCCACGGCCGGCACCAGGCCCCGACCATTGCCTTCGAGCGGGCCGCCTTGCCCTGGGCTTCCTGGCGGCCGCCGGAGCATGGGCGGGCGATTTCACGCTCCTGGGCACACATCCTGACGCGGCCGCCCAACCCACGAGCACCGGCCGAAGCCTGCACACGCTGCAACCCTTCAACGGCAAGATCTACGCGGGCTTCGGGGACTACGGCGCGAACAGCGGGCCCATCGGCATCCGCCCGTTCAATCCGGGCACCAACACCTTCGGCGGCCGCCTGCTCAACTCCGGGACCGAAGCGATCTACATCTACCGGCCGATCTTCGGGCGGCTCTACGCCCCGCACATCGACCCGATTGCCGGGGAGTCCAGCGGCGGGTTCGCCGTGGGCACGGCCTCGGGGGGCGCGGAGACCTGGGCGGACCGCTTCCCGGTGACGGCCCTTCACCTGTACGACATGACGAGCTACACCGGCTCGGACCTGTGGATGGTGGGATCGCAGGGCAACAACGCGACCGCCTGGCGCAGCACGGACGGCGGGACCACATGGAGCATCGCGCGCCAGCTCGGACCGGTCAGCGCGTCCTTCGTCCGGTTTTACGGGATCGGCAACTACGGCGGGAGGCTCTACCTGCAGAGCAGCGACCGCGCCAGCTCCGAGGTCTTCGACGGGTCGAGCTGGACCGCCGGCCCGAATCTCACGCCCAGCGGCGGCTACCTCTGGCACCCGGGCGTCTTCGCCGGAAAGCTGGTCTACAAGACCGGCCACTGGACGAGCCCGCTCCGGGGCTTTGACGGGGCGCAGACGAGCATCATCCTGAACCCGACGGGCTCGGGGGGCGGCGGCGCCGGGGGCACCCCCACGGGCATCTACGACTACGCCATCACGGACGGGCTGATCTACGTACTCGGGGTGGACAACCTGGTGCGCTACAGCAGCGACCTGAGCAGTTGGACGATCCTGCCGGACGCTGCGCCCGCCCTGGCCCGAAGCCTCACGGTCCTGGACGGCCGGCTGTACGTCGGCGGGACCAACTCCGGACTCTACATCTACTCGGAACCCCTGCCTCCGGGCGTCTGCTACGCCAACTGCGACGGGTCCACCGCCGCCCCGACCCTCAACATCGCCGATTTCGGCTGCTTCCTGCAGCGATACGCCGCGGGAGAGCCCTACGCCAACTGCGACGGTTCCACCAACTCGCCGGTCCTGAACGTGGCCGACTTCGGCTGCTTCCTCCAGCGCTTCGCCGCGGGTTGCCCGTAGCGTTGCCAGCCCCCCAAGTTCGGGAGTGCGAGGGAGCCTCTGGGGACGCGAACCCCCCATCCGACCGGCTTCATCGCTTCTCCGGCTCCTCCCGCTCCCCCGTCACCGGGTTGGTGAAGTGGGCCTCCTGCACGGGCACCACGTTCTCCAGGATGTGCTGCAGGACCCGCCCCGGCGACCCCAGGGCATCCACCGTCCGGATGATCGACTGGGGGTAGTACGCCAGCACGGGGAAGGTCTCGTGCTCGTAGACATCCCAGCGCCGGCGGATCACCTCCTCCCGGGCGTCGTCGGCCCGGTTCTCCTTCAGGGCCCGCCGCCGCAGCCGCTGGATCATCCTCTCCTTGTCGGAGCAGATGAGGTGGACGATGCACAGCACATCCAGGTGCTTCTCCAGTAGCCGCGACTGGTTGACGTTCCGCGGGATGCCGTCGAGCACCAGCAGGTCCTGGCGGGGCTTGAAGTGCGCCAGCACCGTCTGCGCGTGCATGTTCTGCTGCCACATCTTGATGGTGGCCTCATCCGGCACCAGCTCGCCCCGCGAGGAGTACTCCATGAAGACCCGGCCCAGCTCGGTCGTGGTGTCGAGCGTCCGGAAGACCTCGCCGCAGGAGAGGTGGTAGAACCCGGGGATGCACCCGAGGATCTTCCCCTGCGTGCCCTTGCCGGCGCCGGGGGCGCCGAAGAGGAGGATGGTCTGGTAACGGTGCGGCATGGGGGGCTCTCGGGGGGCCATGATACAGGTAGCTACTGGGTACGACACACCCGCGGCCGGTGCCAGTTGTACGCCCCGGAAAGCGACCCGGAGCGCCCGTTCATGCGGGCTTCACGCCCGATTCAGCGGTGCCTGCGAGCCTTCGGTGGTCCGAGCACACGGAGGAGGAGCAGCATGCGCGACGCCCGCGACCGGATGGGGAAGGGGATGGGCCAGACGATCCTGGACTGCCACGAGTGCTCGGATGCCTGCCGCCGCTGCCTCCAGCACTGCCTGCGGACCGGCGGCATGCACGCCGAGGCCCGGCACATCCGGGCCCTGTGCGACTGCGCGGAGGCCTGCCAGTTCGCGGCATCGTTCCTGGGGCGGGAGAGCGAGCACTCCGTCCGGGCCTCCGCGATCTGCGCCGAGGCCTGCGACGCCTGCGCCCTCTCGTGCGAGCGCGTGCCGGACGATGAGGAGATGCGGCACTGCGCGGCCACGTGCCGCCGGTGCGCCCACTCCTGCCGGGATATGGCGGGGATGCGGGGGTAGCCCCGGGGGGGGCCGGTTGGGGGGCGGTCCGGCCTGATACGATCGGTGCAATGTCGAGCTCCGCATCGCAACCCGGTGTCGGCCGCCTGCCCGCGGGAGATCCCGAGGGCCCCGGCGAGCGGCGCCGCGCGGCGGGCCCGAAGCCGGCCCTGGAGTTCGGCCACGCGTGGGACTACGCGCCCGCGCCCGAGTCGGTGAAGGTCGAGATCGCCCCGCGGTACGGCCATTTCATCAACGGGAAGTTCGTCGAGCCGCGGGGCGGGGAGCGCTTCGCGACCGTCAACCCGGCGACCGAGCAGGTGCTGAGCGAGGTGGCGCAGGGGTCGGAGGCAGATGTCGATGCGGCGGTGCGGGCGGCCGCGGCCGCGCAGCCGAAGTGGGCAGCGCTCAAGGCGACCGAGCGGGCCAAATACATCTTCCGCATCGCCCGCCGCATCCAGGAGCGGGCCCGCGAGCTGGCGGTGCTGGAGACGATGGACGGCGGGAAGCCGATCAGGGAATCCCGCGACGTGGATGTGCCCCTCGCGGCCGCCCACTTCTTCTACCACGCGGGCTGGGGCGACAAGCTGGCGTACGCGTTCCCGGGTAGGTCGGCTCTCCGAGCCGATGCAGGGCGCGAGGGCGGCTCGAAGAATCGGCACGGAGTGCCGACCTACCCAAGGCCCATCGGCGTCTGCGGCCAGATCATCCCGTGGAACTTCCCGCTGCTGATGGCGGCGTGGAAGCTCGCCCCGGCGCTGGCGTGCGGGAACACGTGCATCCTGAAGCCCGCGGAGACGACGCCGCTGACGGCGCTTCGGCTGGCCGAGATTCTTCAGGAGATCGGCCTGCCCCCGGGTGTCGTAAACATCGTCACCGGCGACGGGCGGGCCGGCGCGGCCCTGGTGAACCACCCGGGAGTCCGAAAGATCGCGTTCACGGGCAGCACGGAGGTCGGCAAGAAGATCGCCCGGGCGGTCGCGGCCCGGGGCGTCGGCCCGGAGGGCCGACCTACCCGCCTCACGCTCGAGCTCGGCGGCAAGTCGCCCAACATCATCTTCGAGGATGCCAGCATCGACCAGGCGATCGAGGGGATCATCCAGGCCATCTACTTCAACCAGGGCCATGTCTGCTGCGCCGGCTCGCGCCTGTTCGTGCAGGAGAGCATCCTCGACCAGGTCACCGAGAAGCTCCGCATCCGCATGGCCAGCCTGCGCGTCGGCGACCCGCTCGACAAGAACACCGACGTCGGCGCGATCAACAGCCGCCAGCAGCTCGACACGATCAACCGCTACCTGGCCGCGGGGCGCAGCGAGGGGGCGAAGCTCCACGAGACCAACGGCCACCCGCTCCCGGAGAAGGGCTACTGGTGCCGGCCCAGCTTCTTCACCGGCGTGCAGCCCAGCCACACGGTCGCCCGCGAGGAGATCTTCGGCCCGGTGCTGGCGGTGCTGAGCTTCCGCACGCCGGAGGAGGCCATCACCCGCGCGAACAACACGCCCTACGGCCTGGCCGCGGGCGTGTGGACCGACAAGGGCAGCAAGATCTTCGAGATCGCGCGGAAGCTGAAGGCGGGGGTGGTGTGGCTGAACACCTACAACCGCTTCGACCCGGCGAGCCCCTTCGGCGGCTTCAAGGAGAGCGGGTTCGGGCGCGAGGGGGGGATGCAGGGGCTACGGGCGTACGTGGAGCTTTAGCCGGCCGGATCGGCCCGTCGTATTCGGCGAGCGAATAATCCCCGTCAGGATCCCCCGCGCAGCCACGGAGCGCGGGCCCCCTCCGCCGGGTCCCGGCCACCGGAACCGCCGTTGAACGCCGACCAGCTCAGGCGAGTCGAGGCCGCGTACTTCAAGGTGCGCGAGCTCCCCCCGGACCAGCGCGCCGCCGCCATCGCGGACGCCTGCGACGGCGATGCCGCGCTGACCGGCGAGGTCGAGTCGCTCCTCAGGCACGACGAGGGCGACACCTTCCTCTCGCGCCCCGCCGTCGTCACCGGCCTGCTCTCGCGCCTGGCGGATGGGCCGCCCGATGCTCCCGGCGGACCGGCCGACGCCCTCCTCGGCGCCACGGTCGGCCCCTGGCGGATCGAGCGGCTGCTGGGGACCGGCGGCATGGGCGCCGTCTACCTCGGTATCCGGGCCGACGGCGCCTTCGAGGGCCGGGCCGCCATCAAGGTCGTCAAGCGCGGCATGGACACCGACGACCTCCTCCGCCGCTTCCGCCAGGAGCGGCGGACGCTGGCCAACCTCCGCCACCCCAACATCGCCGCGCTCCACGACGCCGGCTCCCTCCCCGACGGCCGCCCCTACCTGGTCATGGAGTTCGTGGACGGGCGCCCCATCACCCACTTCTGCCGGGAGCGACGGCTCACGACCGTCGAGCGCCTCGGCCTCTTCGTCGATGTCTGCCGCGCGGTGCAGTTCGCCCACCAGAACCTCGTCATCCACCGCGACCTCAAGCCCGCCAACATCCTGGTCACGCGGGAGGGCACGCCCAAGCTGCTGGACTTCGGCATCGCCAAGGTGCTGCACACCGGCGGCACGCCCGCCGTCACCCAGCTCGACGAGCGCCGCCTCACCCCGGAGTACGCCAGCCCCGAGCAGGTCCAGGGCCACCAGGTCACCACCGCCACCGACATCTACTCCCTGGGCGTCATCCTCTACGAGCTGCTCGCCGGCGCCCCGCCCTACACCTTCCAGACCCGCACCAACGCCGAGGCCCAGCGCATCGTCGGCTCCGTCGAGCCCCCGCCCCCCAGCCAGACCGCCGCCGCCGCCGAGGGCACGGGGCGCGCCGACACCACGCCCGCCCGCCTCCGGCGCGAGCTGCGCGGCGACCTCGACACCATCGCCCTCATGGCCATCCGCAAGGAGCCGCAGCGCCGCTACTCATCCGCCGAGCAGCTCGTCGCCGACATCCAGCGGCACCTCTCCGGCCTGCCCGTCATCGCCCGGCGCGACACGCTCGCCTACCGCACCTCCAAGTTCGTCATCCGGCACCGCTGGGCCCTGGCCGCGGCCGTGCTCGCCCTCGCCGGGATCATCGCGGGCATCGCTGCCATCGACCGCCAGCGGGACCAGGCCTTCGTCGCCCGCGACCAGGCCGAGGCGATCGCCAAGTTCATGCACGACACGCTCGCCTCCGCCGACCCGCTCCGCGGGCGCCCGGAGCTGACGGTCCGCGAGCTGCTCGACCGCGCCGCCGCCAGGATCACCACCGAGCTGGGCGACCAGCCCAAGGTCCGCGCCGCCGTGCGCAGTTCGATCGGCCGCTCGTACCTGGGCCTGGGGCTCATCGACGAGGGCGACGCCCACATCCGCGCCGCCTACGAGGAGCGCATGCTCATCTACGGCGCCGGCCACCACGATACCGCCGAGAGCATGCTCGACCTCGCCTCCGTCCTCGCCGCCCGGGGCCGGCACGCCGAGGCCGAGCCGCTGGTCCGCGGCGCCCTCGCCGACTTCCAGCGCCTCCGCGGCAGCCGCAACATCGACGTGGCGCGTGCCCGCACCAGCCTGGGCACGATCCTCAAGGCGTCCGGCAAGCCCGAGGAGGCCGCCGCCGAGCTGCGAGAGGCCATCCGCCTCTACGAGCGGGCGCTCGTGCCCGACGAGAACGGCGCCGTGCTCCAGTCCCGCCTCGCCCTCGCCGACGCCCTCCTGCAGCTCGGCCGCCCCGCCGAGGCCCGCCCCGTCATCGAGGCGGCCCTGCGGGCCGACCCCCCGCCCCCCGACGGCGCCCTGCGCGACGAGCTGCACCGCACCGCCGCCGCCGCCTGCGAGCAGCTCGGCGACGCCGCGGCCGCCGAGCGCCACCGCGCGCAGGTCGGCCCCGCGGGCCGCGACGGGCGGTAAGCCCGGCCCCGATAGACTCGCGGCATGTCCCAGGCCCTGCTGCTGCTGACCGCGTTCTTCCTCGTGCTCCTCAACGGCTTCTTCGTCGCCGCGGAGTTCGCCCTCGTCAAGGTCCGCCGGACCCGGCTCACCGAGATCGCCGCCACCGGCTCGTGGCGGGCCAGGCTCTCGCTGCGCCTGGTCACCCACCTCGACGCCTACCTCAGCGCCACGCAGCTGGGCATCACGCTCGCCTCGATCGGTCTGGGGTGGATCGGCGAGCCCGCCGTCGCCCACCTGCTCGAGCCGCTCCTGGCGCGCCTGGGCATCACCAACCCCGCGATGGTCAGCGGCGTGGCCTTCTCCGTCGCCTTCGCCTTCATCGCCTTCCTGCACATCGTCCTGGGCGAGCTGGCGCCCAAGTCGCTGGCCATCCGCAAGGCCGAGGCCGTCAGCCTGTGGGTGGCCGCCCCCCTGCTCGCCTTCTACTACGTGTTCTCCCCCGCCATCGTCGTGCTCAACGCCGCGGCCAACGCGCTGCTCCGCGTCGTCGGCATCGCCCCGGTGACCGAGGGCGACGAGGCCCACTCCGGCGAGGAGCTGCGGATGATCGTCGCCGCCAGCCACGCCCACGGGATGGTCGGCGCCACCGCCTCGCGCCTGGTCGAGAACGCCCTCCGATTCTCCGAGCTGCGCATCGGCGAGATCATGGTCCCCCGCACCAAGATGGTCGCCCTCTCCGCCGCCGCCCCCGTCGCCGAGTGCATCGCCCTCGCCCTGCGCCACGGCCACTCCCGGTACCCCGTGCGCGGCCCCGGGCGCGACGAGATCATCGGCATGGTCCACGTCAAGGACCTGCTGCGCCTCTGCGCCGAGGGCGCAAAGGCCGGCAGCGCCGGCACGCTGGCGCCGCTGGTCCGCCCCTCGCTGTTCATTCCCGAGACCGCCAGCCTCGACAAGGCCATGCGCACCATGCAGGAGAAAAAGACGCTCCAGGCGATCGTCGTGGATGAGCACGGCGCGCCCGTCGGCCTCGTGACGCTGGAGGACCTCGTCGAGCGCCTCGTCGGCGACATCCGCGACGAGTTCGACGCCACCCTCCGGGCCCGGCCCGGGCGCGCCAAGGACATCCTCGAGGGCGACGACCCCGTCGCCGTCCTGCGCGAGCTCGCCGGCATCGAGCCCCGCCGCGACCGGCACGTCCACACCGTCGGCGGCTACCTCCTCCGCGCCCTGGGGCGCGTCCCCAGGACCGGCGAGCGCGTCGTCGTGGATGGCCGCACCTTCGAGATCCTGGCGATGGATGGCCGCCGCATCGCCCGCGTCAGGCTCGCCGCCCGCGCACCCGAGCAGCGCGCCCGGCGCGAGCGGCCCGCGCGGGGTCCAGCCGATGCCGGGCCCACCGGCCCCGGTTGATCGGACCGACCGCCCGCCGCCGGATGAGCGCCCCAACCCGCGCCTCCCCCGCCCGCCGCGCTGCCGGCGTGTTATTCGGGCCTCCGCGCTGGCATGAAACTGAACCCAATGCACACTCCAACGGGGCGAGCGATCACCCACGCTCGCGGTGCGCGGCCCTTTCCCGGCCGCCGCACACGCCCAGGATGGAGCGCGCATGTCATTGATTCAAAGGCGTTTGTGGTCAGCCGTCGCCCCGCTCGCCGCGAGCGCGGCCGTCCTCTCCGCCGCGGCCGGCGCACCCGGCTCACCCATTACCTATTCCGGCTCCCAAGCCACCCTCGCGGCCGCGGCCACCTTCGATACCCAGGGCACCGACCTCACCGTCACCCTTACGAACACCTCCGCCGCCGACGTCCTGGTCCCCGCGGATGTCCTCACGGCCGTCTTCTTCCAGGTCTCCGGGGCCACCCTCCTGCTGACCCCCACCAGCGCCGTCGTGCCGCCGACCTCCAGCGTGCTCTTCGGCGCCGCCGGGCCCGGCGGGAATGTGGGCGGCGAGTGGGCCTACCGGGGCGATCTCACGGGGGCCCCCGGCGGCCTGACCTACGGCATCAGTTCCGCCGGCTTCGGACACTTCGGCCCCCAAGACCGCTTCCCCGGCGCCAACCTTCACGGCCCGGAAAGCCCCGGCGGCCTGGAGTACGGCATCCTCTCCGCCGGCGACAACCCCGCCACCGGCAACACGCCCGTCACCGGCTCTCAGCCCCTCATCAGGAACGAAGTGGTCTTCCGCCTCGGCGGCCTGCCCGCGGGCTTCGATCCCTCCACGCGGATCAGCGCGGTGACCTTCCAGTACGGCACCGACACGGGGTCCGAGCCGAGCTTCCCGGGCATCCCCGCGCCGGGCACGATGGCCCTCGCCTTCGCGGCCGGCGCATGCTGCATGCGGCGGCGCCGCTGAGCCCGCCCTCCGACCCGCCGTGACAATGTTCAGGCCAGCGCGGCCGCGCCCGAGACAATCTCCGTCAGCTCGGTCGTGATCTGCGCCTGCCGTGCCCGGTTGAAGTCGCGGACGAGGTTCTTGCGCATCTTCCCGGCGTTGTCGGTGGCGGCCTTCATGGCCACCATCCGGGCCACCTGCTCGCTGACGATCGCGTCGTTGACCGCCTGGAAGAGCGTCGCCTTCACCGTCGCGGGGAGCAGGTCGTCAAGCAGCTTGCCCGCCTCCGGGCTGAACTCGTACTGGGCGCTGAACCCCGTGCCCTTCGCCTCCTCGGCCGGCGCTGCGCCCTTCTTCGCCGCCGGCGGCTTGAGCGGCAGCAGTTGCAGCACCTCCGGGGTCTGGCGCCCGGCGGAGAGGTACCGCATGTAGACGATGCGGACCGCCGAGACCTCGCCGGCGACGAACCGCCGCATGTAGTCCTCGGCGATGCGCTCGGTATCCGCGAAGACCGGCTTGTCCCCCAGCGCGTGCGTCGCCGTGACCGGCACGCGGTTGAACTTCAGGAAGCTCGCCCCCTTCTTGCCCACCAGTTCGATGGCCCCCGACGACGCCGCGGGGTTGCCCCGCAGGTGCGCCATGGCCGTCCGCAGCACCGTGCCGTTGTACGGCCCGCAGAGCCCGCGGTCGGACGTGATGATCAGCGTCAGCTCCCCCTTGCCCTTCGCCCCGCGACCCTCCGCGCCGCCGATGAGGGGGTGCGAGACGTTCCCCGCCGTCGCCCCCAGCTCGGTGACGAGGCCGAACACCCCCTCGGTGTAGGGCTTGGTCGCCGTCGCCCGCTGCTGGGCGCGGGCGAACTTGCTCGTGGCGATCATCTGCATCGTCTTGGTGATGCGCCGGATGTTGCTGACCGCCTTGATGCGCTTGCGGATTTCGCGGGTCTTGGCCATAGGGAGGCAAGCATAGGAACCGACGCCCCGCCGGGAAGGCCCTCAGACCCCCACTCCCGTCCGACCGTCAGGGCCCACTCGGCGGCCCCGAGAGCGCCTTGCCTGGCCCCCGATCGCGGGGACGTTGGGGCGGCACCCCCCGGCGGGCACGCGCGCCGCCGTCCGCCTGACTTTCATCCGGCGGCCGTACACTGCGCCGCCCCCAAGGAGGCCACCCATGCTGCGCCGCCTCGCGTTCATCGCCCTCGCCGGAGCGTGCTGGTCCACGGCCGCCGCACAGGACGGCCGCGAGCCCTATCCGGACCCCCGCCTTCGGCCCGCCGAGAAGATCGAGGGCCAGCTCCCCGCCGAGGGCAAGCCCCAGGCAGCGAAGCCCGCCGCCCGCCCCGACATCTACAGCGAGACCGCCGACGCCCGCGGGGCCGTCGCGGCCGCCCTCGACAAGGCCCGCGCCGAGAACCGGCGTGTCCTCATCCAGTGGGGCGCGAACTGGTGCGGGTGGTGCCACCTGCTGCACGAGGCCTGCGCCAAGGATGTGGGCCTCCGGGCCAAGCTACGCGACGAGTACGACGTGGTGCTGATCGACGTCGGCCGCTTCAACACGAACATGGAGCTGGCGGAGAAGTTCGGCGCGAAGCTGAAGGAATCCGGCATCCCCTACCTGACCGTCCTGTCCGCCGAGGGCAAGGTCCTTGCGAACCAGGAGACCGGCTCGCTGGAGGTCAAGGGCCAGCCGAAGCACGACCCCAAGGCCGTGCTGGAGTTCCTAACGAAGCACCAGGCCCCGCCGCTCAGCGCCGAGTCGGTCCTCGCCGAGGCGATGAGCCGCGCGAAGGTGGACGACCAGCTCGTGCTGGTCCGCTGGGGCGCCCCCTGGTGCGGGTGGTGCCACAAGATGGACGCCTGGCTCGCCCGCGAGGATGTGAAGTTGCTCATCGGTAAGGACTACCTGAACGTCAAGATCGACCAGGACCGGATGACCGGCGGCAAGGAGCTGCTCGCCAAGCACGGCGGCGCCGGCAAGGGCATCCCCTGGTTCGTCGTGCTCGACCCCGCGACCGGCAAGACCCTCGCCACCAGCGACGGCCCCAAGGGCAACGTCGGCTTCCCGGCCGCGCCCGAAGAGATCGAGCACTTCACCGACATCCTGACCAAGACGGCCAAGCGCCTGAGCCCGGCGGACATCAAGACGCTCGCAAGGTCGCTCGAGCCGGTGAAAGACGCGCGCCCGGATGCTCCCGCGGGCGATGGCGGCCATCGATAGACAGTTCGGAGAGCGGGAACGGGGAACGCCGGCGCACGCCGGCCACAGGGGCGGGACCATGCGCATCGTGATTCGTCCGTCGATGGCGCCGCAGCGCGAACTCGATATCACCCAGGCCGTCATCGGCGCCGTCGCCGCCGAGCTCTACCACCAGTTCGGCGGCAACGACGTCGTCAACTGGCTCGAGGCCGAGCGCCAGGTCGCCCGGCTCCTCTCCCCGGAGAAGCCCGCCCCGGGCCGAATCGCCGGCCTCGGTGAGCCCCAGCCCGGCGGCCAGGGCCGCCGCCGGACCACCACCCTCCACCCCCCCGCGGCCGAGATCGAGGCCCCGGCGGAGGAGGTCGCAGCGGCCGCCGAATCCGACGACTGAGGCCGCCTGCCCCGGCTCTAACTCGTCTGGTGCCCGGAGCGCCGGCTGGTAGACTGTCGCCCCGACCAGCGAGAGACCAACCATGCCCAGCACCGAGGCGACGGCGAAGATCTGCGTCAAGTGCAACCAGGACTGCTCGGGCAAGCCGCGCAGCAAGGACGCCCAGGGCCGCTACATCTGCAAGGCCTGCCTCGACGGACTGAAGGCGCGGAAGGAGGGCGCAGCCCCCCCCGCGAAGCCCGCGCCCGCCCGGGGGCGCGCCGCCGTCGCCCCGCCGCCCGTCGACGAGGGCTCGGTGCTTTCGAATCTGCTGGCGGATGCCCCTGACCCCTGCCCCAGCTGCGCTTCGCCGATGCCGCCGGGCGCGGTGCTCTGCAACTTCTGCGGCTTCAACAAGGCCTCCGGCCAGGCCGTCCGCACGCAGGTCTCCCGGGCGTCCAAAGAGAAAAAGACCCGCGCCGGCCCCGCCTTCGAGTTCACCCCGATGTGGACCGGCGTCATCGCCATCGGCCTCCAGGCGGCCCTCCTGGCCGCGTCGCTCGCCGTGCCCGGCATGGTCCTCGCCTTCCTGCTCGTCTACTTCATCGTCTCGATCTCGGCCTTCATCACGCTCATCGTCTGCTGCGTCAAGGACCAGAACATCGGCTGGCTCATCGCCAGCCTGCTCATCCCGTTCGTCGTGTTTTTCTATGTGTTTGGCGTCAGCGAGCGGGGCCACCTGAAGGCGATCACGCTCGCCCAGATCTTCGGCGTCCTGATGCTGCTGGGTTTTATGGCCGCCAACCCGGACTTCGCCGAGGAGCTCAGTTCCGCGCGGTCCGGCCCGGCCGGCCCCGGAACGCTCGCGGCCCTCAGTCCTCTGGCCCGGCCTTGATCCGGTTGCGGATGCTCCGCGCCTCCCCCGCCCGCCCCGCCTTCTCCAGCAGCTCGGCGTACCGCTCTCCCACGCGGTAGTAGTTGCTCTGGTCGAACGCCACCGTCGTGCTCGGGCGCATCACACGCCGGAAGGCGTCCGCGTACGCCGCCACCGCCGCGTGCTCCTTCCCCGACGCCCGCAGCAGCTTCTCCGCACGCTCCAGCGACTCCACCGCCTCCGACGCGTCGTTGATCAGCTTCTGCCAGACCTCCTCGTAGCACCCGTACGCCGCGCCCTTGTCCCCCGCCTCCTCCAGCGCCGCACCCCGGGCCAGGATCGCCACCGTCCTCAGGTCCGCCCGCTGCTGCGCCCTGGCCGCGGCCCACGCCCACGCCCGCGCCCTCTCCCGCGGGTCCTCCAGCCCCTCGATCATCAGCCCCAGCATCCGCTGGCAGAAGTCCGGGCTCTGCGAGCACGCCCGGTACAGCGCCCCGCTCCACCGCTCCCGCTCCGCGCCGGTCATTTCCCCGGCGACCGGGGCCAGCCCCGCCCACACCGCCGTCGAGGTGGGCGCCGCCTTCACCGCCCGCTCCAGGAACCCCATCGCCGCCGCCGCGTCGGCCTTCGCCGTCACCGGCGCTGCCCCCTCCATGCCCGGGAGCGGCGGCGGGGGCCAGGGGGCGCGGCTGCGCTTGCCGAGCGCCGCCAGGCGCTGCGCCCCATCCGCCAGCGCCACCGCCGCGTGCCGCTGCGCCGCCGGCGAAGAGACCGACTCCGCCAGCAGGTGCAGCTCGGGCGCGGCCAGCGGCCGGCGGGTCTGCGGGTCGGTCAGGTTCCCGCGCAGCTTCTTGTAGTCCCCGAAACACCCCTCCTCCAGCGCCCAGCGCGGCCCCGACGCCTGCCCGTGGAGCACGCCGACCCAGGCGTGGCTCATGCTCGGGCCGCGCCCGCTGATCACCGCCGCGGGGACGCCGATCGCCTTGCCCACGTTGGCCGCGAAGTACGCCTGCTCGCCGCACACACCCCCCACCTTCCGGATGTTCTCCAGCGTGTAATCGAGGGCCGAGATCTTCTTGGGCTTCCGCAGCTTGTAGTGCGCCGTGTCGTAGGTGATCTCGTCGTAGCGGTTCCCCGGGTTGCGGTCCCCCGCGTAGCGGGAGAACGCCCACTCCAGCTCCCCCGGCTCCGCGGGGCTGTCCACGACGTAGACCAGCAGCTCCGCCGGCGTCTGCCGCACGGGGAAGACGAGCCGCTCCTCGCGCGAGGCGTAATACCGGAAGACCTCCACCGGGTCGATGGTGCGCGACGGCTTCTTCTCGATCATCGCCGCCCGGATGCTGGCCTGCGCCCGGATCGGCTGGTCGTGCACCACGCAGATCGCCGCCGCCAGCGCGGGGAACTGCCCCACCCGGTCCCCGCAGGCGGCCCGCAGCCGGTCGAGCACGCCGTAGACGTTCTTGGTGCTGTCCCCATTGCGAACCAGGAACACCAGCGTGCGCTGAAGCTCCCCGTGCTTCCGCAGGAACCCCAGCAGGGGCTTGCGCGACCCCTCTTCGGCCTGCGAGAGCTGCTGCACCAGCCGCAGGGCCGCCACCGCCTCCGTCAGCGCCGCCGTGTTGTCGGGCGCGTAGGCGATCACCTGGTCGACCAGCGTCTGGAGGTCCCGCGCCAGCGTCGAGAAGGACCCGTCATCGCCGGCCGCGTTCAGGATCGACGCCACCCGGTCGCGGACAGCCGTGCCCATGTCGAACTTGGCCGCGGCCGGCGCGCCCGGGCGCGGCGCGGGCGGCGCACCCTGGGCGCCAACACCGACCGACCCGCCCGCCAGCCCGATGAGGACGATGGCGACCCACCGCATAGGCACGTTCCTCCGGAGGGAGTGTACGACTCTCCCGCATCGCCCCAAGTTCCGCGGCCTCCGGCGGTAGCCAACCCCCCCATCTTCCCATGGGGCCCCTGCGCGCCGCCAATCCACCGAGAAAAACTGACTTCACCGCCGGGGACATCCTCGTCATCTCCGACCCCGACGGGCCCGGCCCCGGGGGCGCGGCGTTCTTCAACACGAGCGTCCCCTACCCGGTCGCCACATACTTCAACTTCCGCATCGAGCACGTCGGCTCCGCGCAGTTCAGCTACTTCCTCAACAACACGCTGATCGCGGGGCCGCTGTTCGGCTTCCACAACGCCGCTGGGATCGGCTCCCCCGGATGGGAGGAGGTCGTCTTCCTCGACGACCAGTTCCAGATCGCCGGTGAACGCGGCGACTTCGACAACTTCTCGTCCATCCCGGCGCCGGGCGCTGCGGCCCTCCTGGGCCTCGGCGGCCTTCTCCTCTCCCGGCGCAGGCGCTGACCGTCCCTTTCCGTGACCAACACAGAGGGCGTGGCACGATCGGTGCCGCGCCCTTTCTTGTTGTTCCAGGCCGTTGCCGCCTCAGGCCCCCACCGTCAACCCCACCGGCTGCGGCCTGGGCACGTAGCCGGGCTGGAGCGCGATCCCCAGCGGCACCCGCTTGCCCCCCGGCGGGGGCGGCGGCGGCAGGCCCTCGCGGTCGATGATCCGCTGGATCGCCATGATCCCCTCGAGGAGCTGCTCCGGCCGCGGCGGGCACCCCGGCACGTACACATCCACCGGGATGAACTGGTCCACCCCCTGCACCACCGCGTACGTGTCGAACACGCCCCCCGTGCTGGCGCACGCCCCCATGCTGATCACCCAGCGGGGCTCGGCCATCTGGATGTAGACCCGCTGGAGCACCGGCAGCATCTTCACCGCCACCCGCCCCGCCACGATCAAGAGATCCGCCTGCCGCGGGCTGAACCGCATCGCCTCAGCCCCGAACCGCGCCACGTCGTACCGCGAGCACGCCGTCGCCATCAGCTCGATCCCGCAGCAGGCGGTCGCGAACGGCATCGGCCACAGCGAGCTCCGCCGCGCCCAGTTCACCACCCGCTGCAACTGCGTCGTCAGGAACGTGTCGGCCGGGATGGCGGCTTCGATGCCCATGAGCCCATCCTAGCTCAGCGCGTCGTCGGCAGGGTCTTGTACCCCGTCTTGGGGTACCCCAGCACCCGGCCAGAGTCGGAAGAGTCGATCTTCTTCCGGTCCGCCGCGAACCCGCTCGCCGACACCGTCCTCTCGTAACACCCCGCGCTCAGCAGGGCGGCGGCCAGCGCGGCGACGGCAAGGGTCCGGGTCAGCATGGCCAACAGTCTATCCGCCCTCGCCCCGCGGCCGGGCGGGGCCCAGGACCAGATCAGGACCCGGGGGCGGTGGCGGGTCGTGGCGGCGACAGGCGCCCCGGCCCGCCGAACCCGCGTGCTGCGCCGGCGTCTGACCTGCGTACCAGCCCTGGACCGCACCCCTTCCCCCGGAGGACCCCCCCCATGCTGACCATCCCTCACGCACTCGTGTTCGCGGGCGCGGGCCTGCTGCTTCTCTCGCTCCCGGCCCTGGCGGATGAGCACAAGGCAGCGCCCGGCGATGGCACGATCTCCGCCGCCGCGGCGAAGGCGAAGGAGGGGGACACGATCGTGCTCGAGGCCGGCGAGTACACCGATTCGGTGCGGCTGCCCGGGGGCGTGACGCTGAAGGGCGCCGGCGCCGGGAAGACGATCCTGACGGGCAAGTCGTACGCGGCGATCTACTGCGAGGGGCCGCACGTGACGATCTCGGGCCTCACGATCCGCCACGCAGAGGGCGTGGTCCGCGGCGTGAACACCAGCACGCCGGTGCGGGTCGAGCGGTGCCGGTTCGAGAAGGTGCCCGAGGCGGTCGCCCTGATGACAGCCCCCCTCTCGGATGTCGTCGCCTGCGAGTTCCACGAGTGCGGGATCGGCGTGCGGGCGATCGCCGAGTCGGCCCCGACGGTCTGGGGGTGCCGCTTCACCGGCGGGCGGATCGGCGTCTTCAACATGGAGGGGGCGCCGCACATCCGCAACAACGTGTTCGACGGCGTCGAGACCGGCGTGCGGCTGGTGGTGGGGGAGAACGCCGACGGGGCGATCATCCGCAGCAACGTCTCCCACCGGTGCAGGAACGCGGCGATCGAGGCGGAGTCGCGGGCCGAGCCGATCTTCGGCCCGTCGATCCGGAACAACATCGCGGTGGGGTGCGGCACCGCCGTGATCGCGCCGGCGGGGCTGGCGCGCCGCATCACGCACAACCTGGCGCACGAGTGCGGGGAGGCGCCCTTCCGGGACAAGGCAGGGAAAACGCTGGAGTCGGAGAACGCCAGGGACGACCCGAAGCTGGCGTTCACGCCCGAGGGTGACGTTGCGATCGGGGCTCAGGAGGTCACAGCGGGCAAGGGCCTTGGGGCGGCCAAGGGCGAGGCGGCGGACATCGGCCCGGAGAAGGGGTGGGGACGCTTCGGGTGCGCGGCCGCGGCGGAGCTGCCGCCGGTGCGCTTCGGCGAGACAAAGATCGCCAACTCGGTGCGCGAGGAGTACCAGTACCTCGGCGTGCTGGGGGCGCGGATGTCAGGCCAATCGCTTCAACAGAAGGACGGGAAGGCCTACGACGTCATGGAGGCGACGGGGGCGGACGGCAAGCCGCTGGAGGTGCGGTTCGATATCAGCCGCTTCTTCAAGGAACGCGGGCTGTAGGGGGTCTCGCCGGAGAAGGGGCGCCGTCGCGAGCGCCGCGGAAGGTACAGCGGGTGACGGGGGGAGCCGGAGGCGGTGCGGCCCAGACACCAGAGCGGCTGGTGGAGCAGGCCGAGGACTTCATGGTCGCGGCCGCGAGCCGCGGCCCAGGCGCCCCAGGCCGCGATGATGAGTGTTGCCTGCGAGGACGCGTCGCAGATGTGGCGGTCGTTGTCGGCGCCGACCGGGTGGGCGGCGGCGGCGAGGGTGCGGGTGTGCGGGGTTCGCAGGGCGAAGAGGTTGACGACTTCCATGGCCCCGAAGCCCCAGGCTCGCGAGAAGCCGATGCAGCGGCGGATGGTGGGGTCGTCCCGCCGGTCGTCGGCGGTGCTGGGGTTGAGCATGATCCACAGCGCCGAGGGCCCCTGCGCCCAGCGCCGCGACAGCCGGTACCGGTAGCGCCCGCAGGGGCTCAGCAAGGCTGTGCGCTCCACGGGGCGGAGCATACCGCGGTACGATCGGCCGGCACCGTGGAGCACCCATGCGGATTGTCGTCGTTGGCGGCGGGATCGCGGGCTTGACGGCCGCCATCGCGCTGCGCCGGGCGGGGCACGCCGTGGCGGTCTTCGAGCGCGCCCCCGAGCCGCGCGAGGTGGGGGCGGGGATCTCGCTGGCGGGCAACGCGATGCTGGCGCTGCGTGCCGCGGGCGCGGACGATGCGGTGGCGCAGCGCGGGGAGCGCCTGCGGCGAGTCGAGTTCCGGACCTGGAGGGGGAGGGTGCTGGCGGAGTCCGACCTGGGGGCGCTGGATGACCGCTTCGGCACGCGCACGATCATGCTCCACCGCGCCGACCTCGTGGGGGCGCTCCACTCCCTGCTCCCGCCGGGGGTCGTGCGCCCCGGGCTCTCCTTCGGCGGTCTGGCGCAGCGCGGCGGCACGGTGGTGGCCCGCTTCGAGGGGGGCGACGGGCAGGTGGAGCAGGATGCCGACCTGCTCATCGGCGCCGACGGCATCAACTCCGCGGTGCGGCTTGCGATGCACGGGCCCGAGCCGGTGCGCTACGCCGGCTACACCTGCTGGCGCGGCATTTCGCTCCTCCCCGGGATCGCCCCCGGCCTTGCCTGGGAGGCGTGGGGTCCGGGGGCGCGCCTGGGGATGGCGCCGATCGGCCCCGGGCGCACGTACTGGTACTCCACGGTCAACGCGCCCCCGGGCGGCTCCGACGGGCCCGGAATCGGGCGCGAACTGGGCGCGCGATTCCGGCGGTGGCTGCCCCCCAGCGCCGACCTGATTGCCTCGACACCCGAGGGGGCCATCATCCGCAACGACATCGTCGACCGCCGGCCGCGCCGGGGCTGGTCGGACGGACGCGTCGTCCTGATCGGGGATGCAGCCCATCCGACGACGCCGAACCTGGGCCAGGGCGGGGCGATGGCGATCGAGGACGGTGTCGTGCTCGCGGGCCTGCTCCCGCGCGAGGGCGACCCGGGGCCCGCCCTGGCCGCGTTCGAGCGCCGGCGGTTCGCCCGCGCGGCACGCGTGACGCGCGAGTCGCTGCGCCTCGGCAGCATCGGGCAGTGGCGCTCCGCCCCAGCCCGTGCGGTCAGGGATGCGCTCTTCGCGGCCACGCCGGGGTGGGTGATGGACCGGCAGTACACGTGGCTGGTCCGCTACGGCCGGCGGCTGTGAGCAAGGGGAGAAGACAGGCGACCCGCTCACAGGCGGAGGTGCATCGAATCCGCGCCGCGCGGCCAAATCCACGGCGCGGAGTACGCGCGACAGGAGCCACCACGCCAGCGCGGCGGAACATCGGAGTGCTCACTCCCGGAACCGTCGCACCACCAGCGTGTCGTTCTGCCCCCCGAACCCGAAGCTGTTGCTCAGGCACACCTCGACGCCCCGCGCCCGCTCGTCGCGGGGCTTGTTGGGGATGTAGTCGAGGTCGCACTCGGGGTCGGGGGTCTGCAGGTTCATCGTCGGCGGGAGGAAGCCGGTGCGGATGGCCTGGACGCAGGTGATGAGCTCGACCACGCCGGCCGCGGCGATGAGGTGGCCGAGCATGCTCTTGACGCTGGAAACGGGGATCCTGGGCGCCAGTGGGCCGAAGACAGCCTTGACGCCGGCGGACTCGATCTTGTCGTTCTCCTGCGTGCCGGTGCCGTGGGCGGAGATGTAGTGGACGGGGGGGCGTGGCTCGGACACAGGCGGGACGCCTGGGCCACTTGAAGGGAGTTCGGGCTCCCGCGGGTTGATGCCGGCCTGCCGCAGGGCCTTGAGCATGCTCGCCTGCGCCCCCTTGCCCTCCGGCTGGATGTCCGTGATGCGGAACGCATCCGCCGAGCTGCCATACCCGACGATCTCCGCCAGCGGCTCCGCCCCGCGGGGCCGGGCGTGCTCCAGCGTCTCGATCACCAGCATCCCCGCCCCCTCCCCCATCACGAACCCGTCGCGCGTGATGTCGAACGGCCGCGCCGCCGTGAGGCACGAGTCGCGCCGCGACGAGAGCGCCGTGAGACGGATGAACCCCGTCACGCCCAGCGGGTGGATCATCGAGTGGGCGCCCCCCGCGAACATCACGTCGGCATCGCCCCGCCGGATGATCTCGTACGCCTCCCCGATCGCCTGCGTGCTCGCGGCGCACGCCGTCAGGCAGTTGCTCGCCGGGCCCCGGCAGCCGAACTCCAGCGCCAGGTGCGACAGGGCCATGTTGGGCTCCTGCTCCACCTCCCGGTGCGGGTCCAGGTTCCGATACGCCGCCGCCGCCCAGGCCGCGTCGTTCACCGCGCGGCGCTCGCCGTCCCACGCGGCCAGGTTGGTCGCGGCAAACGGGTCGAAGTCCAGCGAGCCCTCGCCCGAGCCGAGGTAGATGCCCATCCGCCGCTTCTTGAGCCCCGCGAACCGGCCGAGGCCCGACTGCGTCCACGCCTGGGCCGCCGCCCCCAGGGCGAAACGCGTGTTGAGCGCCGCGTGGGCGTGCGCGGAGGCGTCCGGGAGCAGGTCCCCGAGCCGGTAGTCCCTCACCTCCGCGGCGAAGCTGGTGGACCAGGTGGCGGCGTCGAAGCGGGTGATCGGCCCCACGCCGGTCTCGCCGCGCAGCAGGCGCCCCCAGACCGTGGGGATATCGTGCCCCAGGGGCGTGACCCAGCCCATCCCGGTGATGACGACGCGGCGGGAAGACATCAGGATTCACCGCGGAGAGCGCGGGGGGCGCGGGGGGCGCGGAGGGCGCGGAGCGGGCAGGAGAACAGGCTCTCTCCGCGGGCTCCGCGCTCTCCGCGGTGAGACTGGCTTGGTCAAGCCTGCGGCTCGGGCTGGTGCTCCTCCTGGAACTCGCCCTCTTCCTCGTGCTCGCCCTCGCCCCCTTCCGCGCCCTCGCCCTTCAGCTCGTTGAGCTTGTCGGGGTTCAGCACGCGGACGAGCCCATCCTTGAGGCGGCGCTCGCCGAAGTTGATGATGAGGCCCAGCTCGACGTCGGCCGCCCGCAGCTGCGCCCGCAGTTGGGCCCGCTCGTACCCGCCGATCTCGCCCGGCCGGGCCATGATCTCCACGATGAAGCGATCGGCGACCCACAGGTCGGCCGTCGTCGTCCCGACGACCTTGTCGTCGAAGTAGACGTCGAAGGGGTGCGCGGGCTTGAAGGCGACCCCCTGCGTCCCCATCTCGAGCTGGAGGGCCTTGGCGTACACCGACTCGTCGTACCCCGGGCCCAGCTCCATGTGCACGTCGATGGCGCAGCCGATGACCTTGCGGCTCACCTCGGTCAGGGCCGGGTCGAGCTCGGAGAGCGGGGTGCCGCGCCGCGGCGGGCGCTCGCCGTAGCGCTCGCCGCCGCGGTCGTTGCCGCGCGGGTCGCGCCGGTTGTAGTTCCGGTTGTCGTTGTAGCCGCGGTTGTCGTAGGGACGCTGCTGGTCGTGCACGGGTGGCTCCTTGAAGGGCTCGTAGAGGTCTCTACGGGGATCGGCCCGGGTGTGGGCGCGGGCCAACGGGATTCGGGCTGGTCAGGCGGACGGTTCCGGGGCGCGGCGGAGGATGAGGGCGGCGTTCTGCCCTCCCAGGGCGCCGGTGGCCACGAGGATATGGCGGAGCGGGGTCTCGCGCGCTGGCGAGGGGCCCGCCTGGAGGTCAGGGGGCGGGGTCCCGGCGTGCAGCCGCGCGGGCAACTTCTGCTCTGACAGGCATTTAGCGGCGATCGCGACGGCGAGCCCGCCCGAGGAGGCCATGCAATCGCCCAGGCTGGGCGTCAGCGTCACCAGCGGAATCTCCCTGAGCCGGCCCCCGAAAACAGCCCGCAGCGCGCCGGCCTCGCCGGAATCGAAGGCGGGCGTGCCCGAGGCGTGAGGGATGATGGCGTCGATCTGGTCGGGCCTGAGCCCCGCATCGTCCAGGGCGTTCTCGATGGCGTACTGCGTGCCCTCGTCGAGGTCGGTGCCCGCGGGCCTGATCCAGCCGTCGCGGGGCGGCGCGGAATGGGCAGCGCCGAAGCCGGCGATCTCCGCGTAGGCCCTGGCGCCACGCCCGGTGGCCGTGTCGAGCGCCTCCACGATCAGGATGCCGCCCCCCTCGCCCAGAAGCCCGCCGCCCCCCCCCCCCCCGCCACGATTGCCGGCGTCGTAGGGCCGGACGAACGCGGCCCCATCCTCGGCGTCGCCCGTGTGCGCGAGCCGCCCCGTCATCTCCATCCGGAGCAGCCGCATGTGGTTGATCGGCGACTCCGCGCCCCCGGAGAAGCACAGGTCGGCATCCCCCCGCTCGATCACGCGCAGCGACTCGCCGATCGAGAGCAGGCCGCTCGCCTCAGCGCAGGTGATGGTGTTGCTCGGGCCCTCCGCCCCGTGGATGATCGTGACGTGGCAGGCGAGCATGTTGGGCAGGTACTTGAGCAGCCACAGCGGCGGCAGGTTGTTCATGGCGCCCGCGCCGCCCTCCGCATCGCCCCAGGCACGAAGGTCCAGCCGACGCCGGATGTCGGATGTCGGATGGCCGTCAGACGTGGAACCCGCGGAACGGTCGGGATCGCCGGCCACATCCGACATCGCCGCCGTCGCCATCGCCGTCGTCAGCTCGGTCGTCTCGGCCGCGATCAGCCCCGCGCCGATGTGGCACCCCATCCGCGCGTTGGGGTAGGTGGTCGGGTCGGTCGCGCCCTCCGGCAGCGTGCCGCGGGTGACCAGCCGCGCATCCTCGACCGCGAGCTTCGCCGCCGCCACCGCCAGCTCGATGTCGCGGGCCATCACCTTCACGGCCTTGCGATAACTCTTGGGGACGTAGTCCTTCGCCCCGGTGAACCCGGGGACCTCCGCGCCGATGCGGCACGGGAAACCGGCGGGGTCGAACAGCCGAATCCGTCTCAGCCCGGAGCGGCCCGCCAACAATCCCTCCCACAGCGGGCCGATGCCGACCCCAAGGCCGCAGACCGCACCGAGGCCCGTGATGACGACTCGACGCTCCATGGGAGCCGCAGTCTAGGGGCGGATGAGGGCCGGGCGTGCCCGCGGGGAGCCGCCGGCGCGGCCGGCGCTGGCATGCAGTACCATCCGGTCGCGGCGGGGGGCGGGGGCGGCCACAGCGAAGGGGTTTGAGTGCTTCGGATGCTGCTCTCGGTACTGGTGCTGGCTGCGCTGCTGCCGGGGTGCGTGGTCGCCTACGACCCGGCCGCGCCCGCGCGCTTCGGGATCGGCGAGCAGTCGCCGATGCGCCTGGTGGCCCCGCCCGGCCCGCCATCGCCGCTCGGGGCGGATGTCCCCGCCGTGGACCCGCCGCCGGCGCCGGCGCACGCCGCGCCGCGCCCCGCTGCCCAGGCCCCCCGGCCCGGCGCCGCCACGATCCCCGGCTCGCCCGCCGGCGAGCAGTTGGCGTGGCTCGTCGCGGCCCTCGGCGGGGAGGGCGACCTGCGACGGGTGGAGCGGCGGCTGTCCGCGTCGTTCCGCGAGCGCAGCTCCGCCTCCGATGTGCGGACGACCATCGAGCAGTGGCGACGCGATGTCCTCGGCAGCGGCCGGGTGGTCCTCGAGGAGGTCTCGCCCGAGGCCGAGCGGGAGCTGAGCGCGCGGGTCCGGTCGCTCGCCACCGGCCGCGCCACCCTGCTCCGCGTCAGCGTCGATGAGGCGGGCCTGATCCGCTCGCTGTGGCTGGCCCCGGCCGTGGAGAGCACGCTGGCGTCGGCGTCGTCGTGGGCGGAGCTGGACACCCACCTGGCGGGGCTCCCGGGGCGAGCGGCCCTCGCGGCGTACGAGCTGATCGAGCCGACGCCGGACGGCCTCAGGCCCCTGCGTCATGTCCACGCGTTCTCGCCGGGCTTGTCAATGGCGATCGGCGCGGGCGGGGCCCGGCTGTACGTGCTGGCCGCGGCGGCGCAGATGGTGACCTCGGGCGAGGCCAACTGGGACGGGATGATCACGGTCCAGGATTCGCTCAAGAGCCTGCCCCCGGGCCGGATGCAACTGCTCCGCGAAGGGGTGGAGGTGACGCTGGCGGAGGTCGTCGATGCGCTGTGCGCCCTCGGCGATCACACCGCCTTCGACCACCTGCTCGAGAGGGTGGGACGCCGGCGGGCCGAGGATGCCGCGCGCCGCTTCGGCGGCGAGGGGACCCGCAACATCCCCTTCCTCAGCACGATGGAGGCCTTCCGCCTGAAACTGACGACCGACCCGGACCTGGCGGCGAGGTACCTCACCGCGGATGAGACCGAGCGGCGGAACCTGCTGGCGCCCGGCGGCCCGGTGGAGCAGGCCCCCATCGCGCCGGAGGCCGCGGCCCAGTGGAAATCGCCGCGCCTGGTGGCCGAGGTGGGCTGGTTCGCGACGGCCACAGCATGCTGCGCGATGGCAGCGGAGCTTCGCCGGGTGGAGCAGGTCCCCGGGATGGAGACGCTGGGGCGTTCGCTCCGCAAGGCGCAGCGCGACGAGATCGACGGGCGCACCTGGCGGAGCGCCGCCTGCCTCGACGGCGCGGAGCCCGGGGTGTTCAGCGCGACGTGGCTGCTCCAGCGCGAGGACGGGCGCTGGTTCGTCATGTCGCTGGCGTGGAACAACCCGGGGGCGGCGCTCGATGCGGGCCGGGCCGGCGAACTCTCCGCGGCCGCCCTGCGCCTGCTGGCCCGCGAACCGTGAGGCCTCAGGCCGCGCGCCGGCGCCGGGCCTTGGCGGCGGCGGGCTGATCGGCGGTCGTGCCGATCACCGACGGGTTGATCGCCCGCGCCTCGGCCATGGCCTCGCGGGCGTCCAGGACCGCGCCGGTGAGCTCGGCCTGGAGCGATCTCACCCGCATCGTCAGGATGCCCACCTCGGCGCGGAGCGCCTCGCGCGTCTCCAGCGCGCGCTCGATGGCCCGGGCCGTGTCGAGGGCCGCGCCGGCCGGCTCGGCGGGCGCCTGCGTGGCCGCGCCGGCTGTGGTGCCGCCGGCGCGCGCCGC
>JBBDXI010000041.1:144350-150426 GCA_040902425.1 Phycisphaerales bacterium
GGGGTTGTGGGGGGGGGCGTGGGGCGGGTGAAGGCATGGGGGGAGCGGTTGTATGCGGCGGGGGTGGCGGGGGGGGGGCCGGGCGGGGGGGGGCGCCGCCGGCGCGCGCCGCGAGCTCGTCGAGCCCCCCGGCCAGCACATCGCCCCGGGCCTGCACGAGGTCAAGGCGGCTGCCGAGGTCCGCCATCATGGCCTCCGCCCGCCGGCGGAAGGCGTCCTCGGCCTTGCGGAGCATCTCGTCGTGGTGCCGGGCCATCTCGGCGAGGCGGGCCTCCAGCCACCCGAGCCGCGCGCCGGAAAGCTCCTCGATGCGCCGCTCGACCGCCTGCGCCTCCGTGAGGTGCCGCGTCGCCTTCGCCAGCAGCCCCTGGGCCTGCAGGGCCCTGGCCTCGGCGGTTTCCAGCGCGTGGGCCGCGCCGCAGATCCGCCGCTCCAGCACCGTCGACGGCTCGCGGAGGCGGTGCTCGTGGATCGCGTCGCGCGTCGCGGCCTCGTTCAAGGCCCCCGCGCGCTGCGTGGCATCCTCGATCAGCGAGGTCAGGGCCATGGCCATGTCGTCGGCGTTGGTCTGGGCGGCGGTGTTCATCGCGGCTCTCCGGGGTGTGCCCCATGCATCGGCCAGACCGGGGAGCCGATAAAGATGCGCCCCGGAATCGCCGAAGTCTGCCGTGCCGACCCGCGCCCCGGGGTCGCGGTGCGCGCCTCATACACTTGCCCCATGACGACCGAGCACCCCCACCGCAGCGACGAGCCCCACGCACAGGGCGGCGGCGTGCGGCTCCAGCGGTTCATGGCCGCGGCCGGGGTGGGGCCGCGCCGGGCCTGCGAGCGGATGATCGAGGAGGGCCGGGTGAAGGTGAACGGCCGCCGGGTGACCCGCCTCCCCGCGTTCGTCGTCCCGGGTCAGGACCGGGTCTCGGTCGACGGCCGCCCCCTGAGCGCCGAGCGGGCCCGCCCGGTCTACATCATGGTCAACAAGCCCGAGCGGACGCTCGTCACCAGCGCCGACGAGCCCGGCATGGGGCGCACGACCGTGCTGGACCTGGTGGACCACCCCGCCAAGCCACGCCTCGTGGCCGCCGGCCGCCTCGACTACTCGACCACGGGCCTTGTGCTGCTCACCAGCGACGGCCCGATGGTGAACCGCCTCACGCACCCGCGCTTCGGCGTGCCCAAGGTCTACCGCGCCGTGGTGAAGGGCGCGCTGCAGGCCCCCGACCTGCTCCGCATCCGCGGGGCGATGCTCAAGGACCTGCGCCGCGCCGACCGCGCTGCCCCGCGGCCCCGCCCGGGCGAGCGGGGATCGGGCCTGGAGCTGCGCGTCGCCGGGCGCGAGATGGGCAGGACGGTGCTCGAGATCGAGCTGAGCGAGGGCCGCACCGGCAACCTGGCGAAGATGCTCGCCGCCGCCGGCGTCGCCGTGCGGAAGCTCGAGCGCACCGCGATCGGCCCGCTGCGCCTGACCGGCCTGGCCCGCGCCAGCTGGCGCGAGCTGGACCGCCACGAGATCCGCTCCCTGCGCGACGCCGCCCGCGGACGCCCGGGGAGCCGGGAGCCCGCCCCGAACGCCCGGGCCGACGCCCGCCAGCGTTCACGCCAGAGGCGACCCGCATGAAACCCCGCGCCCCCTCGCGCCTCACCGCCCTCATCGACCGCTTCCACCAGCGCCAGCGGGCCACCATCAACCTGTTCCGCAACAGCGCCCTGGAGGCGCAGAAGTCGCGCCTCCCCCAGATGGCCGCGGCCCTGTCGTACCGCACCGTCTTCGGCCTCATCCCCGTCCTCGTCGTCAGCCTCGTGGCCATCCGCGTGTTCTTCGTGAACAACGACGACATCGCCAAGCTGGTCAGCACCATCCTCCAGCACAGCGGCCTCAGCTCGATCAACCTCGACGACCAGGCGCTGATGGGCCCGATGCCCGAGGAGGCCGCGCCCGCCGCGGCCCCGGCGCAGACGCAGAACCTGGACAAGTGGATCAAGGACCTCGTCGAGAAAGTCGGCGGGATCAACTTCGCCGCCGTCGGCTACATCAGCCTCGCGGCCCTGCTCTACGCCGCGCTCTCGATGCTCGTCGAGGTCGAGCGGGCCTTCAACCAGATCTACCGCGTCCCCGCCGGCCGCTCCTGGGTCCGCCGACTCACGCAGTACTGGACGATGCTCACCCTCGGCACGCTCGCCCTCGCCGCCACGTTCGTCGTCGGCCAGAAGTTCACCGTGTGGGTCGAGTCCGCCGCCAACTGGGGCGAACAGCGCGCGATGATCGTCGCCGCCGTCGGCTACCTCGTCACCGTCACGATCAGTTGCGCCCTCCTCGTGATGGCCTACATGGTCGTCCCCAACACCCGCGTCAAGTTCGGCGCCGCCCTCGCGGGCGCGGCGTTCGCCGCCCTCCTCTGGGAGGCCGGAAAGTGGGGCTTCACCCAGTACATCCGCTACTCCGCCGGCTACGCCCGCCTCTACGGGTCCCTCGCCCTCATCCCCCTCTTCCTGCTCTGGATCTACGTCACCTGGTGCATCGTCCTCTACGGCCTCAACTTCGCCTACTACCTCCAGCACGGCCGCTTCCAGACCCGCGCCCAGCCCACCGAGGTCCTCGGCCAGGCCATCGTCGATCCCGCCGCGGCCCTCGCCGTCATGGCCTCCCTCGCCCGCCGCTTCGAGAGCGGCAAGCCCCCCTCGGCCGCCAGGGTGGCCGCGGACATCGGCGTGCAGGAGCCCATCGCCCGCCAGTTGCTGGAGCGGCTGGTCGTCGCGGGCCTGGTCCTGCCGGTGCGTGCCGATGCCCAGCGCGAGGAGCTGTTCACGCTCGCCCGCCCGCCGGAGCGGATCACCGCCGAGGAGATCGTCGCCCTGGGCGAGGAGTTCGCCGGCGGCGTGAAGGATGACCCGGTGGGCACCACCATGCACGACGCCCGCCTCGCCTCCGTGCGCGGCAAGACCCTGGCCGCCTTCGCCGGCGCCCCGCGCACGCCCCCCGGCCCCGAGGAGCCGCACGCCCAGCGCGCCCCTCGCCCCGCGCAGCCGCCGGTGCCCGCGCGCACCTGACCCGGGGCAGCCGCACCTCGATGCCCCCGCCTCGATGCCTCGACGCCCCGTGCCTCGATGCCTCGATGCCCTACCTCGATGCCTCGATGCCTCGTGCCTCGATGCCTCTCTTCCCTATCATCCCCCCCTCCCGGAGCCCGCCCGTGCCCGACGCCCCCGCCCAGCCCGCCTCCGCCCCCCGCTCCAAGTCCATGGACGACATCATGGCGCTCTGCAAGCGCCGCGGCTTCGTCTACCAGGCGAGCGAGATCTACGGCGGCATCAACGGCTTCTGGGACTACGGGCCGCTGGGCGCCCAGCTCAAGAAAAACCTCCGCGACGCGTGGTGGACCGACATGATCATGGTCCCCTGCGGCGGGCGCCCGGGACCGAGCAACCAGCGCGTCCGCTGCGTCCCCCTCGAGACCTGCATCATCCAGAACCCCAAGGTCTGGGAAGCCAGCGGACACCTCTCTGGCTTCAACGATCCGAGAGTCGATTGTCGCGCCTGCAAAGCCCGTTTCCGCGCGGATCATCTCTGGACTGTGAGGTTCGGAGAGAGCGTTTCAGTAAGCGATGATGCCGTCGAGTTTGTCGAGAATCGGGTAGTTGCCATTGCTACGGAAGCCTCGTCAAAGGGCGAAGCGATGTCAAGAGACGTTCGGAAGCTTGGCGAGAAGCTCTGTGCGAAGCGCGGCATCAGGATGCAGACATTCTCAGCTCGGCCAGGCCTTGAACTGCCAATGCACGAGTACGCTTGCGGCAACTGTGGTGAAGTCGGAACGCTGACGGAGCCGCGTCAATTCAACCTGATGTTCCCCACAGTTGTCGGCGCAACTGGAGACCCCGAGCAGGACAGAGCCTACCTCCGTCCCGAAACCGCCCAAGGCGTCTTCGTCAACTTCAAAAACGTCGTAGACACCACCCGCGTCCGAATCCCTTTCGGCATCGGCAACACCGGCAAGTCCTTCCGCAACGAAGTCACCCCCCGCAACTTCACCTTCCGCTCCCGCGAGTTCGAGCAGGCCGAGCTCGAGTTTTTCTGCCACCCCTCCGAGAGCCAGGAGTGGTACGCCTTCTGGCGCGACTACCGCATGCAGTGGTGGCAGTCCCTCGGCCTCGCCGGCGACAACCTCCGCCTCCGCGAGCACGCCAAGGACGAACTCTCCCACTATTCCTGCGGCACCTCCGACGTCGAGTACCGCTTCCCCTTCACCGCCCCCGACTTCGGCGAGCTCGAGGGCATCGCCCACCGCGGCGATTACGACCTCCGCCAGCACCAGGAGCACTCCAGGGTCAAGCTCGAGTACTTCGACACCGAGCGCGGCGAGCTGCTCCCCAACGGGTCGCCGAAAGGCGAGCGCTACCTCCCGCACTGCATCGAGCCCGCGGCCGGCCTCGACCGCGGCGTCCTCGCCGTCCTCTGCGAGTCCTACACGAAGGACGAGTCCCGCCCCTCCCCGGAGATCATGCGCTTCCACCCCCGCCTCGCCCCCATCAAGGCCGCGGTCTTCCCGCTCGTGAACAAGGACGGCATGCCCGAGGTCGCCGAGAAACTCTTCGACGACCTCTCCCGCCGCTTTGCGCGCCAGGGCTTCATCGAGACCGACGCCAAGCAGTCGATCGGCAAGCGCTACGCCCGCATGGATGAGGCCGGCACCCCCTTCTGCTTCACCATCGACGGCGACACCCTGAAGGACCAGACCGTCACCGTCCGCGACCGCGACACCGGCGCCCAGCAGCGCATCGCCATCGACCAGGCCACCGCCTTCCTCGGCGAGAAGCTCGGGGTGTAGCCGTGGACCCCCTGCCCAGCCCCAGCGCTGCGCCGTCCGACCCGCGCCCCGTCCTCCCCCCCGCACCCCGCGAGCTCGACCCCGCCGCCGCGGCCACGCTGCGCGACGCCCTCACCCGCGCCGCCTTCGACCACCGCATCTTCCAGACCCTCGGCATGGTCGGCGGCCCCGGCTGGAAGGGCTACATGCGCTCCGTCCTCCCGCGCCTCCCCTCGCCCGCCTGCGGCACCCTCGCCCGCTTCTTCATCATCCGCGATGACCTCTCCGACGTCCTCCTCGCCCCCGCCCTCGGCGGCCGCGAGGTCCTCGCCGCCCTCCACCACGCGGGCCTGGCCGCGCAAACGCCCGAGGGCTTCTGGCAGTGCCCCGTCGTCCTCATCCCCGCCCCCGGCGCCCTCGCCTTCAGCGACCCCATCGACGACCCCGCCTCCGGCGACCCCCCCGACGACTTCATCCTCCCCATCGGCAGCGCCAGCCGCTACGTCGATGACCTCTCCGTCCGCGACCCCGCCGACCTCGCCATCGACCTCGGCTGCGGCCAGGGCTTCCTCGCCCTCCGAGCCCTCACCCACGCCCGCCGCGCCATTGCCACCGACATCAACCCCCGCGCCCTGGCCTTCGCCCGCGCCAACGCCGCCCTCGCAGGCGCCACCGAGCGCGTCGACACCCGCCTCGGAAGCTTCTTCGAGCCCCTCGCCGACGCCGCCGGCTCCATCGACCTGCTCACCTGCAACCCCCCCTTCATCATCAACCCCGCCGCACACGTCACCGCCCTCACCTCCGCCTGGGAGGGAGACGGCATGCTCGAGCACCTCCTCCGCACCACCCCCGGCATGCTGAAGGACGGCGGCTGGGCCACCATCCTCGGGATCTGGGAACACCAGGGCCCCACCGACTGGGCCGCGCGCATCCCCCCCTGGCTCGACGGCGCCGGCTGCGACGCCCTCATCCTCCAGTTCCGCACCTACACGCCCGAGGAGTACGGCCAGCACTGGTTCACCCCCGAGGTCCACCCCACCTCCGAGCCCGCCTGGCGCGCCCTCTGCCAGCGCCGCGGCATCGGCGCGGTCACGTTCGGCGGCGTCATCCTCCGCAAGCGCCGCGGCCCGAACTGGCTCCGCGCCCTGTACACCCTCATCAACCTCCGCACCGGCCCCGCCGGCGACCAGCTCCGCGCCCTCTTCACCACGCAGACCGCGCTCCAGTCCCTCTCCGCCCCCGACGCCCTCCTCGACCGCCGCCTCCGCGCCTCCGTC
>JBBDXI010000042.1:0-5077 GCA_040902425.1 Phycisphaerales bacterium
GGGGCGCGCGTTGGTTGCCAGAGGCGAAGCCTCTGGTAGGGGCCTCTTATCTCCTTCCTCTCTCTCTTGTCCTCCGCCCATGAAATGGGCGCGCGAGCCCCCCGCGCCCCCCGCGCTGCGCCCGCCCATTCCATGGGCGGAAGAGAGAGAAAGAAGAAACGGAAGTTGACGCATACCAGAGGCTGCGCCTCTGGCAACCATCGCGCGCCCCTTCAGGGGCGAAGAGGGCCCCGTCAACGCGTGGGCGTGGCTGGCCGATTGAGCCGGTCCCCGGCGCCCTCCCAAGGTGTGGTATCAGCACGGCAGCCCTTCGCTGCGTGCGCCCCGCTGCTTTCCCCCTCCCTCCCGCCTCCTTACACTTCCCCCATGCGCATCGCCATCAGCGCCGATCACCGCGGCCTCAACGCCTCCCGGCAGCTGGTCGAGAAGCTCAAGCGCGACGGGCACGAGGTGCAGATCGTCGGCGACATCGCCGGCCCCATCGACTACCCCGAGCCGGCCTACCGCGTCGCCCAGGCCGTGGCCGGCGCCAAGGCCGACCTGGGGCTGCTCATCTGCGGCACCGGCGTGGGCATGTCGATCGCGGCCAACAAGGTCAAGGGCGTCCGGGCCGCGGTGGTGCACGACGAGTTCACCGCCCAGATCAGCCGCTCGCACAACAACGCCAACGTGCTGTGCCTCTCGGCGGACCTGCTGGGGCAGAAGCTCATCGAGAAGATCGTCGAGGTCTGGCTCACCACGCCCTTCGAGGGCGGGCGGCACGCGCGCCGGGTGAACAAGATCAAGGCGATCGAGGAGGGGAAGGACCCCTCGGGCGTGGTGGAGTAGCCGCAGGCCGGACCGGCCACGTTGCCTGTGGGGCAACCGTCCCGGCTGCCGGCAGGCGGGACGCCCGCCCCACGGGCCAGCCGGCAGTCGGGACGCCCGCCCCACGGGCCCCTTCACCGACCATTAGCGCCCCCTGCGCCCGCGCTGCGCGCAGCCGCCGGTAGCCTCGGGCCCGACCCATCAGGTCAGGCAAAAGGAGGCTCGCATGCGGACCCCGACCCGGGCTGCGTTCACGCTCATCGAACTGCTCGTCGTCATCGCCATCATCGCCCTGCTCATCGGCATCCTGCTCCCGTCGCTGGGCGCGGCCCGCGCCTCGGCCCGGGCCATCAAGTCGGCGGCCAACTGCCGCTCGGTGGTCCAGGGCGTGACGATGTACACCATCTCCTCGAAGTTCTTCCCCGCCTCCTACCTCTACCCCACCACCCCCGACGGCGAGGACTGGAGGCTCATCGACCAGGTCGAGAACCCGCCCTACCCCGGCAACGGCTACATCCACTGGAGCTGGTTCCTCTTCTCCAGCGGCAACGTCTCGGAGGATGCCTTCAAGAACCCCGCCGCCCTCAACGGGGGCGCCCCCGCCACCAACCCCGGCTCGAACGCCGACCACTGGGAGTCCGGCCAGGTCAACGGCGCCGGCGGCGGCGTCGGCTCGGTCTTCCCGCTGGACCGCCAGGTCAAGCGGATGGGCTACACCGGCAACGCCGCCATCTTCCCCCGCAACAAGTTCTCCGGCGCCGGCGCCCGCCGCAACATCTTCGTCAACCCCTCCACCATCGACGGCAGCATCGGCGGCGGCTCCAAGACCATCCTCATCACCGAGTTCGTCAGCACCGGCAACTGGAACGTCATCGGGGCCGCGGCCGGCGGGGGGTTCGAGAGCAAGAGCCACCGCTCGATCCAGCCCTTCCTGGGGATCTCCGCGGGCTCGTCGGTGTACGAGGAGCCCACCGTGGGGACCAACCGCTTCTACTACCCGACCACCTCGGCGATTCTGGCCCCCAAGGACATCCCGCCCTACATGATGGAGACGCCGGTGATCTCCACGCTCAACGCCGCGGGCCGCTCCCACCCCGGGCGGGGCAGCAAGGAGGGCGGCACCGCCAACTTCGCCTTCGTGGATGGGCACGTCGAGCAGATGACCGTGAAGGACACCATCCGCAAGCGGCTCTGGGGCGAGCGGTTCTACAGCATCAGCGGCGACAACAAGATCAAGAAGGGCTGGGGCGCCAACGGGGGGATGAACCCCGACGCGCCGTGACGTGAGCGGGAGGACCACAGGCGGGACGCCTGTGCCACTGGAAGAGAGGGATCAGACGGGCTGTAACCGGCCCTCGGAGGGAGGGCCGTGCGTCTCGGGCGGGGGGGGGGGGGTGCCCCCCCCCCCCCCCCGGCCCTTCAAGGACGGGTTGTGACGGAGCACCACAAGGGGCCGCGGGGCTGCCCGCGGTCATGGTCCGGACTTACCACACCGAACTCAGGAGGTCAGCGATGAACTGGACACGGTTTCGGAGCACGTTTCGCAACATGGCCCTCGTGGCCGCCGCCGGGTGCGCCGCCAGCGCGCACGCCCAGCCGACGGTCGTCAATCTGTCGGGGGCCACGCTGCTGGAGAACTTCCTCAACAAGCCCGCGGCCACGAACGACTACCTGGATTGCGACGCCGACGGCATCTCGGGCCAGGCGGGGACGGGGATCGACAACCTCAGCCCGACGCCGGGGACCGGCTTCACCGTCAACGACCACTGGGTGATGACCTACCGCGTCGCCGGCTCGGTGGCGGGGTACCAGGAGCTGGTGAACTACGGGCAGGTCGCCGGCAACTGCGCCAGCCCCACCGCGTGGCCGGGCCTGTTCGTCACCGGCTCCGCGGGGCTGGTCAGCCCGCCGAGCGTCGTCTTCGGCAACCAGACGACCGGGCCGATCCAGCTCAGCGGGGCCTCGAAGCAGTATTACAACGGCGTGCTCCTCTACGACACGACCGTCGTCCCCAACAACTTTCACCCCACGCTCTACACGGAGCAGAACCCCGCCGGCCTGCCGGTGGGCGCGAGCCTGACCACACTCCGTGCGGTCATCGGCGCCCCGGCCGCGGGCGGGTACCGGGTGGACATGGCCCCGGTCGATGTCCCGAGCACCTGGGCGGTCCGCGCCGCCCCCGGGACGGCGGGCCCCGCCGCCACCCCCGGCGAGGCCGGGTACGGGCGCAACCCGCGCCTCTCCGTCAACACGCAGGGGACCGGAGCCGGCGCGGGCTTCGACTACCTCCTGGCCGATCTGGGCATCCGCAACCTGAACTTCGCCGCGCCCGACTGCAACACCATCTTCGACACCAGCCTCTTCTTCGCCCCCATCGCGCTGGTCGCCAGCCACGGCACGGGGGTCGAGCAGATGGACCAGAGCGAGGTCCGCTTCTTCTTCGCCACGGGCCGGCGGCTGAACGGCGAGAACCTCATCGCCATCACCCGCGAGATCGGCTCGGGCACCCGCAACGGCTTCAACAACACGACGGGGTGCGACCCCTCGTGGGGCGTCGGCGACAACGTGGGCGGGCAGCCCGGCGGCCTGGGGACCACCGGCACCACCAACATCCTCGGCGACCAGTACGCCCCCGCCAACAAGATCGGCAACGGCGACGTCGAGACCACCGTCCGCAACACCCGCCTGGGCGTCGGCTACGCCGGCGCCGAGCGCTTCAGCAACGCCCGCGCCGCCCAGTACGAGCTGGTGGCCGTCCGCTGCGACCTCGCCGGCGGCACCGCCTACACCCGCCCCACCCTGAACGCCCTGCTCAACAACATCCCCGGGACGCACCCCGGCCTCTACTCGATCGGCGGCCCCTCGATCTTCGCCAGCATCGGCGACCCGCGCAACCAGGCCATGATCGGCGGCGAGCCCGGCAACACCAACCCGCGGATGGCCAACGCCCAGGGCGCGGCCTTCATCAACAACGTCTCCCGCTCCATCGACGCCTTCGTCGCCGTCCCCGCCAACGTGAACAACCAGGGCATGCCCGGCGAGCTGGCCGCCACGCTCTTCATCCCCTCCACCGCACGGCCCTACCGGAACTCCTTCACCGACCCGGCGGTGCTCGAGCCCAACCCGGCGTACAACGCTTCCCTCGCCGCGGCCCTGCCGCAGTACAGCGTGCTGGATGACCCGCCGATCAACGCCGCCTACGGCAGCGTCTCGCTCAACGGGCAGACCCCCTTCCGCCGCAACGGCGCGGGGATCACCTACACCGACGGCGTGCTCAACGGCTCGCAGTACCTCAAGCAGGACGGGACGACCATCGGCTACAACGTCCCCCTGCCCGCCCGGAGCCGCATCGCCGGCGATTTCAACGGCGACGGCCTGCGGAACCTCAGCGACGCGACGGACATGCTCCGCGCGTACCGGCAGCGCAACGGCGGCCCGACCTGGACCGCGCCCGCCGGCACGGGCACGATCGCGGGCAACCCCGGCGGCGACGCCATCATCGAGGTCCTGGGCGACTTCAACGGCGACGGCAACTTCAACGCCGCCGACATCCGCTACTGGGCCGACGGCCTCGCCATCGACCCGGCGACCGGGAAGCTCGACCGCAAGAAGGGCTTCAAGGCCGTCGACGACGCCTGGCAGGCCCTCACCGGGAGCGGCAACTTCTTCGGCACGACGATCGCCGGCGGGAGGCCGTACGCCAGCGGCGACTCGGCGGCGGATGTGGCCGGCGCACCCGGCATCGCCCGCGGCTGGTCCCCCGTCGGAACCGACGGCGTGATCGACCAGCAGGACCGGGATTACATCGCCGCCCAGTTCATCGGCAACCCCTTCATCACCGACGGCCAGGCCACCTGGGCCGCCCTCGCCGAGGCGGTCGGCTTCGACCTCTCGGCGGATGTCACCGGCGACCTGGTGGTGAACCAGGCCGACCTCGACGCCGTGGACGCCATCCTCGGCGCGTGCTACGCCAACTGCGACAGCAGCACCACGCCGCCGGTCCTGAACGTCGCCGACTTCGGGTGCTTCCTGACCCGCTACGCCGCCGCCGAGCCCTACGCCAACTGCGACGCGAGCACGACGCCGCCCATCCTCAACGTCGCCGACTTCGGCTGCTTCCTGACGAAGTACGCCGCCGGCTGCCCGTGAGCCCGTGAGCCCCTGAACCGCTGCGCCCCTGAGGCGCCGCGTCAACCGCCCGCTCTCCGCCGGGCGCCCGTGAGTCCGCCGGGCGCCCACTGTCTCCCACCCGCGGCCCCGGGGCCCCCCC
>JBBDXI010000043.1:0-3230 GCA_040902425.1 Phycisphaerales bacterium
CTTCGTCCGCCCTTCGGGCGGGGTGAAAAAGAAGGGTCAGATCCAGGGGCTTGCTCGCAGAGCCTCGCCGCGCCCCTGGCAACGTCCGCGCGCCCTCCGGGCGAAGACCCTCCGGGCGAAATCACTTCGTCCCTTCGTCCCTCCGTGCCTTCGTCCCTTCCTCCCTCCAGCCGGCAATCCCACCCGCTGAAGTTCACATCCACATCCCGCACCTCCACCCCGTGCTCCCGCGCATCCCGCACCAGCTGCGCCGGCGCATAAAAACCCATCGGCTGGCTGTTGATCAGCGCGGCCGTAAACGCCGCCGGGTGATACCGCTTCAGCCACCCCGAGATGTACACCAGCAGCGCGAAACTGGCCGCGTGCGACTCCGGAAACCCGTACCCGGAAAACCCCTGGATCTGCGTGAACACCTGTTCCGCGTATTTCGGCGTGTACCCGTTGGCGATCATCCCCGCCCGCAGCTTCTTCCCGAACTCGGTGATCTTCGCCCCCGCCCGCTTCCACGCCGCGATCGCCCGGCGCAGCTGGTCCGCCTCCCCCGGCGTGAACCCGCCCGCCACCACCGCCAGCTGCATCGCCTGCTCCTGGAAGAGCGGCACCCCCAGCGTCCGTTCCAGCACCCGCGCGACCTCCGGGCTCGGGTACGAGACCGGCTCGATCTTCTGTCGTCGTCTCAGATAGGGGTGGACCATGTCACCCTGGATCGGCCCCGGCCGCACGATCGCCACCTCGATCACCAGGTCGTAGTAGCAGCGCGGCTTCAGCCGCGGCAGCATCGACATCTGCGCCCGCGACTCCACCTGAAAGATCCCGACCGTGTCGGCGTGCCCGATCATCTCGTAGACCTCGGGGTCTTCCGGAAGCACCGTGTGGAGCTCAAGAGGTTCTAACGCGAAGGTCGCGGAGGACGCGAAGGAGGAAGGGTCTGAAGGCTGTTCCAGCTCCTTCGCGCTCTTCGCGGCCTTCGCGTTGAGATTCTGGTTCACGAACGCCAGAGCCTTGCTGATCGCCGTCAGCATGCCCAGCCCCAGGCAGTCCACCTTCAGCATGCCCAACGCCTCGATGTCGTCCTTGTCCCACTCGATCACCGTCCGGTCCGGCATCGCCGCGTTCTCGATCGGGACCGTCTCCTCGAGCTTGTTCTCGGTGATCACGAACCCGCCCACGTGCTGCGAGAGGTGCCGCGGGAAGCCGAGGATCTCGTGGGCCAGCTCCAGCGTCATGCGGATCCCCGGGTCCCCGGGATCCAGCCCCATCTCCCCGCACCCGCTCCCCCGGCACCACGCCCCCGTCCCACCAGTCCAGCTGCCGGGCCATCCGGTCCACCAGGTCCAGCGACAGCCCCATCGCCTTCCCCACATCGCGGATCGCGCTCCGCCCTCTGTACGTAATCACCTCCGCGCACAGCGCCGCCCGGTCGCGCCCGTACTTGCCGTAGATGTACTGGATCACCTCCTCTCGCCGCTCGTGCTCGAAGTCGATGTCGATGTCCGGCGGCTCGTTGCGCTCCCGGCTCACGAACCGCTCGAAGAGCATGTCCACCCGCGTCGGGTCCACCGCCGTGATCCCCAGGCAGTAGCACACCGCCGAGTTGGCCGCGGCCCCGCGCCCCTGGCAGAGGATCCCCAGCGACCGCGCGTGGAGCACAATGTCCTGCACCGTGAGGAAGTACTTGGCGTAGTCGAGCGCCTCGATGATCTCGAACTCGTGCTCGATGCGTTGCACGATATCGCCGGGGATGAGGGCCTTTCGGGCCTCGTCAAAGGCGGACGCAGAGGGCGCGGAGCGGGACGCGGAGGGCGCAGAGCGGAGAGAAGGGTCAGCATCCCGGCAAGCCACCGGGCCCGAACTCGCTCTCTTCCCCTCTGCGTCCTCTGCGTGATCTCCGCGTCCTCTGCGTACTCCGTTCCCCGTGAACCGTTCACACGCTCCCTTCCACGTCATCTCGCGGAGGTATGCCATCGCGGAGCGCCCATCCGGGCACACCTCCTTCGGATACTCGTACCGCAGCTCATCCAGCGAGAACTCCGCCCGCCGGGCGATCTCCACCGTCCGCGCCACTGCCGCGGGGTACCGAGCGAACAGCCGGGCCATCTCCGCCGGGCCCTTGATGTACCGCTCCCCGTTGGGCAGCAGCCGCCGCCCTGCCTCGCGGATGGTGCAGATGTGGCGGATGCAGACCAGCACATCCTGCAGGGCCCGGCGGGCCGGGACGTGGTAGTGCACGTCGTTCACCGCCGCCAGCGGTACCCCCGCCCGCTCCCCGATCTCCGCCACCCGCGCCAGCCGCGACTCGTCATCCGCGCCGTAGAGCGCCGACGCGGCGAGCGAGAGCCGGTCGTCGTCGAACGTCTGCCGCAGCCGCGCCAGCGCCGCGAGGAACGCCGGGTCGTCTTCCGCTCCCTCCCCCGGCGCCGCCACCGCCAGCAGCCCCTCCTGGTGCGACAGCACATCCTCCAGCGTCAGCCGGCACTCGCCCTTCTCCGTCCGCCGCTTCCCCAGCGTCAGCAGCCGGCACAGCCGCCCGTACGCGGCGCGGTCCGTCGGGTAAACCAGAAGGGTCAGCGGAAACTCATCAGAAGCGCACGCAGAGGTCGCCGAGCCTGACGCAGAGGACGCAGAGCGGATCGCAGTGGGGAATCCCGAACCCGCCGCGCTCACCACCTCGCCTTTCCACTCGGCGCTCTCCGCGAGATCTCTGCGCCCTCTGCGTACTCCGCCCATGAGCGGCCGGTCCGCCGGGCCCGTCAGCTCCAGCCGACATCCCACGATGAACTGAATCCCGATCTCCTTCGCCGCCGCGTGGGCGCGGACGATGCCCGCCAGCGTGTTGATGTCCGTGATCGCTACGCCAGCGCACCCCGCGCCCGCGGCCCGCACCACCAGCTCATCCGGGTGGCTCGCCCCGCGCAGGAACGAGTAGTTGCTCAGCACCTGCAGCTCGGCGTACGGCGGCCCCGGCTCCGCCCGCCGCAGCGCCGGTGACAGCGGCTCGGGCCTCTTCGCCGGGTGCGGGTACGCCTTCTCTCCCGGTGACTCTGGCATGCTCAGGCCCACAGCCCGTGGATGAACCAGCGCGGCGCCAGCACCCGCGCCGGCCGCGCGGCCCGCACCGGCACCAGCGGCGCCTCCCTGAAAATCCACAGCCACTGCCCTCCGTCATCGCGCACGCGGTAGTAGTCCCGCTCCCAGGCTTCCGGGTAGGTCGGCTCTCCGAGCCGATATTC
>JBBDXI010000043.1:3240-8507 GCA_040902425.1 Phycisphaerales bacterium
CCTACCCCCCTGCCGCCACCACTCCGACGCCACCCGCTCCGGCCCGATCCCCGCCGTGATCCGCACCTCCCGGCCGCGCCAGCGCAGGGCCGACGGCGGTCGATCGCGCAGCGCGAACCCCTCCGCCGGCTCGGGGGTCTCGAAAAGAATCGGCGGCCGCGACGCCGGGTGCGCCGGTGGCGCCCCCGCCGCGCCCCTGGCCCGCCGTTCCCGCATGCTGAGCCGCCCGCGCCCCGCCACGTTCCGTCGGGCGCCGGGGGGAACTTCGCGCACCGCCGGCACCATCCGCCACGTCCGCTCGGGGATGTGCGACTCCACCGCCTCCGCCCGGACGACCCGCGCCTCCCCCAGCCGGTTCGTCAGCGTGTCGATCAGCCGCGCCTCTTCTTGATGCCTCGATGCCTCGCTGCCGGGGGGGCGATGCCTCTCTTCCCCGCACACCATCTGCTCGTGCCGCGCCCGCGCCGTGCGCACCGCCACCAGCGCGATCCCCTCCACCCCGAACCCCAGGTGCAGCCGCTCCACCCGCGGCCGCAGCAGCGACCACAGGTGCCGGGCGCTGCGGGTCGGCCGGCTCAGCACCACCCGTTGGGTGGCCAGTTCCACGCCGCGCCCGTTCGGCCCCACCCGCTCGAACCGCGCCTCCACCACCCTGGCTGCGCTCTCCCGCGCCAGCAGCACTCGGCACAGGTCGGTCAGGAGCTCCCGCGTGCACCCCTCGACCGCCTCCTGCTGCGTCGTCGGCCCATCCAGCTTCCGCTCCACCCGCACCGGCGGCGCCGGCCGCACCGGCTCGATCGTCTCGATCGCCTGCCCGAGGGCCTGGTCGATCCGCAGCAGCAGCTCGGCCCCGAACCGCGACGGCAGCGCTGACCGCGGCAGCCCCAGCAACTGCCCGACCCGCTCCACCCCCAGCTCGATCAGCGCCCGCTCCGCCTCCGGGTCGATCCGCAGCGCGGCGATCGGCAGCCCCGAGAGCGCCCCGCGCAGGTCCGCCCCCGCCCCGATGATCCTGATGGGCGACCGCGACTCCCCGAAACGTGCCGCGGCCCACGCCGCGCCGATCGTCGGCGCGATTCCCACCCGCGCCTCCACCCCCAGCCGCCGCAGCGCCGAGACGACCTGGAACCCCAGCCGTTCCTCCCCCCGGAACAGCCGTGCGCACCCCGTGATGTCCATCACCAGCCCATCGGGGCAGAACTCGGGGTGGTGGGGGGGCAGGGCCCCGGCCTTCCCCCGGTGGTTCACCACCGGCAGCGCCCACGGGTCCGGGCTCACGATCGGTGCGTACCGCGTGGCGCACCACTCCGCCAGCTTCCGCATGGCCTCGCGGTCCGTGACCGCGTCGTGCTCCTCGACCATCGCTCCCGGGAGCAGCGCCCGCGCGTGCGCCAGCGTCATCCCCGGCCGCGCCCCCGCCTCGAGCGACCGCCAGCAGCACCGTGCCACCGACTGGTAGTTCGAGTGGTCCGCGATCAGCAGAAGAGGGGCAGCGGGTGCCGCTCGCTCTCCCCCCTCACGCCGTCCGGAGCAGGCCCGGCGCAGGCGTCGCCTCGCCAGGTCCATGCCCCACATCGGCAGATGCACACAGAGCGCACGCGTCACGGCCCACCTCCCGCCATTCCACCACCCACCGCCGCCCGCTCGCCGAGAGCGAGCCACCCTTGCAACGGAGCAACTCGAGCGAAAGGCGAACGGCGAACAGCGGGCAGCGAACATCAGGCCGCCGCCGACCGAGGTCCGGATGTTCGCTGTTCGTTGTTCGCTGTTCGCTTTCCCCCGACGGCCTCACCATCCACCGCGTCTCCGCCGCCGAGATCACCCCACGCTCGCAGCTCGGCCTCGCCAGCAGCCCGATCGTCCCCCCCGCCTCCGCCGCCAGTTGCAGGCGACGGCTGCCTCCCATGTCCAGGCGCGACGCATCCGCCACCACCGCCGCAACACCTTCGCACCGCAGCGATTGGTCGATCGCCCAGAACCGCGCATCATCACAATCGGGATCAACAAACAGCGAGCGCCCCGCCAGCCCGCCGCCCATCGCGATCAGCGCCGCCGGCATCGGCCAGCACCGCCGCCCGATCCACACCACGAGGCCGCGGGGGGGCGGGTAGGTCGGCTCTCCGAGCCGATGCCCTAGCCCCGTTCCTCCTGCACCCCCCGCCAGATGCCCCATCATCACTAGCGGCGGGAACCACACGCCTCTTCCTCGCTCGTCCCCATCCACCGGCGGCGCAAACCACTCATGCGTCGCTCCCACCTTCAGCCCGCCCCCCGGCAGCGCCCCATCCACCTCCGGGATCCCCGTCCCGAGATATCCACATTTCCCGTGGATGACCTGTGAATAACCCCCCCGCCCCATCCGGAGCCGCCCATCCGCCAGCAGCGTTTCGAGCCCCTGCGCCACCATAAAAAGCCCCGGTCCAGTTCCGTTAGGATACCGGTCGGGGCTGCACGAGTCAATCAGATTTTAGGTATTCGGAAGGGTTGTCACGGCCGTCAGTTGCACCCCGCCGCGAACCGCGTCACAAAGCACGAGAAGTCCGCCACGTTCAGCCGCGGCGCGGCCGCGCTCCCGTCGCAGTTCGCGTACGGGTGGTTCGCCGCGTACCGCGACAGGAAGCACTGGAAGTCCATGATGTTCAGGTTCTGCGTCCCCCCGCTCCCGTCGCAGTCGGCGTAGCACGGCGCCGGCCCCGCACCCGTCGCCTGGTTCAGCGCCACCGACGTGGTGTTCGTGTCGCGGTTCGCCACCGCGATGTCCTCCGACTCGTTGGCGTCGAAGTGGGCGATCACCACCCCCTCCGGCGTCGTCCCCGTGGCGATCACCTGCGCCACCGCGAACGACCCCGAGCCGTTGTTCCGCATCACCGAGACCGTCCCGGAGGTCTCGTTTGCCACCACCACATCCAGGTCCTGGTCGTAGTCCAGGTCCGCCGCCGCCAGGGCGCCGGGGTCGATCCCGTTCACGGCCGACTTCACCGGCACGCCCAGCACCCCGCCGCTGTTCCGCAGCAGCCCCACGAAGTGCCCCCCGCTCCCGGAGAGCGCCACCACCGCATCCACATCGCCGTCGCCGTCAAAGTCGCCCGCGGCGATCCCCTCCGGGCGAAGGCTCGACCCCACCGACACCGTCTGCCCCGCGGAGAACGCCCCGTTCCCGTTGTTCACCAGCACCGTCACCGACCGGCTGTCGTGGTTCGTGATGAACACCTCCGGGCGCCCATCCCCGTTCAGGTCCCCGGCCGCGGCCGCGCGGGGCTCCAGGCCCACCGCGACCGTCGCCACGCTGAACGTGCCCGTCCCGCTGTTCAGCAGGATGCTCGCCGAGTCCGAGTCGCGGTTCGCGACGGCCAGGTCGCGCTTCCCGTCGCCGTTGAAGTCGGCCGCCGTCAGCCCGCGCGGGTTGGCGCCAACGGTCGAGAGGCTCCCCAGCGAGAACGACTTCGCCCCGTTGTTCTTCACAATCCGGACCTTCCCCGCGTTCTGCAGGGCCACCGCCAGGTCGATGTCGCCGTCGCCATCAAAGTCGGCCGCGACCAGCGACCCCGCCCCTGTGCCCGATCCCAGCTGGATCGCGGTCGGCGAGGAGAACACTCCGTTGCCGTTGTTCCACAGGAACCGCACCCGGTCCGGGTTGTCGATGGTGATGGTCAGGTCCGTGTCGCCATCCCCGTCAAAGTCGGCCGCCGCGACCCCCGAGGGACGCGTCGAGGTGCCGTACTGCACGGGCGTGTGGAACGAGGGCTGCGCGGCCGCGGGCGCGGCGGCGAGGGCCAGGAGGGTCAGAACGGGGCGCTTCATGGTGATTTCTCCGATGGACGTGTTGGAGCTTCATGCGTCACCCGGCGCGCCGCGCTGTCAGGCCGCCCGGAAAAAAACCCGGCCCGCCCGGCCCGGGCGGACGCAAGGGTCGGCGGCGCGGTAGGTTGCGGCTCAATGACCGATTCCATCCCCGCCCTCATCGCCCCGCCCCCACAGCGAAGGAACGCCTTCCTGCGGTCGCGCGCGGGGGTCCTGGGGCTGGGCTTCCTCGCCCTCATGGTCCTCGCTTGTGTCGGCACCCTCCCCTGGACGCTCGCCCCCGCCGCCCCGCCGGCCGACCAGGCCCCCGGGAGCCCCGCCGCCGCCGTCGCCCGCTACAACGCCGGCGACATGAACCAGTGGGGCCTCCCCCCGTGGTGGTGGGGGCCCCGCGATGATGAAGAGGTCCGCCGCCTCAACGGGCTCATCCCGCCCGCCGCCCTGGGGCGCATCGCCGCCGCCCACGGCCTCCCCCCCGAGCAGGCCGCCGCCGCCGTCGATGGCCCCATCGCCGCCGACCTCGAGCGCCACTGGCCCATCCACCAGCACCGCCTCTGGTTCCTCCTCGGCAGCGATGTCCCCGGCGGGCGATCGCTCCTGGTCCGCTCCCTCGCCGGCGGCGGCGTCTCCCTGGGCATCGGCATCGCCGCGGCCATGCTCGCGGTCTTCATCGGCACCATGTACGGCGCCCTGTCGGCGTACGCCGGCGGCGTGGTGGATGCCGTCATGATGCGCATCGTCGATGTCCTCTACGGCCTCCCCTACGTCCTGCTCGTCGTCCTCCTCGCCGTCGCCAGCGACGCCATGCTGGATGAGTACATCACCCGCTCCGGCGCCCGCGGCCGGTGGGTCCACCGCGAGGCCGCCATCGTCGCCCGGGAGCGCGGCCTGGATGACTCACTGACCGCCGTGCAGCGACTCCTCCGCGATGACCCCGCCCTGAGCAGCACCCTGGGAGATCGCGCCGCGGCGAACGCGGACCTCCAGCCCCGCCGGGTCTCCGCCGGCACGCGCATGTTCTACGAGGTCGTCGTGCTTCTTGTGGCCATCGGCGGCGTGAGCTGGCTCACCATGGCCCGGGTCGTCCGCGGCCAGGTCCTTTCCCTGAAGGCCCAGCCGTTCATGGAGGCCGCGCGGGCCCTGGGTGTCCCCTGGCGCCGCCAGTTCCTCCGCCACCTCCTGCCGAACCTGATCGGCCCCATCGTCGTGTACGCCACGCTCACCGTCCCCCAGGCCATCCTGCAGGAGAGCTTCCTCAGTTTCCTGGGCATCGGGGTGAAGCCGCCCCTGCCCAGCTGGGGGAACCTCGCCTCCGACGGCCTGAGCCAGCTCAACCCCTACCGGAGCTACTGGTGGCTGCTGTTCTTCCCGTGCCTCTTCCTCGCCCTCACCCTCCTGGCCCTCAACTTCGTCGGCGAGGGTCTCCGCGAGGCCCTCGACCCCAAGCGCTCGCGCCGCGGGTAGGT
>JBBDXI010000043.1:8517-21789 GCA_040902425.1 Phycisphaerales bacterium
CCCCGAGCCTACACGGGTGGCATGGGTGGCATGGGCAAGCCGCTCTGGGCTTGCCCGTGCCGGAAACTTCCGCTCCTCCCCGCACCCGCCCCCCGAAGAGGGAACAATGACCCGTCTTCAGAACCCCTGACCCCCCGGCGGTGAACCCATGCAGAACCGATTCGGCCTGAAGGACTTCGTCGTCATCGTCCTCCTCTTGGGCCTCGGCGTGAGCATCTGGCTCGCCATGTTCCAGCGCGACCGCGAGTGGACCCAGCTCCAGACCGTTCAGGGCAAGCTCACCGACCTCGAACGCCAGCTCTCCCGCGTCGCCGCCACCCTGGACTCCGGCATCGCGGTCGCCGCGGCCCCCGCCCCGGGCGCCGGCTCGGGCGGCCCTGGCGCGGGCGCAGCTGCCCCCGCGCGCGACGAATCCTGGGCCCGCCCCGGCGGCGTCAAGGTCGAGTGGCAGCCCCCGTGGACCTACTCCACCGACCCCAGGAGCGACCCCCGCTTCGTCGAGGGCGGCTCCTTCACCGAGATATTCGACGCCCAGCCCGCCAAACTCACTCCCTACATCCAGACCGACGTCTACGGCCGCCGCGCGGTGGACATCGTCATGCAGCCTCTGGCCGCCTATGACCCGCAGACCCTCCGCCTCCGCGGCGTGCTGGCCGAGGCCTGGCAGATGGACCCGGGGGGCATGTGGGTCCGCGCCAGGATCCACGACCGCGCCCGCTGGAGCGACGGCGAGCCCATCACCGCGGAGGATGTCCGCTTTGTGTTCCACGACTACATCATGAACCCGCAAATCGAGGCCCAGCGCTACCGCTCGACCCTCACCGACAAAATCGCGAGGGTCGAGGTCATCAGCGAACGGGTCGTCGAGTTCACCTTCAAGGAGGCGATGTTCGACAACCTCGACTCGGCCCTCACCCTCTGGCCCCTCCCGAAGCACTTCTACGGCGAGATCGCCCCCGCCGACATCAACAAGAGCACCGGCCTGCTCGTCGGCTCCGGCCCCTACAAGTTCGAGCACGTCAGCGTCGAGAACCAGTGGCGCCCCGGCGAGCCCATCGTCCTGGTCCGCAACGAGCAGTACTGGGGCGCCCGCACGCCGCTCGACCGCCTCGCTTACCTCGCTATCAACGACGAACTCCCCCGCCTCACCGCCTACCGCAACGGCGAGGGCGACATGACCACGCCCTCTGCCCCCCAGTTCGACAGCCTCATCAAGGACGAGCGCTGGTCCGCCTCGAACCAGAACCTCAACTGGGTCAACATGAAGTCCGGCAACTCGTTCATCGCCTGGAACTGCGCCGAGCGCAACGGCCGCCTCACACCGTTCCATGACCGGCGCGTCCGCCTCGCCATGACCCACCTCATCGACCGCGAGAAGATGATCCGCGACATCTGGAAGGGCATCGGCGTCATCAGCAAGGGCTCCGCCATCCCCATCTCCCCCGCCTCCAACCCCGACAACGAGGCCTGGCCCTTCGACCTCACCCGCGCCAAGGAGCTCCTGAAGGAGGCCGGCTGGGAGGACCGCGACCGCAACGGCGTCCTGGAGGACAAGGACGGTCACGAGTTCGTCTTCGAGTTCACCTTCTCCACCGGCGGCGAGATCTCCCAGCGCATCGCGCTCTTCGTCCAGGACTCCTGCAAGGCCGCCGGCATCAAGTGCACGCTCCGCGGCGTGGACTGGTCGGTCAGCGACCCCATCCGCAAGCAGCGCGACTTCGACGCCATTACCCTCGGCTGGGGCGCCAACGCCCCCGAGAGCGACCCCAAGCAGATCTTCCACTCCAACTCCATCAAGGACCAGGGCGACAACTTCGCCCAGTGGAACAACCCCGAGGCCGACCGCCTCATCGACGAGGGCCGGCGCGAGCTGGACTTCGACAAGCGCATGAAGATCTGGCACCAGTTCGAGATGGTCATGCACCACGACCAGCCTTACACCTGGGTCCGCGTCCAGCCCTTCGTCCGCTTCGTCAAGCCCGAGATCGGCAACGTCCACACCTACCGCAAGGGAATCGAGCCCTGGGAGTTCTTCCGCGCCAGCGGACCGGGCGGCGCATCCGTGACCGCGGGCCACTAACCTCCACTGCCTTCTTCTCAGCCCGAAGGGCTGGCAGTCAGTAGCCGGGGGTGGAGCGAGTCCGCGAGCGACACCCCCGGAGAGCACGCCCAGCACGCCGCACCCTGAAAGGGTGCAAGTCTCGTCCTCACAGAGCGAGCGGCTCCCTTCCCCTCACCTCCTCGCCGTCCGCACCATCACTCCTCACCCCCCATGGGCACCTACATCACCCGCCGCCTGCTCCTGATGATCCCCACGCTGCTGGGGATCACGTTCCTCGTCTTCATGCTCGTGGCCGCGGCCCCCGGCGGCATCGGCGCCACCCTCACCGCCCAGGCCGGCGGCAACCTCCAGGCCTCCAGCGGGGTCGCCGTCCAGCAGGCCTACCTCGAGGAGCGCTACGGCCTCAACGACCACGTCTTCGTTCAGTACCTCCGCTGGCTCGGTCGCGTCAGCCCCGTCAAGTTCGGCCAGCGCGACCAGGTCCTCCCCTCCGGCGAGGTCATCCGTTCCCCCAAGCGGATCCCCGAGCCCCCGCTCTGGCGCTGGTACGCGGGCTCACTGCCGCCCGAGCCCGCCGGCGTCTCCCCGCTCGCCTCCGGCGCTGACGAGGCCCAGCGGCTCGCCGCCTGGCGCCGCTCCGAACGCGCCTACGCCGAGGGCCGCTTCGGGCTGCTCGAGGCCACCACCCTCCTCGGCGGCGCCCTGGTCCGCTACGCCCGCGCCGCGGAGATCGAGGGCGCTGTCACACGCGACGCCAAGCCCGTCTACGAGGTCCTCCAGCGGCATGAGCCGCGCCGCGACCTCCCCGAGTTCGCCGAGGTCCAGCTTCTCGGCCGGCGCGCCGTCGAGGCCTACGCCAAGGCCACCAGGGCCCGCGCCGACCACGCCGCCCTCTTCGCCGCCCGTCCCTTCCCCCAGGCCGGCCTCGGCCTGATCCCCGGAACCCTCAGCGTCGCCACCCCCGACCTCGGCACCGCCTTCAGCCGCGGCCGGCCCTCCATCGAGCTCATCAAGGAGCACCTTCCCGTCACGCTCCTGATCAACATGATGGCCATCCCCATCATCTACATCGTCGCGATCCCCAGCGGCATCCTCGCCGCCACGCACCGCGGCTCGTGGTACGACGTGGGCCTGGGCACGCTGTACATCGCCCTCTACTCCTTCCCGGTCGTCCTCGCCGGCATCCTTGCCATCGGCTTCCTCGCCAACAGGGACTTCATCCAGGCCTTCCCCACCTCCGGCATCGGCTCGGTCGACGCCCCGCGCTACCCGTTCCTGCCCGCGCTCACCGAGGCCGGCTGGCAGCGCGGCTGGCTCCTCGACCGCCTCTGGCACGTCGCGCTGCCCGTCATGTGCCTCGTCTACACCGGCTTCGCCGTCCTCAGCAAGCAGACGCGGGCCGCCATGCTCGAGAACTTCTCCGCCGACTACGTCCGCACCGCCAAGGCCAAGGGCGTCGCCGCCAAGGATGTCGTCTTCCGCCACGTCTTCCGCAACAGCCTCATCCCGCTGATCACGATCTTCGTGACCATCTTCCCCGCCATGCTCGCCGGCTCGATCGTCGTCGAGCGCATCTTCTCGGTCCGCGGCATGGGCTGGCTCGTGATCGAGGCCATCGGCCTGCGCGACCGCGAGCTGCTCCTGGCCAACACCGTCATCGTCGCCTGCGTAAACCTCCTGGCCCTCCTCCTCGCCGACATCCTCTACGCCCTCGCCGACCCCCGCGTCAGCTACGACTGATTCGAGGGGTGCCACGGGTGTGCCGTCCTCGGCTCACCCGTGCCCGCCCACCCGTGCCCGAAAGCCCATCACCCACGCATGACCGCCCTCCCCGGAAACCTCGACCTGCCCGAATCCGTCAGCGGCATCCAGCTCGCCCAGGGCGTCGGCGCGCAGCCCGCCAAGGGCTTCTGGGCCGATGCCTGGTCCCAGGTCCTCCGCCGGCGCGCCGCCGTCCTCTCCCTCGCCTGGCTCGGCATCATCGCCTTCTTCGCCGTCTTCTCCCCGATCCTCGCCAGCGGCCACCCGCTCATCCTGCGCGAGCTCACCCCCGAGGGGCAGACCCGCTACCCCCTCTTCCGCTTCCTCTCCGCGATCGACGCCACGCTCCTGCTCGCCGTCGGCGTGGCCCTGCCGATCCTGTGGTTCGCCGGCGGCGCCGCCGGGCGCGCCGCCCGGATGCGGGCCTTCGTCGTCGGGCTCATCCTCGCCCTCGCGATCACGCTCCCCGTGTCCCTGGCCGAGAGCGTCCTCGGCGGGCGCTATCCCCCGGAGCGGCTCGTCTGGATCGCCACCCGCACGTTCGGCGGCGTCACCGTCGGCCCGGCGATCATCACCGCCGCCTCGGCGCTCATCATCGGGACGCTCGCGATGGTGTTTCCCTTCGGCGGACCCCTCGTGCGGCGCCTCCCGGTCATCGCCGTGGCCGCGCTCGTCGGCGCTACCGTCTGCACCGCCACCTGGGGCCGCCCCTTCGAGCGCTTCGAGTACATCCGCGCGGAGCTCGCCGGCGAGGCCTCCGCCACCTACACCGCTATCCCCTGGTCCCCCTCCCAGCGCTTCAGCGAGCTCAGCCGCATGCCCCCCGGCTCGCGCCTCGGCCCGCTGCTGGAACTCCCGCCCGCGGCCGCCCCCGCCTCGCGCCCCTTCGTGATGGGCACCGACGCCTTCGGCGCCGACGTCATGACCCAGGTCCTGCACGCCTGCCGCCTCTCCATCTCGATCGGCGTCGTCTCCACCGGCATCGCGCTGCTCATCGGCGTCACCATGGGCGCCCTCATGGGCTACTTCGGCGGCTGGGTCGATCTGCTGCTCTACCGCGTGGTCGAGATCTTCATGGCCGTTCCCGTACTCTTCCTCCTCGTCGTCGCCGTCAGCGTGCTGCCGAACGAGATGCGCTCCACCTACATGATGATGGCCATCATCGGCTGCTTCACCTGGACCGGCATGGCCCGCTTCACCCGCGCCGAGTTCCTCAAGCTTCGCAACCAGGACTTCGTGCAGTCCGCGCGCGCCGTCGGCCTGCCCCTGCGCTCCGTCCTCTTCAAGCACATGCTCCCCAACGGCGTGGCGCCGGTGCTGGTGGACACCTCCTTCGCCATCGCCGCGGCCATCACCATCGAGGCCATCCTCTCGTACCTGGGCCTGGGCCCCATCGACCAGGCCTCCTGGGGCAAGCTGCTCGCCAGCGCCGTGACGACGGAGGGCGAGTTCAAGTGGTGGCTCGCCGTCTTCCCCGGGATCGCCATCTTCCTCACCGTCCTCAGCTACAACCTCATCGGCGAGTCCCTCCGCGACGCCATCGACCCACGCCTGAAGAAGGCCCGCGTGTGACGATGTCGGATGTGGGATGTCGGATGTCGGAGGTGAAGAGGGCCACGACTGGCGACTGAACCGAGAAGCACCGATGACATCCGACATCCGACATCCCACATCCGACATTCCTGCGCAGCCTCTCCTGCGCGTCGCCGACCTCGCCGTTTCCTTCGACAACGGCAGCGGCCCCCGCATCCAGGCGGTCGACGGCGTCCGCATGTCTGTCTACCCCGGCCAGACGGTCGCGGTCGTGGGGGAGTCCGGGTGCGGCAAGTCCGTCACCGCCATGAGCACCCTCCAGCTCATCCCCCGGCCGCCGGGGCGCTTCGACCGCGGCCGCATCTACTTCCAATCGACGCGCGCCGGCGGGAACGGCTCCGCACATCCGACATCCGACATCCCACATCCGACATCGATCGACCTTCTCTCGCTCACGGAGCCCCAGATCCGGAGGGTTCGCGGCAACGAGATCGCCATGATCTTCCAGGAGCCGATGACCTCGCTGAACCCTGTCTACACCGTCGGCGACCAGATCCTTGAGGCCATCCTGCTCCACCAGCCTGTGTCCGCCGGCGAGGCGAAGGACATCGCCCTCTCCGCCATGCGCGATGTCGGCATCCCCGAGCCCGAGCGCCGCATCAAGCAGTACCCCCACCAGTTCTCCGGCGGCATGCGCCAGCGCGTCATGATCGCCATGGCCCTCGCCTGCCGCCCCCGCCTGCTCCTCGCCGACGAGCCGACGACAGCGCTCGACGTCACCATCCAGGCCCAGATCCTCGAGCTGCTCGCGGACCTCCAGCGCCGCCGCGGCATGGCCATGATGCTCATCACCCACGCCCTGGGCGTTGTCGCGGAGAACGCCGACGTGGTCTGCGTCATGTACGCCGGGCGGGTCGTCGAGTACGCCAACGTCTTCGAGCTCTTCGACAACCCGCTCCACCCCTACACGCGCGGCCTGCTCGCCAGCATCCCCAAGGTCGGCCAGCGGAAGGACCGGCTCGTAACCATCAAGGAAGTCGTGGACAACCCCGCCGAGTTCGAGCGGCTGCCCGGCGCCAAGGACGGCATCCGCCCCTGGTGGCCCTGGCACGAGCCGCCCGCGGGCCTCGCCCGCCGCCCCGGCCCCGCCGGCGACTACCACATCCAGGAGGTCTCCCCCGGCCACTGGGTCGGCGTCTGGCGCACCGAGGCGGTGAAGAGCCACGAGAGCGGCATCCCCGATCTGGCGTTCAAGAAGCCCGCGGACGCTCCGGCGGCTGTCGCCTCGTGATCCGCGACTCTCGTGTCTGGCGGAACCGCGCCGCGTAAGCAAGCGGGCCGCGGCGCAGCCGCGCCTTGCTCAACCATCTGTGCCGGTTCGGGGAGATTGACCCCCCTTCACAGCAATCCCCGATAGCATCGTCGTCCCGGGGCTCCCCATGCGCATCCTCATCCTCGCCGACGAGTCCTTCGCGGCCCGCGAGCGCACCATGCTCTCGCGCCTCGAGGTCGGCCTCGCCGACGAGGGCGCCCGCGTCATCCACGCCATCCCCGCCCGCGCCGCCGCCGCCCACCACCCCGAGGTCTTCTCCCAGACCGTCACCTACGAGGAGGGCTCGGCCCTCAGCCGCCGCTGGCGGGCCCAGCGGCTCGCCCGCGCCGCGCAGGAGCTCGCCGAATCCGGCGACGCCGCCGGCGGCTCCAAGGTCGATCTGGTGCACGTCTTTGGCGAGCACGCATGGTCGATCGGCGCCGACGCCGCGGCCCTGCTGGGGGCGGGCCTGATCCTGGAGGTCTGGAGCGGGTCGCTGGCGCTGCGCCCGCGGGGGGCCGGGGCGGCCCACGACTCGGGCGCGCTCCTCTGCCTCACCCCCGACCCGGCGATCGCCCGCATCCTCCAGGAGCAGGACCGCGCTGCGCCCGTCCGCGTCGCCCCCTGGGGCGTGCACACGCCCGCCGCGCCGCACGACATCCTCAAGGAGGGGCGCTCCCCCTTCGCCGTCCTCATCGCCAGCGGGCGCGACCCTGCGGGGATGGGCGCAGCGCTGGAGGGCCTCGCCCGCGCGATGACCGAGGTGCCGGACCTCATGGTCTTCGCCGATTCCGCCGCCGTCGAGCGCGCCCGCCTCTGGCCCCAGGTCAAGAAGCTCGGCATCACCGACCGCTTCACCCTCGCCGCCGACCTCGAGGCCCGGCGCGAGCTGGCCCTCCGCGCCGACCTGCTCATACTCCCCGAGGCCCTCGGCGACCACCGCACCGTTGCCCTCGACGCGATGGCCGCGGGGATGATCGTCGTCGCCGCCGCCGACCCCCTCGTCGGCACGCTCATCGACGGCAGGACCGCCCGCCTGGTCACGGCCCCCCGCCCGGGCCCCTGGGCCGACGCCCTGCGGTGGGTCTTCACCGACCGCGCCGCGGCCCGGTCCCTGGGCCTCTCCGCCCGCGAGCACATCCGCGAGTGCTGCCGCGCCAGCAGCCAGGTCAGCGCTGTCGTGGACGCCTACGAGTGGATGCTCCAGGGAGAATCGATCCCCTTCAAAGACCGCGCCGGTTGAGCCAGCGACCCTCCTTCGACCTTGCTGGTTCCGGCGGAACCGCGCCGCGTGAGCAAGCGGGCCGCGGCGATGTTTCCAGTGCCCGCCCGGTGCCCCGTGCCTCAACCGGCAGATCAGGGCAGCCTTGATACCCTCAACCAGCGATGCGCATTCCCATCGGGCTCCCATTGTTCGTGACCGGGCTTGCCGCGGTGTCGGCCTTCTTCATCGTGCGGCTCTCCACGCACGCCCGAAGCTGGCCCGCCACCAGCGGGGTGATCGTGTCCGCGTCGGTCGAGACGATCCGCGCCTCAACATCCACGGGCTCCGTGCGAGAGCGCTTCCGCCCGGTGTGGGGGTTCCAGTACACGGTTGCCGGTCGCACCTTCAGTTCAAGACAGGCGAGCGTCAGCGAGTTCGCGCCTAACTTGAGGCAGTCGGCGGAGCAGGAACTGTTGCGCAGACGAGTCGGCGATCCAGTCACCGTGTTCTACGACCCGGGCAATCCCGCGGAAGCCGTGCTGGACCGTGGATCCCTCTCGCACTATTGGGGGTACCTCGTCACTGCTGCGGTGGCAACTGCCGCCGCCTGGGGTGGCTGGGCGGTCTTTCGATCCAGGGATGTCGGCTCATCGGCCGCAGGTGCAGTCCGATAGCCCTTTCATCCCTCCCAGAACAACCTAATCCCAGCCTCTGCACTTGCCCCGCTTCAAGTCCGCGTCATCCTCATTGCGGCGGCACGCTCGGGCGCTGGAATCGCCCGAACCCCGCCGGAGGCAGGAAGATGCTGATCATCGCCGCGGCCATGGCCGGCGCGAGCCTGGGCTCGTGCCCCATCCACTTCACCTCGGGCCGTCACGCCGACCGCCCCATCGCCACCGCCCCTCTCTACCCGAGCAGCATGGCCGACGATGTCCACCGCCCCGGCTTCAACGGGCGGCTCTTCGTCACCCGCCCCATCATCGGCCCCGGGCACGGCCCCTACGCCGTCGCCGAGGGCAGCCCCGGCGCTTCGCACTACGGCGCCTTCGATCAGCAGGATGCCACCGTGTACGTCCGGGTCGGACACACCGCCATCGGGATCAACGCATGGGAACGCCACGGCAAGCGGGGGCTCGCTCACCTGGAGAACGCGCGCCAGTTCTGGCTCTACGAGCGGGGCTACACGGGCGGGGTCCGGACCTTCGTCAACGACACGGTGACCTTCGGGGCCCCGCGCGAGCGCGTGGTGCGCGAGGCCAGCGCCGCCCCGGCCGGGCCGGCGAGCACGCCGAGCGCCCGCGAGATCCGGCCCCGCGCCACGATCACCGTCCCCGCCGACGTCCCGCGGGCCAAGAGCCGCATCCGCGTGCGGAGCGCCCACACGGGCGCGACGATCGCGGCCCTGCCCGGCGACGGCCCGGCCCGGGTCTCCCTCCCCGGCCTTCCGGGCGCGGCCGCGCGGCCCTCCGCCGCTCCCGACGCCGCCCGCGCGCCGACCGTCATCGTCCGGGCCGAGTGATCGGCCCGCGCCGAGCGTGGTGACCACGTGCCACGGGTTCGCCGGCGTCTTCGCCGGCAGCCCGTGCCGTCACCTGGGCCCGCCGAACCTCGGCACCCCGGGCCGGCGGATGGTTACCCTCAGTGCAGAGTGACCGCCCGCCTCCCCTTCAACCCCGCCCGCATGGCCGCCCAGCCGGCCCCCGCTCCTCCCTCGGCCATCCCTCCTGACGCGCCCCTCACCGTCTCCCAGCTCGCCGGCCGCATCTCCGCCGCTCTCGACGCCGGCCTGCCCGCCAAGGTCCGCGTCATCGGCCAGGTCACGAACTTCCGCGACCGCACCCACTGGTACTTCGACCTCAAGGACGCCGGCGCGGTCGTCTCCTGCGCCATGTTCCAGACTCAGGCCCGCAAGGCCCGCTTCACCCCGACCAACGGCCAGGAAGTCATCGCCACCGGGCGCGTCGAGTTCTGGGATAAGGCCGGCAAGACCTCCCTCATCATCGACAAGCTCGAGCCCGTCGGCGCCGGCGCCCTCGAGCTGGCCTTCCGCGCCCTCTGCGATGAGCTCAAAACGCTCGGCTGGTTCGACCACAACCGCAAGCGCCCCATCCCCGCCTTCCCCCGTCGCGTCGCCGTCATCACCAGCCGCACGGGCGCTGCCCTCCAGGATGTCCTCGACACCGCGCGCCGCCGCTGCTGCGCGACCGACTTCTACCTGCTCGACGCCCGCGTCCAGGGCGACGGCGCCGCCGCCGAGGTCGCCGCCGCCCTCCGCTGGCTCGCCCACCACCACGCCCGCCTGCAACTGGATGCCATCCTCGTCACCCGCGGTGGCGGCTCGATCGAAGACCTCTGGGCCTTCAACGAGCGGGTCGTCGCCGAGGCCATCATCGCCAGCCCGGTTCCGGTCGTCGCCGCCATCGGCCACGAGACCGACACCACCATCGCCGAGCTGGTCGCCGACCTCCGCTGCGCCACGCCCACCCAGGCCGCCGTCCGCCTCACCCCCGACGGCAAGGCCCTCACCGAGCAGCTCGATTCCCTCACCGCCCGCCTCCGCGCCGGCGCCCAGCGCTCCCTCCGAGACCGCCGCGCCCGCGTCATCCAGGCCGCCCGCCACCCCCTCATCGCCCGCCCGGGCGAACTCGTCGACCGCGCCCGCCGCGCCCTTGAATCCCTCGCCCGCCACGCCCGCACCAGCATCACCGGCCGCGTCCGCGCCTCGGCCAACCGCCTCGAGCGCCTCGCCGGCCGCCTCGAGGCCTTCCGCCCCGCCGCCCTCCACGCCCGGCGCGCGGCCGCCCTGGAATCCGCCCGGGCCCGCCTCGCCGCCGCCGCGGCCCGTCGCCTCGCCGCCAATGACCTCGGTTCCCTCGCCCAGCGCCTCGAACTCGCCTGGGACACGCGCGCCGAGCGCGAGGACACCCGGCTCCAGGCCCTCGCCCGTCAACTCGCGGCCATAGGACCCATGGCCGTCCTCAGGCGCGGCTTCTCGTACACCATGCGCGAGGATGGCACCCTCCTCCGCTCTCCGGAGGGTGTCGCCCCCGGCGACCGTCTCCGCACGCGCCTGGCCGAGGGGGAACTCCGCTCCCGCGTCGAGGGCGACGGCCCGCCCCCGCGGCCGCTCGTAAGCCCCGAAGAGGCGGCCCGCCCCACGCCCCGAAAGCGGAGGCCGAGGCCCCAGTCGCCCGATCAAATGGACCTGTTCAAGCCCGCCCCGTAACCTCCGCCCGTGCCCAGCCCTCCCCCCGTGCCACCGACTCCGCCGCAGCCCCAACCGACCGGCCCTTCCCACGCCCCCGATGCGTCGAAGTCGGTGCCACAGGAGCCGACCTTCGAGCAGGCCATCCAGCACCTCGAGGGCATCATCGAGCGGATCGAGTCCGGCGAGGCCGGCCTGGAGCAGTCGATCGCCGAGTACGAGCGCGGCGTTGCCCTCATCCGCCGCTGCCGCCAGGTCCTCGACCGGGCCGAGCAGCGCGTCGAGGAACTCACCGCGCAGATGCAGGCTTCGCCCGTGCCACCGGTTGCGCCGCCTTCCGCGACTCAGGGATCGCCGGCAGGCGCCCCGGCGCCGAGACCGGTGCCACGCACAGCGCCCCCGGAGTCCCCCTTCTGATGGAGCAGTACGAAGTGCTTCTCATCGGCCTCAAGGTCATCTGGGGCTTCTTCGTCTTCGCGCTGGGCGCCTGCATCGGCTCGCTCACCAACGTCATCGTCTACCGCACGCCGCTGGGCATCAGCATCGTCACGCCCCCCTCCCGCTGCCCCAAGTGCGACACCCGCCTCGGCCTGCGCGACAACATCCCTATCTTCGGCTGGCTCTTCCTGCGCGGCCGCTGCCGCTACTGCAAGAACCCGATCTCCCCCGAGTACCCGATCGTCGAGCTCTGCGTCGCCCTCCTCTTCACGCTCTTCTATATCGTCTGGTACGTCCTGCCGCCGAACTTCACCTTCGTCGGCGTCCAGTGGGGCGCCATGCGACCCGTCTGGGCCATGAACGACGCGACGCAGACCTGGCCCACCTTCGTGGTCTTCCTCACGCTCCTGGGCGCGCTGGTCGCCATGACCATCGTGGATGCCAAGACCTTCACCATCCCGCTCCGCGTCATGTGGGTCCCGCCCATCGTCGCCGTCCTGGTTCACCCCATTCACGCCGCGCTGATCAGCCCGCCCTACCGCGCCGCCGGCGACTGGCACTGGGCCATCCCCACGCCCGACCGCACCAACTGGCCCCTCGTCTGGGCCTCCATCGGCGCCATCCTCGGCCTCGGCCTCGCCAACCTCCTCCTCCATTTCAAGTTCATCCGCCGCAGCTTCGCCGACTACGCCGACTGGGAGCAGCAGCACCTCGCCGCGGCCGCCCCCGACACGGTCGTGACGGCCGGCGCCCCCGGCTCCGCCGGCACACCCGAACTCTGGATGGTCTACCCCCACGCCCGCCGCGAGATGGTCCTCGAGCTCGCCTTCCTCGGCCCCTGCCTGGGCCTGGGCCTTCTGGGGTGGTACTTTGGCCAGTGGTGGGCCACGCCCCCGCCGCCCACCGCGCCGGGCGTCCTCTCCCTGGTCTCCGTCGCCCCCCTCTGGCTCACCGTCCTCTCCGGCGTCCTTTTGGGCTACCTCATCGGCGGGGGCCTCGTCTGGGCCGTCCGCATCCTGGGCTCCCTGGGCTTCGGCAAGGAGGCCATGGGCCTCGGCGATGTCCACCTCATGGCCGCCGTGGGCGCCTCCGTCGGCTACATCAACTCCTCACTCGCCTTCTTCGGCGCCGCCTTCGTCGGCCTCGCGTGGACCATCCTCGCCCTGGCCAGCCGGGGCAAGGTCCGGCGCATGATGCCTTATGGGCCCTTCCTGGCCGTCGCAACCGTCATGGTCCTCCTCGCCCGCCCGCTCATCGAGCAGGGCCTCTCGGTGATGCTCCGCCACCCCGTCCAGATCCCCTGAGAAACTCAGGGCCACTCCCCCCTCCCGCCGATAGAACCCCGTGATCCGCGCCGGGGACCGGCGCATCGCGCGACCACTAATCCCAAGGGAGAACCCAGGAATGAGCCGGACCGGAAACCTCAGCCGATTCCTCGGCGTGCTGCTGACTTCGGGCGCCCTCGCCACGGGCCTCGGCGGCTGCAACAAGGTCAACAAGACCGAGTACGACGCCGTCATGCGCGAGAACACCGAGCTGCGCGACCGCCTCGCCTCCGAGCAGCAGTCCCGCCAGGAGGCCGAGACCCGCAACGCCGCCCTCGAGCAGCAGGAGCGCGACTACGCCGCCCAGCTCGACCGCGTCCGCACCACCCCGCGCTCCGGCGCCGGCGGCGGCGAGACCGGCTTCGCCGACGGCGCCGGCGTCACCAGCTACCGGCGCGGCAGCGACGTCGTGGTGGACATCGCCGGCGATGT
>JBBDXI010000043.1:21799-32440 GCA_040902425.1 Phycisphaerales bacterium
CAAAGAAGTCGTCGAGCACGGGGACGAAGTTCGCGCCGGCGATGTCCTCTTCGACTCCGGCAAGGCCACGCTCAAGGCCTCCGCCAAGAAGACCCTCGACAACGTCGCTTCCACCATCAAGTCCAGGTACGGCGCCAACGTCGTCCGCATCGAGGGCTACACCGACACCGACCCCATCGTCAAGTCCGGCTGGAAGTCCAACGAGCGCCTCAGCGGCGAGCGGGCCATGGCCGTCGAGGAGTACCTCTCCAGCCGCGGCCTCCCCAAGGACCGCATCTACTACGCCGGCTTCGGGTCCTCCCGGCCCAAGAGCACCAAGAAGGACAGCCGGCGCGTCGAGATCGTCATCCTCGCCAAGGGCGAGTGACGCCTGGTGGGTCCCACGGGCGTGCCGTCTTCGGCTCGCCCGGGAACACTCCGCCTCTGCGAACCTTTCCGCGGGGGGGGGCCCCCCCCCCCCCCCCCCGCTTCGTTTTTTACGTTATCCGCCCCGTGAGCCGCCGCTCACCCTCGCCCCTTCCCCCGATCCTGTCGATGGAACAATCCGTACAGACTGTTGGGCCCCGCCCGCGGGGGCGGCCCCGCACGGACGCGTCCATGATCAGCAAGATCGAACAGGACCACCAGCGCTTCCGCCAGATCATCCGCGGCAAGATCCGCCGCGACCTTCGCCGATTCCTCTCGCGCGGCGAGCTGATCGGCAAGGAGGGCCGGCGGTTCGTCTCGATCCCGGTCCACGACATCGACATCCCCACCTTCCGCTACGGCGACAACGCCGGCGGCGTCGGCATGGGCGAGGGCGGCGAGGGCGACGGCGTCGGCGGGGGACAGGGCGGCGAGCAGGAGGGCAAGCACATCCTCGAGGTCGACGTCTCCCTCGACGAGCTCGCCGACATCCTCGCCGAGGAGCTCCAGCTCCCCCGCATCAAGCCCAAGGGCCAGCACCGGATCACGACCACCAGGGACAAGTACTCCGGCATCCGCCCCGTCGGCCCCGCCGCCCTCCGCCACTTCAAGCGCACCTACCGCGAGGCCCTCAAGCGGCAGATGGCCATGGGCCTCTACGACCCCGACAAGCCGCTCGTCGTCCCGATCCGCAACGACCTCCGCTACCGCTCCTGGAACGAGGTGCGCAAGCCCCAGAGCAACGCGGTGATCGTCTACATGATGGATGTGTCGGGCTCGATGGGCGACGAGCAGAAGGAACTCGTCCGCCTCGAGGCCTTCTGGATCGACACCTGGCTCCGCCGCAACTACGAGGGCATCGAGTCCCGCTACATCGTCCACGACGTCCGCGCCGCCGAGGTCGACAAGAAGACCTTCTTCTCCATCCGCGAGGACGGCGGCACCCGGATCAGCTCCGCCTTCCAATGCTGCGACGAGCTCCTCAAGAGCCACTACGACCCCGCCGCCTGGAACATCTACCTCTTCCACTTCTCCGACGGCGACAACTCCAGCGAGGCCGACAACCGACTCTGCGTGAAGATCCTCGACCAGTCCCTCATCCCTATCGCCAACATGGTCGGCTACTGCCAGGTGACCAGCGCCTACGGATCCGGAAGCTTCCTCAACGTCCTCCGCGAGGCCTTCCCCCGCGGCCTGGCCGACCAGGACGGCCCCCGCGTCGTCACCACCAAGGTCGACAGCCGCGACGACATCCTCGAGTCGCTGCGCTCGTTCTTCAAGGCCGGGCGCTAGGCGTCGTCCGGCAGACGGTCAGGACGCCGCCGGTGGTGATGCGGCCGGCCCGGTGCGGTGCGGCGGGCGTGGATCGACCGGCGCCGCCGTGGTCGCCGGTGGGACCGCAGTCCCGGGGGGATGCTGTCCCGTCCCGGCCGCGCTCCGCACGTAGCGCCAGCGCCGGATGACCGCCACGCTCCACAGCAGGAGCGCCAGCACGGGCCCGACGCTGCCGTAGAGGACCAGGTGCGAGTGCTCCGGCACCGCGGCCGAGGCCGCCATGATCGCGCCCAGCAGGACGGTCCAGAGCACGGGGATGATCCAGAGGCGCGGCGAGGCCGGCACGATCCCCTGGGCCCGCATCTTGACGCTCTTCAGCACGTTGCGGGCCCAGACGAACTCCGTCGCCAGCAGCGCCAGGCCGCCGATGGCCACGGCGATCCCGCCGGGGCCCGGGAGCAGCCCGATCGGGATGCTCAGGAGCAGGATGGTGATGCCGATCACGAGGATGATCGTCCGGCGGGCCCGCTTCCAGGCGGCCTCGGCCGCCCAGGCCAGCTCGGTAATTGGCGCCTCCGCCTCCCGTTTCTCCCGCCCGGAAACCAGCAGCGAGGCCCCAACCCCCCCGGCCAGCAGCACGGCGATCACCCCGAGGGAGACCTCGATCTTGATGTGCACGCCCAGGCCATCCAGGAACATCTTGATCGCCACGAAGCCCAACACGAAGACCAGCGAGAGCTTCAGGTAGCGGAACTTGTCCATGAACGCCGCCAGGGCGAAGTAGAGCGAGCGCAGCCCCAGCACCGCGAACACGTTGGACGTGAAGACCAGGAACGGGTCCCGCGTGATCCCGATGATCGCCGGGATCGAGTCGACCGCGAAGACCACGTCGGTCGTCTCGACCACCAGCAGCACGAGGAACAGCGGCGTCACGGCGAAGCGCCCTTCCACCCTCGTGAAGAACCGCTGGCCGTCCAGGCCGGGGCTGACCGGGAGGAACCGGCGGGCCAGACGAAGCACGACCCCCCGCTCGGGGTCCAGCTTGTCCTCGGTCGTCAGGAGCAGCCGGACCGCCGTCGCCAGCAGGATGGCCGCGAAGACGTAGATGGTCCAATGGAAGTGCTCGATCAGCGTGGTGCCGGCGGCGATCATGGCCCCGCGCATCACCAGCGCCCCCAGGATCCCCCAGAAGAGCACGCGGTGCTGGTACCCCAGGGGGACGCGGAAGTACGAGAAGATGATGGCGATGACGAAGATGTTGTCGACGCTGAGCGAGTACTCGACGAGCCAGCCCGCGAAGAACTGCAGCGCCGCCGTCCGGCCGCCGAGCACGGGTTCGGTGCTCCCCTCCGGCCGCAGGCCGATGCCCAGCCAGTGGTGCTCGTACATGAAGTAGACGAGCACGTTGAAGACCAGGGCGAGCGTCACGCAGACGGCGGTCCACGCCAGGGCCTCGCGGGCGCGGATCTCGCGCGAGCCGCGGTTGAGCACGGCGAGGTCCACGAAGAGCATGACCACGACGAACACGACGAAGCCGACCCAAAGGAGGGAGGTCATGGCTTCGGGGCATCCGGGGACCGGGAGCGGGGTCGCGGCATGAGGTCGCCTTGCCCGGCGCACCGGCCGGGGGCCGGCGCGAGGGGGGCGAATAATAAGCCCCGGCGACATGACTCAGCCGGGGCTCGGGTGGATAGAAAGCGGTTGTCCGGCGGGGAGTGGCCCGCCGGCGTGATTCAGGTGGCCCGCCTCCGCCGGCGGAGCGCCGCCAGACCCGCCAGGGCCAGCACGCCCGCCGCGCCGGGCGCGGGGATCGCGGTGATCGTCACGCCGTCGTACAGGTTGATCCAGCCGCCGATGGGGAACAGGGGCGTCCGGCCGCGGTGGCTGATGATGATCGAGTCCCCGGCGTCGACCCCGACGTTGGTCAGGTTGACGGGCAGGAGGACCGAGTCGCCCACCGAGGGGAAGGGGTTGGGCTTGGAGACGGTCGTCGAGTAGAGGATCGACGTGAGGTTGGTGGCGGCGGTGTGCTTGGCGATGACGACATCCACATCGCCCGGCCGCCCCAGGCCGTTCAGGCCGTTCCAGTTGACCAGGAGAGTCCCGGCGACATCGACGCTGTTGCTGTTCCCCTGCAGGGGGTTGCGCCAGCGGACCATGGGGATGTTCGCGTACTCCGTCGAGACGACGTTGTGGATCAGCCGGCCGGCGAGGATGGGCGGGCTGTTGTCGTCGCCCTTGGACCAGACGCCCCATCCGGTCGCCCACCAGGCGCCGTCCCAGGTCATGAGGTTGCCGGGGTTCTCGAACCAGGGGTTGGAGGAGCCCAGCGCACCGCCGTTGGTCCACTCGTACTGCCACACCGGGGACCCGCCCACGGGACCCGGATTGCCGCTGATGCCACCCTGCGCGCTGCCGGGGACCCAATCCGTGGTGCGCCGCCACGAGGGGTTGACCACCCCTGCCATGGAGGTGCCCGCCGCGATCGCCACCACGAGGGCCGCGCGCACGCTCTGCGTTGCGAATCCACCGGTCTTCATCTGGTCCTCCGACGACCGAACCGTCCCTGAATGTGCCACCGGTCCGGGAGAAGGCCAGAAAGACCGCCTGATTGTTTAGGGTCCTTCCCGATTTTCGGACCTGCACCTCCCCAAGAGCGCCCCGCCGCCCCCCGCCGGCGCCGGCGCTCACGCGGGTTCGGCAGGAGTGCGGGGCCGGCCTTGGACGCCGGAACCCCCCGCCACGCCCGGGTTTGGTAGCATGGCGGCCCATGGGCGTCGGCCGCTCCATGATCATCAGCGACGGCGGGACCGCCGCCCTTCTGGCCGCGGCCGCGGCGGCGGACCGGGGGGCCCGGTCGGCGGCGCAGCATCCTCCCGCCGTGCTCTGGCCTTTTGACATCGGTGGGGACACGCGCGTGCCCTCGCACGGCGCGGTCGGCCGTCAAGCCGAGCTGTTCGGGTTATCGGAGGTAGCCCCGGCGGAGTCGCCCGCGATCCCGGCTGCGCCCGCGCGCGGGCCCGAGGCGCTGTCGTGCATGCTGCTGCGGGCGGGGTACGCCGCCGCCGCGGCCGGCGCGGAGACCGTCGTCTGGCCGGTCAGCGCGGGGCCGGAGCTGGACCTGGCCCTCACCGCCAGGGCGATCGACCGGGCGCTGCTGACGTCGCGCCTCGTCGCCCTCGACCTGGGCGCGGCAGCGCCGGAGTTCCGCACGCCCTACGTTGACTTCACCGACGCCCAGGTCGCGGACCTCGTCCTCGACATGGACCTGCCGGTCTGGCTGTGCTGGTGGTGGGAGGGGGGGACCTCCGCGGCCGCGGCGGAGCGGGACCGGTGGATGACCGCCCTGCGGACGGCGGGGGGGGGGGCGGGGGGAGGTCCCCGCGCCGGAGATCGTGACTCGGCCGGGCCAGCAGTCGGCGAGCCGGATTGAGGAGTGACCCATGGTGCGGATGACGATGGCGGGAGCGGCGGTGGCGGTGCTGGCGGGCGCTGCGTTGGGGCAGGACGGGGATGGCCAGGCGCTCCGGGCGCTGCTCATCACCGGCGAGAACAACCACAACTGGCGGTACACCAGCCGCTACCACAAGGACACGCTGGAGGAGACGCGCCGGTTCGTGGTGGACATCGCGGATGACCCGGCGGCGGCCCTGGCCGACGCCGACGCGCTGCAGAAGTACGCGGTGATCGTGCTGGACTACAACGGCAAGCCGTGGGGCGAGGCGGCGCAGAAGAACTTCGTGCAATACGTGGACGGGGGGAAGGGCGTGGTGGTGATCCACGCGGCCAACAACGCCTTCAAGGGGTGGGCGGAGTACGAGGCGATCTGCGGCCTGCTGTGGCGGGATGGGGCCGGGCACGGGCCGTTCCACGAGTTTGACGTGAGGTACGTGGCGAGCGCGGGCGGGGGCGGCGGGGGGGTCGGGGGGCTGCACCCGATCGTGAAGGGGCTGCCGGGGATGAAGTCGCACCCGGATGAGCTGTACCACGGGCTCTCGAACCCGCAGAACGTGAAGTTCGAGGTGCTGGCGGTGGCGGACTCGCCGCAGGAGAAGGGGGGCTCCGGGCGCGAGGAGCCGATGGCGATCGTGCTGAGCTACGGGAAGGGGCGGGTGTTCCACACGCCGCTGGGGCACGTGTGGGAGAAGCAGGACGCCCAGAAGCGGTCGATCGCCGACCCGCAGTTCAAGCTGCTGCTGGCGCGGGGGGCGCAGTGGGCCGCGACGGGCGAGGTGAGCATCGGCACGGAGTGGCAAGACCGGCGGGGGCACAACACGCTGACGTCGGCGGAGCGGGCGGAGGGGTGGGAGCTGCTGTTTGACGGCCAGAGCACGCCCTCGTTCCGGGGCTTCAAGCAGAAGGGGTTCCCGGCGAAGGGGTGGGTGGTTGAAGGGGGCACGCTGCGGGTGATGAAGGGCGGGGGCGGGGGGGACATCGTCACGCTGGAGCAGTACGGGGATTTCGAGTTTGCCTGCGAGTGGAAGGCAGCGCCGAAGGCCAACAGCGGGATCATCTACCGGTCCACGGAGGATGGGGGGGCGACGTGGTCGAAGGGGCCGGAGATGCAGATACTGGACAACGCGGGGCACGGGGACGGCGTGGAGCCGCGCACGAGCGCGGGGGCGCTCTACGGGCTGGTGGCGGCGCAGCACGACGTGGTGCGGCCGGCGGGGGAGTGGAACAGCGTGCGGATCGTGGCGAAGGGGAACCGCATCGAGCACTGGGCCAACGGGTGGAAGGTCGCGGAGTGCGAGGTGGGCGGGGCGGCGTGGGAGGCGCTGATCAAGGGAACGAAGTTCGAGAAGATGGAGGGGTTCGGGCGGGAGCCGAAGGGGCACATCGCGCTGCAGGAGCACGGGGATGATGTGTGGTTCAGGAACATCAAGGTGAGGCGGTTTGGGAGCAAATGAGGCTGAGGAGCGGCGAGCGCCACCAAAGGCTGCTTTGGCTCGGGCGGTGTGGGGCCACAGCGGCGCTTGTGGCTTCGATGGTCCTTTGGCTACTCAGCGGCTGGTACGTGCTCGGCGCAGAACTGACGACGCCCAAAGCGCGATTGTTCGTTGCGGTGGAGCGAGGCGTCATCGGTCAGGAACTGGGTTGGTCAGGCGGAACCAGCTTCGGGTGGTCCATCAAATTGGTGTCGAACAGTTCGCGCTCCGGGGGCTCGCCAGATTGGCTTTGGACTGAATACGGCAGCATCCCGACAGTTTCGCCCTATTCGTTGGCGCCCGGTGGAGGATCGCAGTCGTGGGCTCCGATCTGGCCGATTGTCGTCGTCACCGGGTTCCTAAGCCTCGCGCTCTGGTTGCGGAAACGTCCACGCCTCAGTTCTTGTGAGTGCGGCTATTCCCGCGAGGGTCTCGCTGAGGGCTCCCCCTGCCCTGAGTGTGGGAGGAGCGTGCGGGCGAAGGTCTCGACCTCGCGTTCGTAGCGGGTCCAATCGCCGGGGAAGGTGTTGTGGTCGCCGGGGAGTTCGACCAGCGTGGCCTTCTTGCACAGGTCGCGCAGGGAGCGCCCGTGCGCGGGGGGGACCAGCGTGTCCTCGGTGCCGTGGAAGATCAGGATGGGGATATCGAGGTCGCAGAGGGCCTGGTCGGTGCGGAAGGGGTTGCGGCAGAGGATGGGGGGGACGCCGTAGCGCCAGCAGAAGCTGCTGACGCTGGTGAAGGTGGATTCGAGGACCATGGCCGCGGGGGGGCGGGTGCGGGCGAGGTCGGCGGCGATGGCTCCGCCGACGGAGCGGCCGTGGTAGAGGAGGCGCGAGGCGTCGATGTCGGGGCGGGCGATCAGCAGGTCGTGGAAGCGGGCCATGTCGGTGGCGATGGCGGCCTGCGAGGGGGAGCCGGCGGAGCGGCCGTAGCCGCGGTACTCCGGGAGGAGGCAGGCGAAGCCCAGGGCGGTGTAGAGCTCGGCGTGGCCGAGGGAGTCGTCGATGGACTCGGCGTTGCCGTGGAAGAAGACGGCCGCGGGCCAGCCGCCGACCCCGGGGGGCGGGTCGCCCCTGGGCTTGACGAGGAAGGCCTCGACGACGCCGCCGGACTGGAGCGGGATGGTGAGCAGCTCGGCGTTGCGCGGGAGGCGGGCCTGGCCGGTGCGCTTGGTCAGACCGGCGGGGAAGAGCAGCCGCTCCTGGAAGAAGTAGAGGTAGCCGATCCAGCAGACCCACGTGATGAGCAGGACGCGAAGGACCACGAACGCGAGGCGGCGGATCGGGTGCTTGCGCGGCTGCGTCGTGGGCGCGGAAGGACTCGCCTGGGGAGCGGGCGCAATCGGTGTGGCGGTTGGCGTCAGAGTTGAGGCCATATAGGTCCTATCGGTCCTATACGACCTATACGCGGCCGCCGATCGACTGCTCGTTGATTCAGTAGACCGATTCGGGAAAGTAGTACTGCCTGGCGTTCTCCGGCGTGATCAGCTCGACGTCGATCATCAGGTGCCGCGGCATGAACTGCATGACCTCGGCCCTCTTCCCGCCGGCCATGACCGAGTTGGCCAGGTGGATGCCCGTGGCGATCATGCTCGGCGGGTAGGTGATGTCGGCGGGGACCAGCGGGTCCTTCTCCATCACCATCTTGACCACGTCCTTCATCCCCGCCCCGCCGAAGACCCAGACCCCCTTGTCCCGCCCCTTCTCCCGCAGGGCCTGGAGGACGCCGACGAGCATGTCGTCATCCTGGGCCCAGATGGCGTCGATCTTCGGGTGCTTGGTCAGCAGCGTCTCGGTCACCTCCAGGGCCTTCTGGCGGTTCCAGTCGCCCCGCTGCGTGTCGAGGATGGTGATGCCGGGGTGGCGGGCGAAGACCTCCTTCGCGGCGTTGACGCGGTCGGTGTCCACCGTGCAGGGGATGCCGGTGAGGATGACGATGTTGCCCTTGCCGCCGAGCCGCTGGGCCATGTACTCGGCCGACTTGCGCCCGAAGGCCTTGTTGTCGCCCTCGAGGAAGATGTCGGCGACCGGTTCGAGGAAGCCGCGGTCGACGTTGACGATGAAGATGCCGCGCTCGTGGGCCGCCCTGGCAACGGGCGTGAGCGGGCCGGACTCGGTGGCGAGGACCACCAGTGCATCGATCCCGCGGGCCATCATCGTCTCGATGTCGGCGATCTGCTTCTGCGGGCCGTTGGCGGTGACGATGGTCCACTCGCAGTCGGGGTAGAGGGCCGCGGCCTTGCGGGCCCACCAGCCGACGCCGGCGGTCCACCCGTGGTCGGCGGCGGGGATGGAGACGCCGATGCGCGGCTTGCGTGCGGAGGCCGCGGGCTGGGTTTCCGAGGGCTTGGGGCCGCTGCCGAGGTTCAGGCTGGCGGCGAGTGCGAGCAGGGTGCCGGCGGCGATGGCGGTGAGGGCTTTGAGCATGGGTGGTCTCCGGGAGCGCAGCGTGTCAGTGTACTCGGAGAGGAGTAATGGGGAAGAGAGGCACCGAGGCATCAGGCATCGAGGCATCGAGTACCGATCAGGGCTGGCGTGCGACGGCCCGCTGGAGCAGCGCCGCGGCGATGATGACGCCGCCCTTGACCAGGTCCTGGTAGTGCCCCCCGACGCCGACCATGCTGAGCATGTTGGTGATGACGGCCAGAACGAGGACGCCGACGACGGTGCCCAGGACGGTTCCGGAGCCGCCCCGCATCTGCGTGCCGCCGATGACGACCGCGGCGATGGCGTCGAGCTCGGTGAAGAGGCCGGTGGTGCTGCTGGGGACGCTCGCGCCCATGCGGGCGGAGTAGAGCAGGGCGGCGATGCCGGTGGTGAGGCCGGCGAGGGCGAAGGCGATGAGGCGGACCGGGCCGGTGCGGATGGCGGCGTAGGCCGCGGCCCGCTCGTTGTCTCCGGTGGCCCGGACCTGCACGCCGTAGACGGTGCGGCGGAGGAGGAACGCACCGGCGGCGGCGACGGCGGCGAAGATCAGGACGGGGTAGGAGAGGATGACGAGGCGGCCGTCGATCGAGCCGAGGGGGATGCCTCGGAAACTGAGTTCGCCGAGGGCCGCGACCTTGCTGCGGTAGGTGAAGTCGGGCTCGAAATTGCCGCCATCGGCGAGGGCGACGGCGAGGGAGCGGTACGCGGCCAGCGTGCCGAGGGTGGCGATGAACGGGGGGATGCGGCCGAGCCAGACCAGGGTGCCGTTGACGGCGCCGCCGGCAGCGCCGGCGAGGAGCATCACCGCCAGGGCCGCGCCGATGGATGTCCCGGGGGCGTAGTCGCGCCGGATCAGGGCGTCGAGGGTCATGATCCCCAGCCCCGCGGCCAGGGCCGTCAGCGCCCCGACGGAGAGGTCGATCGCCCCCGAGATGATCACGAAGGTCATGCCGACGGCGATGACGCCGACGGGGGCCGCCTGGCGGAGGATGTTGAGGAGGTTCTCGGGCTTCAGGAAGGCCCGCTGGTCGGGCTCGCGGAAGACCTGCTCGAAGAGGACGGTCGAGAGGACCAGGGCCGCCAGCGCGAGAACGGGGGCCAGGCGGGCGAGGATGGGGGCGAAGCGGGGGAGGGGCACGGGGGCGATGATACCGGAGTGGTGGGTTCGCACGGGCAAGCCGAAGACGGCTTGCCCATGCCACCCAATCCCCGACCGGTTACCCTGTGCCACCATGCCGAAGGTCAAACGGATTCTGGTCACGGGCGGGGCGGGGTTTGTCGGGTCTCACCTGTGCGACCGCCTCGTCGCCGAGGCCCAGGATGTGATCTGTCTCGACAACCTCTTCACCAGCCAGAAGAGCAACATCGAGCACCTGCTCTCGAAGAAGAACTTCGAGTTCATCCGCCACGACGTGACGCACGCGGTCTGGCTGGAGGTGGACGAGATCTACAACCTGGCCTGCCCCGCGGCCCCGGGGCACTACCAGTACAACCCCATCAAGACCATGAAGACCAGCGTGATGGGGGCGATCAACGTGCTGGGGATGGCCAAGCGCTGCCGGGCGAAGGTGCTGCAGGCGAGCACCAGCGAGGTGTACGGCGACCCG
>JBBDXI010000044.1:0-14602 GCA_040902425.1 Phycisphaerales bacterium
CCGCCCCCCCCCCACCCCCCCCCCCCCCCCACCCCACCCCCGCCCCCCCCCCCCCCCCCGCCGGCGCCCCCCCGCCACCCGCCCGGCCCGAGCCCAAGCCGCCGATCACCTTCGACGACTTCGCGCGGACCGACCTCCGCGTCGCCCGCGTCGTGCAGGCGGAGAACCACCCCAACGCCGACAAGCTCCTGAAGCTCCAAGTGGACGACGGCTCCGGCACGCCCCGGCAGATCTGCGCGGGCATCCGCGGCCACTACGCCGCGGAGGACCTCGTCGGGAAGCTCATCGTGATCGTCGCCAATCTCGCCCCCCGCGTCATCCGGGGGGAGGAGTCGCGTGGGATGCTCCTGGCCGCCAGCGAGCCGGCGAAGGAGAGTGGGGGAGGCGCCGGAGAGCGGCGCGTGGTGGTCATCACGCCGATGGCGGACCTCGCCCCCGGGTCGATCGTCTCGTAATGGAAACGCGGTTCAGCGCTTGGGCGCCGCGTCCGGCGAGGGCTTCGCGTGGTCCGGCGCGCGGGGGTCGGGCTTCGCCTCGTCCGGCTTCGGGCCCTCCGGACGATCTCGCCGCTGCCCCGGCGGGTGCTGCGCCCGCTCCTTCGCGAAATCCAGCCGCTGGCTGATGTAGTTGTCCCGCTCCGAGAGCTTCTCGCCCAGCTCCTTGCGCAGCTGCGCGATCCGCTGCTCCAAGACGGCGATCTCGCGCGTCCGCACCGCGCTCTGCGCCTCGAAGTGCGCCCCGAAGGCCGCGACCGCCTGCTTCTGCGCCTCGGCGGCCTCGGCGCCCGCGGCGTCCTTCCGGAGGGCGTCGATCAGCCTGCGCATCGCCCCCATCGACTCCCACCCGCTGCGGAACTCGGCGATCCGCAGGGCCCGCAGCTCCTCGTCGCGCTCCGCCAGCAGCTCGCGGATGTGCGGCGCCAGCCGCGCGATCGTCCGCTCGGCCGCCGGCGCGTTGTCCTTCTCCAGGTCCTTGATCCGCGTCACCATCTCCGGGTAGTGGCGCGTCAGAAACTCCATGATCGTCGCGCGGTCGGGCAGCTCGCCCCGGTCCGGCCCGCCGTCGGCTCTCCCGCCGTTGGCCCCGGTGCTGCCGGGTGCGCGCCGGCGCCACGGCTCGACCGAGTCCCGCACCGCATCCGGCGCTTCGCCCCGGTCGAGGCGCGCCACCGCCTGCTCGAACCGCTCGATCATCTGCCTCGACTCGGCGATCCTCCGGACGAACCTCGCCCGTAGCGAGGCCGCGTCGTCCGGCTCGCGGGCCGGCGGGGGCTGTGGCGGCTGGGCCGCGAGGCCGCCGAGCATCACGGCCCCGATGAGCGTCCCCGCGATACCGGCGAGCACGCGTCTCACAGCGAGTCCCCCTCGAGCAGCTCATCCCCGATGCGCCGCAGCGAGTCCTGGACGGCCGCGGTATCGGAGAACAGCACGTCGATCCGCTCGCCGACAGGGTCGTGCCCCCGCAGGGCGAGCATCAGGTCCACATCGTCCTCCAGGGTGGAGACCAGCCGGACGTTCGGAACCTCCGGCCCGCCGCCCGGCAGGGGTGTCGGACGCGTGCCCAGGTACACCACCGCCGCGGCGCCGCACAGGGCGACCACGGCCGCGACCCGGTAGGCCAGCGTCCGCACCGTGCGCGTGAACACCAGGGGCGCCGGCGCCTCCAGCATGCCCGCGGTGCGGTCCGCCACCCGCGCCTCCATCCCGGCCGGGGCAGAGGCCCGCTCGCGCTCTCCGAGGGCATCCAGCGCCCCGGAAATGGCCACCAGCTCGGCCGGTGTCTCGAATGTCTCGTTCTCACGCCCGTTCATGATCGACCCCTGTCGTTTCCGTCGTCCCTTCTCCACCCACCCCCGCCCCCCCTCCGGCCCCTTCCATCAACTGCTTCAGCTTCCGCAAGGCCCTGTGATGCCGGGCCAGCAAGGTCCCCAGGGGCTCCCCGAGCAGCTCCGACATCTGCTTGAAGCTCAACCCACCATGATGTCGCAGCTCGATCACTTCCCTGTCCGACTCCCCTAGCTTGCCCATCGCCTCCCGCAGCCGTCCGACCACCACGCCGCTGACCCTCTCTTCGGCCGCCTCGGGCGCCGCCTCCACCCCGCCGAACATTGCCGGATCGGTCGCCTCGGGCCGGTGCCGGGCCCGACGCATCTCGTCCCGGATGCGGTTCATGGTGATGCGGAAGAGCCATGGCTCGAACTTCCCCTGTTCCGCGTACCCGCCCGCCCCCAGCTTCGCCGCGACCGTCGCGAACACTGACTGCGTGATCTCCTCGGCCAGGTCCGCCCGCTGGCACCGGCTCTTGGCCAGCGCGAAGACCCGCCGCCCGTACAACTCGACCACCTGCCGCCAGGCCCATTCCTCGCCCCGGCAGGCCGCCGCCAGCAGACCCGCAGTGTCGGGAGCCCCGGGAGGCTTGGGGGGGCGCTGCTGTGGGTCTGACACCGGCTGTTTCCGTATGGACAACGATCGGAGGGGGTGCCTATTGCCGGCGCCCACAGGGGGCGCGGCCACGCCCCTCCGCCCCTATCTGCGCTCCGCCCCGCGCGGGGGACCGAACCGTATCCTGTCCGCCATGACCCCGGTGGCCTACACGGTAACGGCCCGATTCGCGGACCCCTCCATCACCGGGGAGTACATCCGATGGCTGAGCGGGGGCCACATCCGGGCGGTGATCGCCGGGGGTGCGCAGCACGCCGAGATCGTCCGTATCGACGACCCGTCCGCACCCGCGCGGGTTGAAGTCCGCTACACGTTCCCGGACCGGGCAACCCTCGACCGGTACCTCGCCCAGTTCGCCCCGGCCCTCCGCGCGGATGGGCTCGCCCGCTTCCCGCCCGATCGGGGGATCACCTTCGAACGCACCACCGGCCCGATTGGAAGAGCACGGGGGGATGAGCGCCTGCTCACCGGCTCGACCCTCACCGAATCCGAATACACGCCCGCCGCGCCCTGATTAGGCTTCCACCCCTTGGCCCACCGCAGCGACGAACAACTTCTGGAGGACTACCGCCACGGCGACACAGAGGCCTTCCGCGCCCTCATCCGGACGCACCAGGAGGACCTCCTGCGCTTCCTGATCCGCCTCACCGGCGACCGCCAGGCCGCGGAGGACATCTTCCAGGAGACCTTCCTGCAGGTCCATATATCCGCCGACACCTTCGACCCCACCCGCCGGTTCAAGCCGTGGCTGTTCACGATTGCGGCGAACAAGGCCCGGGACCTGCTTCGTAAGAGAGTACGTCGTCAGGAAGTTGACCTTTCGGCCCCGGTGAACCGGGGGGATGACGACGGCGGGCAGTCGTTCATTGACCTCATGCAGGTCAACATCCCGCCGCCGGAAGAGGGGCTGGAGTCGGAGGAGCGGGAAGGGCAGGTCCAGCGAGCGATCGACCGCATGCCCCCCGCGCTGAAGGAGATCCTTCTCTTGGCGTATTTCCAGAGACTCAGCTACGCCCAGATTGCCGACGAGCTCCAGATCCCGCTCGGGACGGTCAAGTCCCGCCTGCACTCCGCCGTCGCGGCCTTTGCCCGCGCATGGAAACTCGTTACGACCGAGACGCCCCGCACATGAGCGACCCGCACCCCCGCGATCCCGACGGTCCGTTCGGCCTCCTCCAGCGCGAGGACAGCGAAGCGCTCGACGCCCTGGTCACCTGCGGCTTCGACGGGCGCACCGCCGCCCGCACGATCCCCCACGGGCGCGAGCGCATCGAGCGCCTCCAGAAGCTCCTCTCGCTCCTCGACTGCGACGCGACCTCCGACCAGTCCCTGGCCGACGTCACCTTCGCGCGCATGATGCAGGCCCGCGGCGAGGTGCTGGGCGCGCCCCCGCGGATCGACTCGCTCAGCCCCGCCGACGATGAGGCCCTCGAGGCCCTCGTCATGGCCGGCTTCGACGCCGCGCGCGTCCCGGGCGCCCTGCGCGAGCGGGCCCGCCTCCACAAGACCCTGGCCGACCTCGTCACGCGCGGCGGCTCCGTGGAGCCCTCCGCCGACCTGACCGACCGGACGCTCGCCCTCATCCAGAGGGACATCGACAGCCGCGCCGAGGCCCTCCGCATCGACTCGCGACGCGCCCGCCGCTCCTTCGGCATCCGCCTGCCCGACCTGGTCTCCGCGGCCGCGGTGCTCCTCATCGGCGCCGGCGTCCTGCTCCCCATCCTCGGCACCATGCGCGAGAGCGCCCGCCGGACCCAGTGCCTGGCGAACCTCGGCCTCACGGCCGCGGGCATGGGCAGCTACGCCATCGGCAACCGCGACTCGCTGCCCGTGGCCAACGCTTCGCTCGGCGGCGCCCAGTGGTGGAAGGTGGGCGAGCCCAGGCAATCCAACTCCGCCAACCTCTTCACGCTTCCCCGCGAGGGGTACGTCTCGCTCGAGGCCCTGGCCTGCCCCGGCAACGCCCGGGCGGTCACCACCGCCCCCGCGGGTGCCCGCGACTGGCGCAGCCTCGAGGAGATCTCCTACAGCTACCAGATCATGTTCGGCTCACAGCGCCCCGCATGGCGCCAGGGCCAGATGGTCGTCCTGGCCGACCGCTCCCCCCTGATCCCCCAGTTTGTGCGCGGGGAGGCCTCCGACCCCTTCGCCAACGCCACCAACCACCGGGGGGCCGGCCAGCACGTCCTCCACACCACGGGCATGGTCAGTTGGGAGAAGAGCCCCGTCCTGGCTTCCGGCGAGCACATCTGGCTCCCCCGGGGCCTGGAGACGGTGGTCAAGCAGGTCACCACCAACCGCCGGGTGAAGATCCTCCAGGGCAACGAGCTCCCCGAGGCGGCGGATGACACCTTCCTCGGCCCGTAATGGGGGGTGGCATGGGCAAGCCGCTTTGGGCTTGCCCGTGCGAGAAATCTGGCACTCCCAAGCCCGCTAGCCCGCGGCTCCTTGCTGCCGGCCAACCACACGTCTAACCTTCCCTCCCCTCTGCCGGGACGGGCTCCTGATCGCCCCCCACCGGTCCTGGAGCCAGCCGATGCCCAAGAACAAGCCCCACAAGGGCCTCGCCAAGCGTGTCCGCGTCTCCAAGACCGGCAAGGTCCGCCACCGCACCGCCGGCCACAAGCACCTCCGCTCCAGCAAGAGCGGCAAGCGCCTCCGCCACCTCCGCCACGGCCCCTACATGGCCGACGCCGACGTGAAGCGCCTCGAGAAGCTGCTCTTCCGCCGCCTCCGCGGCCGGACGCAGCCCCGCACCGCCCTCCGAAAGAGCCCCTCCCCCGCCGAGCGCCGCGCCGCTCAGGAAGCCAAGAAGGCCGAGGCCAAGAAGGCATAGAGATTCAGACCTGAGTTGGGGCAGGCCACGCCTGCCCGGCAGCAACAGCTGCCGAAACAAAGCCCGCCCGTTCGGGATCAAAGCCGGCCTTGAGCCGCCCCGCCGGGCACCGATGGAGTCCTGACCATGCCCCGAGTTCGCAAAGGCGCCGCCCGCGCCCAGGCCCGCAAGCGGATCCTCCGCAAAGCCCGCGGCTACTACGGCGTCAAGAGCAAGCACAAGTACCACGCCGACAACGCCATCATCCGCGCCGGCGTCTACGCCTACCGCGACCGCCGCACCCGCAAGCGCGACATGCGGGCCCTGTGGATCACCCGCATCACCGCCGCCTGCCGGATGCGCGACAGCCGCTACAGCCTGTTCATGAACGGCCTGAAGCTCGCGGGCGTCATCCTCAACCGCAAGATGCTCAGCCAGCTCGCCATCGACGACCCCAAGGCCTTCGACCAGATCGCCGAGCTGGCCGCCAAGGCGCCCCGCCCCGCAAAGGCGGCCTGACCCTTGTGGGGGTGCCACTGCTCGCGGCGTTCTTCGCCGCGCAGCAGTGCAGAACTCCCCAAGGCCCCGCCGGAGAACCGCCGTGCTTGACCGCTGGTGGGTGGCGGAGTGGTGGGCAGCCGATCCGGCCATGCTCATCTCGTGGATCGTCTGGATCATCGGCTCGGTCTGCCTCCACGAGCTGGGGCACGGCTGGGCCGCGATCCGTTGCGGCGATCGCACGCCCATCGAGCTGGGCCACATGACGTGGAACCCCCTGGTCCACATGGGTCCCATCAGCCTCGGTGTCTTCGCGCTCACGGGGATCACCTGGGGGCTCATGCCCGTGAACCCGGCGCGTTTCCGCGGCCCCTACGACTTTGCCAAGGTTGCCCTCGCCGGTCCGGTGATGAACCTCAGCCTGGCGATCACGGCGCTGCTGCTGTCCGGGTGCTGGATCGGCATGGCGGGCGGGTACTGGTTCAACGGCGTCAGTGTGTCCGCGACGCTGTACGGCAATGTCCAGACGTTCTTCTGGGTCGGCGTCGCCGTCAACCTGTTCGGGGCCGCGTTCAACCTGCTGCCGATCCCGCCCCTCGACGGGTCCACGATCGCCCGCACGCTCTCCCCGGCCTACCGCGAACTGGTCTCGCGCGAGCAGGCCCCGCTGTTCTCCGCCATCGCCTTCGCGGTCGTGTTCGTCTGGGGCAGCCAGCACATCTACGACGCGGTGTTCGGGACCGCGACCGCGGTCGTGGACTACGTCGCCACCGCGATGACCGGGCGGACGCGCTAGCGCTGCGGGCCCGCCGCGCCGCACAGCTTGTAGAGCACCCGCGCCCCGACGTTCCCGTCCCATTCGTCCCCCTCGGGGCCGGGCGAGACCTCGACGAGATCGAACCCAACCACGCGCTTCCCCGACTGCCGCAGCGCATCCAGCAGCAGCACAGCCTGGTTGAAGGGCAGCCCCCCCGGCACCGGCGTCCCCGTGTGCGGGCACAGCGACGGGTCCAGGGCGTCGATGTCGAACGAGATGTACACCCGATCCGGCAGCGCCTCGACCGCGCGCCGGGCCAGGCCGAGGAAGCCGGTCCCGCCCGCCATCTCCTCCGCCCACTGGTCGTCGTAGAAGGTGACCACCCGCGGCCCCTGCTCGGCCGCCAGCGCCAGCTCACCCTCGCCGAAGTCGCGGATCCCCACCTGCACGATCCGCGACACGCCGGGGACCCGCGTCAGCACGTTGTGCATGATCGACGCGTGGGACCAGCGGAACCCCTCGTACGCCCGCCGGAAGTCCATGTGGGCGTCGATGTGCAGGATGCCCAGGCCGCCCTCGCCAGCCGCCTCCGCGCACGCCCGGATCGCCCCGAAGGGTGTCGAGTGATCGCCCCCGACGAGACCGGGCGCCTTTCCCTCGGCCAGGATCTGCGCCACCTTCGCGTGCACGATCCCGTTCAGCTCATCCCCCGCCGCGTCAACCCTCGCCACGGCCGCGTGGTCCCCCGAATCCGCCCCGCCCCTGAGCAGGATCGGCGCGGCCGCGTCGCGGGCCGCCTCGCACAGCTCGACGATCCGCCCGTCCGGCTCCTCCATGAAGATCCCGCGCTCGTACACCCGCCCGAACCGCCGGTCGTACAGGTCCACCTGCATCGAGGCCCGCAGGATCGCCCCCGGCCCCTGCGCGGCGCCCTGGCCGTACGACGTCGTCGCCTCGAAGGGGACCGGCACCAGCACGATCCCCGCCTGCCCGCGGGTGAACGGCAGGCCGAAGATGCCGGAGCCGGGGAGGCCGGCGGCGTCGGGGTCGAATGCCATGCCGGTCGTCTCCGGAGGGGGAGGGGGCTGACCATAGCCGCGGCGCTCACCGTGTGCCCACCGGTGGCAAGCGGCGGCGCGCGGCTCCTAACAATCCCGTACGCTGGAGCCGCCCATGAGCCAATCACCCGGACCCTACCCCATCGATCCCGACGGCGACCCGCCGCCCCGCCCGGCCGACCCAACCGCCCCCCGCGCGAAGATCGACAAGCCCGGGCTCATCGAGGACTTCGAGGAGGATGCCGACTTCACCAGGGACCCGGAGTTGGATCGCGTCGTCCTCGGCGAGGCCACGCCCCCGCCCACCGGGCGCCTCGCCCCCGCCCCCGGGGATGATCGCCCCGAGTTCGTGCGCCCATTCTGGGCGAGCGAGCACAAGGTCTGGGCGGCGGTGGGGGGGGTCCTGCTCATCGGGGCCCTGATCGGCTCGGGCATCAACGTCCCGGTCCCCACCGGCGCCACGGTCTCCGCCTCCAAGCGCATCCTCACCATCCTCCTGACGCTCTACACGACGCTCCTGCACACGGGGACCGGCGTCGCCGCCGTCTTCGCGGCCTCGGTACTCCAGGGCATGCGGCTGGGCCGCGCCGAGGTCGCCGCCGCCCGCATGTTCGCCGCGGTCGCGGCCTTCATGCTCCTGTTCAATCTGCACTTCACCATCACGGCGGCGAAGTTCGAGGAGACGGTGTTCGCCGTGATCGCCTACCTCGTGGTGGTGGCCGCGAGCTTCCGCCTCTTCAAGCGCGACCCGTTCCTCTTCCTAGTCGGCTCGCACTTCGTGATCTGGCTGGTGGTGCAGGTCGGGATGGAGCTCTCCAAGGCCGCGGCCAAGCCGGGGTAGCGATGGAGCAGGCTCCCCCGCCGCCGAGCCCCGAACGATCGCCGCCCCCCAGGGCGATCGCCGCCCGCGCGCGGACGGTTCTCCGCGAGCGGTTCGGCTCCGATGCCGCGGTGGTCGCCACCGCTCCCGGTCGCGTGAACCTGATCGGCGACCACACCGACTACAACGGCGGGTTCGTCCTGCCGATGGCGATCGACCGCGTGTGCGCCGTGGCCGCGGCCCCGGGCACCCGCGCCGGCCGCTGGCGCATCCACTCGACGGACCTGGGCCAGGATGCGGAGATGGACGTGGGCCGGCGGCTGTCGCCGGGTGGCACCGTCAAGGGCCTGTGGACGAGCTATATCGCCGGGGTGGCGGCGGGGTTTCAGGCCCTCCTCGATGGCGAGCCCCTGCCCCCGCTGGACATCGCGATCGCCAGCTCCGTCCCGCTCGGCAGCGGCCTCTCCAGCTCCGCCGCCCTGGAGGTCGCCGTTGCCACGATGCTCGAGGGCGTCCTGGGCATCGAACTCGAGCCCCTCGCCAAGGCCCTGCTCTGCCAGAGGGCCGAGCACGAGTTTGCCGGCGTCCCGTGCGGTCTGATGGACCAGTTCGCCAGCATCCACGGCAAGGCGGGGCACGCGCTGCTGATCGACTGCCGGGACCACACGGTCACCCCGATCCGCCTGCCCCGGCCGGAAGAGGCTTCCTTTCTGCTCATCGACAGCGGCGTCCGCCACGAACTGGGCGCGACGGAGTACGCGGCCCGCAGGCGCACCTGCGAGAGCGCGGCGCGGAAGCTGAGCGTTCCATTCCTGTGCTCGCTCTCTCCGCCCGACCTCCCCGCGGCTCTCGGACGCCTCACGGATGAGGAAGCACGCTGCACGCGCCACGCGATCACGGAGTCCGCCCGTGTCGAGGCCGCCGCCGCGGCGCTCCGCGACGGCAACCTGACCCGGTTGGGGCAGTTGATGCTGGAATCACACGTGTCGCTGCGTGACGACTACCGGGTTTCGTGTCCTGAGCTCGACGCGATCGTCGAATCTGTCGCGGCACTCCCGGGCGTACACGGCGCCCGCATGACCGGTGCCGGGTTCGGTGGTAACGCGGTTGTCCTGGCCCCGCCGGAAGCGGTTGACCGTGCGTGCGATGCCACAGGGTCGCGGGTAGCGCTTGTCCGGCCCTCGCCAGGGGCGCGCCTCGCGGCAAGCGGCTGAGTCTCCGCTACTCACGACCTCCACCGAGCCGCTTGAGCAGCGGCGAGAACACGAGGATCACCAACCCCGCCACGCCCGAGGTCACCACGAAGAGGAAGAAGAAGTTGGTCTGTCCGGCGCCGAGGTCCCACGGGAGCGTCAGCTTGCCCGTCTCGATGTTCTTGACCTGCGCCGCGACCAGTCCGCCGCCAAGATTCGCAACAAAACTGGAGACAAACCAGATTCCCATCAGGAGCGAGACAAAGCGGACCGGGGCCGTCTTGGTGACGTACGACAGGCCGGTTGGGGATAGGCAGAGCTCGCCGACGGTGTGCCAGAGGTACGTCATCAGGATGAACATCATCGAGGCCTTGACCCCGGGCTCGGCCGCAACTCGCCCGGCGAGAACCATGAAGACATAGCCGAACCCGAGAAACAGCAGGCCGAGTGAGATCTTGACCGGCTGGCTCGGGTTCATGTTCCGTCTGCCAAGCCTGGTCCATATCGCAGCAAACAGGGGTGCCAGAAGGAAGATCAGCCCGGCATTCACAGACTGGAACCACGTGGCAGGCACTTCGAACCCCAGGAGGGACCGGTCCGTGTTCTGCTTCGTGAACAGGTTGATGCTGGTACCCGCCTGCTCGAACGCGATCCAGAAGAACGCATTGAAGAGGATGTAGATAAAGATCGTGACGACGGGGCCGCGGTCCTCCGGCCGATTCTGGGCCAGGAACCAGATCGTCCAGGCCAGCACGGCCGCAACCAGCGCAGCGACGACCGTCCAGCCGAGCGCCTGGTGAGCCTGCAGGTATTCGATGAGCCTGCCCACCTCCCCGAATGCCCCGAAGTGGAACGCCGCCCCCGCAAGTGCCGCCAGTGCCAAGGCCAGGACCATGATGCCGGTGGCCGTCTGCGATGCGTTCGCCTTTGGTGCGTCGCCGATGCCGGTCAGGAATCGCGGGCGCCCCCAGAGATACAGCCCCAGGCCGAGCAACATTCCAACGGCCGCGGAACCAAAACCCAGGTGCCAGTTGACGGTCTCCCCCAGAGTCCCGCAGACGAACGCGCAGAGGAACGCCCCGAGGTTGATACCCATGTAGAAAATCGTGTACGCCCCGTCGCGCCGCGGATCGCCGGCCCGATACAGCTGGCCGACCATGACGGACACCGTCGGCTTGAAGTGGCCTGTGCCCACGACGATCACCGCAAGGCCCGTGATGAACAACGACATGCCGGCCGGGCTGTGCGCGAGCCCTCCAAGCCCCGAGACCGCCAGGATCACGTGGCCGATCGAGATCAGGACCCCGCCGATCAGCATCGAACGGTGGGTGCCGATCAGCTTGTCCGCGATGAGGCCTCCCAGGATCGGGAACAGGTACGCCAATCCGGTGTACCAGCCAAACAGGGTGTTCGCCTTGGCCTCCGTCCAGTTTCGGCCGCTCTGGTACGTGTTCGTAGCCAGAATGATGTCGACCGGTTCCTTCTGGTCGGCGGCTCGCTTGGTGTCCGGCTCGACAATCACCGAGATCGCGTCGGTGTTGTCGTTCACCGTGAAGAAGCTCCGATCCTCCTGATCGCGATTGACTTCGACCACGAGCTTGAGCTTCTCGTTTGACGGGTTGCTGATCCGGTAGCGGACCTCGGTGAGCTCGGCCCTTTCTCCCGGTTGAGCCGTGAGAACGGCCGGGTCAGTCGCGGCCGTTTCGTCGACGACCCATGTAGTCTTCTTTCCCTCTGCGTCGGCAGGGTCCGGCACCGCCTTCAGCTGCCGGATGATGAGGGCGGGGCTCCCCACGACCGAAGGCTCGGCCGGGGACGCCGCCGCCGCGCCCGAGCCAGCGCGAATCCCGATCAGTCGCGATTGGCTATCGCGGACTTCCTTGCCATCGACAACCTGGGCCGGAGCGTCCTTGTCATCGACCTGCCGGATCTCGGTGAACGAGATCCGGTTCGTATAGTGCCCCGGTGCCAACTCGTGGACCGCGAGCACCGCCGCGAGGTAGAGGACCAGGAGCGCACGCATCCCGTAGTAGCTGAACCGCTCCCACATCTCCACGAGGAACAGCAGGAACAGCCCCGGCGGGTGCCCGAGGAACTGCCTCCCCGTCGGCTCCAGCGGGATCAGCGGCGGCCGGTCCGTCGCCGCCGCGGCTTCCGGGGGGACGGGGATGCTGTCCGGGTCGTGCTGACGGGCCATTCGCTGCTCCAGGAAGTCGCGCCGCCTTCATCGGGGGGCCGACGGGGCCGTATCCGCGGAGAATACTCAGACTCTCCGGCACACGCGAGGCAGTGCAATTCCCGGGCCTCGGGCTGGCGGCGTTCGTTGCCGCGGAGCCGGTGTCCTTCGCCAGCGGCTCGCCGGCGGCCGGCGGGTGCTACGGGCGGCGCCCCGCCGAGCCCTCCGCCTGGTTGGCCGATGCACATCCAGTTCACCATCTTCGCGAGCGAGACGGGCCGTGGGTGGATGGGCAACGGCCCGGACACACACTCGGGCGGCTATCAGGAGGTGCCGCCCCGCCCGCCGGAACTGGATGAATGAGGCGAAGTTCGACGCCAAGCCTGAAGCGGGAAGCGGTCGCGAGTCAGGCCGAGCCGGATGGCCTTGAAGAGAGTCCGCTTGACGAAGACCACGGGGTCTGGTCGGCGTGGCCTGGCTGGCCGGGGGTCCTCACGACGGCGGGGCACCGGTGGGCGTACTTCACGGCGGTGGACATGGCGGAGGCCCTTCCGAGAGCCCGGCGCGTGAGAATCACCTCATCTCCGGCCGAGCGGTGAGAGATTTTTCAGACCCGGATTAAGCGGCGGGGACCTTTCACCCGGGTTACCGTTGCCGGGGCGTGGGTTAGCGCCGGCTCACCCATTAAGCCGACAGATTTGGGGCGTTAACCGCCTTTCACCGGCACCGTCTTCAGCGTATGTTCTCGGACTGATCGACCCCGCAGACGCCGCCGGGATGCCAGCCGTGGATCTCGTTGGCGGAAACACACGCGGTAGCCAGGGTCGAGGCGCCGCCGACTCGCTGGGATGGGCCATCGCCGGTCCCGGCAAAACCTGAGGTCATCCAGCCGTTCAGGCCGTAGCGCCACCCCGCACCGGGGGCTCAACCACCGGGTCGGTCAGCGCCACCGGTCTGTCCTCGGCACGCGGCCCCCCCCCCGGAACCCGAGTTGACGCGTTGTCCCGCCCCGCGGGGTGCAGCACGTCAGGCCGGAGGACACGGAGATCCGGATGTCTACCCGTCGATCGTTCCGCGTCGCTCTCCTGGCCGCCGCTGTCCTCGCGCCCCTCGGCGCTGTCCCGCTCACGACGGCCGCACCGCCCGTGGTGAACGGGTGGTCCCAGTTCACGCCCAGCCCCGACAGCCGGATCGTGTACGTCAGCAGCAGCACGGGCAACGACGCCAACAACGGACTGTCGCAGTCCTCGCCCAAGCGCACGCTGTCGGCCGCCTATTCCGTGCTGCGCCACGGGTACCCCGACTGGATGCTGCTGAAGTCCGGCGACACCTGGACCGAGTCATTCCCCGGCTGGGGCAAGAGCGGCCGCTCCGACAACGAGATGATGCGGATCGGGAGTTACGGCGCGGGCGCCCGTCCCAAGCTGCAGACGGGCACGAGCAACGGGATCTACGCGTTCGGCGGGTCCCCCTCGATCGGTCACATTGCCATCACCGACCTGCACATGGTCCCCCATACCTACGACGGGTCCAACGGGGTGCCGTCCGGCATCCAGATGCTGGCGAACTGCTCCGACATCCTCGTCGAAAACTGCTACTTCGAGCGGTTCTTCCAGAACATCATCTTCAACTCCAATCCCGCCACCGAGAGCATGAGCGACATCCGCATCCGCCGGTGCGTCTCGGTCGACGCATTCCGGATCGGCAGCGGGCACGCCCAGGGCATGTACATCGGAGGGGCGAACAACGTGCTCCTGGAGGAGTGCGCCTTCGACCACAACGGCTGGAGCGAGTCGATCGGCGGCGCCGATCCCACAATTTTCCGCCACAACATCTACATCCAGTCCGATTGCAGCAACGTGACCACCCGCGGCCTGATCTCGGCCCGCGCAGCCGCGACGGGGATGCAGCAGCGGCCCGGTGGGACGTGCGAGGGCCACCTCTTTCTCCGCAATCCGCTGGGCATCGTCATGGGCGGGGGCGGGACTGTCCGGAACTGCGTCCTGATGGACAGCCGCGACATCGACGCCGCGAACCCGCGTGGCGTGGGGATCCAGATCGCCGGCGGCAACACCTTCGAGGTCGCCGGCAACGTCTGCTCCTGGCGAACCCAGCCCGGCACCTGGAACATTCAGGCCATCTCGGTGGACAGCACCAGCCACACGGTGAACATCCACGACAACGTGGTCTGGAAGTGGTCGGTGCAGGGGGCCAACTCCTGCGGTGGGCTGCAAATCGGTGGGGCCCCGTCGGGGACCTTCCAAGTCCGCAACAACCACCTTCAGATGCGGTCTGGCGGCATGGTGATCGAGAACAACGTCAGCTACCCCCTGGGCCTCTCGGGCAACCGGTACTACTCCCCGCAGTCCAACCCCTTCGAGCGGTCCGGCGTCGGCATGAACTTCACTCAATGGGTCATTGCCACCTCCGAGACCGGCGCGTCGTTCACGCCCGGCACCTACCCCGACCCCGACCGGTCCATCTCGACGTACATGAGCTCGATCGGGCGTCCGCCTACGCTGGAGGCCTTCATGGCCGAGGCTCGACTGCAATCGAAGTCGAACTGGAGGCCGCAGTTCACCGCCGCCGCTGTGAACGCGTACATCAAGGCGGGCTACTTCGGCGGCACAAGCCCCCCCGCCTGCCCCGCGGACCTGAATGGGGATCTCATCCTCAACCTCAACGACATGATCGCGTTCCAGAAGTTCTTCTTCCGCTCCGACATGCGGGCGGATGTGAACCACGACGGCGTTCTGAACATCGCCGACTTCACCACCTACCAGACGCTGTACAACGCCGGCTGCCCATAACAGCCAGCGAGGGCGGACACTCTCCGCGGGGGGG
>JBBDXI010000044.1:14612-31170 GCA_040902425.1 Phycisphaerales bacterium
CGGGCCCGCCGCTGTTTTTTGGACGGCGGGATCATGAGGGGAGCGCCGGATGCGCCGCCGGGGGACTCTGGGCCGTAAAGTGGAGAACCGCGGCGGTTCTCGGGCGGCGCCCGGGCGCGATCAACTGCACCGGAGGGGACAAATGGCCGTTGCTGAACGCGCCATGAAGCACTCAATCACGACCGTCCGCTCCGCACTGTTCGCAGCCTGCGCCGGCCTCGCGGCCGCCGCCGTTCCCGCGTCCGCCCAGACCATGGGCAATAACTGGTACATCCGGCCCCCGAGTAACCTGAAGGCCCTGGCGACCAGCACGGGCGCCGCGGTCCAGTGGAAGGACAAGTCCCACAACGAGATCGGCTTCGAGATTGAGCGGGAGGCGTACAACGGCGGTTCATGGGGCACCGCCCTGGTCCTGACGACTGCCGCCAACGTCGAGACGCTCAACGATGCCGTGCCCGCGGGCGTCTACCGGTACCGGGCCCGTGCCAAGGGGTCGCTGACGGTGTCTCAGTACACCGGCTGGGCGGTCACCACGGTGCAGGCCTCGACCACCGGCGGCACGACAGGCGGGACCACCGGAGGCACAACGGGAGGCGGCACAACGGGCGGGACCACCGGCGGCACCGGGCCTACGGGCACGGGGGGCACGACGGGCGGGACGACCGAACCGCAGCCGCCGCTGTGGCCTATCGACGTCGCCGTGGCGGACATCGGCGCCGGGCGGGCGATGGTCAGCTGGACCGACCGCTCCGACGACGAGACCGGCTTCAGGATTGAGCGCTTCCCCGCGATGACCGGTGGGGTCGCCACCGTGGGGCAGAACTCGACCGCCTTCATCGACACCAGCGGCAACGGCAGTTTCCAGTACCGCATCTGCTCGTACAACACCGTCGGCAGTTCGCTCTGGTCGGCGTGGTTGACCGTGGGGATCACCAGCGGCTCAACCGGCGGCGGGACCACCGGCGGTGGCACCACGGGCGGCGGGACGACCGGGGGCGGCACGACAGGCGGTGGGACCGGTGGCGGCACCGGCGGCGGAGGCACCGGGGGCGGTACCACGCCGCCGAGCACGGCCGGCTGGACCCAGTTCACGCCGAGCCCCGACACGCGCACGGTCTACGTCAGCAGTTCGACGGGCAACGACGCCAACAGCGGCCTGTCGGAGTCTTCGCCCAAGCGGTCGCTCGCCGCCGGCTACGCGCTGCTCCGTCACGGCTACCCGGACTGGGTGCTCCTGAAGTCGGGTGACACATGGACCGAGTCGTTCCCCGGCTGGGGAAAGGCCGGCCGCTCGCCCACCGAGATGATGCGGATCGGCAGCTACGGGGCGGGCGCCCGCCCCAGGCTGAACACCGGCATCGATGCCGGCCTGTACGCCTACGGGGGCTCGCCGGCCGTCAATCACCTGGCGATCACCGACCTCCACATGGTCCCGCACACCTATGACGGGACCAACGGCGCCCCGGCGGGCGTCCACATGCTGGCCAACTGCGCCGACATCCTCGTCGAGAACTGCTACTTCGAGCGGTACTTCCAGAACATCATCTTCAACTCCAATCCCGCCACCGAGACCATGAACAACATCCGGGTCCGCCGGTGCGTCGCTGTGGACGCGTTCCGCGTCGGGAGCGGGCACGCCCAGGGCATCTACCTCGGAGGAACCACGAGCGCCCTCCTCGAAGAATGCGTCTTTGACCACAACGGCTGGAGCGAGACGGTCTCGGGCGCGGTCCCCACCATCTTCCGCCACAACATCTATATCCAGTCGGACTGCACCAACGTCACCACCCGCTACCTCATCTCCGCCCGCGCGGGCGCGACCGGCATGCAGCAGCGCCCCGGCGGCATCACCGAAGGCCACCTGTTCCTGCAGAACCCCATTCACATGGTCACCGGCGGCACCTCCACTGTCCGCGACTGCGTCATGCTCGACAGCCGCGACATCGACGCCGCCAACCCGCGCGGCGTCGGCCTGGTCTTCACGGGGACGGGCGAGATCGCCCGCAACATCTGCGCCTGGCGCACCCTGCCCGGCACCTGGAACGTCAGCGCCTTCAGCATGGAGAGCACCTGGGGCAACGTGAACTTCCACGACAACTACGTCTGGAAGTGGTTCATCCCGGGGGCGACGAGCACGGCGCTGTGGACCGCGGGCGCGCCCAGCGGGCCGCTGACCATGACGGGCAACCACTTCCAGATGCCCACCGGCGGCGAGCTTGTGCTGCACACGGGGAACGCCCCGATCATCGCGTCCAACAACCGCTACTCCGCCACCGGCAGCCAGCCCTTCGACCTGAACGGGACGCGGATGAACTTCCAGCAGTGGGCGGGCGCAGCGCCCGACCCCGGCTCCGCATACGGCCCCGAGACGTTCCCCGACCCGGACCGCTCCATCGCCACCTACATGGCCTCCCTCGGCCGCATGCCCTCGCTCGAGGCCTTCCTTGCCGAGGCGCGGCAGCAGTCGCGGGCCAACTGGCGCGAGGAGTTCACCGCCAAGGCGGCGGGGGACTACATTCGGGCCGGGTTCGGGCTCTCGGCGAGCAGCGGCGGCGGCCAGTAAGACGTACTGCGACCAACCGTTTGCGCGTGCAGCTTCAGGGGCGGCCGAGGAACTCTTCCCCGGCCGCCTCTACTGCTTGGCGGGCCGTCTCCTCGTCGTAGCCGCGCCGGATGAGGCTCGCGAAGGCGCGCCGGAGGACCGACTGGGGGGCCATGCGGGCGGGGGCGGTCTTCACCTGCTCGCGGGCGATGGCCAGGGCGTCCCGCGACTCGTCGCGCCCTTCCAGCAGTGCATCGAGCGCGGCCGCCGCCGCCGGGGCCTCGATGCCGCGGCGCTCCAACTCCAGTTCAAGCAGCGTCCGCGCCCGGGCGCACGCGGAGAGGCGGGCCCGGACGTGCCCCTCCGCGACGCGCCCGTCGCTCTGGAGACCGAGGGCCGCCAGTTCCTCGACGGCCGCGGCCGCCGCCTCGGGCGAGTGCTTCTTCTGGACCAGCATCGCCGAAAGCTCCACCCGCGACAGGTCGCGCGACGCGAGGAGCTTGAGCGCCGCATCGCGGGCGGCCCGGACCGGGTCGGCCGGGCCCGATGCCCTGTCTCCGCCGCGACGTGCCGGGCGGGCCCGCGTCATGTCAGCTCATCCAGGTACGCCTGGATCTCGCCCTGCGCGTGCTGGTCGCCCGCCGCGCGGGCCGCCGCCAGCCCGGTCTCCAGCGTCGCGCCCGCTTCCGCCGCCCGCCCCGCGGCCTCCTGCGCCTTGGCCTTGTGGAAGTACGCGTAGAGGTACTTGGGGTCCGCGGCGAGGCAGCGGTCGTAGAACTCGACGGCGCGGGGGAGGTCGCCGCGCTTGGCGTGCTCCTGGGCGAGGCCGTACAGCACGAAGGGGTCGCGCGGGTCGGCCGCGAGGAGTCGCTCGAGCTGCTCGATCGAGGGCATGGCCAACAGTACCCGTGCGCGGGGCCGGGCGCGGCTGTCCCGGGCGGGAGTCCGGGGTATGCTCTGGCCATGAACTCGATCAAGACCATCGGCATCATCGGCGCGGGGCAGATGGGCGGGGGCATCGCCCAGGTCGCGGCGGTCTCGGGCCTCAAGGCCCTGGTCTTCGACAGCGTGGGCGGGGCCCTGGGGCGCTGCCAGGATGCCCACCACAAGCGGCTCGCCCGCGAGGTCGAGAAGGGCCGCATGACCCAGGAGCAGATGAACGTCGCCCAGGGCAACCTTCACTACGTCGAGACGCTGGACATGCTCAAGGGCGTGGACATGGTGGTCGAGGCGGTCGTCGAGGATGCGGCCATCAAGAAGGACCTGTTCGGGCGGTTGGCGAAGATGTTCACCGGCACGCAGATCCTCGCGAGCAACACCAGCTCGATCAGCATCACCGAGATCGGCGCGGCCGCGGAGCGGGCCACCCCCGGCGCCGGCGCCCGCGTGATCGGGATGCACTTCTTCAACCCGGTCCCGGTGATGAAGCTGGTGGAGGTGATCAAGGGCCTCCAGACGGGCGAGCAGACGGTGGCCCGGACCGTGGAGCTGGCGAAGGCCATGGGCAAGACGCCGATCCCGGCGAACGACCGGGCGGGGTTCGTGAGCAACCGGGTGCTGATGCCGATGATCAACGAGGCGTTCTACGCGTGGATGGAGGGGGTGGCCGAGCCGGCGCACATCGACGAGATCATGAAGCTGGGGTGCAACTTCCCCATGGGCCCGCTGCGCCTGGCGGACTTCATCGGCCTGGACACCTGCGCCTTCATCATGAACGTGCTGGCGGATGGGCTCAACGACGACCGGTACCGACCGTGCCCGGCGCTCAAGCAACTGGTGGCCGCGGGGCGGCTGGGGGACAAGACGGGGCGGGGGGTGTTTGAGTACCCGAAGGCCTAGCGGGGTGATCACAAGCTCGGAACCGGGCTGAACAAGCCTGTCACGACGACTCCTGACGTGCCCGCGATCGTCCGCCGGCCCGATGCGACATTGCCACGGAGACACTTATGCCCGAGACCCTCACCTGGATCGACTGGGCCTGGACCGCCGCTCTCCTCGTCGGCGCTGCCCTCGGCGGCCTGGTCGCGCACGCCGTCCTCGGCGTGATCATCGGGCGCATCGTCCGGCGGACGCCGTCGAAGCTCGACGAGGCCGCGGCCAAGTACGCCTACAAGCCGACGCGCCTCATCTTCCCCACGCTGGCAGCGCAGCTGTTCGTGCCCTCGCTCCCGCTCCCGCCGGGGATACGGGAGGTGATCTGGCACGCCCTCTCCATCCTGCTCATCGTCGGGGTCGCCTGGCTGCTGATCTCGATGACGAAGCTGCTGGAGGACCTGGTCCAGTCGCGCCACGACATCAAGGCCACCGACAACCTCGAGGCCCGGCGGGTGGTCACGCAGGTCCGCCTGCTGCGGCGCACGGCGGAGGTCGTGATCGTGATCATCGGCATGGCGGTGGTCCTGATGACCTTCCCGCGCGTCCGCGAGCTGGGCGGCAGCCTCCTGGCCTCCGCCGGCCTGGCGGGCATCGTGGTCGGCTTCGCGGCGCGCCCGGTGCTCCAGAACATCATCGCCGGGGTCCAGCTGGCCCTCACCCAGCCCATCCGGATCGACGACGTCGTGGTGATCGAGGGCGAGTTCGGGTGGGTGGAGGAGATCGGCTCCACCTTCGTCGTCATCCGCATCTGGGACAAGCGCCGGCTCGTCGTCCCGCTCAACTACTTCATCGAGAACATCTTCCAGAACTGGACCCGCACCACCGCCGACATCCTCGGGGCCGTTTTCCTCCACGTCGATTACACCGCCCCGCTGGAGGCCATGCGGCAGGAGGTCCGCCGACTCGTGGAGGGCAACCCCCTCTGGGACAAGGCCGTCGCCGGCCTCCAGGTCGTCGATGTCTCCGAGCAGACGGTGAAGCTCCGGATCCTCGTGAGCGCGGCGAGCGCGCCGGCGGCCTGGGACCTGCGCTGCCACGTCCGGGAAGGGCTCATCGAGTTCCTTCAGCGGAACCACCCCACGGCCCTGCCGCGGGTCCGGGCCCAGCTTTCCGGGGTTCCGGGCGGTCCCGACGGGGCGCTCGCGTTGCAGGGGGCCTGACCGCCCCCGGCTGGCCCTCGGCCCCATCCCGTCGAGGTACACTCCCGCCATGCGAAGCACCGCGACAACCGTCGAGCAGTACCTCGCGCGCCTTCCTGCCGACCGCCGCGAGGCCCTGGCGGCCGTTCGCAGGGTGGTCCTGGCCAACCTCGACAGGGGCTACGAGGAGGGCATCCAGTACGGCATGATCGGCTACTACGTGCCGCACCGGGTCTTTCCCGCGGGGTACCACTGCGACCCGCGCCAGCCGCTGCCGTTTGCCGGCATGGCGTCGCAGAAGGACCATCTGTCGCTGTTTCTCGGGTGCGTTTACGGCAACCCGGTCCACGAGAAGTGGTTCCGCGGGGCGTGGGCGAGGACGGGCAAGAAGCTCGACATGGGCAAGGCCTGCATCCGCTTCAAGAGGCTCGACGACCTCCCGCTGGAGGTGATCGGCGAAGCGATCCGGCGCATCCCCGTCACCGAGTACATCCGCTCCTACCAGAAGGCCTTCGGCGAAGCGGCAGCCCGCAAGCTGTCGGCCCGCCCGGCCCGGAAGGCGGCGGCGAGGCCCCGGGCGGTCACGAAGGGCAAGGCGGCCACGAGGAACGGCGCCAGAACGGGGGCACGCCGCAAGATGGCCACGTCGGCCCGGGCGAAGGGGAAGTAGCGCGTGGAAGCGCAGGCCGGGGCCGTCCAGACCGAACGCCCGGCGGGCGCAGCGCCGCCGTCTCCGGGGCGAACGGTGCGGCACCCGATCCCCGAAGCGCTCGCGCCGCGGTCCACCTGGCGTGCCCCGCTGCTGGCAGCTCGGGCCGTGCACAGGGCCCTGCGCTACCGGCTCAGGCTCAACCCGCACCAGATCCGCGCGATGAACGGCCTGCTCCCCCGCGCCGGCGTGGGGATCGACGTGGGCGCCCACAAGGGCGCGTACTCCTGCTGGATGGCGTGGCGCGTCGGCCCGCAGGGGCGGGTGCTCGCCTTCGAGCCGCAGGACCGCCTCGCCCCGCGGACGGCCCAGTCGCTCCGCGCCCTGGGGCTCCGGCAGGTGAGGCTGTTCCACAGCGCGGTCTCGGACCGCTGCGGGAGCGCGGCGATCGCGGTGCGCCGCAGCTCCACGCACGGGGCATCGATGGAGGGCATCCGTGGGGATGCGATCGATCAGCAGCCCGTCGCCATTGTCTCCCTCGACGCCGTGGCCGCGGCGGAGCGGCTCCCGCGCGTCGACTTCATCAAGATCGACGTAGAGGGCCACGAGATGGCTGTGCTCCGCGGCGCGAGCCGCATCCTGGAGCGCTTCGGCCCCGCCCTGCTGATCGAGCTGGAAGCCCGGCACCACGCCGGCGGCGACCCCACCGCCGCGGCCATGGCCCTCCTGGCGCCGCTGGGCTACCGCGGCTACTTCTTCGATCGCGGCGGGCGCCGCCCCATCGAGGGGTTCTCCGCGGCCGGCCACCAGCGGTACGGAGAGGGGGCGTACTGCAACGACTTTCTGTTCGTGCGCGCGTGACGCGGGCGTGGGCAACGAGCGCCGACGGCTCTGGTAGGCTGTCCGCCATGACCCTGGTCACGCTGCTGCGCTACTACACCGGGTCGCGCGGGGCGATCGTCGAGATCGCCGCGACGCGGGGCGTGCTGGCGGTGGGGTTCATCTTCGTGCTCTCGGCGTCGCTGGCGCGCAACTACGACGGCGCGTTCCTGCCGCGCGAGCCGGGCGTGCTCCTGCACGGCCTCGGCGCGTCGGTCGGCAACGCGCTGGTCCTCTGGGGGCTCATGTGGACCATCGCGTCCGCGCAGAGCTTCCCGGGGATCCCGGGGTTCTGGCGGGGCTTCGCCGTCTTCCTGGGACTTTTCTGGATGACCGCGCCCATGGCGTGGCTCTACGGCATCCCCTACGAGCGGTTCATGCCTGAGACCGACGCGATCCGCGCCAACGTGTGGACGCTCGCCTTCGTGGCCGCAGCGCGGGTTCTGCTCATCACACGCGTGCTCAGCGTGCTGCTGTCTGTGCGCTTTGTGGGCGTGCTGCTCATCGTGCTGCTCGTCGCGGATGCCGAGGTCTTCCTGGCCACAGCGTTCATGGACAAGCCCCTCGTGGACTTCATGGGCGGACTCCAGCATTCGCAGCCGGATGCGCTGCGCTCCAGGATCATCCAGGATGCGCAGGCGTGGGCGTTCCTCCTGCTGCTCCCGTGCTTCATCGGCGCCTGCGTCGCGCTCGCCCTTCTGAAGGGTGGGCGCTGGGCCCCGGATGCGGGCGCGCGCCGGCGTCTCTCGCCGGGCATGTGGGCGCTGGCGGCGGTGTCGCTGATCGGCTGGGTGCCCGGGCTCATCCTGCTTCAGCCCGAGCAGGCTCGGCGGCACAACGTCGAGCAGTTGGTGCACAGCGGCGCCCTCGACCGGGCTCTCGAGGACATGTCGAGTCGCCCGCGGTCGGACTACCCGCCCGTCTGGGACCCGCCGCCCCGCTTCGCCTACGGCGAGATGAAGCCCGGGCGGGCAGAGATCGCCGCGGCCCTCGCCCGCGTCGAGCCGGCGCCGTGGGTGCGGGCGATCTACGAGGACAAGCTGAGGCGATGGTCGTCGTTCAGACGGTTCTCCCGCGAGCCGGACACCGAGCCCGAAGCGCCGGGCGCGGACCCGGATTGAGCGGCCACTGCCCTGGCACTGCACATCGGGAACCGGGGCCGGCCGATGATCGCACATCAGGGGCCCGTGTCCATCTCCATCAGGATCGCCTCCCCGTCCCCGCGCCTGTCGAGCCGGCGCGCCAGCGCCGGGGCGGGCAGGTTCACGAGTGGCCTGAAGGGCCTGCGGATGGCCGCGGGCATCAGCAGGTACTGCCGCAGCATGGCATCCAGCGATGAGGCCATGGCCGCCGGGAGCGTGTAGGTGCACAGGCTCCTGACCCGCAGCCCGGCACGCTCCGCGCCCGCGCGGGCGCTCGCCGGCGTGAACTGCATGAGGTGCAGCGGCACATCCGTGCTGTGCCAGCGGCCGCGGAGGCGACGCGCGGTGAACCCGCCGGCGTTGGGGACGGCGATCCAGATGAAGCCCCCGGGCGCGAGCAGCGTGCCCATCGCGCGGAGGACAGGGACCGGGTCGGGCGTGTGCTCGATGACGTGGGAGGCGGTGATCAGGTCGAAGCGGGCCCCCGGCTCGGCGGCGGCAAAGCCGAAGATATCGCCGTGGAACACATCCAGCCCCCGTTCCCGGCAGGCCCGCGCGGCGTGCTCGGACGGCTCAACCCCCCGCGCCCGAACGCCGAGACGGCCCACCACCTCCAGGAAAGCCCCGCCGCCGGACCCGAAATCGAGGAGCCGGGTCCCCGAGCGCACGGGGACGTGGCGGTACTCCCCCCGCCGGCGCGCTTCCTCGACCGTGGCCTCCAGGCCCCGCTCCAGCCCCTCGGTGGCGCTGTACGCCGAGTAGCCGGCGCTGTAGAAAGGGGCGAGGTCATCCCACGAGAGCTGCGGGTTCAGGAACCCGTGCGTGCAGTCGGCGCACCGCCAGATGCTCCACCGGCGACCGTCGCGGGGGCTCCGCGTGGTCGGCGCGTCGAAGGCGTGCGAGACCCGGGGCGATTCGCAGACGGGGCAGGTGTGTCGCGTGAGCACGGGGGTGCTGATGGTATAGCCGCGGGCGCCCGCGGCTACATCGGGATATCCACGCCCCGCTCCGCAGCGCACCGCCGCGCCGCCTCGTACCCCGCATCCGCGTGCCGCAGCACGCCCATCGCCGGGTCGTTGGTCAGCACCCGCTCCAGCCGCGCCGCGGCCTCCGCCGTCCCGTCCGCCACGATGACCTGCCCCGCGTGCTGCGAGTAGCCGATGCCCACGCCCCCGCCGTGGTGGAAGCTCACCCAGCTCGCCCCGCTCGCCACGTTGACCAGCGCGTTGAGGATCGCCCAGTCGCTGATCGCATCCGAGCCGTCCTTCATCGCCTCGGTCTCGCGGTTGGGGCTGGCGACGCTCCCGCAGTCGAGGTGGTCGCGCCCGATGACGATCGGGGCCTGCACCCGGCCGGTGCGGACGAGGTCGTTGAACAGCAGCCCCGCCCGGTGGCGCTCGCCCATCCCCAGCCAGCAGATCCGCGCCGGCAGCCCCTGGAACTGCACCCGCTCACGGGCCATGGTCAGCCAGCGGTGCAGCCCCGCATCCCCCGGGAAGAGCTCCATCAGGGCCGCGTCCGTCGTGTAGATGTCCTCCGGGTCCCCCGAGAGCGCTACCCAGCGGAAGGGCCCGCGCCCCAGGCAGAACTGGGGCCGGATGTACGCCGGGACAAACCCGGGGAAGTCAAACGCGTTCTCGACGCCCTGGTCCTTCGCCCGCTGGCGGATGTTGTTGCCGTAGTCGAACGTCTTGCTGCCGCGGTCCTGGAGGGTGAGCATGGCGCGGACGTGGCGGGCCATCGCCGCCAGGGAGTGCCGCGTGTACTCGGCCGGGTAGTGGCGCCGGTAGCTGGCGGCCTCGCGGACGGTCATGCCGAAGGGGATGTACCCGTTCAGCGGGTCGTGGGCGCTGGTCTGGTCGGTGAGGATGTCGGGCGTCACCCGCTTGGAGAGCAGCTTCTCGAGCAGCTCCACGGCGTTGCAGTTGACGCCGATGCTGTACGCCTCGCCGCGCTGGCGGTGCTCCAGGGCCCGGTCGATCGCGCGGGAGATGCACGCGGTGTCGCAGCGCGTCCTCCCCGGCTTCACACCCTCCTCGACCGGGTCGAAGCCCGCCCCGCCGGAGTTGGGCTCCACGATCTCGTCGAGGTAGCCCTCCTTGATCCGGCGCGCCAGCCGCGCGTGGTCCACATCCGCGATGAGGCACACGCCCCCGTTCATCGTCACCGCCAGGGGCTGCGCCCCGCCCATCCCCCCGCACCCGGCCGTCACCACCAGCCGGCCGGTCAGGGACCCCCCAAAGTGCTGCCGGGCGCACTCCGCGAACGTCTCGTACGTCCCCTGCAGGATCCCCTGCGTGCCGATGTAGATCCACGATCCGGCCGTCATCTGGCCGAACATGATCAGGCCCTTGCGGGCGAGGTCCTCGAAGACCTCCTGCGTCGCCCAGTGGGGGACCAGGTTGCTGTTCGCCAGCAGCACACGCGGGGCGTCCGGTGTCGTCCGTAGCACGCCTACCGGCTTTCCCGACTGCACCAGCAGCGTCTCGTCCGGCTCCAGCCGCCGGAGCGTGGCGATGATCGCGTCGTAGCTCGGCCAGTCCCGCGCCGCCTGGCCCCGCCCGCCGTACACGATCAGCCGCGCCGGGTCCTCCGCGACCTCCGGGTCCAGGTTGTTCATCAGCATCCGCATCGCGGCCTCGGCCTGCCACGTCTTGCAGGTCCGCTCCGCGCCGCGGGGGGCGCGGATCGACGTGCGGGCACTCGCGGGGGGTAGACCTGTCCTCATGGTTGCAGCGGTCGGGGGGCCGGGCTGGGGCTGGCGCGGCGGGGCCGAGAGCGTGGTCATGGCGTGCTCCGGTGCGGGACCAAGGGAGCGGCAGCGCAGACAGCGATCCTGTCGGCGTTTTCTCGTCCGTCACAATCAACGTATCCACGCCGGGTGAGAGTGACAAGCCAATCTCGCGCGAGCGCTGCGCCTGACCCGGCCGAGAGCGGCACAAACCGGGTGCTTCATGCGGCAACCACCCGAGCCGTAACCCGCTCCCTGCCGCGTGCCGGCCGCTCACGCCGAGGTAGACTCCAAGGCTCCGCTCCAGACCAGCGCCGCCATCGCCGCGATGTCCGGCGCCGGGGGCCGGTCCGCCGCCAACCTCGGGACGACGGCACGGATCGCCGAGTGGGCCTTCTCGACGGCCCCGCCCGATCGCAGCGGCCGCTGGTGCTCCAGCGCCTCCGCAGCGCACACGAGCTCGATCGCCACCACCGACGCCGCCAGCTCGAGCGCCCGGCGCGCCTTGGCCGCGCTGCGAGGGCCGAACGAGTTGTAGTCCTCCATCCCCGCGCTGGTGGTCAGGTTCGCGACCGACGCCGGCGCGGCCAGCCCGATGATCTCGTTGCAGCACGCCGCCGCCGTGTACTGGGCGATCATCAGCCCCGAGTGCAGCCCGGGGCTCGGCGAGAGGAACGCCGGCAGCCGGCTCTCCCCATCTACACCCGAGAGCAGGTAGAACGTCCGCCGCTCGCTGATCCCCGCGACGTGGGCGATCGCCAGGGCCAGCGCATCCAGCGGCAGGGCCACGGGCATGCCGTGGAAGTTCCCCGCCGAGACGATCGACGCTCCGGGCCCGCCCCCGGGAAAGACCAGCGGGTTGTCCGTCACCGCCCCCAGCTCCCGGTGCACAGCCCCCAGCACGTACTGGTAGCAATCCCACGCCGCGCCCAGGACGACCGGGGCGCAGCGGAACGAATACGGGTCCTGCACGCGCGGGTCATCCGTGCGGTGAGAGGGGATGATCCCGCTCCCCGCCAGCAGCCGTCGCAGCCTCCCGGCGACGAGAATGGCGCCGGGCTGGTTCCGCGCCGCGTACACCCGCCCGTCGAGAAAGGAGTCCGTCGCGCGGCACCCGTCGATCGACATCGCGCACGCGAGCGACGCCGCGCTGAACAGCCGCTCGAAGTCCGCGGCCAGGAGCGCCCCCTGCCCGCTCATCAGGTGCGTGCCGTTGATCAGCGCCAGCCCCTCCTTCGGCTCCAGCACCAGCGGCCCGAGCCCGGCGCTGCGCAACGCCGCCGCGCCATCCATCCTCCGCCTCGACGCGCCCGCCCCGGACCACGCCTCGCCCTCGCCCATCAGCACGAGCGTCGCGTGCGCCAGCGGCGCGAGGTCCCCCGAAGCCCCGACCGATCCGATCGCCGGCACCACGGGCGTCACGCCCGCGTTGAGCATCGCCACCAACTGCTGCGCTACCAAGGGGCGCACGCCCGAACACCCCCGCGCCAGCGAGGCCGCGAGCGCCAGCAGCATCGCACGGACGACATCGTCCGCCAGCGGCTCCCCGACACCGGCGGCGTGAGACCTGATCAGGTTCCGCTGCAGCTCCACCAGGTCGCCCGCGCCGATCCGCTGCCGCGACAGCGACCCGAACCCGGTGTTAATCCCGTAGTGCGCCCGCCCATCCGCCAGGTGCGCCTCAACCACCCCCCGCGAGGCCTCCATGGCCGCCATCGCTTTCGGCCCGATGGCCACCGGCCGCCCCCGCCGCGAGACCCGCACGACATCCCCGATCGACAGTGGCCCGCCGTCGAGCATCACGGACTCGGCAGTGCCGGCGGTGGGGGGACCAGAAGCGGTGGGGGGGGTCATCGGGGGCCGCAGTCTACCCCGGCGATGTTCACCCGGAGCGGAAGGCCCCAGAACGCCGTAACCGACTGCCAGCACAGAGATTAATCGCGCGATGGGGCCCGTTCTCTATTGACCGGGACATCCGAAACCAGGTAAATGTACGGCCCATGAATGAAACTTTATCGCGGCTTCATTGGCGGCTCATCCTCCCACTCGTCGCGGTCCTTCCGGCGTGGTCGGGGTGCGCCTGGCACGCCCCCGCGGCCGCCGACCGTCAGGTGGTTCAGGCCGCCCCGCGATCCAGCCTCTCCGACTGGCCCATCCGCGCCCAGGACAAGCTGAAGGACATCATCCACCTCGCCCCGGAGGTCCTCTCCGTTCGGGTCCGCCGCGACACCGTCGTCGACGGCAAGGTTGTGAAGGCCCCCAAGCGGCTGCCCGCCTCCAACGACCGTTTCAGCGGGCTGTACGGGCGCGGCATCCTGCGCCACTACGTCCCTGCCCAGAGCGATGGGGCCGCCCCGCCGGTCCTTTCCGAGGGCATGTGCTTCTTCTCCGGCGTCGAGGTCCCGCCCTCGCAGGCCGTCAAGCGCAACCTGATCAAGGCCCCCGCCGACGGCGCCCTGCCCCCCGGCCGCTGGGTCATCAACCTCCGCGGGACGTGGATGCGCCTGGATGCGCCCACGAGCGGCCCGGCCCGCGGCCTCATCGTCCACCTCACCAGCTACGGCGGGTACGAGTTCGAGAAGCCCATCATCGAGGAGGTCCGGTCGCGCGGCTGGGCCGTCCTCTGGGTGGACTCGTCGATGGTCAAGCCCGAGACGGTCCGCATCGAGGTGGACAACGACGACCTGGCGCACGCCGCCGCGCAGGTCGCGGCGACGATCGACGACCGGCTGGCGGAGGCGGCGTACGCGGTCGAGGGCGCCCTCGATTATGTAAAGCGGGCCCGCCCCGACATCCCGACCTCCCCGCTGGTGGTGATGGGGTACAGCGCCGGCGCCCTCGCCTCGCCCACCGTCGCCGCCCTCATGCCCGACCGCGTGGATGCCGCCGTCCTGGTGGGGGCCGGGGCCAACCTGTTCGACGTCGCCCAGAAGAGCGCCCTGACCGACGGAGGGATCAAGCTCCGCTGGCGCCGCACGCCCACACACAACGAGCGGGCCGAGCTCACGAAGCTGTACCTCCAGAACAGCCGCCTCGATCCCTACTGGACCTCCGAGGCCCTGCTCGACAAGCCGGTCCTGATGATCCACGCGGTCCTGGACAAGATCGTCCCGGCCGCCAACGGCGACCTGCTCTACGAGCGCCTCGGGCGCCCCGAGCGGGTGAACTTCTTCCTCGGCCACGAGCTGCTCTTCTTCGCGCTGCCGCGCCAGTCCACCTTCCTGGCGGACTGGGTGGATGAGACGATGAAGAACTCGCCACGCGCGGCGGAGTGGGCCGCGAGATAGGCTCCGCGGGCACGCGCCCGAGGCCCCGGCGACCGCTCCGGAGCGAAGGACCGATAATGAAGGTTATGTAAAGTAGCCCTCTCCGCGGCTTTGACGGAGCGGGCTTTGGAGGGCATCCTCGTGGGCCTCACCCCCCGGAGGCACCCCATGCGTCCATACCTGCACGCCGCGGCCGTCGCGGCCGTCCTCGCCATGGGCCCCGCCCCCGCCCCCGCGGCCGCCCAGCACGGCTCCATGTCCATGGGCCTCTACAACGAGGAGGGCAGCTTCCGCCCGGACCTCTCCCTGCGGGACCTCAAGGTCATCGCCCGCGTCCTCGCCCTCAGCCCCGACGAGGAGCGGGCTCTGAGCGACCTCTACTCCGGCTACGCGGCCGCCCTCCAGGGCGAGGGGGCCGAGGTCCGCGAGTTCGTCTCCGCCGAGATCGAGCGTGCGGAGATCATGGAGAACACCGGCGAGCTGGAAAAGGCCCGGACCCGGGTCCGGGAGTGGACCAGGCGCTCCGAACAGATCAAGACGACGTTCCTGGAGGACCTGCGGTCGCTCCTCTCGCGCGAGCAGGAGGGCCGCTGGCCCATCGTCGAGCGCGAGCTGCGGCGGCTCAAGCTCATCGGCACGGGCCGCCTCAGCGGCGAGAGCGTGGACCTGGTCCGCCTCACCGAGGATGTGCTCGGGGCCCCCCCCACCGCCGAGCTGGGCGAGCTCCTGAACCGCTACAGCGAGGAACTCGACCGCGCCCTGGTCGCCCGCGAGGCCCTGCTCAAGGAAGAGGGCAAGGAGTTCTCCGAGAAGCTCCGGGGCGAGCCGCTGCGTGCCAAGGCCGTGTGGGACAGGGCCCAGGAGGCCCGGGGGCGGGTCCGCGACCTCAACGAGCGCTACGCCCGCCAGATCGCCTCGCAGCTCAGCCCGGGCCAGAAGGCCGCGTTCGAGCAGAAGCTCTTCGACCAGAGCTACCCCGTCCTGGTGCGTTCCACGCGGGCCGAGCAGTACCTGAAGGACGCCTGCGAACTCGACTCGCTCGCCGGCGATCAGGCGGCCCGGCTGAGCGCGACCCGCGCCAAGTACGAGGCCGACCGCCGGGCCTTCCTGAACCGGACCGCGGCCGCGTGGAGGCACTACGAGGCCGACGCCAAGCCCGATTGGCTCGCGATCGCGCTGGGCGAGCGCATCGAGGGGGAGAAGCACATCCAGCAGTACAACGGGGCGTGGCTGCCGGAGTCGCACCCGCTGAGCCAGTCGCGCCGGGAACGGCTGGCGCTCGACGTGGCCATGCGCAAGGCGGTGGACGCCGTGCTCACGCCGGAGCAGCGGACGAGTGTGCCGAGCCGCACCACGCCGCACGCGCGGTTCGAGAACTGGGAGCCCTACGGCCTCTGACGGACGCCGGGAGCCCCGCCGGCGGTGGAAGCGGGCGGCCGGTCAGCCATAGCCGAACTCGAAGAAGAGCGTGTCCGGGTGGGTGTCGTGGTTGTACCGCTCGACGGGACGGAACCCCAGCCGGCGGTACACCTCCACCGCCGCCAGCATGTCGCGCCCCGTGTCCAGTCGCATCGCGGCGTAGCCCAGCTCACGCCCCATCCCGACGATGCGAGTGGCAAGGTCCAGACCGAGCCCCCGCCCGCGATGAGACGGTCTGACGTACAGCCGCTTCATTTCGCAGAGGCGGCCGCGCTCGTCAGCGCCGAGCGGCCGCAGGGCGACGCACCCCACCGCCGCCGCCCCGACCAGGGCCAGCAGGATGCACCCGCCCGGCGCGGCGTACTTCCCCGGGAGCGTCGCCAGTTCCTCCGAGAAGCCCTGGAACTCGAGGCTGAAGTCCAGGCCCGACGCGTACTCGATGAACAGTGACCGCGCCTGCCCGAGGTGCTCCGGCGTGCGGGCCTCGACGATCGCGGGCACGGCGGAAACTCCCGTCAGGGCCGGCGTCCCGGGCCGCTCAGCAGCGTTGCCACCTCGTCCGCGACGCGATCGACGGGCACCAGCGAGCCCTTGCCGGAGGCGGCCCGGCCCTTGAGCTCGACCGCGCCCTCCGCGAGCGCCTTCTCGCCGATGGTGATCCGCACGGGGATGCCGACCAGGTCCGCGTCCTTGAACTTCACGCCCGGCCGCTCCTCGCGGTCGTCGATCAGGACATCCAGGCCGCGGGAGGCCAGCTCCACCGCGATCCGGTCGGCGTGCCCGGCGTGCGTGGCATCCTCCGGCCTCATCAGCGTGATCAGGACGTGGTACGGCGCGATGGCCGCGGGCCAGATGATGCCCTCGGCGTCGTGGCTCATCTCGACGCACGCGGCCATGGTGCGGCTGACGCCGATGC
>JBBDXI010000045.1:0-12743 GCA_040902425.1 Phycisphaerales bacterium
GGGGCCCGCCGGGGGCCCGCGGGTAGGGAAACAGACCGCATGAGTGCGCCAGCCCAGAGCATCGCGGCCACGCGGCCGCCTCCGGCGATCGGTCGCGCCCAGCCGCGGGCCCCCCCCCGCCCCGCCGATGCCCCCGCGCGGGCGGCCGCCCCCGCCCCGCTGCCGAGCGCCCCGGCCGACCCCGCGGATGTCCTCATTCGCGCCGACAACCTCGGCAAGTGCTACCGCATCTACCGCCGTCCGCTTGACCGCGCCCTGGAGTGGGTCTTCCGCGGCCAGCGGCACAAGCCCTTCTGGGCCGTCCGCGGCGTCTCCTTCGAGGTCCGGCGCGGCGAGTGCCTGGGCATCATCGGCGCGAACGGATCGGGCAAGAGCACGCTCCTCAAGATGCTCACCGGCGCCCTCTGGCCCACGGAGGGCGCCGCCGAGTGTTGCGGGCGCGTCCTCTCCCTCATCGAGCTGGGCACCGGGCTGAACCCGCAGCTCACCGGCCGAGCCAACATCGTCAACACGGCGGCGCTGCTCAACTTCCCCCCCGGCTACGCCCGCGAGACGATGGCCGAGATCGAGGCCTTCGCCGAGCTCGACGAGTTCTTCGACCGCCCGGTGATGCTCTACAGCAGCGGCATGCGGGTGCGGCTGGCCTTCAGCATGTTCGCCTGCTTCCGGCCCGACATCTTCCTGATCGACGAGGCGCTGAGCGTCGGCGACGTCTTCTTTCAGCAGAAGTGCGCCGCCCGCCTGCGCGGGATGCTCGACGGCGGCCTCACCATGGTCTTCGTCAGCCACGACCAGGCCGCGGTGCTGAACCTCTGCGACCGGGCCATCCTGCTCTCGCGCGGCAAGGTGCTTTTCCAGGGCGCGCCCGAGGAAGCCATCTCGCGCTACTCCTCCAGCCTCGCGCCGGCCCCCGGCGGCCGGTGGGCGAAGGGCCCGCGCGCCAAGCCCCCGGACGCTCCCGCGGGCACCGCCCCAGGCCGGGGCGCATCCGGCGCCCCCGGGCCCGCCCCCCTCGCGCCCGAGGCCGCCTCGGCCCCCACGGCCCCCACTGCCCCCCGCGCCGCCCGCCCCGGCGCCGCCGAGCTGGTGATCCGGCGCGACATCACCCGCGCCCGGCGTGAGCACCGGCACGGCAACGGGCGCATCCGCATCGTCGCCGCCCGCGTCACGAGCGCCGCGGGGCGCGACGCGATGAGCGCCGCCATGGGCGAGACGCTGTCCTTCCACGTCCTGCTCGAAGGGCACGCCCACGTCGAACGCCCGCGCGCCAGCGTGCGGTTCTTCGACCGGCTCGGAAACCTCGTCTTCGGCGCGGGTACCTTCCAGCAGGGTGCCCCCCTGCCCCCCATCGCCCCCGGCGAGCGCCGCCTGGTCCGCTTCGACATCACCATGGACCTCCGGCCCGACACGTACACGTTCGGCCTGGGGTGCGGCGAGCCGCGCGGCGACCACCCCGAGGCCGGCGTCCCCTGCGACCGCCTCGACCTGCTCGGCCCCATCATCATCTCCGCCCCGCCCCCGGGGACCATCCGGCCCTTCCATGGCATCGCCCGCCTGCCCATGCGCATCTCCCACGACGACGCGCCCCCCCTTGCCCCCCTCCCCCCCCTCCCCGAGGCACCCAGCGCATGACCACGACGCCCGCCGCCCCCGACGCGACCCTGCGCGCCGGCCTCGCCCTGCGCCCCATGCAGCGCCCCGTCATCTTCATCACGGGGTGCGGGCGCTCCGGCACCACCATCCTCGGCGAGACGCTCTCCCGGCACCCGGACATCTACTACATCAACGACCGCTTCGACATCTGGGTCCGCCCCTTCCCCAAGACCGACGTCTGGGGCAAGCGCCTCGACGGCGCCTCCGCCGGCAGCGCCCGGATCGGCCTCACCGCCGACGATGCCGATTCCCCCGCCGCGGCCCTGCGCTTCCGCGAGATCCTCAACGCCCTGTGCCCCCACAGGCCCGTCCTCGTCGAGAAGCTCGCCATCAACAACTTCCGCATCGGGTTCCTGCGGGCCGTCGTCCCCGAGGCCCGCTTCGTCAACATCCTCCGCCACGGCGTCGAGGTCGCCTTCTCCATCGCCGCCCGGGCCGAGGCCGGCGCGTGGTACGGCGCCGCCGACCGCAAGTGGCACCTCCTCATCGAGCACGCCGTCCTCCACGGCTATTCGCACCTGATACCCCACGTGAAGACCCCATACGAGCGCGGCCTGCTGGAGTGGCGCATGAGCGTCGAGTGGGCCGAGCGCGAGACGGCCGCCCTCGGCCAGGGCCGGCTCCTCCGGCTGCGCTACGAGGAACTGATCGCCGACCCGGTCGCCGCCTGCGACCGCCTCATCGGCTTCCTGGGCCTCCCCGAGAGCGACGACATGCGGTCCTTCGCCGCCGGCGAGCTGCGCCGCCAGAACCCCGGCGCGGCCGAGCGCCCGGCCCCGCCCGGCACCGGGCCGATCGCCGGCGAGACGCTCCGCCGTTTGGGCTACGACTGGACGCCCGAGGCCGCGGGAGCCCGCGCGTGAAGCCGCAGTACTACTTCGGTCGCACCGTCGCCCGCGAGATCGACTACTTCGCCTACCCGCGGACAGGGTCGCACCTGCTGCGGTACTGCACGCAGGGCCTCTTTGATCTCGTCGCCGTCGCCGGGCCCGCCCTCGGGAGCGCCGAGGCCGTGGACCGCCAGCGCGAGGTCAACCCGGGCGCCCTCTACGCCCTCGACCTGCGCGAGGACGGCGTGCCCTACGCGCCGGTCCTCTTCCACACCCGCATCACCGGCCAGCACGGCCGGCCCGTGAAGCGCGAGAACCCCACCGTCATTCTCCAGCGCGACGCGATGCCGACCATCTACAGCTACTACCGCGTCCAGCGCGACCGCTGGGGCTGGGGCGCGAGGGCCCCCGAGCCGCGGGCGTGGGCCCGCGAGAAGCTCGACGAGCACCGCGGTTTCTACGACGCCGCCGCGGCCCTGAAGCGCGAGCACCCGGGCACCACCCTCATCATCCGCTACGAGGACCTGACCGCGGGCCCCGCCCCGCTCCGGGCGCTCGTGCAGCTCGTCGGCGTCCGGCCCAAGCTCTCCCCCGAGTTCGTCCATGGCATCACCCGCTTTGACTCCTTCGTCGCCGGCGATCCCGCCGCGCGCACCTTCTACCGCGAGGGCGACAACGACGCCTGGAAGCGCGACGCTCAGTGGCGCGACCTCATCGGCGACCTCGCGCCCGCCGCCGCCACGACCACGGGGGCGCCCGCATGAGCGACGCGCCCGCCAGGCCCCCCATCTTCATCCTCGGCGTACCCCGTTCCGGCACGACCCTGCTCCGCACGATCCTGGACTCCCACAGCGCGATCGCCTGCGGCCCCGAGACCCCTTGGCTTGCGCCCCACCAGCCCCGCTCTCTCGGCGAGCTGTGGCGCTTCCTCCGCGAGGACCCGCACGGGTACTGCGCCAGCTTCGGGATGGAGCCCGCGGCCGCCAACCGGGCCGCGCGGGCCTTCGCCGACTCCCTGCTCGGGGACTACGCCCGGGCCCGCGGCAAGGCCCGCTGGGCGGAAAAAACGCCGGACAACATCCGGCACCTGGACTTCCTGCTCGGGGTCTTCCCCGACGCGAGGTGGGTCTACCTGGTGCGCGACGGACTGGACGTGGCGCTCTCCACCAGCACCATCCCCCCGCACCGGGCCGGCATCTCCGAGTGGCTGGAGAAGAACCTCTCGCTGGGCTGGAACATCGCCACCGCCAACACGCCCTTCAGCGCCCTGCTCCGATGGAGGCACTGGTCGCGCATGGCCGAGCGGTCCTTGCGCGGGGTGGAGCACCTGCGCGTCGGCTACGAGCGCCTCGTCAGCGAGCCGGAGGACACGCTCCGCCTGGTCATGGACTTTGTGGGTGAGCCATTCGAGCCGGAGATGCTCCGGTACGCGGAGCGCCCGCACGACTACCCGCCCTGGGAATGGGGGAGCGCGGACGTCCGCGAGCGCCGCGGGATCACGAAGGACCGGGTCGGGCGCGCCCGCGCCGAGCTGACAGGGCCCGAGCTCGAGGCGCTGCGCACTCTTCTTCCGCCGGAGCCGGGGAGCGCCCCCGGGCCGTGCGCCGCCCTCGCGTCGACGCGCGACATCCACGACCCGCCGTTCGGCGTTTTGATGGCCTGGCTGAACGCGTTCGCCGGCCCGCTGAACCTCCAGACGTTCGCCTCCTGGTCCAAGATATGGGAGTTGCCCTGGCTCTGGTTCCGGGCGCTCTCGGGCACCGACCTGGCCGGCAGGCATCTGGTCGACATCGGGGGGTCGCTCCTCCCGCTTCCCTGGATAGCCGCGCTGCTGGGAGCACGCGTCACGCTCGTCGAGAGCGACCCGCAGCACATCCCGCTCTGGACCCGCCTCCGGGACCGCATGGGCCTCGACGTGCAGTGGCACATCACCGCCGATGAGCACACCCCGCTCGCCGATGGAGAGGCCGACATCGTTCTCAGCGTGTGCACCATCGCGCGCCAGAACAAGCCCGCGGCGATCGCCGAGACGGCGCGGGTCCTCAAGGCCGGCGGCCTGTTCGCCCTCTCCTTTGACCTCTGCGAGCCCGAGATGGGCATGACCTTTCCCAGGTGGAACGGCCAGGCCCTGACCATGGCGGAGTTCGAGACCCTCATCTGGCGCCACCCCGCCTTCGGCAACACCGCCCCCCCGGCCTGGAACACAGCCGACATCGCCCCCTTCCTCGACTGGCACCGCGGCACCGCCAAGCATCACAACTACATCGTCGGTGCGGCTGTTCTCCGCAAGCAGTGACGGGGCGTGCCGCCCCGGGCTCTGGCCCCCCGCGTGCGATAATCACCTCACCGTCTCACCGTCTCACCGTCTCACCGTCTCACCGTCTCACCGTCTCACCGCCATGATCCTCAACCTCTACAAGCACCGCGGCTACATCTGGCGGACCGCCATTTCCGAGGTCCGCAACCGCTACGCCGGCGCGGGCCTGGGCGTGGTGTGGAACTTCATCCAGCCGCTCGCCCTGATCGGGATCTTCACCATCGTCTTCACCGGGATCATGCCGGGCCGGGGGCAGGGCATGCCGGTCGCTTACCCGGTCTACCTGTGCGCCGCCCTGCTGCCCTGGTTCGCGTTCTCCGACTGCCTTCAGCGCTGCACGAACGCCTTCGTCGCGAACGCCGCGTACCTCCGGAAGCTCCCCATCCCCGAGCAGGTCTTCGTTGCCCAGGCGGCGCTCAGCAGCGCCATCAACCTCGCCATCTCCTTCACGCTCCTCCTGGTGTTCGCCCTCGCCCTCAGGCACTGGCCCACGTGGCACTGGCTCCTGATCCCGGTCCCCCTCGCCCTGCTCATCGCGTTCGCCTTCGGCGTGGGCATGGTCCTGGGGACGCTCAACGCGTTCATCCGCGACATCGGCCAGGCCGTCCCGATCCTGGTCGGGATCGGCTTCTGGACCTACCCCGTCGTCTACCACAAGGACCACCTGCCCCAGTGGGCGCAGGCCGCCCTCCCCTGGAACCCCGTCTACCCGTTCCTCGAGGCGCTCCGCGAGCTGTTCATCTACGATCGGATGCCCCCGCTCTGGCTCTGGCCGGCCATGCTCGCATGGACCGCGGCCGCGGGCCTCCTGGGCTACCTCGTCCTCCGCCGGCTCCGCCGCGAGCTGCGGGACGTGATCTGATGACGTTGATGACGTGATGGCTTGATGACGTGCGAGGCCGGGAACTCGCCTCTCCGGTCCCCACGCCATCACGCCCTCACGCCACGCCACGCCTTCCCTACACTCCCGCATGACCCTCCGCGACCCCCGTTTCACCGGCGCGTTCACCGCGATCACGACCCCGTTCAACGACGCCGCCACCGCGATCGACTACTCCCGCCTGGACCAGCAGGTCGCCTTCCAGGCCACCCACGGCGTCAAGGGCGTCGTCATCGCGGGCACCACCGGCGAGTCCCCCACCATCACCGAGCAGGAGTTGGAGAGCCTCGCCGGGCGCGCCATCGATGCCGCCGCCCGGGGCAACATGCTCGCCATCCTCGGCACGGGGTCCAACTCCACCGCCCACGCCGTGCACCTCCAGAAGCTCGCGAAGCAGCTCGGGGCCGACGGCACGCTCAGCGTCAACCCCTACTACAACAAGCCGACCCAGGAGGGCCTCTACCGCCACTTCATGGCCGTCGCCGACGCCGCGGAGGTCCCCATCATCCTCTACAACATCCCCGGGCGTTCCGGCGTGGCCCTCGCCCCCCGCACGGTCGAGAAGCTGGGCAAGCACCCGAACATCGTCGCCGTGAAGGAGGCCACCGGCTCCACCGACTCGGCCACCGAGATCGGCCAGTTCGCCCCGCAGCTCGCGCTGCTCTCTGGCGACGACTCCATGACGCTCCCGTTCGCCAGCATCGGCGCGGTCGGCGTGGTCTCGGTCGTCTCAAACATCCTCCCGGCAAGGGTTTCGGCGCTCTGCGCCGCCTTCCTCGCCGGCCAGTGGCCCGAGGCCCTCGCCATCCATCGCGACATGTTTGAGTTCTGCCGAACGATGTTCCTCGAGACCAACCCCATCCCCGTCAAGGCCGCCATGAAGATGCTCGGGCGCGATTCCGGATCGATGCGGCTGCCAATGTGCGAGCCCGCCCCCGCCACGCTCGCCGCCCTCCGCCAAGCCCTCACGGCCCAACAACTGCTCTAGCGCACCCGACAGCCAGTCCACCGCCGCGGCGCAGCCATGAACCGCAAGGTTGTGGCCGCAATCGGGGATGAACTCCCGTGCATCCCGCGTACAATCGGCCCGACATGCCCAAGTCCAACGCCGCGCCCAAGAGGTCCCCGAGGGCCGCGGCCGATCCGGCCCCGGATGTGAAGGCCGACCCGGCCGCATCCCCGCCCGTCCCGCCGCTCCGGGCGTCGGACATCGAGAACTACACGCTCGCGCTGAAATACCTCGGCGAGCGCACGAACCTCGAGCGCCTCCGCCCCGGCGCCCTGGGCCCGGGCGCGTTCGCCCTCGACCGAATGCGGGCGCTGCTGACCCGCCTGGGCGACCCGCAGAACGATGTCCGCTTCGTCCACATCGCGGGGAGCAAGGGCAAGGGCAGCACGGTCGAGATGACCGCCTCCTGCCTGGCCGCCTGCGGGTTCGCCACCGGCGTCTACACCAGCCCCCACCTGATCGACGTCCGCGAGCGCATCCGCATCAACGCCGAGTGCATCGGCTACGCCCACTTCGCCCGCCTGTGCCAGAAGGTCGCGGGGGCCGCCGAGGCGGTCGAGAAGCAGCACGGGGCCGCCAGCTACTTCGAGGTCCTCACCGCCATCGCCCTCTGCTACTTCCAGGAGCAGGCGGTGGACATCGCGGTCATCGAGGTCGGCATCGGGGGCCGGCTCGATGCCACCAACCTCATCCGCCCCGAGGTCGCCGCGATCGCGGCCATCCAGCTCGAGCACACCCAGCTGCTCGGCGACACGCTGGCGAAGATCGCCCGCGAGAAGGCGGGCATCCTCAAGCCGGGCGTCCCCGCCCTCACCATCCCCCAGGACCCCTCCGTGATGGAGGTCCTCCGCGAGGTGGCGGCCCGCGTCGGCGCCCCGCTGGACGTCGTCGGCGAGACCATCGAGTTCTCCTGCCGCTTCGAGGCCTCCCCGGAGCTGGGTCCCCACGCCCGCGTCTGCCTCACCACCCCGCGATCGACGTTCGAGCACCTGCCGGTCCCGCTCAAGGGCGAGCACCAGGCGATCAACTGCGGCCTGGCCCTGGCCATCCTCGACCGGCTCCGCGGGCGCGGCTTCGAGACGCCCGAGCGCCACGTCGCCGAGGGCCTCGCCCGCACCCGCACCGACGGGCGGATGGAGCTCGCCTGGCGCTCCCCCCGCATCCTCGTGGATGGCGCCCACACGCCCGACTCGGTCGGCGCCCTCATCCGGGCGATCGGCGCCCACATCCGCTACGACTCCATGGTCGTCATCTTCGGGTGCGCCGCCGACAAGGACCTCAGGGGCATCCTCGCCAGGCTCGCCACCGGCGCCGACAAGATCATCTTCACCCGCGCCCAGGGCAACCAGCGCGCCGCCGACCCGCGCGAGCTGGCCCGCAGGTTCGCGGAGCTCAGCCACAAGATGGCGCAGTCCGCCCGCACCTTCCCCGACGCCCTCAAGCTCGCCAAGGGGGCCGTCGGCAAGGGCGACCTGATCCTGGTCACCGGCTCGTTCTACCTCGCCGGCGAGGCCAAGAAGCACCTCGCCGAGGTCGCCGCCCGCGACACCGTCGCCGAGCCCAAGCCCCGCCCGCAGTCACCCGGGCTCGTGCCGCCCCCCCCGCAGCCCTCGCCCCCAGCGCCCGTGCAGCGCCCCGCCCGGTGAGGCCACACTCACCGCAGCGCCCAATCTCGCAAGTGAACCCTCATTTCAGCGCTCCCCGCGCGAACCCGGCCGTAGCAGCGCTTGGCGGGCATCGGTCTCGCGGGGCTCACTCGGCCGCCGGCCGTCCCGGCGTCCCGTCCCGCCACGGAAGGGAGCGCATGGACACGGTTCTCTGGACAGCGGCCACGTGCGACTTCCGCGGGGCGGGCGTCTACCTCGGCCTCGCGCCGGACTACGAGCAGATCGCCGTCTGCCGGGGCCTGAGCGCCCGCCAGGCCCGCGTTTTCGTCGGGGGGCGCGTCGTCATCCCGCCGGGGCAGCGGCTCTCCATCACCTACTTCGCCATCCGGGACCCCTCGGCGGTGCGGGTCATCCCCATCCAGCCCGCCCACCGGATCGCCGGCTTCCGCCACGTCGAGCTGCGCATCCACCTCGGCCGCAACGGCCAGCGCGACGCCGTGGTCGTCAGCCCCGCCCCCAACGGCCACGGCCCCCCGGGGGGCCGCCCTCCCGGCATCGGCTTCCTCCTCACCATCGGCCTTCCCCAGGAGCGGGAGCCGGAGTTCTTCCAGAGCATGATCGTCCACCACCCCGACGACGAGTGGAGTAGGGTCTACACCCGCCTGCTGGAGGCGTGCCATTCCGGCGGCAAGTGAGCCGCTCTCATAAGCGCCGCTTGACGGGCCGCGGGGGGTCAGTACCATGTCCACAGTAACAGGGCGTCGCGGCCCTGGCGGAGCGGCGGCATTCGACCGTCGCGAAGACCCTCCCCCCGGGTCCCGAAGAGCCGCGTCGCGTCGAGCGCCGCATGCCGGAGGTCCGTCTGGCGTGGCGAGCCGTGCTGTGCTGCGGCTCGCACGACAGCCACGTCGTCGCAGGTATCGCCCCCACGGGTGAGCAGCGGGCGGTCGCCCGCGCTGTGGGCCGGGACCTGCGCATCTACACCCTCCCCGGCACCGGCGGCCGGGCCGCTTCGCAATGGGCCGGCTACGCGGGCGCAGCGCCCACCCTCGGCGTCGTCCCGCTGAGCGCCCCGCGCCCCGGCGAGCCCTGGGACTCGATGCTCACCGTCACCCTCAGCGAGGCCGCCGACCTCCCCCAGCTCGTCCAGGAGCTCAGCGACGGTTCCCCCGAGGACTATCCCTTCCTCGCCATGGTCAACGCCGGCCCGGAGGCCGAGCGCCGCTTTTTCGAGGCGCTCGTCGCGCTCCCGCCCCCCGCCGATCTCGCCGACCTCCTCGCCGGGGCGCGGGGACTATCCGGCCTTCTGGCCGCGCCACGCTGAAACGCGCCGCGCCGGCTGTTATCTTGGTCGGGTCCCCCCCCGTAACGCGCCCCCGGCCCTGGCGCGCGGTGCCGTAGCCACCGCTTGGCCGCACGACGCGGCCGCGAAGTGCCGGACGCAGAGGTTTGCCCGGAGAGTTGATATCCCCAGTCTGGTCCGCCACAACGTGCGACTTTCCCGGCGCCGGCGTGTACATCGGGCACGCCCCGCGCCCCGAGCACCTGGTCGCCCTCCGGATGCTCTCACCCCGGCAGATGCGGCTCATCACCGGTGCGCGCACCCGCCTCGGGCCCCGGGGCGGCGAGGTGGCGCTGGAGTACTTCGCCGTCCGCGACCCCTCGGTGGTCCGCGTCGTCCCGGTTGACAAGGCCCCCGTCAACGGCTTCCGCCACGTCTCCCTGGTCTTTCAGATCGATCGCCCCTCCCTCCTGGATGACGCGGTCTCCCTGCACCCGGGGATCGTCCCCGCCGTCTCCCCGCCCCAGGCCTTCCTCCTGACCGTCGGCCTCCCCATCGCCCGCGAGGACGAGTTCTACCGGCGCGCCATCGTCGATCGCCCCCCCGGCTCCTTCACCGACCTCTATGGACGCATTGCCGAGATGGTCGGGCAGGGCTGACCCCGGCCCCGGCCCCGCCCGCCCATAGACTTCCGCCCCATGGGCACGGACCAGGTCCCGCCGCACCGCTACTCCGCCGCGCTCGCCGCGCGGATCGAGACCGCCTGGCAGGAGCGGTGGGAGACGCAGCACACGTTCTCGGTGCAGAACCCCGGCCAGCCGGGGTTCGACGCGGCCCGGCCCAAGTACTACATCCTCGACATGTTCCCCTACCCCTCCGGCGAGGGCCTGCACGTCGGCCACCCCGAGGGGTACACCGCCACCGACATCGTCGCCCGCTACCGGCGGATGCGGGGCTTCAACGTGCTGCACCCGATGGGCTGGGACGCCTTCGGCCTCCCCGCGGAGCAGTACGCCGTCCGCACCGGCATCCACCCGGCGATCACGACGCGCAAGGCGATCGACACCTTCCGGCGGCAACTCAAGCGGTTCGGCTTCTCCTACGACTGGTCGCGCGAGATCGCGACCATCCACCCCGGCTACTACCGCTGGACGCAGTGGGTCTTCCTCCAGATCTACAGCGCGTGGTACGACCGCGAGTCCGACCGGGCCCGGCCGATCGCCCAGCTCGCCGAGGCCCTCGAGCACGACGAGTACGGCGTCTCCCCCACCGGCGACCTCGTCCCCCTCTCGCCGGGCGCCCCCAGCATCGACGCGGCCATCACCGGGCCGCCGGTGGGCGTCCGCAAGTGGCACGAGCTCTCGCAGGAGGACCGGCGTGCGTTCATCGACGCCCAGCGCCTCGCCTACCAGGGCGAACAGACCGTCAACTGGTGCGCCAAGCTCGGCACCGTCCTCGCCAACGAGGAAGTCGTCAACGGCAAGAGCGAGCGGGGCGGGCACCCCGTGTTCCGCCGGTCCCTCAAGCAGTGGATGTTCCGCATCACCGCCTACGCCGAGCGCCTGCTGAAGGACCTCGAGACCGTGGACTGGCCCCAGTCCACGCGGACCATGCAGACGGAGTGGATCGGCCGCTCCGAAGGCGCAGAGGTGGACTTCCCCCTGGTGGACCAGGACGGCTCGATCCGCGTCTACACGACCCGCCCTGACACCATCTTCGGCGCCACCTTCATGGTCCTCGCCCCCGAGCACCCGCTGGTCGATGAGGTGCTGGCCGCGCCGCCCCCCGGCGCCGACGCCGACGCGATCCGCGCCTACGTCAAGGAGGCCCGCTCGCGCAGCGAGGTGGACCGCCAGGCCGAGGGCAAGGACAAGACCGGCATCTTCTCCGGTCTCTACGCGACAAACCCCGCGAGCGACGCCCAGGTCCCGGTCTGGATCGCCGACTACGTGCTCATGGGCTACGGGCACGGCGCGATCATGGCCGTCCCCGGGCACGACGAGCGCGACCGCGAGTTCGCCGAGCGATTCGGCCTGCCCATCCGCGAGGTCGTCGAGGCCCCCGCCGACTGGCGCTGCGCCCACCCCGCGGCCACGTTCACCGGCGAGGGCGTCGCCATCAACTCCGCCGGCGCCTCGGTCTCCCTCGACGGCCTCCCCACCCTCGACGCCAAGCGCCGCATCACCGAGTGGCTCGAGGAGCAGGGCATCGGCCGCCGCAAGGTCAACTACAAGCTCCGCGACTGGCTCTTCAGCCGCCAGCGCTACTGGGGCGAGCCGTTCCCCATCGTCTTCGACGACCACGGCAACGCGTACCCGGTCGCCGAGGCCGCGCTCCCCGTGCTCCTGCCGGAAATGGAGGAGTTCAAGCCGCCGGAATCCGACGACCCGCTGCCCATGCTGGCGTCGGCCCCCCGCAAGTGGCTCCGGACCACGGCCGGTCAGGCGGGCGTAGACCCGGCCCTGCTCGCCACGCAGACGCCCGTCACCCGCGAGGCCAGCACGATGCCCAACTGGGCCGGGTCGTGCTGGTACTACCTGCGCTACATCGACCCGCGCAACGAGGCCCGCTTCGCCGGCGAGGAGGCCGAGCGCTACTGGATGGGCGAGACCGGCGTGGACCTCTACATCGGCGGCGCCGAGCACGCCGTCCTCCACCTGCTCTACGCCCGCTTCTGGCACAAGGTCCTCTACGACCTCGGCCACGTCTCGACGCCCGAGCCGGCGAAGAAACTCTTCCACCAGGGGCTGATCACCAGCTTCGCCTACAAGGACCGCACCGGGCGGACCGTGCCCACCGACGAGGTCGAGGAGCGGGGGGGGGACGGGAAGTTCGTCCTGAGGGCCACCCGCGAGCCCGTCGAGCAGATCGTCGCCAAGATGAGCAAGACGCTGAAGAACGTCGTCAACCCCGACGACGTGATCGCCGACTACGGCGCCGACACGATGCGGCTCTACGAGATGTACATGGGACCGCTGGAGGCCAGCAAGCCCTGGAACCCCCGCGATATCTCCGGCCTCTTCCGCTTCCTCCAGCGGGCCTGGCGGCTCCTCATCGACGAGGAGACCGGCGTACCCCGGCTCTCCGAGCCGGTCCGTTCCGGGGTAGGTCGGCTCTCCGAGCCGATGCCGGAGCCCGCACGCAGCCCTGTGGGGCCGGAGGGGC
>JBBDXI010000045.1:12753-135441 GCA_040902425.1 Phycisphaerales bacterium
CGGCCCGGTGGCCCCACCTACCCAGGACCTCGAGCGCCAGCTCCACCGCGCCACCGCCAAGGTCGCCGCCGACATCGAGCGCCTCGCCTTCAACACCGCCATCGCCGCCCTGATCGAGTTCGTCAACGCCGCCACCGCCGGTGGGGCAGGCGTCCCGCCTGCCGGGCCGGCCGGGGGCCCGCCCCACGGTCCCCTTACCCGCGCCCAGGCCGAGCGCTTCACCCTCATCCTCTCCCCCTTCGCCCCGCACCTGGCGGAGGAAATCTGGTACCGCCTCGGCCACACCCGCACCCTCGCCTACGAGCCCTGGCCCGAAGCGGACGAGCGGCTCCTGCACGACGAGTCCGTCGAGATGGTCGTCCAGATCAACGGCAAGGTGCGCGACCGCATCACCGTGGCGTCCGGCCTCGACCAGAAGGCCATCGAGACCGCCGCGCTCGCCGAGCCCAAGGTCCGGGCCCTCACCGAGGGCAAGTCCGTGCGCAAGGTGATCGTCGTCCCCGGCAAGCTCGTCAACATCGTCGTCGGCTGATCGCGGCGCTTCGGACTCGTCAACGCAGAGGGTCGCGAAGGGCGCGCAGCTGAGGCCGACGGCCCGGACCTGGCGCCCGTCCTTCGCGATCTTCGGAACTTCGCGTTCAGGTCCCCCCGGCCGCTACTTCTCGATCACCAGCGGCACCGCGCCCCACCCGTTCCAGGCGCTGGGCCCCTGGCCCCACCACAGCACCGACGCGGGCGTCATCACCGGCCCCGGGGCCATCGGCAGCGGCGCCGGCGCCTCCTCGAAGACCACCTCGCCCCCGGCGTCCTGCATCGCCCCCCGCAGCCCCTCCAGCGTCCCCTCATCCATCCGCGTCGCCACCACGAACACCCGCTTCGCCGGCGCAAACTCCGGCGGCGGCGGCGGGGGCGGCCCCACCAGGTCGGCAGCGCCCTCCGGCGCGTGGATGCCCGTCAGCACCGGTGCCCCCGGGCTCCGCAGCGGGCGCTCCATCTTCAGTTCCGGCGGCGAGACCACGGCCGCGAGCGCCGCCGGCGCCTCGCCGTGCAGCATCCACCCCGCGCGCCCCGGCGGGCTCGACAGCCTCATCCGCACCCGCTCGACCCTCGTGTCCGGCGTGACCACCCGCACGATCAGCCGACCCTCGGAGGCCAGCCGCAGCGCCTCGGCGGCGCTCATCGGGCCTGGAACGGGTGGACCGTACATCTCCGCCGTCTCCGCGGCCGCCACCGCAGCGGAGGGAGCCTCCGCCGGCCCGCCCGGTTCAACCGAGGGCACGGCCTTCGCGGCGATCGATGTGCCTTCCGCGCTCTCGCTGCGCTCGCGCACCGTGGCCCCGGCGCCCCGTGCCGCCAGCGATGTCCCCTCCGGCTCACCCGTTCGAGCGCGGGCGCCCGCCGCGTCGCCGCTGCTCGCGATCGGCCCCACGGGGCGCGGCCCGGGTGGCGTCCCGCCCCCGCTCATCATGATCGTCGCCGTGTACACGCCCCCGCCGACCAGCAGCACGATCCCCGCCGCCATCGCCAGCCGCCGGGCGAAGATGTTCGGGGCCCGCTTCGGCATCACCAGCGAAACCGGCGGCCGGTCGCTCACCGGCTCCCCCTCGGAGAGCCCCAGGAGCATCTGCCGTTCCAGCACCGGCTGGAGGGCGGCCGTCGCCGCCTCCACCAGCCCCGCGGGCGCCCGCTCATCGGCCAGCAGCCGCAGCCCCTCCCGGTCCCGCCGCATCGACCGGACCATCCCGGCGAACCGTGCATCGACCGCCAGCGTCCTGGCCGCGGCCGCCTGCTTCTCCTTCGCCAGCGGCGAGCCCTCGACCAGCGCCAGCACGTCGGCCTCGTCGAGGCCCGCGGGCAGGTTCAGGGTGTTGTGATCCGGTGTCGTCATCTGGTCCCGTCGCCGTCAGTTGCCGTCCGTCCGTCCACCCGCCTCGGCCCTCTCGGCCCCGCTCCCCATCCCCTCGAGCACCTCCCGGAGCGCGGCCCGTGCCCGGAACAGGCGGCTCTTGACCGTCCCGACCGGCACATCCAGGACCTCGGCAATCTGCTCGTACTCCAAACCGCGCGAATCCCGCAGAACCAGAATGGCCCGCTGCTCGGGTGAAATCCGGAGCAGCGCCTCCGCCAGGTGCCGGCGGAGCTCCTCGTGTTCGACGCGGGCGACGCCCCCGTGTTCCCTGGGGTCGAAGTCTTCGGCCCTGTCAGATGCCGACCGTGCCCGCCCCCGGCCCTCCGAGCCGTTCTGGCCCCCGTGCCCGCTGTCCAGGCTCGCGTGCCGCCTGAGTTTCTCGGCCCTCAGCCGCGAGAAACAGACGTTCATCGTCACCCGGATGACCCAGGTCGAGAGCTTCGCCCGCCCGTCGTAGCTGGCCAGGCCCTCGATGATCCGGACCATCGCATCCTGCGTGTAGTCGGCCGCCCGGTCGCGGTCCCCCACCATCCGCAGGCACACGCCGAACAGGCGGTCCTGATAGCGGGTCAGCAGCTCCGCCCACGCCGACGTATCGCCCCCTTGGATGGCCCTTACCAGGGCCAACTCCCGGGCCTCGTCGATCGGCACGCTGATCCGCCGCTGGCTTTCCACGCTGGGTAGGTCGGCTCTCCGAGCCGACGCTCCTGGGTGGCCCGCCGCTCCGCGGCGGGTCCGTTTGGATAGGCCGGCTCTCCGAGCCGGCACGTGTGAAGGGCCCCCTCGGGCCCGCTGGGCGGGGGCGGCAACCGTGCCAACCCCTTCGCGCCCGCCGCCGCCCCCCCGCGGGCCCTCGCAGCCCGCACAGTCTACCGCCAGAATCCGTCCTCTTCATCCGGAGGGTTGCACCCCGGGCCCCGGGTCGGCCTTAGGCTATCGGCATGGCTGAGACCATTTACGACACATACATCAGCCCACTGACGCAGAGGAACGCGTCCAAAGAGATGCAGGAGCTCTGGTCCCCCCGCCGCCGCTTCACGACCTGGCGCAGGGTCTGGCTCGCCGCCGCGGAGGCCCAGCACGAGGCGGGTCTTCCCATCACCAAGGAGCAGGTCGAGGCCCTCCGCGCCCACGTCGAGATCACCGATGAGGACATCAAGCGGGCCTTCCAGTACGAGCAGAAGATCAAGCACGACGTGATGGCCCACGTCCACGCCTACGGCGACTCCGCCCCCGCCGCCCGCGGCATCATCCACACGGGCATGACCAGCCAGGATGTGGTCTGCAACGCCGAGCTGCTGATCCTCAGGGATGCCCTCGACCTCATCCAGCTCAAGCTCGCCCGCGCGATCGACGCCGCGGGCACCCTCGCCGAGAAGCACGCCGCCCTCCCCACCCTCGCCTTCACCCACTACCAGCCCGCCCAGCCCACCACCGTGGGCCGGCGCGCGGCCCAGTGGGGGTACGACCTGTGCATCTGCCTGGAGCGGATCGAGAGCACCCTCCACCACCTGAAGATCCGCGGCCTGAAGGGCGCCACCGGGACCCAGGCCTCCTTCGTCCACCTTTTCGAGGGGCGCCACGAGAACGTGGACACGATGGAGGCCGAGTTCGTCCGCCGACTGGGGTGGATCGGAAACCTCGTCCACGAGCTGACCAGCCAGACCTACCCCCGCGTGGTCGATGCCTTCATCGTGGCCGACCTGGCCGCCGTCGCATCCGTGATCCACAAGACCTGCAACGACCTCCGCCTCCTGTGCGGGCGCAAGGAGATCGACGAGCCCTTCGGGGAGCACCAGGTCGGCTCCTCCGCGATGCCCTACAAGCAGAACCCCATGCGCTGCGAGCGGGCCACCGGCCTCTCCCGCTTCGTCATGAACCTCGCCCAGGACCCCCTCCACACCAACGCCACCCAGTGGCTGGAGCGCACGCTCGACGACTCCGCTAACCGCCGCATCGTCCTCCCCGAGGCCTTCCTCGCCCTCGACGGGGCCCTGGACCTGCTCCACAGCGTCCTCTCGGGCCTGGTCGTCCACGAGCACACCATCCGGCACAACCTGATGGCCGAGATGCCGTTCATGGCCCTGGAGAACGTCATGATGGCCGCCGTCAAGCGCGGCCGGGACCGCCAGGAGGTCCACGAGGTGCTGCGTCGCCACGCCCACCTCGCCGGCAAGCGGGTCAAGGAACAGGGGCTCCCCAACGACCTGATCGAGAGGCTCCGGAGCGAGCCGATGCTCTTCGGCCTCAACCTCGACGAGCTGCTGGACCCCATCGCCTACGTCGGTCGCGCCCCCCAGCAGGTCCAGAAGTTCCTCGCCAGCGAGGTGGCGAGCATCCGCAAGGGCTACAGCACCCGCTACGCCCAGCTTTCCTCGAGCGAGCCCAAGGTCTGACCGCCAAGGGCTGTGGGGCAGGCGTCCGGCCGGCCCTTGACGCCTCCCCCCCTTTCCGGCACACTGCCCGCCCGCCCCCGGCCGCATCCCCTTGCGGCCACCGGACGTATGGATACCGACCGGGTGGGACGAGCCGCCGGCCACGCAGGCCGCGCCTCGGCCCCGGGCCTAACGTGGGAACCCCCCCTTGGGAGCCGCCTCAGGGCCGCCCCAGTCTCACCGGAGCATTCACATGGCCGCTCGAAGCAGCGCGGGAGTCGGCGTCGGCATCACCATCACCCTCCTGGGTCTGGCCTGCCTCGCCCTCTTCATCACCACGATCGTCTTCTACAGCAAGTTCCAGCGGTCCGACCGCGAGCTGACCACCACCCGCATGGAGTGGGACAACTGGGTCCGGCGGGATGAGCAGAACGCCGACACCATCGGGCGGCTCCGCGACCTGGCCCGCAAGGAGAACAAGTCGGTCGTGGGCTACCTGAACGACTCGCTCCGCGGGACCATGCAGAAGGTCTCGGGCAAGCCGGGCGACGGCCCCGAGCAGCTGGCGGCCGACCTGGCCCGCGTCGAGGGCGCCGGCAGCAGCACGCTGCTGGGCGTCATCCGCGCCCGCGACGCCTCGATCGCCGACCTGACCTCCAAGCTCCAGGAGGCGGAGAAGAACTTCCAGACCGCCAACACCAACCTGCAGAACGAGGCCGCCCGCGTCCAGGCCAAGATCGCGTCCTACGACAAGACCATCCAGACCCTGACGGGCGATGTGGACCGGTACAAGAACGAGGTCGAGCAGTACCGCCAGCAGATCAACGCCTTCAAGCTCTCGCTGGACGAGTTGATGGAGAAGGCCCGCAACCAGTTCGCGTCACAGGAGGCCGCCCTCAAGGAGCAGATCCGCGGCCTGGAGACGGTGAATCTCCAGATCAACGAGCAGCTCGCGGCTCTCCGCCGGGACAAGAGCAAGGACTTCCTCCAGCCCCGGGCCGAGGCCACCCTGGTGGACGGCTCGGTCATCGGCGCCACGCCGGGCACCAACGAGGTCAGCATCAACCTCGGGCGCAAGGACCGGGTCATGCTGGGGATGACCTTCGCCATCTACGCCAACTCGAGTTCGATCACGCCCAACGCCGAGGGCGTCTACCCCGCCGGCAAGGCCACCATCGAGGTCATCAACATCGGCGAGGCCACCTCCACCGCCCGCATCACCCGCGAGAACAAGGGCAACCCGATCGTCCGCGGGGATGTGATCGCCAACGCCATCTACGACCCCAAGAAGGTCTACACCTTCCTGGTCTACGGGAACTTCGACACCAACGGCGACGGGGCCGCGACCCCGATGGAGACCGCGGACATCAAGGCCATGATCGAGGCCTGGAGCGGCAAGGTGACCGACGAGCTGACCGGCGCGGTGGACTACCTCGTCCTCGGCCAGCGGCCCGTCGTCCCCCCGCCGCCCAACGCCGGCGACCCCTACGCCCTCGTCCAGGAGTACCTCCGCCTCGACCGCATGGCCGTCCGCTACGACGAGCTGACCCGCCAGGCCGCGGCCACCAGCATCCCCATCCTCAACGAGAACCGCCTCTACACGCTGATCGGCCGCCGCCCCGGCCTCCGCTGATCGGCGGCCCGACTGGGTGGCCCGACTGGGTGGCCCGACGCTCCGCGGCGGGTCTTTTCTGACACGAGCCCCGTGCACACGCACCGGGTTTTTTTCTATCGTGCCACGGGTTCGCCGGCGTCTTCGCCGGCAACCCGTGCCTGCCACACCGCTCTCCGCGTTACCATCCGCGCCTTGCCGATCCACCCCCATGCCCACCGATCCCGGACCGCCGTCGGGCGCATCGCCGAGGCCGCGGCCTACGGCGCCATCCGCGCCGGCGTCGGCATCCTGGGGATGTGCCCGCCCGCGCCCATCCTCCGCATGGCGGCGTCGGCCGGGCGGGTCTACGCCCGCTTCGACAAGCGGCACATGCGCCGGGCGATGTCCAACCTCGCCGTGGCCTTTCCGGACTGGCCCCAGGAGCGCCTGTACGCCGTGGGCGCGGAGTCCCACGCCCACATCTTCCGCCTCGGCGTGGAGCTGGCCCGCTCCCCGCGGATCCTGAACGACGACGGCTGGCCGGACCACCTCGAGCTGGGGGACCTGGAGAAGGGCCTGCGGGCCCTCATCTCCGCCCGCCCCTGCATCCTCATCACCGGCCACTGCGGCAACTGGGAGCTGCTGGGCTACACGCTGGCCCTGCTGGGCTTCCCCATGCACGCCCTGTACCGCCCGCTGGACCTGCACCCGCTGGACCGCTACGTCCACCAGACCCGCCAGCGCCGGGGCCTGACCCTGATCGACAAGTTCGGGGCGCTCAAGCAGCTCCCCGACTTCGTGCGGTCCGGGGCCCCCGTCGGCTTCGTCGCCGACCAGAACGCCGGCGACCGGGCGCTGTTTGTGCCCTTTTTCAACCGCCTCGCGGCCACGTACAAGAGCATCGGGCTGCTGGCCCTGCAGTTCGGGGCCACCATCATCTGCGGGTGCGCCCGAAGAATGTCGGATGTGGGATGTCGGATGTCGGATGGGGAGAGCGCAGACCTTCGCGGCGTTCGTGGGACGGAACCCATCCGACATCCGACATCCCACATCCGCCATGCCCTCCAGTACCGCATCGAGATCGCCGACGTCTTCGGCCCCGGGGACTGGTCGCAGCACCCCGACCCCCTCTTCTACCTCACCGCCCGCTACCGGCGCGCCATCGAGTCGATGATCCGCGCCGCCCCCGAGCAGTACCTCTGGATGCACCGAATCTGGCGGAGCCGCCCCAGGCACGAACGCTCCCGCCGCCCCTTCCCCCCGCTGCTGCTCGCCAAGCTCCGCGCCCTCCCCTGGATGACCGAGGCCGACTTGGCCCAGATCCAGCACCACAGCGCCCGCGACGCCCGGACTCTGGAGGAGACGGGGCAGGACAAGCTGTCGGAGTTCTGAGGACCCCCAAAGCGAGTCGCCTACGGCTTTGCCGGCCGGCAACCTCACGCCGCTCCGGGCCGAACATCCGAGCCGGACGCTCAACACGCTTTGGCTTCTCGGGATTCCGCCCTAAACTACCCAGCTACACACCCCCCACCCCCCACCCACCCCCGGGGCCACGCCCCGCTTTCCCCGGAGCCTCCATGCCCCCCTCCCCCCGCCTCGAAGATGTCAAGGTCCTCATCGTGGACGACGACCGCGATGTGCTCGAATCCATGGATGCCGCCTTCCAGGCCGAGGGCGCGGCCACGCAACTGGCGACCGACGGCAACGAGGCCGTCCGCATCTGCTCGGAGGACCCGCCGGAGCTGGTCGTCCTCGACATGATGCTCCCCCGCCGCTCCGGCTTCCTGGCCCTGGAGAAGATCAAGGGGCGCGAGGACAGCCCCCTGGTCATCATGGTCACCGCCAACGAGGGCAAGCGGCACCAGGCCTACGCCGAGAGCCTGGGCGTGGACGCCTATCTCCTGAAGCCCGTGCCCCTCCAGCGGCTGGTGTCGCTGGCCGCGCAGCTCATCGACAAGCGCGACGAGGAAGAGGGCGACGAGGACGACGGCGGCGGCGAGGATGAGCCGGCGCCCGCGCCCGCCAAGCGCACCAAGAAGTGACCCCGCCCCCCTGAGCGTGGCTACAGCGGCGTCGCGCCCGCCGCGCCGCCGCTGTAGCATCCCTCACCGTCTCACCGTCTCACCGTCTCACCCCGCCCCATGGCCAGCAAACGCCAGATCGTCCTCAGCCGGCCCCGGGGCCGGGGCTCCGAAGAGATCGAGCCCCTGGGCTCGGCCGCGGAGGTCATCGCCGCCCTCGCGCCGTTCAACACCGCCCCCGACGGGGCCGCGGGCGGCGCCCTGGGCACGATGACGCTGCACGGTCCGGGCATGATGGTCCTGATGGCCACCACGCAGCCCAAGGTCCTGCAGCTCATGGCCAGCCTCACCGACGAGGAGATCGCCCTGCCCGTGCTGATGCGGGCCTGCAGGGCCCTGGGGTGGTCGATGACGGACATGGAATCGGGGAGGACGTTCGGGTAGAAAGCAGCACATGGCAAAGCGGCAAATAGCAAATGAAGACGCTGCGGCCGCCCGACCCGGGATCGATGTGCTGCTTTGCTGATCTGCCCTTGCTGCTTTGCGGAGCCGCCCGTGCCGACCTACGTCTACGACATCCTCGACAAGCGCGGCCGCCCCACGGGCCGGACCTTCGAGACCATCCAGAGCATCAAGGCCTCGCCGCTGACCAGGCACCCCGAGACGGGGGAGCCGGTGCGGCGGGCCATCGTCGCCCCGACGCTCGGCCTGGGCATGTCCACGGCCAAGGCCCGCATGAGCAACAAGAACCTCGAGCGCCTCGGCTTCACCAAATACGAACGCAGGGGCAAGGGCCACATGGAGCGGACCGCCGGCAAGGGCGGGCCGCGCAGCATCTCGGCGGATTGAACCGGCTCGACGGCCTACTCCCGGGGCGGGAGCACCCGCACGTTCCGCCGCCCGCCCTCGCGGAAGGGGTTGCGGAACAGCGCCCGGAACCGTGAGAACAGGTCCAGCGTCACGGCCGCGGCCAGGAAGACCACGCCCGCGATGATCGCGGCGGGCACGACCAGCACCACCAAGACCAGTGCGAAGACGAGCAGCCCGGCCCCGACGGCGAGCCTGAGCAGCCACGCCGGCTGCTTGGCCGCGAAACTCACCACGCGGAACCCCGCGGGGCGGGGGTTGTCGCCCTCGATTGTCATCGGTGGATGGTAGGGAACGCCGGCGACGGCCTTTCAGCGGGGGCCGCATCACCCGGGCCTCCGCAACCGCGGGGGCCGCCGCCGGGTGGCCCGACGCTCCGCGGCGGGTTCCGGAAGCCTGCCGCGGAGCGTCAGGCCAGCCAAAGCCGACCCGCCCGGGGCCGCCGTGGATGCCCTGTCGCTCACGCCACCGAACGGGACCGTTGTGATACACTCCTCCAGGTTCGTGAACCACAATGGACGCGGTAGGCATGGGTGGGAACCCACAACAGGTTGCGGGTAGCGGGCTTGCGCCGGCCGGAGCGGAGGCCGCGGGGAGGCCATTCGTCCACCTGCACCTGCACACCGAGTATTCGTTGCTCGACGGCGGCAACCGCGTGGACCGGCTGGTGAGGCGGGTCAAGGAACTCGGGATGACCGCGGTCGGCGTGACCGACCACGGCAACCTCTTCGGCGCGGTCGCCGTCTACCTCGCCTGCCGCGAGGCGGGGGTCAATCCCATCCTCGGCGTCGAGGCGTACGTGACGCCGCCCGGCAAGCCGCGGACCGACCGGACGTATTCCGGCGGCGGCGAGGGCGGGTACCACCTGGTGCTGCTCGCCGAGACGCTGGAGGGGTGGGAGAACCTGCTGGTCCTGTGCTCCGAGGCGTACCTGACCGGGTTCTACTACAAGCCGCGGATCGACCGCGAGCTGCTGGAGAAGCACTCGGCGGGGCTGATCGCCATCAACGGCCACCTCGGCAGCGAGATCGGCGACCACCTGCTGGACTTTGAGCGCAGCGGCGAGGAGAAGCACTGGGCCGCGGCGGTGGAGAGTGCGCGCTGGCACGCCCGGGTCTTCAGTGACGCAGTGACGCAGAAACGCAGCGACGCAGCAGAGGGGGACCGAACTGCGTCACTCCCTCACTCCGTCACTCCGTCACTCCCCCGGTTCTTCGTCGAGCTCCAGCACCATGTGCCCGAGCAGATCGCGATCAACAGGCACCTGATCCGGCTGGCGAAGGAGCTCTCGCTCCCGCTGGTGGCGGACAACGACGCCCACTTCCTGAAGGCCGACGAGCACGACGCCCACGACACGCTCATCTGCATCAGCACGCAGGTGGCCAAGAGCGCGGCCGACCGGATGCGCTACCCGGCGGACCTGTACGTCAAGAGCCCCGAGGAGATGTGGGTCCTTTTCGAGCCCTACGGAGAGGACGGGCGCGAGGCGCTGCTCAACACCGCCCGCATTGCGGAACGGTGCAACGTCGAGCTGCCCCTGGGGAAGAGCCACGCGCCGCTGGTGCGGGTGGCGATCCGCAGGGACGCAGTAACGCAGAAACGCAGTGACGCAGCGAAGGACCCGGGCGCGGGCCTGCCGCGGCACGACGACCCGAAGTACGGCGGCGACCTGACCGCCTGGTACCAGGACTTCTGCTCCCGTTTCGAGGTCAGCCCGCTGCGGATCGCGGACGACGCGTCGGAAAGGGACCGCGCGTCGGCACTTGCCGAGGCCCGGCGTGAGTGCGACGAGGCGCTGGTGCTCCTGTCGCGGGCGGGCGCGGTGTGGCGGTACGGCGCTCCCGCCCCTTGCACGACGGATGACGCACGGATCGGCTCGGAGAGCCGACCTACCCAGGACGAAACGCAGGCCCGCCTCGACCGCGAGCTGAAGATCCTCTGCGACAAGGGCATCTCGCCGTACTTCCTCATCGTCTGGGATTTCGTCAACTGGGGGCGGCAGAACGGCGTCCCCGCCCTGGCCCGCGGCTCGGGCGTCGGCACCATGGTCGGCTACGTGCTGGGCCTCTCCAACGCCTGCCCGGTCCGGTACGGGCTGCTCTTCGAGCGCTTCACCGACCCCGACCGCTCGGAATACCCCGACATCGACATCGACCTCTGCCAGGACGGGCGCGCCCGCGTCATCGACTACGTCCGCCAGAAGTACGGGCACGTCGCCCAGATCATCACGTTCGGAACCCTGAAGGCCCGCGCGGCCATCCGCGACGTGGCCCGCGTGCTCGAGATCCCGCTCCACGAGGCGGACAAGATCGCCAAGATGATCCCCGAGCAGCTGGGGATCACGCTCGACGAGGCCCTCGCCCAGGAGCCGGACCTCCGCAAGCTCTACGAGAGCGACGAGAAGTACAAGCGGCTGCTGGACCACGCCCGCACGCTGGAGGGCCAGGCGCGGCACGCCTCGGTCCACGCCGCGGGCGTCATCGTCGCGACTCGGCCCCTGCACGAGGTGGTGCCGCTCTACAAGCAGAGCACCGCCGAGGACCACGAGATCGTCACGCAGTGGGACGGGCCCACGTGCGAGCGGATGGGCCTGCTGAAGATGGACTTCCTGGGCCTCCGCACCATCAGCGTGATCGAGCGGTGCAAGGCGCTGATCCGGCAGACGCTGCCGGAGGAGGCGGTGTGGCGGGCGGTGGGAAGGGGGGAGGAGTTCGGGGCGAGACAGCGAGACAGCGAGACAGCGAAACAGGGGAAGACGGCTGGTCTGCACCCTGCCTCGCTGTGTCGCTGTCTCGCTCACCCCCTCGACCTCGACCGCCTCACCTGCGACGACCAGCGCGTGTTCGAGCTCTTCCGCCGGGGCGAGACGACCGGCGTGTTCCAGTTTGAATCGCCGGGCATGCGCCGGCTGCTGGTCGAGATGAAGCCCGACCGGCTGGAAGACCTGATCGCCGCCAACGCGCTCTTCCGCCCCGGGCCGATGGACCTGATCCCCGCCTACAACCGCCGCAAGCACGGGCAGGACACCGTGCCCAGGGTCCACGAGATCGTGGACCGCTACACCGCCGAGACCTACGGCGTGATGGTCTACCAGGAGCAGGTCATGCAGATCGTGCACGGCCTGGGCGGGATCGGCCTGCGCGACGCCTACACGCTCATCAAGAACATCTCGAAGAAGAAGCACGACAAGATCGAGAAGGAGCGGCCCAAGTTCGTCGAGGGGGCGCAGAAGCAGGGGCTGAGCAAGGACGCCGCGGAGAACCTCTTCGAGCTGATCCTCAAGTTCGCCGGGTACGGCTTCAACAAGAGCCACAGCACCGGGTACGCCATCGTCGCCTACCAGACGGCGTACCTGAAGACGTACTTCCCCAACCACTACATGGCCGCGTTCCTGACCTACGAGTCCGCGGCCCAGAAGGTCAGCGACTGGATCGCGTACCTGGAGGACGCGAAGAAGGCCCGGTTCATCGAGCCGCTCCCGGAGGGCAAGTCCCACGAGGTCAAGGCCGGCGTCGAGGTCCGCCCGCCGGATGCGAACCTGTCGGGGGCCGCGTTCGCGGTGGTCTACGAGCCGGGCGAGGAACGGACGGCGCTCACCGGGCACGTCCGGTTCGGGCTGGGGGCCATCAAGGGCGTGGGCGACAAGGCGATCGAGGCGGTGATCGCCGAGAGAGACGCAGCAACGCAGCAACGCAGTGAGGCAGCGACCAACGGATCGGACTCCGTCGCCGCGTCACTCCGTCACTCCGTCACTCGCCCCTTCACTTCGCTCTTCGACTTCTGCGAGCGTGTCCTCTCCCGCGGCCAGGGGGTCATCAACAAGGCCGCCATCGAGGCGCTGGTGAAGTGCGGGGCGTTCGACTCGGTCCACGGGCGGGCGAAGCGGGCGGCCCTCTGCGCCACCATCGAGCAGGCCATGTCCGCGGCCCAGAAGGCCGCCCGCGACAAGGCCAGCGGGCAGGTCGCCCTCTTCGGCCTCGGCGGCCCGGCGGAGCCCGGGGCGCCGGCGGCCGGCGCCGGGGGCGACTTCGCCCTCGCCCCGGCCACGGCCTGGACCGAGTCTGAAACCCTCGCCAGCGAGAAGGACGCCCTGGGCTTCTACGTCTCCAGCCACCCGCTGGAGGAGTGGCACGGCTGGGTCCGCGCGTTCCAGGGGATGCCCGTCGGCGACGTCCAGCAGCGCGCGGGGGCCGGCCGCGAGCGTGTCCTCATCGGCGGGCTCATCCAGTCGGTCCGCACCATCGTCGTCAAGAACGGCCGCTCCGCCGGGCAGAAGATGGCCGTGCTCACGGTCGAGGACCGCACGGGCACCATCGAGGCCGTGCTGTTCAGCGACCAGTACCTGAAGTACGGCCACCTCGCCCAGGCCGACGTGAGAGTCTGGGTGATCGGCGAGGTGGACACGGCCCGCGGCACGCCGCAGATCGTCGCCGACCGCATCCTGCCCATCGAGGCCCCGCCCCGCGAGCCGGTGCAGAGCCTGGACCTGCTCATCGACGGCGCCCGCTACAACGGCGACTCGCAATCGCGCCTGGAGCGGGCGGCGGCGGCGCTGGAGCGGCACATCCTCGACCAGGCGCTCCAGCCGGGCGCAGCGCCCGTGCGGGCGATGCCGGTGCGCGTCTACGTGCGCCTCGAGGGCGTCGCCGGCGCGGTCCCGGTGCCCGTCGCCCCCGGCTGGGTGGTCACGCCCACGGCCCGCCTGCTGCGCGAGCTGGTGGCGTGCCTCGGCGATACCAGCGTCAAGCTCTCCGGGCCGATGCTCCCGCGCGACCGCGAGGAGAAGAAGGACTGGAGCAAGCCGCGGATGGGCGCAGCGTGACCGGCCGCTCAGGGCCCGGCCGGCATCCGGCGCTCCGCGGGGGCCGGCTCCTCCCAGCGCGTGGCGAGAGAGTGCTCGACCTTCAGCAGGTCCAGCACCTTGCCGGCCATGAAGTCCACCAGGTCCTCGACACGGGTCGGGTTCAGGTAGAAACCGGGGTTGGTCGGGCAGACGATCGCACCGGCGAGGGTCAGGGTGCGGTAGTTCTCGATGTCGATCAAGGTCAGGGGCGTCTCGCGGTGGCAGACGATGAGGGGCCGGCGTTCCTTCAGGGTCACGAGGGCCGCGCGGACGAGGAGGTTGCTGCCGGAGCCGCTGGCGATGGCCCCCAGCGTGGTGCTGGAGCAGGGGCAGACGGCCATGCCGTCGTGGAGGAAGCTGCCGGAGGCGATGACCGCGCCCACATCCTGGTGGGGATGCACCAGCAGGCGGCGGTCGAGGGACTCCCGCATGTCGGGGTCCGGGCTGGCGGCGATCACGCCCGGGGCAAGCTCATCGATCACCAGTTTCCTGATCCCCGCCTCCTCGAACAGCAGGCGCCGCCCGTAGTCGCTCACCACCAGGTGGACCTCATGGCCCAGGAGGAGGAGCTGATCGAGGAGCCGGAGGGCGTAGGCGGCCCCCGAGGCGCCGGTGATGCCCAGGACGAAGCGGCGGGGGCGGGCGGGGGCGGTCATGGCGGAATCGTAGGTTTGCGGACCGTCCGGCCCGGGCCGCGGATTCACGGAGGGGGCCGGTCCGGACCGATACTTTTTGCGCATCGCGCCCCCTCCCCGGAGGGAGGCGGCCGCACGGCCGCGGGCGCGGCGCGGATGGAGAACGACCATGCAGAAGTCACGGATGGCGGCGGGCAGCGCGGCGGCCCTGACCCTGGCGCTCGCGGCGGGCGTGGTGGCGACGGGCCTGGGCGGGTGCGCCAGCTACGGCACCTACCCACCGGCGCCGCAGAGCGTTGCGCTCAACGACCCCAACACCCTCTCGATGCAGCAGGTGATGGCCGCGGGCCTCTCCTGGGTGGCGTCCAAGTACCCCCCCGGCGGGCGGGACCCCGCGGCGATTGCGATGGGCGAGGAGCTGCCGGAGGCGTTCGCGGTGAACCTGCCGCCGACCACCAGCTACCGCACGTACGAGCGGGTGGTGGCGAGCATCGGGCGGGGCGCGCTGCCGCTCTCGGAGGAAACCTCGCACCTGCCGACGTACCACGTCGGGTACGTGCGGGTGCGGGGCGATGAGGCGCAGGTGCACATCATCCGCCCGGTGGAGACCCTGAGCGGGGCGGGCGGGGCTCCGATCCCGCAGGAGATCAAGCTGCAGCTGCGCGGGGGCCTGGGCCCGTGGCGTGTGATCGGCTCGCGCGAGTGGCAGGTGGGCTCGGCCGACGTGCCGGCGCTGAACTACTACCGCCGTCCCGCCGAGGCGGCCAAGCCGACGCCGAGCAAGCACCGGACCCCCTGGCAGACCGTCAAGAGCCCGCCGAAGGCGACCGAGCCGGCGGCCCCGGAGCCGGCGACGGTGAGCGTGCCGGAGAAGCCCGACTGAGGCGCCCCGGGCCGATCTGGATGTTCGAGCGCGAGGGGCCGAAGGGCCCCTCGCTTGTTTGTGGGCGCTGGCGGGCCCGGAGAGGTACGCTGAACCCGTGAACGCTCCGGAACTCATGCAGGAGGCCTCGCGGCTGGTCCGGGCGGGGCGGCACGCGGAGGCCGCGGCGGTGCTGGCGGTGCTGGCGGGGCTGATGCCGGGGGAGGCGCCGGTCTGGTGCAGCCTGGGCATGATGCGGGTGGCGTCGGGGGACCTGGAGGGCGGCGAGGGGGCGCTGCGGGAAGCTACGGCGCTGGACCCGTCGCACGCGGACTCGCTGGCGTGCCTGGGGATGCTGCTGGCGACCCGGCAGCGGGCGGGGGAGGCGGAGGGGTTCCTGGGGCGGGCTGCGGCCCTGGCGCCGGGGCGGGCGGATGTGCTGTACGCGTACACGCGGCTGCTGACCGAGAGCGGGCGGGCCCCCGAGGCGGTGGCGCTGCTGCGGGCGGCGATCGCGCGGCACGGGGCGCCGGGCGGGGCGGGCGGGGACCGCGACCCCCTCCTGCGCAGCAAGCTGTGCATGATGCTGAACTACTCGGGGGCGCGGCCGGAGGAGGTGTTCGCGGCGCATATCGAGTACGGGCGCTGGCTGCCGCCGGCCCGGGCGCTGCCGGCGGCGGTTGACCGGGACCCGGCGCGGCCGCTGCGGGTGGGGTACCTCTCGCCCGACCTGCGCGAGCACGCGGTGGCGTACTTTCTGGAGCCGCTGCTGGAGCACCGGTCGCGCGGGGATTTCAGCGTGTTCCTGTATCACGCCGGGGCGGGCGGCGATGCGGTGACGGCACGGCTGCGGGGGCTGGCGGATGGCTGGCGCGAAGTGCAGCCGCTCTCGGATGAGGAGACGTACCAGCAGATCGTCGCCGACCGGATCGACGTGCTGATCGACCTGGCGGGGCACACCGCGGGGAACCGGCTCCCGGTGATGGCGCTGCGGCCAGCGCCGGTGCAGGCGACGTACATCGGGTACCCCAACACGACGGGCGTGCCGGCGATCGGGTCCCGGTTCGTGGATGCGACCACCGATCCAGAAGGCAGCGGGGCCGACGCCCTGGCGACGGAGCGGCTGGTGCGGCTGCCGGGCTGCTTCCTGTGCTACCGGCCCTTCGAGGGAGCGCCGGACCCGGGACCTTCGCCGTGCCGGCGGGACGGGCACCTCACCTTCTGCTCGTTCAACAGCCTGGCCAAGCTGTCGGAGGCGACGATCGCGGTCTGGTCCCGGATCGTGCGGGAACTCCCGGGGTCGCGGCTGATGCTCAAGGGCAAGGGGCTGGCGGACCCGGCCGTCGCGTCGCGGTTCGCCTCCCGCTTCGCGGTGCACGGGATCGGGGCGGAGCGGCTGGAGCTGCTGTCGCACACCGCCTCGACGGCGGAGCACATGGCGGCGTATCAGCGGGCCGATATCGCGCTGGACCCGTTTCCCTACGGCGGCACCACGACGACCTGCGAGGCCCTGTGGATGGGGGTGCCCGTCATCTCGCTGGCTGGGGAGCGGCACGCGTCGCGGGTGGGCGTGAGCCTGCTCGGGGCGGCCGGGGTGCCCGAGCTCGTGGCGGCGACGGGGGATCTCTACATCGCGACGGCGCTGGAGCTGGCCTCGAACCCGGAGAGGATCGCGGCCTTGCGGGCGGGGCTCAGGGGCAGAGTGCGCGCCTCGCCGCTGTGCGATGCGGGGGCGTTCGTGGCGGCGTACGAGGGGGCGCTGCGCGCCCTCTGGCGTGAGTGGTGCAGCAGCCCGCGCTGACCCTGGCCCTCGGCCCGGGGCGGGGACGCCCGGCTCACCGGCGTTCGGGGCCGGTCCGCTACGATGGGGCCCGCGGGAGCCCCCCTTGAACAAGGCCGACATCATCCGCACCGCCCACCAGATGGCCCAGCAGGGGCAGGCGGCCATGGCCGCGCAGCAGCTGCAGCAGGTCGTCAGCGCCTTCCCGGGGGACCCCGACTACGCGCACCACCTGGGGCTGATCCTGCTCTCGCAGGGGGGGATCGACGCGGCCATGCCGTACCTGGAGCGGTCGGTGCAGCTGGCGCCGGGGATGGCGGACTACCGGTCGAACTACGCGACGGCGCTGAACATGCGGGGGCGGCACGCGGAGGCGGCGCAGGAGTACCGGCGGGCGATCGCGGTGCGCCCGGATGCGTTCGCGGCGCAGATCGGGCTGGCCAGCGCGCTGATCTCGACCATGGACTACGAGGGGGCGCTGGGGGCCGCGCGGCAGGCCAGCGCGATCGACCCGGGCCGGCCGGAGCCGTGGATCAACATGGCGATCGCGCTGACGCGGTGCGGGCGCGGGGCGGAGGGGATCGCGACCATCGAGAAGGCCCTGAAGCGGTTCGCGGACCACCCGGTGCTGCTGACGCAACTGGTGGCGAACCTGCACTACCGGCCCGAGATCGACCCCGACCGCATCCGGACCGAGCACGAGCGGCTGGGCCGGCTGATGCTGGCGCGCACGCCGCCGCCGCACCCGTTCGCCAACACCCGCGAGCCGGACCGCCCGCTGCGGGTGGCGTACGTGTCGCAGGACTTCCACGACCACTCGGTGATGCACTTCTTCCGACCGGTGCTCGCGGCGCACGACCCGGCGCAGGCGGAGGTGTTCCTGTACTCGGCGACGATGAACGCCGACGGGGTGACCGCGCAGGTGCAGGCGTCGGGCGCGAAGTGGCGGGACATCTCGCGGATGCCGGACCAGGGGATCGAGGAGCTGATGCGGGGGGACCAGATCGACCTCGCCGTGGACCTCGCGGGGCACACGGGGGGCTCGCGGATCTCGGCGCTGGCCCGGCGCGTGGCGCCGGTGCAGGCGAGCTACATCGGCTACCCCAACACCACCGGCGTGCCGACGATCGACTACCGGATCGTGGATGAGCACACCGACCCGGCGGGGGCGGAGCGCTACTCGACGGAGCGGCTGGTGCGGATCCCCGGGTGCTTCCTGGCCTACCGGCCCCCGGACCACGCGCCGGAGGTCGGCCCCGCCCCGTCGGCATCCGGCGCACCCCCCGTCTTCGGCTCGTTCAACGCGGCGCAGAAGATCGTCGAGCCGGTGATCGAGGCATGGGCGGCCATCCTGAAGGCGGTGCCGGGCTCGCGCCTGCTGCTGAAGGCCCAGGCGTGGGAGAGCGCCTCAGCGCGGAAGGACTACCTGGCGATGTTGGCGCGGGCGGGCGCGGCGCCCGAGCGTGTGGAGCTGCTGGCCCGCATCCCGGACGCGGAACAGCACCTGGCGCTGTACCACCGCGTGGATGTGGCCCTCGACACCTTCCCCTACAACGGGACCACAACGACCTGCGAGGCCCTGTGGATGGGCGTGCCGGTCGTCGCCCTGGCGGGTCGGGCGCACGCCGGGCGGGTGGGCGTGAGCCTGCTGAACGCCGTCGGCCTGCCGGACCTGGTCGCGGAGACGCCCGAGGCCTACGCGCGGGTGGCGACGGACCTGGCGCGGGAGGCGGCGCGGCTGGCTTCGCTGCGGGCCTCGATGCGGGAGCGCGTGCGCGGGTCAGTGCTCTGCGACGGCCCCGGCTTCACGCGCAAGCTGGAGGCGGCCTACCGGGAGATGTGGCGGTCGTACTGCGGCGAAGCCGCGGGGGGCTGAGGCAGGCCCCTACGCTGTGCGGCTGTGGCGGGAGGAGGCGTTCGCGGCCAGCTGCGCCCAGTGGGGCGGCCGCGCGGGTGCGGGCACGCGGCGCGGTATCCTCGTGCAGCGATGAAGATCAACTGGCTGGCGTCGTACCCCAAGTCCGGCAACACGTGGGTGCGGTTCCTCCTGTACCACTACTTCTACGGGGCGATGGGCTCGACGGCGGAGCTGGCGGAGCGGATCCCCGACTCGCAGCACGCCCACCTGGTGCGTCCGGCGCCCGGGGGGGCGCCGCCGCTGGTGAAGACGCACTGGGCGCTGACGCCGACGATGCCCTTCGCGGACCGGACGGCCGGGGCCATCTACATCGTGCGCCGCCCCAAGGATGTGCTGCTGAGCCTGCTGGACTTCTACCACATGCGCGACCCGCAGCGCCCGTGGACCGACGAGCAGTTCGTGCGGAACTTCATCGCGCAGGGGGGCGACCCCTCGCTGGCGGCGCGGGGGTTCGGGTCGCTGGTCCAGAACGTGACGACGTGGACCGCGCAGCGCCGCTTCCCGCTGCTGCTGGTCCGCTACGAGGACCTGAAGGCCGACTCGGCCCGCGAGCTGCGGCGGATGGTCGAGTTCCTGGGGCGGCCGGTCGACGAGGGGCGGGCGCGGCAGGCGGCGGAGGCGTCGTCGTTCGAGCGGATGCGCGAGGCCGAGGCGCGGGCGAAGGCAACGCCCCGGCCGGGCGCGCCGGGCCCGGGCGCAGCGCCGCCCGACGATCCCGTGTTCGAGGGCGGGACGGCCGCGGACCTGGCCCGGGGGCACGCGTTCATGGCCAAGGGACGGACGAACCAGACGCTGGCCCCGATCAACCCCGCGCTCGATCGCGAGTTCGACGAGCGGTTCAGGGTGACGTCGTGGCTGCTGGGGTACGGATGAAAAAGAAGCGGGGGGCCGCCTCTCGGAGGCGGCCCGCGCGTGGTTCACAACTCAGGAGCCGGCTCAGCGCTGCTGGCCGCCCTCCGGCGTTGCCGGCGCCGGGACCTGGGGCTGGCCCACGGGCTCGCCGAACATGAAGCCGCCGAAGCCGCGCATCCCCCCGCCGCCGCTGCCGTAGATGTACTGGGCGTCGAGGGCCTTCTCGATGCGGGTCTTGCTCTCGGTGAGGTGGGCGAGCGTGTAGGCGTCGAGCTTCGTCGCCCCGTTCTTCTCGATGAGCTTGGCGATGCGGCCCTGCAGGTCGCGGAGCTTCATCGCCGAGAGCGTCGCGATCGGCCGCCCGGCAGCGCCGAAGGTCTCCCCGAGGGCCAGGTCGATGAGGCGGTCCAGGTGCTCCCGCTGCAGGTTGCGGCGGAGGCTGCTGATCATCGGCTCGCGGGAGGTGAAGCTCTTGCCGACGGTGGTGTCCAGCTCGGTCCAGATGGAGGCGCTGACGGTGTCGAGCAGCTCCGGCAGGGTCACGGCGTCCTCGCCGCGGGGGATCAGGAACTCGTTGTCGTACACACGCCTGAGCGTGGTGGGGTTCATGAGCATCGTCAGCGCCGAGGCCTGCACGCCCATGATCCGGTCGTGGATCGGCCACGTCGGCTCGGCGCCGGGGTTGCTGCCGTTGTCGAGCCACTTGTCCACGCTCATCCGCTGGAGGAGCTCGCTGCTCAGGTTGTAGCACTCGTCCAGGAACGTGTTCTCGATGATGAACTTCAGCGCCGCCCGCTGCTGCGCCGCCGGCACCGGGTTGATCGGCGCCCGGTTCCCCGGGTCGCCCTTCTTGTCACGGTGGATAAAGGCCCCGCCCAGCCAGTTGGCCATGATGTTGATCGCTTCCATCTGGGTGCTCAGCGTGATCTGGTACCCGCGACGTGCCTTGCTCCAGCTGTCCCCGTCCTTCACGAACTTCTCGAGGATCTTGCCGCGCTGGAAGCGGGCGAGCTTCATGCGGCTGACGGCGTAGTCGCGGGGGTCGGCGGCGAAGTCGTAGCGCCGGGCCAGGGGGTCCGGCCCGCCGGTGTCCTCGTCCGTGGCGTAGGTGAGCTCGGGCTCGCTGACGCGCTTGAGGATGTCCTTCTGGTCGCCCGAGCCGTAGCCGAACTCGATCGCCCACAGGTCGTAGGGGCCGACGCCGATCATGGTGTAGTCGCCCTGGGTGGCCCCGTCGCCGTCCATCTTGATGTTGACCGGGATGTAGTCCATCACCGAGCCGGCGAAGGGCTTCTTGCCCTTGACCTCCTCACTGTTGATCTGCGCCATCGAGTAGATGCTGGAGGAGCGGAAGTTGTGGCGCAGGCCCAGCGTGTGCCCGACCTCGTGGGCGGTCAGGTCCGCCAGCATGGGGCCCAGGAACCACTCGGGGATGCCGTCGATCAGGTCGGGCTTCTCGACCTTCTTCTCGTCCTTCTTCTCGTCCTTCTTCTCGTCGTCCTTCTTCTCGCCCTCGGGCTGCTGGTCCTCATCGAGGATGCCCAGGCACTCCAGCTGCAGGCCCAGCACGGCCATGTCGTTGGCCTTGCCGTAGGACGCCATGCAGAGGCCGGCGTGCGGGTCGAGCACCGACGCCAGGCGCTGGAAATCGGGGTTCTGCGTGGCCGCGGCGGACTGCCCGCCGGCGGCGCGCCCGCCGTACTTCAGGATGCCCGCGGCCCGCTCGGTGATCATCTGCTCCCGGCCCTCGGGGCTGGCGAGCCGGACGCGCGGGTCCCAGCGCGGGTTGCGGTCGAGCCAGGCGATCGTCTCGGGGCTCATCCCCTCCATCGCGACGGCCGCGGGCAGGAACTCGTTGGACTGGTACCAGAAATGGCGGATCCAGCCGTCGGTGAGGATGATGTCGGCGTCGAAGATCTCGCCGGTCATGGGGTGGCGCCGGCTCGGGCCGATGGCGGTGCCGATGTCGTTGGCGACCCAGCGGATGAAGTTGTAGCGGACATCCTCGGGGTGCTTTTCCATGTGAGCCCCGGTCTCCTTGTCCTGGTAGTAGACCTCGATGGCGTCCACGATGCCCACCTTCTCGAAGGCCTTGTTCCAGTGGAGCACGCCCTCCTTGATCCAGCGGCGGTAGCGCGGCGGGACGGTGCTCTCGACGTAGAAGATGATGGGCTTCTTGGCCGGGCTCACCTTGAGGTTGGGGTCGCGCTTCTCCAGGTTCCAGCGGGTGATGTAGCGGTTCCAGACCTCGTCGGCGCGGAACTTGCTGAGGTCGCGGTACGACACGGTGAAGTACCCGACGCGCTCGTCGGCCTTGCGGGGCTTGTAGCCGGTGTTGTCCTTGATGAGCGAGATCGAGTAGTGGAAGGTCTTGAGCTGGCCGCCGGCCACGGGGAGCTCGAAGCCCAGCTCGACGTTCTCGGGGAAGGCCTTGGCGGACTTGACCATGGCGAGGCGCTTGTTGGCGCCGCCGCCGAGCCCGCCGTAGAAGGTGTTGAGGCTGCCGACGAGCAGCTCGTCCATGTCGACGACCGGCTGGCCATTGGGGCCCATGCAGACGATCGGGACATCCACCAGGACGCGGTCCACGAAGGTCTTGCCGATGGCGTCCTTGGTCTCCGGGTCGCCGGAGGCGCGGACGTCGATCTGAGGCTCGACGAGGGCGAGACGCTTGTCGACGCGCTTCCAGTACACGTAGCGGACGCCGGCGTGGAGGCCGGCGAAGGTCTCCCCGGTGGGCACGGTCATGGCGAAGAGGTGCCGCTGGTTTGCCCACCCCCGGGGGAGCTCGGCGAGCATCTGGTGGTCCTTGGCGCGGACCCAGATGCTGTAGAGGCTGTCGCCGTCGTCGGTCCTCGAGCGGACCGGCTCGAAGCCGTCGGAGACCTCCTTCCAGGTGGGGAACTCGGGCTTCTTGTCGTCACGCTGGGCGCCGCCGCCCGGCGTCTGGGGTGCCTGCGGCTGATCCTGGGCGAGGGCGGGGGGGGGGCCGAGGGCCAGGACGGATCCGGCGATGGCGGACAGCAGGCGGGTGCTCATCGGGTCAACTCCTTCGGGGCCGGCGCCCGGGATGCCGGGCGGGGCGGTCAGACGGCGTTCGCTCTTCGTGCATGAGATCGGGCTCGGTCGGCTTTCCGTCGCACCGGGCCTGATTCGGGGTTGGAAACGGGGGGCAGGTTCGCGGTAGAGGGCTTGTGGGGGGTCCTTTGGAGGGGCGCGGCCCGGCGCAAACACATGCAGGGCCGGGGGCTGCGCTCAGGGGGAGAACGATAGGTCCCCTAGGGGGATTGCGGGAGGGCGGGGCCCACCAGCATCATCACGGCGAGGGTGACGGCCATGAAGATGGCCACGGAGAGCTGGAAGGGGCGGTCCTTGGCCGCCAGCTCGGTCGGGTCGTCGTACACCCCCCGCTCCAGGAGGACGATGCACCGGAGCAGGCCGTAGGTGGCGGGGAGCATGGTGAGCCAGAGGAGGTTGAAGCCGCGCTGGTAGTGCTCGCCCCGGTCCTGGACGTACCCCGAGTACGTGACGAGGGTGGCGACCCCTGTAACGACGACCGCCATGCGGAGGAGTTCGTCGGTGTAGTGGTGGAGGACGCGCCGGCCGGAGGCGGCGTCCTCGCCCATGGTCCGGCGCTCGCCCAGGCGCTTGCCGAAGGCGAGGAACATGGAGATGAAGAAGACCACGTCCAGCAGCCAGGCGCTGGGCGCGACTCCGGCCGCGGCGCACCCCCCCAGCACCCGCAGGACAAAGCCGCTGGCGAGGCTGATGACGTCGATGACGGTGGCCCGCTTGAGGTAGAGGCTGTAGAGGGTCGTGTTGAGGATGTAGACGGCCACGGCCGCGGCCAGCCACCCGGCGGCGGACAGTGCGGCGCGGGGCCCCGGGTCCGGGAGGGCCGCAAGGAGGATCGAGAGGCCGGAGAGGCCGAAGAGGGCGGCGGCCCAGGTCTTGGCGGTGGCGACGGAGATGTGGCCGGCGGCGATGGGGCGGCGGCGCTTGCGGGGGTGGGCCCGGTCCTCATCGACATCGCGGATGTCGTTGACGATGTAGCAGGCCGAGGAGGCGAAGCCGAAGGCGAGGACCGCGCCGACGACGGCCAGTGCGGTGGACCACGTGAACAGGTGGCCCCCGCCGGTGGCGATGGCGTAGATCGGCCCGACGACCACGAAGGCGTTCTTGGCCCACTGGTGGGGACGGGCGAGGCGGATGAGCGAGGCCCACCGCGAGGGGCCACCCGCGGACCCCGGGCGCTCGGGCGGGGTCGCGGCGGGGGCGTGGGCGGCTTCGGCGGTGGGCATGGGGGACTGACTGGATCGTCCGGAGACGGGGCGGGGCGTGTGAAAAGGGTGGGTGCGCGGGCGAAGGCGGAGCGGGGGTAGTACGCGGGCGGGTGAGCGCAGGATCGGCGCGGATGGCGGACCCCGTGGCTCTAGGCCGCCGACCAAGGGCCGCCGGGTGACCAGCGAACATCGCCATCAAGCGGCGACGGTTCACGCGTGAGACCGAGAGGAAACGCGAGAAACGAGCCGACCAGTCGGCCCAGTTCGGGCAATGCCGGCGGCCCTGCGAGTCCGGTTCGCCGGGTGAAGGCGGCCCATTGGGCCTGCTTCGCGGGGTCGGCGAGGAACTCATCCGTGAGCGAGGGGCATCCCGGATGGAATGGTGGTGCGGCGTCGCTCGAACGTGGCCCGGATGGCGCGGGCGAGCGTGCGTGCGTCGAAGGGGAACGAGCGCGCGATCGTCCACAGATCGAAGAAGTCCTTCATCCGCGTGTTCGCGATGCCCAGGGTCACCAGGGCTTCCAGCTTCTCGGCGATGACCGTCTCCCTCGGGTAGGCACGGAGGCGGGGCGCGGGATGGCCCAGCAGCGTTGGGTAGTCGAGCGGCTCCGCCTCCGGGGACACCGCGTCGCCCGTTCCGACATCCACCTGGCAGCGGATGGTCGCGGTCCCCAGCGCGGCGTGCAGCGTGGCACGCAGGCCGCCGTACTCCTGCGCCTCGCGGATGGGCCGGACCTCAATCGAGGCTGCGTTGAAACGGAGCCCGTCATCGTAAACCGCAAGGCCGCAGAGATCGGTCAGGACCCCTCGGAGCGAGTCGGCCGTGATCTCTCCGAGGCCGAGGAGGTCAAGGTCGCGGGTGGGGCGTGCGGGCGCGGCCTGCCACGCGAGCAAGAGCATCGCCCCCTTGAGCACGAAGCGCCGGCTGTGCGCCGAGACGCTGAGCCGGTAGAGGAACCGCTCGATCGCGTAGAGCACCAGGACATACTCCAGCTCCTGGGCGCGGGCGCGGGCGAGGTTCAGGAGGCGCTGCCGCACCGACGCCGTGATGTTGCTCGGCCCCGTCACGCGAGGGCCTCCATGAAGGGCCGCATGACGTTGGCGACGCGCAGCAGCCGTGCAAACCGCCAGATCTCGTCCATGCCCGCCTTCCGCCGGCGCCAGCAGTCGCGGAGCGCTTCGGCGGCGACATCCTGTCCGACGAGGGAGCGGAACTTGAAGCAGTCAGCGACGGTCTTCGCGGGCTGTAGACGCGGATGGGGATGCCGTGGATGCGCTCCTCGACGATCCCGGCGGCGAGGGTCGCGGGCGATGCCCGGACGATCCGGAGCCTGGGGTAGTCGAGCGTCGGGGGCCTCGCCTTGTGCGGGATGGTGATCCAGACCTCGGCGGGATTCTGGGTCGTGAGGTCGTGGATTCGCAGCGCCGTCAGCAGGCAGAACACCCCGTGCGGAACCCGCGCGGCGACCAGGAGAAGGCCCTGCTTCTCGCCGAGGTCCGCATCGGGGAGCATGTACAGGCCGCGCCCGACGCGCGTCAGCCTCCCCACCGCGACCAGCCGGGCAAGGGCGGAGCGCGGCAGGCCGCCGCGTGCCAGGTCGCCTGCGCGGGCAATTCCAAGGCGGCGGACCCGGTCGAGGATGACGGACGTGGAGGGAGCCATGGGTACAAATCGTCGGCGATGATAGGGTAGTTGCCGACGTTTTGGACCGGATCCGAAACCAAAACAACCGGCGGCGACTCCCTCAGAGGGCTGTCGCCCTGGCCCAGAGTTCGTCGAGCCGCTTGATGGAGACCGGCTGGGCGGTGCCGAGTTCCTGGGCGAAGACCGAGACGCGGTACTCCTCGACCAGCCAGCGGTACGCGCCCAGGGCCTCGAGCTGGGGGGTCCCGGGCTCGATGTCGGCGCCGGCCGCCGCCCGGTCGGTGAAGCGGCGCCAGTAGGGGTTGAAGTCGGTCATCAGGCGGTAGTCTCGGTTGAGGCCGGCGTTCTGGAACTTCGCGAGGCGGAACTCGATGGCGTTGAGGTAGCGCGGGAAGTGGCGGAGGTGCTCCCACGGGGTCCGGCGGAGGAAGGCGCGGGGGAGGAGGTAGAGGAGCTGCTGGCGGATGTCGGCGATCGTGGGCTCCCACGCCGGCGGGATCCTCCGGGCGAGGTGGAGGGCGAGGGTGTGGCGGGAGTCGAGGATGCGGGCGACGAGGGCGCCGGTCTCCTGGGCGATCTCGTGGAGGCGCGGGGCGCCGGCGTCGAGGCGGGCGCGGAACTGGTCGCGGGTGCGGATGGGGACCGGGGGGACAACGGCACTGGCGGGCGCGGCTGCGCCGCTCAAGCCGCCAGTGGCTCCCTTCGTCTCGGCGAGGAACACGCGCTCGGCGATGAGGTCGGAGAGCTCGCTCTGGAGCGCCTCGGAGCCGCCGTGGGTGGCGTACTGCAGGGACATCCGCCCGAGGTCCGGGATGATGCGGAGCTGGTAGAGGAGCTCATCGCGTGACTGGAGGATGAACAGGCGGCGGAGTCCGGCGCGGGTGGCGGCCGCGGCGGCCTGGGGGGAGTCCATCAGTCGCAGCGAGACGGAGGTCTGCTCGTCGGTGAGGGCGGGGTAGGCGATGAGCTTCAGGCCGCCGCGGTCCACGTCCATGCGCTCGGGGAGGTCGCCGAAGTCCCAGTCGGTGATGCCCTGGCGCTCGAGCGTGCCCCTGGCCAGCTTGCCGAAGCTCGCCCTGGCCTTGGCCGCGAGGCGCGTGCGGAGTTCGGCGAGGTCGCGGCCCTGGGCGAGTTCCTTGCCCTTCTCGTCGATCACGCGGAAGTTCATCTTCAGGTGGTCGGGGATGGCGCGGGGCTGCCACGCGGAGCGGGGGATGGTGATGCCCTTGAGGGCGCCGACCTTCGCCTCGAGGGCGACGAAGAGGCTGCCCTGGGCGAAGGGCAGTTCGCGGGCGCACTGCTCGGCGAGGGCGGGGATGGGGTCGAGGAGCTTGCGCCAGGCCTTGGGGAGGCAGCGGAAGAGGGCGGCGATTTTTTCCGCCAGCATGCCGGGGACGAGCCACTCGGGCTTTTCGGCGTCGAGGGCCAGCAGCGCCTCGATGGGCACGGTCATGGTGATGCCGTCGGCGGTCTCGCCGGGCTCGTAGAGATACTGGAGGTTGAGGCGCGTCCCGGCCGCGGGGAGCGTGTCGGGGAAGCGCTCGGGCGTGATGGCCCCGGGGGTTGCGTGGACGATGTCGGCCCAGGTCATGAGGAGGGAGTCGCCGCGGGCGCGGGGCGAGGCCGGAGGCCGGAGTGTGGCGGGCGCTTCGTGCACCCCTTCAGGGTGCAACGGGAGAGGGGGCCGGTTACCGGGGGTGTCGCTCGAAGACTCGCTCAACCCCCGGCTACTGACGTTCAGCCCTTCGGGCTGGGGAGCGTTGCGCGGCTTTTCTCGCTTCGCTTCATCGGCCCGGGGGCGAGCGGGGTCCTCGCCCCGGAGCCACTTCTGCATGGTGGCGACGCTGTGGACCCAGGCGGGAACCCGGGCGTCGTAGAAATCGAAGATGGCCTTGGCGCCGGCGAGCAGGTCGGGCTTGCGGGCCTTGGCCTCGACGGCGCGGACTTCGGCCATGAGCTTCTGGTTGCGCTCGAGGAACTTCCAGTCCGCGGCGGTGTCGCCCTCAACGAGGGCGTGGTGGATGAAGAGGTCGCGGGCGGTCTTGGGGTCGATGGGGCCGAGCGGGACGCGCCGGCGGGCGACGATCTCGAGGCCGAAGAGCATCACCTTCTCAGAGGTGTACGCCTGGCCGCCGTCCTTGCTGTAGTGGGGGTCGAAGTGCGACTTCTTGACCAGGTGGAGCGCGAGCGGCTCGATCCACTGGGGCTCGATGCGGGCCGCGGTGCGCGCGTAGAGCTTGGTGGTCTGGACGAGTTCGGCCGCCATGACCCAGCGCGGGCCCTTGCGGAAGAGGCCGGAGCCGGGGAAGAGGTTGAACTTGCTGGCGCGGGGGCCGGTGTAGTCGAAGGAGTCGGCGGTCGAGCGGGTGCCGATGCTGGAGAGGAGGCCGGAGAGGAGGGAGCGGTGGATGGCGGCATAGGTGTCGTCCAGTGGCACAGGCGTCCCGCCTGTGTTCCGGACATCGGTGTGTCGCTGGCGCGAAGACACAGGCGGGACGCCTGTGCCACTGGGTCCATCTTCGTGCCACGGCTTCGCCCCGGCTCGGCGGGGCAAGCCGTGCCGTGACTCGGGAGGCGCGCCGCGCTCGGCACGGCTTGCCGCCGAAGACGGCGTCGAAGCCGTGGCACGGGCGTGGATCAGGCCCATGTCGGCGAGCTGCGCGTGGAGCTGTTGGTGGACATCCTCCCACTCGCGCATCCGCATGAACGAGAGGAAGTTGGTCTGGCACCACTTGCGGAGGCGGCTGCCGGAGAGCTTCTCGCCCTGCTCGCGCCACTCCTTCCAGAGCTTGAGCAGCGACAGGAAGTCGGAGTTCTCGTCCTTCCACTGGGCGTGGGCCTGGTCGGCGGCGTCCTGCTTGAGCATGGGGCGCTCGCGGGGGTCCTGGATCTCGAGCGCGGCGGCGATGATGAGGACATCGTCGAGGGCTTTCTCCTCGATCGCCTGGAGGATCATGCGGCCGATGCGGGGGTCGGTGGGGAGCTTGGCGAGCTGGGAGCCCAGGGGTGTGAGGCGGAAGGTCTCGCGGGAAGGCGAGGGGCACTGCTGCGCGGCGAGGACGCCGCGAGCAGTGGCACCCGAGGGGTCGAGAGGCTCGATCGCGCCCAGCTCGATCAACGTGTCGTAGCCGTCCTTGACCATCCGCGGGTCGGGCGGCTCGACGAAGGGGAAGTCCTCGGGGGCGCCGAGCCGCAGGAACTTCATCTGGAGGATGACGCTGGCGAGGTTGGTCCGCAGGATCTCCGGCTCGGTGAAGCGGTCGCGCTGGGCGAAGTCGGCCTCGCTGTAGAGGCGGATGCAGACGCCCTCGGCGACGCGCCCGCAGCGGCCCTTTCGCTGGTCGGCGGAAGCCCGGGAGATCGCCTCGATGGGGAGGCGCTGGACCTTGGTGCGGTGGGAGTAGCGCGAGATGCGGGCGAGGCCGGGGTCGATGACGTAGCAGATGCCGGGGACGGTGAGGGAGGTCTCGGCGACGTTGGTGGCCAGGACGATGCGGCGCCCGTGGTGCGGTTGGAAGGCCCGCATCTGTTCCGGGCCGGAGAGGCGGGCGTAGAGGGGAAGGATCTCCGTCGAGGGCGGGTGATGCTTGCGGAGGGCCTCGGCGGTCTCGCGGATCTCGCGCTCTCCGGAGAGGAAGACCAGAACGTCGCCGCTCCCGACGGTTGCGAGTTCATCCACCGCGTCGAGGATGGCCTGGGTCTGGTCGCGGTCGTCCGCCTCGTCGAGGGCGAAGGGGCGGTAGCGGGTCTCGACCGGGTAGGTGCGGCCGGAGACCTCGATGATGGGGACCGTGACGTCTCCTACCTCTCCCCTTGAGGGAGAGGTCGGCGGCGCAGCCGCCGGGTGAGGGGCCGGGGGGCGGAGGGCGTTCGTCGTCGACCCCTCACCCGCTCCGCTGCGCGGAGCGACCTCTCCCGCAAGGGGAGAGGTAGGACCAGCAGCCGAGAAATGCCGCGCGAAGCGCTCCGGGTCGATCGTGGCGCTGGTGATGATGACCTTCAGGTCCGGCCTCCGCGGCAGCAGCTGGCGGATGTAGCCCAGCAGGAAGTCGATGTTCAGCGAGCGCTCGTGGGCCTCGTCGATGATCAGCGTGTCGTACCGCTCGAGCTTCGGGTCGCCCTGGGTCTCGGCGAGGAGGATGCCGTCGGTCATCACCTTGATGAAGGTGTTCTCCCCGGTGTGGTCGCCGAAGCGGACTTTGTACCCCACCGCGTGGCCGAGCGGCGAGTTGAGTTCCTCCGCGATACGGGCGGCCACCGTGCGAGCGGCGATGCGGCGGGGCTGGGTGTGGCCGATGAGCCCGGCCACCCCCCGCCCGATCGAGAGGCAGATCTTGGGGAGCTGCGTGGTCTTGCCCGAGCCGGTCTCGCCGCACAGCACAACGACCTGATGGTCGCGGATGGTCGCCGCGATGTCCTCACGTCGTGCCACCACGGGCAGCTCGGCGGGCCACGTGGGCGTGGGCAGCAGCGAGCGTCGCCTTTCGAGGCGGGCGGCCGAGCGGGCGAGGTCGGCGTGGAAGCGCTCGATCAGCCGGTCCGCCGCCTCGCCCTCGCGGAGCCGCCCGGCCGCGGCCCGCAGCAGGCGGCGCAGGCGGGTGCGGTCGGCCAGCATGCACTCGTCGATGCGGGGGTAGAGGGTGCGTAGGTCGAGGCTCAAGGGAGGGAGTTATAGCGCGGGACGCGACGGGCCCGGGCGGGCGCGGTAGTCTCTCGGCCGATGCGAAAGCCGGGGCTCATGGCGGCGGCGGTGGCGGTCGTGGCGGCCTCGATCGCGGCGTGCGCCGCGAGGAAACCGGTGCCGGCACGCGCGCCCGCGCCCGCGCTGTCGCGCGCGGAGGCGGCCACGGCGGCGCCCGGGCCCGCTCCGGTCCCGGCGCCCGTCGCACGCACCCCCGAGACCATCCCGCCGCGCGACGCCCTGCCGCGCGGCCCCGCGGCCGCGGGAGCACCCGGCGACGAGCTGGTCCGCGCCGGTGACGAGATCATGGTCTGCGGCCGGCTGTTCCACACCGGCGCGCCGGTGGTCCTGTGGCTCGATCCCGGCGGGTACGACGCGTACCGGGTCGAGCGGCGCTTCGCGCGGCCCGAGGAGGCATCGTGGGATCGATCGAAGGAGAAGCTGGAGACCCCCAATCGGTACGGTGTGCGGGCGATCCCGGCCGCGCTGGCCGAGTCACGCGACGAGGCGGAGCTGGCGCTGCTCCGCGCCGGCTCGTGGGACCTGCCGGCGCTCCAGGAGACGGTGGACCAGTTCGTCATCCACTACGACGCCGCGGGGACCAGCCGGACGTGCTTCCGCATCCTCCACGACGTGCGCGGGCTGTCGGTGCACTTCATGCTGGATGTGGACGGGACGATCTACCAGACGCTGGACCTGAAGGAGCGGGCGTGGCACGCGACGGTGGCGAACGACCGCTCGGTGGGGATCGAGATCGCGAACATCGGGGCGTACCCGGAGCGGGGGGGTCAGGACGGGGGGACGCCGCTGGATCAGTGGTACGCGCGCGACGAGGATGGGCGGGCGCGCCTGACGATCCCGGCGCGGCTGGATGGGGGCGGCATCCGCACGCCGGGTTTCGCCGGACGCCCGGCCCGGGATGAGCCGGTGACGGGCGAGGTGCAGGGTCGGGTCTACCGGCAGTTCGACCTGACACCCGAGCAGTACGAGTCGCTGACGAAGCTGACGGCGGCGCTGTGCACCGTCCTGCCGCGGATCGAGCGCGACTACCCAAGGGATGCGAGCGGGGCGCTGGCGACCCGGGCCCTCTTGCCGGAGGAGTTCCGCCGGCACCGTGGCCTCATCGGCCACTACCACATCCAGGAGAACAAGGTGGACCCGGGCCCGGCGTTCCAGTGGGACCGGGTGGTTGAAGGGGCGCGGGAGCTGACCGCGGCCCGGTCAGCGCCGAGTGACAACCAGCCGCGATGAGCGCGGGCGTCCCGCAAAACCGAAGAGGCGGCGCAGCGCCCGCACGAAGGGCCCGCGCGGTATCTCCTCTCCCGCGGGCGGCGGCACGTCAGCGGAGGGTGCATCCCGGGCATCGGCCGCGGCCGCGCGGACGCGATCGACGTCCACGCCCAGTCCCCGGAGGACCTGGGCCGCGACGCCGTCGTGCTCGCGGGCGAGGCCGGCAAGGAGGTGGGCGGTGGACACCTCATCGTGGCCCGCCGCGCGGGTGGATTCGATGGCGTACTCGATCACCATCTTCGCGCGGGGTGTCCTGGGGAACCTGAGGAGCCAGACCATCTCGGGGCCCTTCCGGACCAGTTTCGTGACGGTTGCCCGGAGCTGCGCCGGCTCAACGCCTCGCGAGATCAGCATGGCCGCGCCCGCGCACGAAGGGTCGGCGGCGATGCCGAGCAGGATGTGCTCGGTCCCGATGTACTCGTGGTTCCACCGGTGGGCCTCCTGGTTGGCCCGGGCCATGGCCGCACGCGCGCGATCTGAGAACGGTTCGAACAAGGGGGCTCCCGACTCAGGGCTCTTCCCGCTCCGGAGCGGCGCGGTCGTCCCCTCCGCGAGCCACATCATCCAGGCGGTCAGCCAGCATCCGGAGAGACTGGGCGATGTCCCGGATGAGCTCGTGCGTGCCGCCGGCCGGGTCCGCCTCGCCGGGTTCCGCCGTGCCCGTGAGCACGGAGCGCAGCTGGTCCCGGGCCCGCTCGATGGTCACGCCCAGCTCCCGCAGCACGGCCCCGGCGGTCCCCGCATCGAGCGCCAGCCCCAGGAGAATGTGCTCGGTGCCGACGTAGGCATGGCCGAGCTTTCGCGCCTCGCTGATCGCGTTCTCGATCACCTTCCTGGCGTGGGTCGTCTGCGGGAGCTTGCCTGTTGAGGTGCTCTGTTCGTCCTTGAGCCGCCGCTCGACCTCGCGACGCACGCGGCCGAGGTCGAACTCCATGGACTTCAGGATGTTCGCGCCGACGCCCGAGCCCTCCCTGACCAGCCCCAGGAGGATGTGCTCGGTCCCGATGTACTCCGCGTGCAGGCGCTGCGCCTCCATGTTGGAGAGCGCCATGACTCTCCGCGCGCGATCGGTGAAGCGATGGAACACGGGGCCTCCGCTCGCCGTCACATCTGCGAGAACAGGTACTGGTAGATCGCCACCACGAGGGCGATCTTGACGACGAAGCTGAACAGCGCCACGAAGATCGCGTCGTTGAACTCCAGGTCCAGCGACTCGGCCAGGAGCGCCGCGTAGATGAGCAGCCAGGCGATCCACCCCATGAGGGGCATGGGCACGAGGCTCATCACGTGGGCCAGCCCCTCGGTGATCGCGTAGACCCCGGCGAGGCGGATCGCGGTCAGGTGCATGGGGGCGTCGAAACCGATCCACAGCAGGCAGCACGCGAAGAACACCATGCACCCGAAGGGCACCTGGATGAGGCAACTGGCGATGTACCAGGGGATCTCGTCCTCCTTGCCCCGGACCGCCAGGAAGAAGGCCATCACGAGCATGCCCACGGTCATCTGGATCAGCGGCTTGAGGTAGGCCCAGCGCGCCTCGCGCCGCGAGAACTCGCGCATGTGCTCCTTGTGGTCCTTCTTCAGCACCAGCGTCCCGCACTCCGGGCAGCGGGGCTGCTTCAGGCCCTTCAGGTCGTACTTGCACTTGGGGCACTTGCTGTACGCCGGCGGAACCTTCGGCAGCGGCTCCTCCGCGCGCCCCTGCTGCGTCTGCAGGTGCTTGCCGGCGTGCAGGTCGTAGCCGCACTGCACGCACAGCGCCGCCCCGTGGGCCACCGAACTCTGGCACGAGGGGCACACCAGTTGCTCGGCCGTGGCCGCCGTCTCCAGGTCGGCCAGCGTCAGCGGGGCATCGTCATCCGGGAGGGCGGCCATGGCGGCGGCGTCGCCGTTGCGGGCCGCGGGATGGATCGGGATCGCGGGGGCGGGCATCCTCCCGGGGGCGAGTGCGCCAGCGCCCACCGCGGCACGCGCCTGCGGCTTGGTCTCCATCACGGACAGCTCATCCGGGCGCAGGCACGCGCGGCAGGTGTACTGGCCCTGCGGGGTCTTCACGCGCGGGCGCGTCGAGCAATCCTGGCCGCAGCGGGTGCAGAGTTTCATCGGCCTCTCCCGGGCTCGGTGGCGACAGCCTACCGGCTTGTACGGGGGCCGCAAGGGGTTCCAGCACGGGGGCGGTCAGGATGTTTGCCAGAGGAGCGCGGCCAGGGCGGCGGAGAGGAGGAGGTCGGCGAGGGCGGTGCCCCACGTGATACGGACGAGGCGCGAGGGGTCGGCCCGCTCATCCGCCGCCGCGTGCCGGAGGGCGTAGCTGCCGGCGATCAGGAGGAAAATGGGGGCCGCGAGGTTCCAGGGGCCCCACAGCTCGCCGAGCGTGCCGGCGCGGGGGGTGATGCCGCGTTCCCAGAGGACCAGCGCGACGACGTGGAGCGCGAGCATGGCGGCGATGGGCCCGATGAGGAGGGCTTGAACGCGGCCGCTCATGGCGGAGGGTAGGGGGTTTGGGATGTCGGATGTGGGATGGCGGATGGCGGATGTGGAGAGCACCGGGGTCGGCGGATTTCGGCGCATCCGACATCCGACATCCCCCATCCGACATCGACCGGCTACTTGTCGGCCACGTTGAGGGAGCGGCCGACGCGGCGCTTGCGGTTCATCATCTTGCGCCCCTCCTTGGTGCTCATGCGGGCGCGGAAGCCGATGGAGCGCTTGCGCTTGATGCGGCTGGTGCGGTGCGGGTAGTGCATGCTCAGGTCTCCGGGTCAGCGGGCGGCCCACGGGGGTGGGCTGAAGGCCCGGCATGTGGGGAAGGGGGCGGAAATATAGGAGGTTCCTGGGCCGGGTCCAAGCGCCGGGTGGACCGACGCTCCGCGGCGGGCGGAGCCGAGACCTGCCGCGGAGCGTCAGGCCACCCCGGAGTTTCGGCTTGGCAAGCCCGCCGTCGGGCCGTACGCTCAGGTATCCGCGGCGGGATGTTGGCCGCGGAGGCGCGATCGCTCGCCGGCCGTCCACCCGGGTTCTCCGCCCGCGGGCGCCGACCGATGAGCGTTCGCGTCCAGGGCCCTTCTGGACACCGCGGCCGTCTCTCGGCCGCCGCCGGACGCGAACATGCCGACCGAGACACAGCCCGCCACAGAGGCGATCGAGGCCGCGGTGAACTACCGGTTCCGGGACCCGGACCTGGTGTCGCGGGCGCTGACGCACGCGTCCATCGCCGAGCAGCGGCTCCAGTCCAACGAGCGGATGGAGTTCCTGGGGGACTCGGTGCTGGGGCTGATCGTGGCGGAGCGGATCTACCAGCGCTACCCGCACCTGCTCGAGGGGGAGATGACCAAGATCAAATCCACCGCCGTCTCGCGGCAGACCTGCGCCACCATCGCCCGCAGGCTGGGGCTGGACCGGTGGCTGGTCCTGGGCAAGGGGATGCAGCGGGAGAACGGGATGCCCCAGTCGCTCTCGGCGGCCGTGCTGGAGAGCGTGATCGCGGCGATCTACCTGGATGGCGGGTACGCGGCGGCGGAGGCGTTCGTGGCCCCCCTGTTCGAGCCGCTGATCGACGTGGCGGCCAGGAGCGGGCACCAGGAGAACTTCAAGAGCGTGCTCCAGCAGCACGCCCAGCAGGCGGGGCTGGAGCCGCCGGGGTACCGCGTGCTGGATGAGAAGGGCCCGGACCACGCCAAGGCGTTCAAGGTGGCGGCCGAGATTGGCTCGCGCCGCTTCACGCCGACGTGGGGGAACAGCAAGAAGCAGGCCGAGCAGGCCGCGGCGCTGGTGGCGCTGGAGGAACTGGGGCTGGTCGAGAAGACGCCGGAGGGGCTCATCCGGCTGGTGAACGGGCGGGACGAGACGGAGCCGAAGGCCGCGCCCGGTGCGCCGGCCGTTCCGGCGACGGCTGCCGCGGCGTCGGCGAATAAGGCGGGCGCGAAGAAGCGCAAGCCGGCGGGCAAGAAGAAAGCGAAGCCCAAGCCGGCGCCACGCGAAGTCTCAGGAGCGCGGAAGGCGCGGAAGACCGCCCGGGTCGCGAAGTAGCGCCGCGGCCACGGGCGCGGCTTCCGGCAATGACCCTCCTCGATATGAGTGCCTTCGTTCCGCGAAAACCGCTCGGTTTCACGGGTGGCACTGGTACACTCGTCGCGTCGACGCCGCTCAAGAGTGTCGCTGAGGAGTCCCACCATGTTGCACCGCGTTGCCCTGCTTTCCGCGGCCGCGCTGATGTCGCTCGCGCCGCCTGGTTTCGCCCAGGGGCCGCTCGCCACCTCCTTCACCTACCAGGGGGAACTCAACCAGTCGGGCTCGCCGGCCGCGGGCCCTGCTGATTTCCGGTTCCGCCTGTACGACGCGCCCACGGGCGGGGCGCAGCTGGGGCCGACCCTCTGCGCCGACAACACGGGCCTCTCCGGCGGGCGGTTCTCGTTGGAACTGGACTTCGGCGCGGTCTTCTCGGGCCAGCAGCGGTTCCTCGAGATCGAGGTTCGCCCCGACACGGGCGCCGACTGCGCGAGCCTCGCCGGCTTCATAATCCTGGGGCCCCGCCAGCGCCTCACCGCCGCGCCGAGCGCCCTCTTCGCCCTGAACGCCGCGGCGGCGGCCACGGCGGCCAGCGCGACGACGGCGACAAACGCCACGCAACTGAACGGCCAGGGCGCGTCGTTCTACCAGGACGCCTCCAACCTGAGCGGCGGCACGCTCGGCGACGCCCGCCTGGCCGGGGCGTACACGGGCCCGCTCACGCTGAGCAACGCGGGCAACGCCTTCTCCGGCGTGGGGTCGGGGCTGACGGGGCTGGACGCCTCCAACATCGCCGGCGGCACGCTCGCCGATGCGCGCCTGTCGGCCAACGTCGCGCTGCTGAACGCGGCGCAGACCTTCAGCGCGGTCAACACGTTCGCGGCCGCCCCGTCGTTCACCGACGCCGGGTCGCCGTTCTCGGTGATGAGCACCACGCTCGTGACGAACCTCAACGCCGACCTGCTCGACGGGCTGAGCTCGACATCGTTCGCCCAGCGCTCCGGCGCCGGCACGGCGACCTTCACCAACATCCCGGCGTTCAACGGCGGGGCGGCGGGCAGCACGCCCCCATTCACCGTGGGCAGCAACTTCCTCGTCACGAACCTGAACGCCGACCGGCTCGACGGGCTGGACTCGTCGCAGTTCCTCCATTCCGGCTCTGTTCCTTTCATGCTGAGCGGGGCGCACATCGGCGCCATCCTGCAGCTCCACAACACCTTCGCCACCGGCGCCGGCGTGACTATGTATAGCCAGAACGACAGCACCAACGGGCGCGCCGTCCACGGCGTGGCCACCGCCACCACCGGCCTCACCTTCGGCGGGACGTTCCACAGCAGCGCCCCCAGCGGCCGCGGTGTCCTCGGGTTCGCCACCAACGGCACCGGCACCAACTACGGCGTCTACGGGCGGACCGACAGCGCCTCCGGCTATGGCCTCTTTGCCGAGGGCCGCACCGGCGCCAGCGGCACCAAGTCTTTCCGCATCGACCACCCCGACGATCCGGAGAACAAGTACCTGCTCCACTACACCCCCGAGAGCCCCGAGGTCATCAACTTCTACCGCGGCACGGTGCGGCTTGACGGTGCGGGCGCGGCCGTGGTCGAGCTGCCCCGCTACTTCGCCACGATCAACAAGGCCCCCAGCTACGTGCTCACCGCCGTGGGCGCGCCCATGCCCATGCTGCACGTGGCCGAGGAGATCGACGAGGCCGCGCTGAGCGCCGGCGCCGCGGCCGCGCCGGGCGACGCAGCGCAGGTGTGTTCCTTCCGTATCGCCGGTGGGGCGCCCGGGGGCAAGGTCTCCTGGCGCGTCGATGCCGTGCGCAACGACCGCTGGGTCCGGCAGCGCGGAGCCCCCGTCGAGATCGACAAGCAGGGCCCCGAGAAAGGCACCTACCAGCACCCGGAGTTGTACGGGCAGCCGCCGGAAAAGGGCATGAGCGTTCTACCGGGGACCTGAGCTGGCGCCCGGCCCACCGGCCGTCCGTTGAACTTCCCTACACCGCCGGCGCTGGGAACTCCGGCTTCTCGCCGTTCAGCACCCGCCACACGTCGCGCACCACCCAGCTCATGTTCCGCTTGGCCCGGGTGGTGCCGCTGGCCAGGTGCGGCGAGAGCCGCGCGTTGGGCAGGCCCAGAAGCGGGTAGCCGGCGGGGATGGGCTCGTGCGGGTCGTGGACGTCGATCATCGCCGTGGCCCCCGGGTTGTTCCGCAGGAACGCGGCGAGGGCCGCCGCGTCCACCACGAAGCCGCGGCTGGTGTTCAGGAAGAGCAGGCCGGGCTTGCAGCGGGCCAGGGCCGCGGCGTTCACCAGGTCGCGGTTCTGCTCCCGGAAATCGACGTGGACGCTCAGGATGTCGCTCTCGGCCAGCAGCCGGTCCACCGGCACGGGCTCCGCGCCGCTCCGCCGCCCGGGGGGGATCTCCAGCAGGTCGTTGTAGATCACCCGCATGTCCATGGCCGCGGCAACGCGGGCGATGGCGGAGCCGATCTTGCCGAAGCCCCAGATGCCCAGGGTCATCTCGTTCAGCTCGCGGGCCCCGAGGTAGTCCCGCCGCAGCTGGTGCCACTGCGCGGGCGGCACGGCCGCATCCAGGTACAACCGCGGCCGGGTGGCGTCGGCGATGATGGCCGAGACGTACTCGACCACGGCCCGCGTGTTGGCGCTGGGCGTGTGGACCACCTCGATGCCGCGCTCGCGGCAGGCGGGGATGTCGATGTTCTCCAGCGCTACGCCGGCCCGCCCGACCACCCGCAGCTTCGGGGCCTTCGCGAGCAGGGCGCGGTTGACCAGCGTGTAGGTGCGGACGACCAGGCCGTCGGCTCTCGGCAGCAGCTCGGCGAGGCGGGCCTCCTGGTCGTGCGGGCAGACGACAAACTCGCAACGCTCCGCCAGCCACGAAGCGGGCTCGGGGTCGAGGTCCTCGGTCTGGATCACGAATGGGGGCATGGAGGGGTTCCGAGGGAGTCAGTGGGTCGTCGTCGAAGCAAGAGAGGAAGCCACAGATGACACAGATGGGCACAGATGGGCTGGCTCTTTGTCTGTGCGCATCTGGGTCATCTGTGGCTGGTCTTCTCCTCCTCGCGCGGCAGGACGACGACATCGGCGGGCTCGATCGCCAGGGCGACGGCCTCGCGGGCGCGGGTGTGCGCCACGGCGGGGTTCAGGGAGGCGACCTTGACTACGATGCCGCCCCCGAGCTCGACCGTGTGCTGCGCCAGCTCGCCCAGGTACGTCGTCTCCAGCAGGTGCCCGGGCAGCGACTGCGTGCCGCCGGCCCCCGGGCGCAGGATCCGGAAGGCCTCGGGGCGGATCGAGAGGACCACGCCATCCCCGGGGGCGCCCGGCGCTGCGGCCCCCGCCTCCACCTCGCCGGCGGCGGTGCGGATGCGGGCCCGCCCGTTGCTCGACACCACCTGCCCCTCGATGAAGTTGGTCTCGCCGAGGAACTCCGCCACGAAGCGGGAGGCGGGACGGCGGTAGAGCTCCTCCGGGCGCCCGGTCTGCACGATGCGCCCGGCGTCGAGCACCGCGATCCGGTCGGCCATCGAGAGGGCCTCTTTCTGGTCGTGGGTGACGTAGACGCCGGTGATCCCGCTCTCCTTGCAGACCCGCCGGATCTCCGAGCGCAGCTCGATCCGCAGCTTCGCGTCGAGGTTCGAGAGCGGCTCATCCAGCAGCAGCACATCCGGCCGGATCACCAGCGCCCGCGCCAGGGCCACCCGCTGCTGCTGCCCGCCGGAGAGCTGGTTGGGCTTGCGCTCGGCGTACTCGGCCATCTTCACCGCGGCCAGGGCGTCGGCGACCATCCGCTCGCGCTCCAGCGTCGGCACCTTGCGGATGGAGAGGCCGAAGGCGACGTTCTTCGCCACGGTCATGTGGGGCCAGAGGGCGTAGGACTGGAAGACCATCCCCGTGTTGCGCTTGTTGGGGGGCGTGTGGGTGACGTTGCGCCAGCCGCGCGGCAGGGCCACCGCGCCGATCAGGTCCCCCGGCGGGGCGGGCTCGATCTTCGGGCCGGCGGGCGGGCCCGCCCCCGCGCCCTCCTCCGGCTTCCCGAACAGGATGTGCCCCGTCGTCGGCTCGATGAAGCCGGCGATCATGCGGAGGAGCGTCGTCTTGCCGCACCCGGAGGGGCCCAGGAGGAAGAAGAGCTCGCCGGGCTGGATGTCGAGGGAGATGTGGTCCACCGCGACGGCCGCGCTGTGCCCGGAGCCGAAAACCTTGGAGAGATCGCGGATGGCGATGGCGGTGGACATGGGGGTGGGGCGTGGCGGCAGCGTCGCGGGCGGGGCTGTGGAGATCGTATGGGCAGCCGGGCGCTTCTGCGCCGTGCGCCCGGGCCATCCGATAGACTCGCCCTCGATGAGCCTCCGCCGCGCGAGCGCTGAACTGACGAAGGTCCGCGGGTGGCGGAACCGGCGGGACCCGGACTGGACGATCGCCCGGGCGGTGTCGGACGCTCACGCCGCCGTCGAGCGGACCGCCCGGTCAGGGACAGCGCTGGAGCGGGCGTGGCGCGAGGTGTGCCCGGCGGAACTGGCGGCGCGGGCGTGGCCGGTCTCCTGCTCGCGCGGGCTGCTCACCATCCGGGCGGGCGACGCGAGCACCCGCTGGGAGGTGGACCGGTGGCTGCGCTCCGGGGGCGAGACGGCGCTGGCGCGGGCCGCGCGGGTTGGTGTGCGGCGAGTGAAGTTCGTGAGCGAGTGATCGCTCGCACGGCTTGCCCGCCGAGGACGGCGGTCGAAGCCGTGGCACGGGCGCTACTGCTGCTGCGGCGGGCGCGGCTGTCCCGGCGGCGGCTCGGTCCCCGGCCCGCCTTTCAGGCGGCTGCTCACGTCGTCGGTGATCCGCCGCACGGTCTCCTCGCGGATCAGCGTCGGGTCGATCTGCGTCGCGATGACCACGTTGCACGTGGGGCATTTCAGGAAGATCGCCCAGAACTGCGCGTGGCCGAAATCGGCCGTCACGCTCTCACCCTTGAGGGTGCTGATGGGCTCGGAGCACTTCGGGCAGGTTGCGGGCATCGCGGAGTCTCCTCAGGCGGGGGAGGCCGCCCGGCAGTTCGGAAAGGGGGGCCATTGTACCGCCTCAGCGCCGCCGTTCAGGGCGCCGTCGGGAGAGCCGCGGGCGGACGGAGGCCATCCCACTCTCGCGGCCGTGAAACGAGGCACAGCGCCAGCAGCATCCCCAGCATGGCCGCGGTCTGCGCATTCAGGTGCACCACGTCGAAGAGCCCCGCCAGGAGAAGCCCCGCCAACGCCCACAGCGGCCCGGCGTCGTAGGCGCCGCCCCGGGTACCCCGGCTCTCCGAGCCGGTCCGTTGCGACCGGCATGCCCCCATCGCAGCGCCGACGATGAACACCCCGATCCCGACGCCGACTACGCCCAGCGTCGCCCCGATGTGCAGCGGCGTGCTGTGCGCATGGACGTGAATCGGAGCATTCGGCTCCGCCGACCCCCCCTTTCGCATCTCCGCCAGCACCCACGCGCGGTACCCCCCCGCGCCCACGCCCGCCACGGGCCGCTCCCGCACCGCCCTCAGCGCCCACTCCGCCATGAGAATCCGTGCGCCCGTGTCCGTCGCGTAGTCGCCGCGGCGCGCGGCCGCAATCTCCTCCCTCGCCCGCTCCGCCCGCGCCATCACCGGCCCGCGCAGCGCGATCCAGCCCGCGGCACACGCGGCGGCGAGGGCCGCCGTGGTAAGAACGACCCGCCCGACGCCCGCCCGCTCACCCCCGCCCCGGAGCGAGCGCACCACCATCGCGGCGAGACCCCCCGCAAGAAGAACCGCCCCAGCGATCCACGCCCCCCGCGTCCCCGTCGCCGCGATCGCCACCGCCGTGGCGGCCGCGCCCGCCCCGCCGACCGCGCGCCACGCCCCCCGCCCCCACGCCGCCGCCGCGATGTGCAGCCCCAGAGCCCCGCACAGGAGCGACCCCCCCACCACCGGGTCCCACCACCCGCTCAACCGCCCCGGCATGCGGCGGATCGGCAGCCAGTCCCACCCCAGGTGCGGGGCGAGCGCCTGCGCCACCTGCGAGAGGTTCCCGCACAGGAAGCCCGCGGCCACGGCCGCGATCAGCCACCGCCGGTGCATCATCACCGGCCAGAGCGCCCACACCACGCCGATCCAGCGGTTGGCCTCCAGCTCCTTCATCCCCTGGCGCGGGTCCGCCGACCACAACAGGCTCAGGGCCTGCCAGACCGCCCAGGCCACCAGCCCCAGGAACACCGGCTGCACCGCCAGCGACCCCCACGTCCGCCAGATGTTGGGCAGCCGGATGAGCGAGAAAACCGCGACCGGGATGCTGGCGATGTCCACAAACGACGTAGGCCAGGGGAGGAAGAAGCAGAACCCCACGGCCAGGGCCAGATGCACCCAATGCCCTACCGGGTCCCGCACCGCCGCCCCGACCAGGTCGTGCTCGACCCGGCGGGGGTCCAGATAAGGGTGCCAGTCAAGCCGGAGTTTCACGCGGGCCCCATCTTCTGTAACAGCCGCAATGTCAGCAACCCGGGGTGCGTTTCCCCGTACAATCGGGAGCGGTTCGGGGCCCCGGGTGGACGATGATTCCCGGGCAGGTTCCCGGTCGGCCCCCCGGGCCGACGATCAGCGTGGCGGAGCGGGTACGCCGGCTCTCCGGCCGGCCTTCGAGGAGACGACGATGAACGAGATCCGGCGAGTGCTGTCCGCGGCCGCCTGGCGCCTGTGGCTCATCCGCGCCCTGCGTTCGTTCATCGTCACACTCTCGGGCGCCATCGTCGCCATGATGCTCCTGCTGGTCATCCAGCGGACGTTCGGCTTCGCCCTCGAGTGGCCCGGCGACTGGGCCATGATCGCCGGACTCGCCCTCGGCGTCGCCGCCGTGCTCGCGCTCGGCTGGTCCGCCCTCACGCGGACCCGCGGCCTGCGGGTCGCCTGCGAGCTGGACGAGCGGGCGGACCTGCGCGAGTCGCTCTCCAGCGCCCTGTGCTTCGCCAACTCCAAGGACCCCTGGGCCGCGGAGGTCGTCCGCACCGCCCGCGACAAGGCCGTGGGCGTCAAGGTCAACCAGGCGATCCCGATCACCGGCCCGCGGTTCTGGCCCGTCCCCCTGGCCCTCGGGCTGGCGATGGTGGTGATGGTCTACACCGTCCCGGAGTGGGATGTCCTGGGCCTCTTCAAGAAGCGCCAGGAGCAGCAGCAGAACCAGCAGCGGATTCAGGATGTCAAGGCCGAGATCCAGAAGGACCACGAGAAGCTGCAGGACCTGCTCAACAAGGCGAAGGTCGAGCTGGGCGAGGATGAGGCCAAGGAGGGCGCCGAGCAGAAGGAGATCCAGAACCCAGAGCAGATCCGGCGGAGCGCCCTCAAGAAGCTGACGACGATGCAGGAGAAGCTCAACGAGCTGAAGCAGGGCGAGAAGTCCCTCCAGCTCGAGGCCCTCAAGCAGCAGCTCCGCCAACTCAAGCAGCCCGGCCCCGGCCCCATGGACAACATGGCCAAGAGCCTCCAGAAGGGCGACTTCGACAACGCCCAGAAGGACCTGGAGGAACTCCAGAAGCAGATGGCCGCGGGGGAGATGAGCCCCGAGCAGAAGCAGGAAATGCAGGAGCAGCTGAAGAAGCTCGCCGACCAGATGGCCAAGCTCGCCGAGGAGCGCAAGGACCTGGAGAAGAAGCTCGAGCAGGCGGGGATGAACAAGGAGCAGGCCAAGCAGGCCGCCAAGAACCCCGAGGCCCTCAAGAAGGCCCTGGAAGACCTGAAGGAAATGAGCGAGGAGCAGAAGCAGGAGCTGATGAAGCAGGCGGCGGCGCAGAACCAGGCCTGCCAGAACTGCCAGAACATGGGCCAGTGCATGGCCCAGATGGCCGCGAGCATGAGCAAGGACGGGATGAGCCAGGAGGGCATGGAGGCGGGCGAGAAGCTCGCCGGCCAGCTCTCGCAGATGGAACTCGCCCAGGCCGACATGGAAGCCCTGGAGCTGGCGATGGATGAGGCCATGTCGCAGATGGCCAAGCTCGGCGGGCAGTGCCAGGGCGGGGAGCCCGGTGAGGGCGAGGGCGAGTGCGAGGGCAACGGCATCAGCCCGTGGCGGGCCGGCGACTCCACCCGCATGGGCAACGGCTCGGGCGGCCCGGGGATGGGCAACGGCATGAGCCCCGACGAGATCGACTCACCGGTCACCATCGAGAAGAAAAAGGCCGCAAGCAAGCAGACGGCCGGCCCGATCATCGGGACGCGGCTGGTCTACGGCGACCAGGTAAAGGGCGAGTCGCGGGCGGAGTTCGCCGCGGCCGTCGCCTCGAGCACGCAGGCCGCCACCGACGCGATCGAGGGCATGGTCGTCCCGCGCGAGCTGCACAACTCGGTGAAGAGCTACTTCGGGAGCCTCGAGAACAAGGGCAAGGGCGCGGAGCCGGCGAAGAAGTAGCCGCCCGCGGCTCTTGGCCACTGGGTGCCACTGCTCGCCGTCCTCGGCGCAGCAGTGCTTCCCCGGATCACGACCCGCAGTACCCCGTCCAGAGCGCGCGGAGTGCTGCTTCGAAGCCGCGCGCGAACGACGGGGCGTCGCACAACGGCGAGGCCGCCAGCCGCGCCCGCAGGCCTGACCGCAGTTCACGCAGCCGGACCGCGTCGCCCGCGAGCCCCGCGGCGGTGTCGCGGAACTGCTCGGGCGTCGCGGCCGCCAGGTCCGGCACCCCGGCCGCGGTGAGCAGCGAGAGCCCGACACGCGAGGCGTGGACGCCGCCCGCGAGCGTCACGACGGGGACCCCCATCCACATCGCCTCGCAGGTGGTGGTGGTGCCGTTGTAGGGGAAGGTGTCCAGGGCGATGTCCACCGCCGCGTAGGCCGCCAAGTGGTCGGCCTTCGCCGGGAACTTGTCGTGGATCTCGAAGCGGACCTCGGGGATGCCCGCCTGCTTGAGGGCCGCGGCGAGGTGCCCGCGGGCCGAGCGGGCGGAGAGGCCGCCGGACTTGATGACCAGGCGCGAGCGCGGGACGGCGTGGAGGACCGACGCCCAGAGGGCGATGGTCCCCGGCGTGAGCTTCTTGATCGAGTTGAAGGAGCCGAAGGTGATGAAGCCGTTGGCCTCGCGGGGCGGCGGGGCGACGGGGGGCGACGGGTCGGGCGGGGAGTAGCAGAGGAAGCACCCGGGGAGCCGGATGAGCCGCTCGGTGGCGAGGCGGTCGGCCTCGCCGGGGGGGTCGGTGATCGCATCCACGAGCCGAGCATCGATCGTGGGCACGCCGGTGGTGTTGGGGTACCCGATGTACGTCGCCTGCACCGGGGCCCCGCGCAGCCGGAGAACGGAGAGCTTGCTTCCCTGCGTGTGCCCGGAGAGCTCGATCAGGATGTCCGGCTGGTCGGCTCGGATCGTCTCCAGCAGCTTGGGGTCGGGCAGGCGCGAGCCGTCCCGCCACAGGTCGGCCGCGCCCATGAGCCGCTCGGTCATGGCGTCGCGCATCGGCCCGCAGGAATACACCACGTACTCGACCGCGGCGCGGTCGCGGTGCTCCAGCAGCGGCCGGAGGAAGTAGGCGACGGAGTGCTCGAAGAGGTCGGGCGAGACGACCGCGATCCGGAGCTTCTTCGCGGGGTTGCGCTCGTTCGGCCAGTCGGCCTTCGGCTGGCCGGGCAGGGCCATGAGCACGCGCCCGTAGTGCGCGTGGGCCGCGAGCGCCTCGGCGGGGTCCACACCGTCGGCGTAGTTCAGCGAGACGCAGTAGGCGGTCTGGATCCCGACGTGCGCCGGATGGTCGGCGGCGGCCGCCCGCAGGACCTCCAGGGCCTCCTGGGGGCGCCCCGTGGCCTGGAGGACGGAGCCGAGGTTCGAGCGGGCCTCGGGGTACCTGGGATCGAGGGCCACCGCCTCGCGGTAATAGAGCTCCGCGGCGTCGAGGTCCTTGAGCTGCAGGAAGCACGTGGCGAGCAGGCCGCGGGCCGGCGCGTGGCGCGGGTCGAGCTCGGCGGCGTGCTGCAGGACGGGGATGGCGCGGTCGAGCTGCCCCAGAACGGCGAGCATGGAGCCGAGGATGTACTGGATGTCGGCGCGGTCTCCGGCGAGCGAGGCGGCGCGCTGCATGTGGGCGAGGCCCTGCTGGGTCTGCCCCATTTGGAAGAGCGAGAGCCCCAGCAGCCGGTTGACCTCCGGGTTGGCCGGCTGCTGCGCGTAGGCCGCCTGCATGGGGGCGAGGGCAAGGTCGGGGCGGCCGGCCTGGATGTGGCCGGCGCCGGTCTGGATGAGCTCGGGCGTGGACGGCATGGCCGGAGGGTACCAGCGGCGTGCGGAAGCGGGGGAGGCGTCCGTCTAACCGCCGCAGAACGCTCGCCAGAGGGACCGCAGGAGGGCCTCCATGCGCCGGGCGTACCCCGGCCCGTCGCACAGCGGCGAGGCGAGCATCCGTTGCCGCAGGGTTGAGCGGAGGGCCCCGATGCGCCCGCGGTCGGCGGCAAGGCTCGCGGCGAGCCGAACGTAGCCGTCCGGATCGGGCGCGACCAGGTCGTGCAGGCCCAGGGCGCTGAGGATGCTCAGGGCGCCCCGCCCTGCGTGCATCCGGCCCTCCATCGCCACCACCGGCACGCCCATCCACAGGGCTTCCATCGTGGTGACCATGCCGTTGTAGGGGAAGGGGTCGAGCGCGATGTCCACGCGCCGGTACTGGCTTAGAACTCGGCCTCCCCGGACGTGGGCCCCTCGGTCACTACGGATCCCCGCGGGGCGCCCACGGCCTCCGCCTCCTCCGAAAGCCGCTCCCGGAAGAGCGGGTCGCTCAGCTCGGGGCTCTTGATGATGAGCCGGCTCTGCGGCACGGCCGCGAGGATGCGCGACCACGCGCCGAGCGCATCGCGGTTGATCTTGGGGCCGGAGGCGAACGCTCCGAAGGTGATCCCCGGCGCGCGCGCACACGGGGCCTCCCCGCACTCGGGGGATCGGGCGAAGGGTGGTAGAAGAAGTAGGTGGGGTCCAGGCGTGCCAGCCGCTCCGTGCTCCACCGCTCGGCGCCCGGGGGGTCGGTGACCCCGTCCACGATGCGCCAGTCGAGGCGTGTCAGCCCGGTGGTGTTCGCGTAGCCCGCGAACGACGCCTGGACGGGCGCGGGCCGCATCGCCACCGCCCCGAGCCGGTTGCCCGCCGTGATCCCGGAGGTCTCGACGAGGATGTCGATCCGGTCAGCGCGGACCTTCGCGGCGAGGGCGGCATCGCCGAGGGCGGCGACACCCCGCCACGTCGGCGCCATGCCCCTGAGGCGCTCGGTGGTGGCGTCCTCGACCGGGGATGTGGAGTAGCAGACGACGTCCCAGCCGGCCGGGTCCAGGTGCGCGAGGAGCGGCTCGAGGTACCGGACGACGGCGTGGCGCCGGAGTTCGTGCGAGAGGATGCCCAGCCGCAGCCGCCGGTCGGGCGAGCGGTCCGGCTGCGCGGGCGGGAGAACGGCGACCGACGCCTCGATCAGCCGCCCGTGCAGGGCCGCGGCCTCGAGGACCTCCCGCGGCGTGGCCCCGGGGTGGTAGGTCACGGCGCTGGCGAGGGCGTTGGCGACCGCGGGGCTGGAGGCGCGTGAGAGCCACCCCCGGGCGAAGTCGGCGCCCTCGGCCGCGCGCCCCTGGCTGGTGAGCGATGAGGTGTACATCGCGGCGAGCGCTGGATCGCCCGGCGCTGAGGCGAGGGCCCGCTCGTACTCCCGTGACGCGGCCGTGTGCTCTCCGCGGAGCCGGAGGATGTTCCCGATGCCCTGCCTGGGCTGCGGCGCCCCGGGTGCGATCGCGGCGGCGCGACGGAGGGCTTCGAGCGCTCCGTCCGAGTTGCCCCGGGCGGCGAGGATGTTGCCGAGGTTGGTGAGCAGGGCCGGATCGCCGGGCGCCAGGGCGAGGCCCCGCTGCGCGTAGAACTCGGCCTGCTCGGCCTGCTGGAGGGCCAGGAGCACGGCGGCCAGGGCGTTGCACACGCCGGGGTCGCGCGGGGCACGCTGGTGGGCGCGCTGCAGCAGCGGGAGGGCCCTGCCCGGCTGGCCCGCCTCCAGCATCTGGACAGCCTGCACCACGGCGCTGGGCGGTCCCGCGGGGGGCGGCACGGCTACGACGCCTCCCCGGCCCGGCGCTGCACAAACTCGCGGGCCGCGGCGGCGGCCTCAAGCGCATCCTCGAGCCGAGCGAGCGGACGGACCGCGGTGGAGCCCATCGCCCGCTCGACCAGCTCGGCGATCCGCCCGAAGGGGATCCGGCGCTGCAGGAATGCCTCGACGGCGGCCTCGTTGGCGGCGTTGAGCGTCGCGCCGGCGGTGCCGCCCTCGGTGAGAGCACGCCGGGCGAGGGCGAGGGCCGGGAAGCGGGCCCCGTCGGGGGGCTCGAAATCCAGCGTGCGCAGCTCCCGCCAGGGGAGGGGGCGGGCGAGGCCGCGGGGGCGGTGCGGCCAGGCGAGGGCGTGCTGGATGGGTGTCCGCATGTCGGGCGAGCCGAGCTGGGCGAGGGAGGAACCATCGGCGAACTCGACCACGGCGTGGATGATGGACTGGGGGTGGATGAGGATGTCGATGCGGTCGGCGGCGAGGCCGAAGAGCCAGTGGGCCTCGATGACCTCCAGGGCCTTGTTCATCAGGGAGGCCGAGTCGATGGTGACCTTGGGGCCCATCTTCCACGTGGGGTGGTTGAGGGCCTGCTCGGGCGTGGCGTCGTAGGTCTCGCGGGCGGTGGCCGTCCGGAAGGGGCCGCCGGAGGCGGTGAGGATCACGCGGGAGACCTCGGGGCCGAGCGTCACCGGCGGCGCCTGCTCGCGCGCGAGGCACTGCCAGAGGCCGGAGTGCTCGCTGTCCACCGGAAGCAGGCGCGAGCCGGAGCGGGGGGCGGCGGCGACCACCCGCTCGCCCGCGGCGAGGTGGGTCTCCTTGTTGGCCTGGGCTATGTCGCGCCCGAGCGCGGCGGCGGCGGGCGCGGCGGGCAGGCCGGCGTCGCCGGTGATGGCGGCGACGACCAGATCGCACGGCACATCGCGGATGAGGGCGAGCGCGGCCTCTTCGCCGCGGACAGCGCGAGCGCCGTTGAAGCGGGACGACTGCTCACTCAGGAGGCGCTCGTTGCGACCCGCGGCGAGGCCGACGACTTCGTAGGAGCTCCCCCACTGCCCCCGCGCGCGCAGGGCGTTGAGGTGCTCAATCACCTCGAGCGTCTGCGTGCCGATCGAACCGGTGGAGCCGAGAACGATGACGCGGCAGCGGTCGCGGGGCGTCGCCATCGGTCACTCCCGCGGCAGCTTCTTGATCTCGCCGGGGGCCAGCTTGCGGCGCATGGAGTAGAGGAACCGCCGCACGCCGCCCTCGGCCGCGGGCGCGCCCTTGGGCTCGGCCGCCACCGGCACGGGGGCGGGCTGCCGCGGCGCGGGCGCCGGCGCCGCCGGCGCGGGGGCCGGGCCATCGGCGGCCGGGGCATCGGGCTTGCGCTGGTAGCCGCCGCCGACCCGCAGCGGGCGGGTATCGGCGGGCTGCGGCGGACGCGGGCGGGGCGGGGGCTGGCTGGCCCGTGCGGGCGCGGGGGCCGGCGGCGCCGGTCTGGCGGGGGGCCTGGGGGCGTGCGCGGCCGCGGGCTGCGGCGCGGGCGCGCCGGCCGGGGGCTGCGGGCTGTCGGGTGCGCCTTGGGCATCGCCTTGGCCGCCACGGCCGCCACGGCGGCGGCGGCGACGGCGGTGGCGGCCGCCTTCGCCCTCGGGCGCTCCGTTGTCCGAAGGGGCGGGGGTGCCGTCAGCGCTGGCGGGGCCGGCCTCGTCGGGCTCGTCGGGGGCATCCGCGGGAACGGCGCGGAGGACAGGCCGGGCCGAGAGGGGCTGGATGGCGGCGGGCTCGACATCCCACGAGTCGCCGCGGGGCGTGGTGTCATCGAGCGGGAGCGCGGGGAGGTGCTGCGGGGGCTGCTCCGGGTGGCCCTCGTGATCGGCCGGCGGCTGACCGGGGTCGCCGGGGGCGCCGGCCTGGAGCCCATTCTCATCGCGCCCGCCGCGCCCGCGCCGGCGGCGGCGGCGACGCCTGCGCCCGCCCTCGCCCGGCTCGCCCGCAGCGCCCGGAGCGCCGGGCGCCGTCGCGGCGCCAGGCTGCGGCGGGGGCGGAGCGGCCCGCCCGTGGTCAGCCGCGGGCTGCGAGGCACGCTGCTGCGGCTGGGCGGGCCTGGCCGGCCGCTGCGCGGGCTGGTCCTGGCGAGGGCGTCCGTCGGGCTCGCCCCGACCGCCCCGGCCGCGCCGGCGGCGGCGCCGCCCGCCGCGCTGGCTCTCGTCGAGGGGGGTCATGGGCGCGCCGTCGGGCGTGCCCACATCCATCTCGATCGGGTGGGCGGGGATCTCGGCGAGCTCGGCCTGCTCGGACTCGGAGAGCTCCGGCTCGGCGGGCGTCTCCTCGCCCTGGGTGTCCACCGCCCACTCCTCCTCGCCCTTGATGTTCAGCTCCCAGACCTTGAGGTTGGCCGGGGCCTTGGAGCGGGGGAGGGCCTCGACGTTGATGTCGGCGCCGGTGGCGTCGTAGGCGTAGAAGGTGATGCGGTCCACCGGGACGGTCTCGCTGACGCGGACATCCACGTGCTTGCCGGTGCGGCGCTCGATCTGGCTGAGGCTCTTGCGTCGCCCGGAGAGCAGCTCGCTGGCGACGCGGGGGGCCACGACCATCTCCACGCGCGCGACCGACTCGTGGTCGAGGGTCGCGGAGAGGTTCCGCAGGGCGTCGCTGGCGATCGAATCCGGCTTCTGGACCATCCCGCGGCCGCGGCACGTCGGGCAGTCCACGAAGTGCACCGATTCGTGCGACCCGCGCATCCGCTGGCGGGTCATCTCGAGGATGCCGAACTCGGAAATGGCCAGGGTGGTGGAGCGGGCCCGGTCGCGCTTGAGGCGGTCGCGGAAGCGCTGCTCGATGTCCTTGCGGTGGCTGGCGTGCCGCATGTCGATGAGGTCGTTGATCACGATGCCGCCGAGGTCGCGGAGCTTGAGCTGGCGGCAGATCTCCTCGACCGCCTCGACGTTGGTGCGGTAGGCATTGGTTTCCGCGTCGCGGGCGTCGCGCATCTTGCCGCTGTTGACGTCGATGGCCACCAGCGCCTCGGTCTCGTCGATGACGAGCCGGCCGCCGGAGGGCAGGGGCACCTCGCGGGCGTGCATCATGGCGATCTGCGGCTCGACGCCGAAGGCGTGGAAGAGCGGGGCGCCGCCCTCGTACTGGAGGAGGCGGGTCTTGGAGCGGGGGGCGACGATCTTGAGGAAGCGGGCCGCGCGGGCGAGGGCCAGCTCGTTGTCGATGACGACTTCCTCGATCTCCGGGCCGAGCATGTCGCGCAGGGCGCGGACGAGCAGGTCCGACTCGCTGTAGAGGAGGCGCGCCTTGCGCCCGGTCTTGTGGCGGGCCTCCATGTCCTTCCAGAGGCGCTGGAGGTAGGCCAGGTCGCGCTTGAGCTCGGTCTTGTTGCGGTCCATCCCGGCCGTCCGCACGATGAACCCGAACCCCTCGGGCAGTTCGAGCTGGTCCAGCACCTGCCGCATCGCCCGGCGCTGGTCCTCATCCTCGACCTTGCGGGAAACGCCGACCTTGTCCATCTGGGGCATCATCACCAGGAAGCGCCCGGGGATGGAGAGGTAGCTGGTGAGCGTCGGCCCCTTGGTGCCCACGCCCTCCTTCAGCACCTGCACCACGACCTCGTCGCCCCGCCGGAAGCACTTCTGGATCGGGGGCCGCTCGCGCCGCGGCGTCTTGCGCCCGACCCGCTCGGTGGTGGTGTCCTCATCCTCGCCGGGGAAGTACCGCGGGTGGATGTCGGTGACGTGGAGGAAGCCGTGGTGCTCGACGCCGAAATCGACGAACGCGGCCTGAATGGCCGGCTCGACGTTGGTGACGACACCGACGTAGATGTTGCCGACCCGGCTGATGTTGCTGGCGCGCTCGGCGTGCAACTCTTCCAGCTTGCCGTCCTCGACCACGGCCACGCGGCACTCCTCGCCGGGGACGTAGTTGATGAGCATCTGGGTCTTGGTGGCCGACTTGGACTCTGGAGACATGAAACCCTCGTTTCTGACGAGGGCGTGCGCGCTACCCGGTGGTCACGGCCGGGCCGACTGTGGCCCGCCCGCGCTGTCCAGCGCCGCTCGGCGCTGTGGTTGGTTGTTCCGGATGAAAGCTTCTCAAAATGGAAGCCCGCCGCACACCCTGTGCGGTGCGCGCCGGCTGGGCCCTCGAAACGCCCCGGCCCGCTTCTGCGGGGGGCCGGCTCACGCGGGCGCTCACCCCTGAGGGGGAGGTTCCGCGGAACGGGTCGCTCTCTCGCGCTCGCACCAGCTTTCGGCTGGCGGGACGGACGACCCGTGCACTCCGGGCGGCCGCGGCTGCGGCGACGCACCGACTGTTCTATCCCGAGGGCGCCGGGCCGGCGGCGGGGAACACCCCCGCATCACCGTTCACGCCCGCTCTTCGACGCTCCGACCGTCGAACGCCTCGGGGATGATCTTTCTGGTCTGGTCCCGCAAAAAGGCGGAGACCGAGACATCGGAATCGAACGAGAGCGCCTTGTGGGCGATCCGCTCGCACTGCTGGACGGTGACGCTGCGCACGACCCTCTTGAGGTGGGGGATGCTGGCGGCCGTCGCGGAAAGGGTACGCAGGCCGAGGCCGATCAGCAAAAGGGCGTACTCCGGGTCCCCGGCGCTCTCACCGCAGCAGCTGACCGGGACCTCCTGGCGGCGGGCGACGCGGGCGACCTGTTTGATGAGCTGTATCACGGCGGGGTGAGCGGGGGAGAAGAGGTGGGCGACGCGCTCGTTGGTGCGGTCCACGGCGAGGGTGTACTGGACGAGGTCGTTGGTGCCGATCGAGAAAAAGTCCACCTCGCGGGCGAAGGTGTCGGCCATCAGGGCCGCGGAGGGGACCTCGACCATCATGCCGACCTGCAGGTCCGGGTCGTAGGGGAGGCTCTCGTCGGCGAGGTCCTCCATCATCTCGTTGAGCAGCCAGCGGGCCTGGCGGAACTCCGCCGGGCTGGTGATCAGGGGGAACATGATCTTCATCGGCCCGTGGGCGGAGGCTCTCAAGAGCGCCCGCAGCTGGGTCTTGAACATCGGCAGATTCTGCAGGCAGTAGCGGATCGAGCGCAGGCCCAGGAACGGGTTCCGCTCGGGCTGCTCCGTCCGCTTCTGGGTGTACTTGTCGGCGCCCAGGTCCACGGTGCGGATGGTGAGGGGCCTGCCCGCGAGGAGCTCCAGGCACTGGGCGTAGGCCCGGTAGTGCTCCTCCTCGGTGGGCTCGGTCTCGCGCGTCAGGTAGAGGTACTCGGTGCGGTAGAGGCCGACACCCTCGCCGCCGCAGGCCAGGACGGTGGGGATCTCCTCCGGAAACTCGATGTTGCCCAGCAGCTCGATCCGCGTGCCATCGCGCGTCTCGGAGGGGAGGGTGGCCAGCTCGTCGAGCGAGAGCTGGTAGACGCGGCGCTGCTCGACGTACGCGGCGTACTCGTCGAGCTGCTGCTGCTCGGGGTCGATGATGACCAGGCCCCGGTCCCCATCCACGATGACGCGGGTGCCGTCGGTGGCGAAGGCGGTGACCGTGCCGCACCCGACCACGGCGGGGATGCCCAGGGCGCGGGCGACGATGGAGGTGTGGCCGGTGCGCCCGCCCAGGTCGGTGGCGAAGGCGACCACCTTCTCGCGGTCGAAGCTGACGGCCTGCGAGGGGGTGAGGTCCGGGGCGACGATGACGGCCTGGTGGTGCAGCTCGGCCAGGCGGGTGCGGTGCTCGCCGATGAGGTGCTTGACGACGCGGGCGAGCAGGTCCTCCAGGTCGTTGGCCTTGGTGGTGAAGGCCGAGTCCTTCATGCGGCGGAACTGGGCGGCGGCCTCGGAGAAGGCGTGGTAGACGGCGTACTCGGCCGTAACCTTCTGGGTCTCGATCATGCGGCGGATGGGCGTCAGGAGGTTCCGGTCCTGGAGGACGCCCATGTGGAAGTAAAAGATGCGGGCGGCGTCGGCGCCCATGTCGCGCTCGGCCTGGGTCAGGACCCCCCTGAGCTCCGCCAGCGAGCTGGCGATGGCCTCGTCGAGCCGCGCGAGCTCGGCGGGGACCTGGCTCTCGGGGATGGTCCGCCGAGGGATGCGCTGCTTCTCGTCGTCGAGCGCGAAGATGCGCCCAATAACCACGCCGGGGGAGACCGGGATTCCCTTGATCAACTGCATAGGGCGGCGGGGCTGGGGCCAAAGGGGGGATCGGGCTGGGCGAGTCTGTGGAAGGGCCCCTGCGGCCCATGGTAGCGAATCTGGGGTAAGAGCCGGAGCGGCGCTGCGTCGGGTCGCCCGCGCCCCGGGGCACCGCCCGGGAAACCGCGGGGCCTGGGTGACGTATAAACTCCCCGACAGCCCTCCCACCCCGGTTGTGGATGACGGGGTTATCACTTGACAACGGGGCGGAGTCCTGCTGTAGTTTCTGTGGAAAGCACGGGGCGGGCTTTCACCGATCGATGCCGGATGTGCAGCGGCCGCGACGCGTCGCTTCGCGGCCTTCGCGTTTGAACACAAGCTGATGAGGAAGCCCGACGGCAAAGCAGGGTCGCCGCAGCGCGCCGCGTTCTAGCGCTGCACTCCGTCCGCACGTCGCGACGGGGAGACCCGACTCAAGCCCGCGCCCGACCCCGATGTTGGGGCGCGCGGGAGCCAGAAGAGAAGCACGGGCATCCCCGGTCTGGAGGTGATCGTTGAATGTTGGGTCCAGGAAGGGCCGACGCCGCAAGCGTCGCCGTGGCGGGCAGGGCCCCCACGGCGGCGGGCAGGGGTCGTTCGGCGGGCACGGAGGCCAGCACGGCGGGCAGGGGGGGCCGGGCGGGCCGCGCGGCCCGGGGGGCGGCGGGCCGGGCGGGGCCGTTTCGGCCCGGTTCCCCGAGCTTGTGCCGCCGCCGCCGCTGGCGACCCTCGCGGGGAAGGTGTTCGAGGACCTGACCTCGATCGACCCGCAGCCGCGCCTGACGCTGGAGTACCCCGGGTGCCCGCCGTCGTGCCGCCTGATCGACCTGTTCTGCCCGATCGGTCGCGGCCAGCGGGGGCTCATCGTCTCGCCGCCGAAGGCGGGGAAGACGACCCTGCTGAAGGACATCGGCACGTCGATCCTGCGGAACCACCCGGATGTGGAGCTGGTGGTGCTGCTGGTGGATGAGCGGCCGGAGGAGGTCACGGACTTCCGGCGCCACTTCGCGCAGGTGGCCGGGGCGATGGCGCCGGCGCCGGTGGGCGCGAACGGCCAGCTCAACGGGCACATGCTCAGCGAGCCGGTGCCCAGCGGCGGGGCGAAGCCGGGCTACGACGCCGCGGCCGCGGCCCGCTGCAAGGTGATCGGCAGCAGCAACGACAACGACACCGAGCGGCACATCGAGGTGGCGATGGCGGCCATGGAGTACGGCAAGCGGATGGTCATGGCCGGCCGCCACGTGGTGATGCTGCTGGACTCGGTGACGCGGGTGGGCCGGGCGTTCAACCGCTCGCGCCGCCACTCCAGCAGCGGGCGGACGCTGACGGGGGGCATCGACAGCCGGGCGCTGGAGGTGCCCAAGCAGATCTTCGGCTCGGCCCGCAACACCGAGGAGGCGGGGAGCCTGACGATCATGGCGTCGTGCCTGGTGGACACCGGGAGCCAGGGCGACCAGGTGATCTTCGAGGAGTTCAAGGGCACCGGCAACATGGAGCTGATCCTCGACCGCAAGATCAGCGAGCGGCGGCTGTTCCCGGCGATCAACCTGGCGGCGAGCGGGACGCGCAAGGAGCACCTGCTGATGCCGGAGCAGGAGCTGAAGACGATGACGGCGCTGCGGCGGCGGCTGATGAACATGCCGCCGCACCTGCAGGTGGAGCAGCTGCTGGCGGCGCTGCAGCGCTTCCCGACGAACACAGCGCTGGTGGGGAGCCCGGGGTGAGCAACGGTGAAGGAGACGCAGGGCCATCCTGATCCACTCCTCTCGCTCGATCTCTACGCGATGACCTTCGGACAGGCGCTGTCGGCCCAGTCATGGAAGGTCCTGGATCGGGACTGCACGCAAGTAATCTCGGGAGAACGCGCCCGCGACGTACTGCGATCGGTCCTCGCGGCGTCGACCCTTGTCTGCGCGGTGTTTGGTGTGGGGCTCTTTACCGGCCTTCTCTTCGCCTTGAGCCGGTATGCCCTCCCGCTAGGAATCGCGTTTGCCTCGTGCCTGTGCCTCACGATCTCACTGGCGCCGGTCGTGGCCTTGCGACGCACCCGTCCAATCATCTTGCGGCGCACAATGGATCACGCGCGGATCCTCGAGGTACATCAACGTACCCGGTTTGGGTTTGCTCGGATCGAATACGAGGTGCGTCTCCCAAGCGGGGCTTGCCTGGGCCGGCTGGTCCATACGCCGTTGAGACAGACCATGGGCCCATCGTGGCGGGTTGTGCCGCTACGAGGCCGCCCTATCGACCTAACGGTGCACTCGGCCGCTGCTGGGCTTGTGGAGCGATTCCGTAAGTCATCGACCCTGTGGAGACTGACGGCTCGTGTTCTCACCCAAGCCAGGAGCCTTCTCAGGCCAAGGGCCGCAAGCTCGCGCCCGTGGCTTGTGGCTACCTCCGAGGGCTGGCCCGAACCGATTGTGGAGTGCGTCGCCGATCCTGAGGCGGAGGGTTGGTTCTGGCTCCGCTGGCGGTTTAGCCCTCGTTCAGCCCCGGGGGTCGCCGCCCTTGTCCTCACCGCGGCGCTGATGTCGATCGCCGACTAGGGGAGGTCTGGGCGGATGCAGCAATCGTGGTCGTGAGGGCGGGCGCTCCGCTGGTTCACCGCATACCATCGCCAGCCAGAACCGGCTGGAGGGGCCTTGACGAGCCGCCGACCCATCTCGCTCATGCAGCTCCGACCCGGCCAGTCCGGGCGGGTCCGGACCGCCGACCTCACGGAGGCCGACGCGGCCCTCCTGGGGGCCATGGGGCTGTGCTGCGACGCCCGCGTGCGGCTCTGCCGGGCGGGGGAGCCGTGCATCGTGGCCGTCCTCACGGGGGGGCGGGCGAGCTGCCGGATCGGGCTGGCGCGGCCGCTGGCCGAGCGCATCCACGTCGATCTCGACGCCTGACCGCCGGAGCGGTGGCCGGGCGGGCGGGCGCTAGGATGGATCGCCCTGCTCGCGGGCACTGCCGCGCCCGGGGACGGGCGGGCAGTGGCACCCGGACTCGGCGCCCCGGGTCGCCGGCGCCCCGACACTTCGACGCCATCCATGACGACCGTGAGCGGAGATCCCCGAGAGAGCGCGGCGGCTGCCGAAACCGAGCAGCCCCGGGCGCGGCGCGCCCTGCGGGTGGCCCTGCTGGGCAACCCCAACACGGGGAAGACCACCCTCTTCAACCGCCTCACGGGCCTGCGGCACAAGACCAGCAACTTCCCGGGGACCACGCTGGAGGCGCGGGTGGGCCGGCTGCGGACCGAGTCGGCCGCGCCCGGTGAGGATGCCCCGCGCGCCCTGGGGCTGACGATCGACCTGGTGGACCTGCCGGGCGTCTACTCGCTGGAGCTGGACCAGCTGGAGGCCGAGATCTGCCGCGGGGTGCTGGAGGGGCGGACAGCGCCGCGGGGGCTGGCGCTGGCCGAGCCCGATGCGCTGTGCGTCGTCGCGGATGCGACGAACCTGGCGCGGAACCTGGTCTTCGTCGGCGAGGCGGTGCGGCGGCGGCTGCCGGCGGTGGTGGCCCTGAACATGATCGACCTGGCCCGTCGGCACGGGATCCACATCGACCCGCGCCCGCTCGAAGAGGCCCTGGGGTGCGCGGTGGTGCCCATCTCGGCCCGGACCGGCGAGGGGCTCGACGCGCTGGAGCGAGCCCTCGGGGCCGCCCGCCTCCCCCACACGCCACCGGGCGAGCCCAGGGCGCTGCGGGCGTGGGCGGAGGCGCTCTACGAGACGGCCGCGGCCGGGGAGCCGTCGCTGGATGCCGACTCGCTGACCGACCGGCTGGACCGGGTGTTCACGCACCCGGTGCTGGGGGTGGTCTGCTTCTTCGCGGTGATGGCGGGGCTGTTCTACGGGCTGTTCACGCTGGCGCAGTACCCGATGGCGTGGATCGACTCGCTGTTCGCGGTGCTGGGGAGCGGGACGCGGGCGGTGCTGCCGGCCGGGCCCGTGGCCGACCTGCTCGCCGAGGGGGTGGTGGCGGGGATCGCGGCGACGCTGGTGTTCGTGCCGCAGATCGCGCTGCTCTTCTTCCTGATCTCGATCCTGGAGGACACGGGGTACCTGGCGCGGGCGGCGTTCGTGGTGGACCGGCTGCTGCGGCCCTTCGGGCTCCCCGGGCACGCGTTCGTGCCGCTGCTCTCCAGCCACGCCTGCGCCCTGCCGGGGATCATGGCGACGCGGGCCATCCCCGACCGGCGGGAGCGGCTGGCGACGATCCTGGTGGCGCCCTTCATGACCTGCTCGGCGCGGCTCCCGGTGTACGTGCTGGTGACGACGGTGCTGTTCCGCGACCGGCCCCTGCTGGCGGCGCTGGCCTTCGTGGGGTGCTACGCGCTGGGGATGCTGGCGGGGGTGCTCAGCGCCCTGGTCGCCCGGCGGACCATCCTGCGGGGCAGGTCGCGCCCGATGGCGCTGGAGCTGCCGAGCTACAAGATGCCCGGCGTGGGGACCGCCCTGCACACGACCTGGGACCGCGTGCGCGTGTTCCTCAAGCAGGCGGGGACGGCGATCGTGGCGATCTCCATCGTGCTCTGGTGGCTGGGGGAGTACCCGCACGTGGACCCGCCCGAGCGGGCCGCGGCCATGCGGGCCGAGGCGGGGCAGGCGCGGGAGATGGCCGCGGCGCTCGGGAAGGAGGGGGGCGATCTGAAGGCGCAGGCGGAGGCGGCCCTGGCGGGGGCGCGGGCGATGGAGGAGGAGGCGGACCGGCTGGAGCGGGTGCACGCGAAGTCCAGCGCCTTCGTGGGCCGCATCGGGTCCGCCCTCCAGCCGGTCTTCGAGCCGCTGGGGTACGACCGGCAACTGACGATCGGCGTGTTGGCCAGCTTCGCGGCCCGCGAGGTCTTCGTCTCGACCATGGCCGTGGTGGTGGCCGGCGAGGAGGATGCCGAGTCGGAGGGCGTGCTGGAGCGGCTGGCGGGCGCGGAGCGCGACGACGGCACGCCGGTGTTCACCGCGGCCGTGGGCTGGTCGCTGCTGGTGTACTACGTCCTGGCCATGCAGTGCCTGCCGACGCTGGCCGTGACCGCGCGGGAGGCCGGGGGCATCCGCTGGGCGGTGCTGCAGCTGGTCTGGATGTCGGGGATGGCGTACGTGGCCGCGGCGGCGGTGTACTGGCTGCTGAAGTAGTCGGAGGGACGGAGGGCTGACACTCCGTGCCTTCGTCCTTCGTCCCCGACCCCCCCGCCTCACCTCATCATCTACCGCGGCGGCTTGCCGCCGATCGTCAGGTTCACCCGCCGCTGGGCCTTCCGCCGCCGGTGCCGCGCCGAGAGCCACGGCACGGGCACGATGCCGCGCAGCAGCCACGCCGCCGCGACGGTGAACAGCGCTGTCACCGCCCAGAACTGCCAGTTGTCGATGGGGAGCCGCATCCGCGGCCGTAGCGTACGCCGGATGGAAGGGACGAAGGCCACGAAGGCACGCAGGGACGGAGGGACGAAGGGACGCAGGCACGAAGTGTCAGCCTCCGCCACTCCGTCCCTTCGTCCCTTCGCCCGTCAGGCCGCGTCCCTGCGGTCGGGGCGGGCCCAGGAGAAGGCGGACCAGAAGCCGCGCCGGGGCTTGTCGAGGGCGCGGACGGCGTCGTGGGGCGTCTGGGCGATGGCGATGGCGCGGTCGAGGCGCGTCACGCGGAGCATGCGCCGGATGTCCCTGGAGAGGCCGAAGAGGGCGAGGCCCCCGCCCAGCTCGCGGCAGCGGGCGTTGACGGCGACCATCGCGTTGATGCCGGAACTGGTCATGTCGATGACGTTCTCAAGGGAGACGGCGATCCGCCCGTGGGTGCGCTCGGCCAGGACGAGCAGGCGGGCGCGGATCATGGCGGCCTGGTGCTCGTGGATGGATGGGCAGGTGATGAAGACCAGGCCCGCGTTCTCCAGGCCGCGCACCGTGAGCAGGCCCTCCTCCGTCGCGGGGGGCGGGGGAGGGGGGGAGGGGAGCGGAACCGGGGCGCCCGGGGCGCCGGTGGGCCGGGCGGGCGCGCCCTGGCCGGCGGGCCGCGGCGGCGGCGATGGCGTGGGCTGGTTGGCCTGGGTCGGCAAGCGGGGCCTCCTCCTCCGCGGGCGGTCAGCGCCCGTGGCGGCGCGGGTGGATCGCGCGGCGAAGGAAGATGCGATTCGGGGTAGGCGGTTGCTAGCTTGCGCGGGGGTGGGCGGGGCGCGCGTGCGGGACGCGCGGGGGAGCGGGAGTTCGCCGGTTGCGCGGGGGTTATCCAGACCATCGCCCCGGCCGCGAGCGCGTCAGGAGCCCCGCCGGGCCTCGAGGTCGAGGATCACGGCGACGGCGGCCACGGCCGCGGTCTCGACCCGCATGGTGTGGGGGCCGAAGCGGGCGATGGCGATCCCCGCCGCCCGCGCGCCGTCGAGTTCCCGGGCCGACCAGCCGCCCTCGGGTCCGATCATCAGCGTGATCGCCTCCGAGCCGCAGGGCGCGTAGGGCCCGCCGGAGGCGTCGGCCATCACGAGGGCCTGGCGGGCCCACACCTGGGCGAGCACGTCGGACGCCTCCACGGGCTCGCCGATCAGGAGGGTCCAGGCCCGCCCGCACTGCTTGCTGGCCTCGGCCGCGATCCGCCGCACGCGGTCGAGGCGGACCTCGCCGGGCTCGCGGGCGGTGTGCTCGGTGGTCAGGGCCGACCACGAGGCCGCGCCGGCCTGGCTGAGGCCGTCGATCAGCTCGGAGAGCCGCGGCCCCTTGGGGGCGGGGCAGAGGACATCCAGGCGCGGGCGCGTGGGCTCGACGGGCCGGACCTCCCCCACCACCAGGGAGAGGAGCCACTCCCCGCCGGGCTTGTCGATGTCGGCGATGGTGGCGAGGCCGACGCGGCCCGCGCCGTCGAGGACCTCGATGGGGTTGCCGGGCTCGAGCCGCTTGACGCGGACGGCGTGGCGGGCCTCCTCGCCGCCGATCTCCAGGGCGCCGGGGGCGAGGGCGGCGGGATCATCCAGGTAGATGCGGTGGATGGCCATGACCTCTGTGCGGGCTGCGCCGGGGCGGGCGGGGCGGTGTGAGGGGGGGGAGGCGGCTGGGTCCGGAAACAGGTTGAGCGGGGGGCGCGGGGGGCCGATGAATGATCGGTTCATCCCATGCCCCACTCGCACCACGATAGCGGGACCGGCCTTGCGACGGACGCGACCGCGCGGGATGTCGGCGCGGCCCCGCGCCCGGCGCCCGGCGGAGTGCCCGCGCCCGACGACGGCGCGGCGGGGGCCAAGCCGATCGAAGCGCTCGATGCGGAGCTGGCCTCCGCCGCGGATGACATGATGGCGGGTGAGTTCGCCGGCGCTGAGGAGGTGCTGGCGGCGGCCGATGAGGGCCGGGCCCCGCGGACGACGGGCGCGCCCGTGGAGGCGCCCGCGCCGGTGGAGGCGCCCGCGCCGGTCGAGCCCGAGGCCGTCGTGCAGGCCGCAGCGCCGCCGGAGGCGGATGTGCCGGCGAGGCCCGCGGAGCCCCTGGTCATCAACACCGCCCCTCCGGAGCCGCCCGCCGCCCCCGCGCGCGCGCCGGACGAGGGCGCGCCCGCCGCGGAAGACCCCGAGCCCCCGACGCCGAGGGAACCGAAGCCGGCGGCGGCCCCGAGGCCCGCGCCGGTGGACCTGCCGCCCCCGCCCGCGCGCCGGGCGCGGGGCGCTGCGGAAGAAGCGGCGGGCGCGGCGAGGCCAACGGTGGGGTCGCGGGTCGCGCCGGCGCTCGGGGGCCTGGCGGCGCTGGCGTCGTACCCGCTGCGGGACAGCCCGAAGGCCGTGCGCGACGGGGTGGTGTGGCTGGCGGTGGTGAACGCCGCCATGGCGCTCTCGGTCTGGGTCTACATCCTGGCAGTGCGCTCGCCGCTGCCGCCGGAGCCGCGCCCGGTGGTCACCGCGGCCGTGCGGGGGGGGGGCGCGAAGGCCGAGGCGACGAAGCCGCCGGCGAAGAAGCAGGGCGGCACGCCGAAGGCGGGCGCCAGCAGTGGGCACTGAGGCCGCCTACGGACGCGACGAGTTCATGCGCGAGACCGGGATGGGCGGGGCGAGGGCGTCGAGCTCAGCGCAGGTGATGAATCCGTCGCCGCCGCCCGCCGGCCCGCGGATGCGGATGCCCGTCGCCTCGGCCGGGACGCCGAGCACGAAGTCGATGATCTGGAAGGGCCGGGCCGGGTCGAGGGGCTCGCTGGCGGGCGCTTCGACGGTCACCCACTGGCCCGCGATTCGGAGCTGCACCTCGGCGGATTCGAGCCACCCGCCCGAGCCCGGGATGCCCGGGGTCCCGGTATGGTCGCCCTCGCAGAAGCGGACGGTGTGGACCGGCCAGGGGCGGTCGTAGGCGACCTCCAGCGTGGTGAGGGTGCCGGCGGGCTGGTTGGGCGTAGAGAAGAAGATGGCGGCGGAGGTGGAGCCGTCGTGGCCGCGGAAGTCGTGCTCGTACCCGCTGGCGAAGTGCCAGGGGTCGCCGGTGCCGAAATGGGCGGGGGTGCCGACCGACGACGAGGCGGGGACCACCGCGCCGCCGGCGAGGCGGACCTGGTTGTTGGCGCTGCGGCGCCAGAGGCGCTGCCCGGGGTTGGCCTCGACGGGCTTGGAGGTGGGCGCGGGCGGCAGCACCCAGCGGTCGTTCGGCAGGTCCACCGAGCCGCCGGCGCTGGCGACGGCCCAGTCCACCAGCGGCATCATCCGCGCGGCCATCAGGGCGAAGGTGTCCTCCGCGGCGGGGTCGGCGGGGAGGTGGTCCGGGAGGTTGATCTTCGTGCGGTAGATGGTGTAGCGGTCGGAGAAGGCCTGGCCGGGGAACTGGCCCTTGAGGGCCTCGGTCCCGAGCATGAGGCCGATCAGGCCGCCGAGGGTGGCGGTGCAGTTGTCCGAGTCCCACCCGCTGAGCGTGCCGATCTGGACGGTGCGCCGGTAGTCGCAGCGCCCGTAGAGGAGGGCCATGACGCCGGAGGCGAAGTTGACGGACGACTCCGTCCAGCCGCGGTAGATGAAGCCGTGGAGGTGGGCATCCCGCTGGTACCGCGCGTGGATGAGGTCGCGGGTGCGCTCCCAGTCCTCGGGGTCGGGGTTGGCGAGGAAGTCGGCGAGGACGGTGTCGATGATGTCGGCGGACTTGGAGGTGGATGGGATGAAGCCGCGGGCGCGCCGGGTGAGCCAGAGGGCCGCGTCGCGCCCGGAGAGGCCGGGCGGGGTGAGGGGCGCCAGCGCGTAGAGCAGGGCGTAGAACTGCGCGGCGTGGATGGCGAAGCCGTCGGCGGTGGTGCGGATGGGCAGGTCGGCGTGGAGCAGGGCGCGGTCGGGCATGCCCGGGCAGAGGGCGCCCCAGAACTCGGTGGTGAGCTGGGCGTCGATGAAGAGCGAGAACGGGTTGGCGGTGGAGGCGCCGGTGGCGGGCGGGTGCACGCCGCGGAGCATGAGGTCGTAGGCGCGCCGGTTGCTGACCCAGACCCAGTCCGGGTGCGTGTGGGCGAGCCAGCCGTCGCGGACCTCGGCGGGCGTGAGCTGGGTGCGCCCGGCCTGCGCCATGAGGTGGAGGTAGACGTACTCGACGTCGGTGTCGTCGTCGGCGAGCCAGGGGTCCTGGGAGAGGACGAAGGTGAGGGGCTGGCCGCCGGGGGGCGTGGTGCCCCAGTCGGCGTCGGTGTAGAAGGGCGGCTCGGTGCGCGAGCCCTCGGTGCGCAGGCCGGTCCAGTTGGCGATGCACTGGCCGAGCCACATCGCCTGCAGGCGGTCCTGGTACGCGGCGCGCGGGATGGTGGTCGCGGGCTGGGCCGACGCCGGCGGGCACAGGAGGCACGCGCCGAGGACGCCCAGCGCCCCGAGCGGCGCGCGGGCGGGACGGCGGGACGGCCTTGCGTGGGCTTCCGGGGGCATGGGCCTCAGGGTACTCGGCCGCGCGCGGAAGGGAAGCGGAATCGCCCGGGGTGTCCGACGGGTCCGGCGTTCTAGAATCGGCCCCTCCCGGGGCCACCCCCATTGACAGGAACCGTCCTCATGGCAAGCGCACGGCGGGCATTGATCACGGGCATCACCGGGCAGGACGGGTCGTACCTGACGGAGTTCCTGCTGGCGAAGGGGTACGAGGTGCACGGGATCGTGCGCCGGGCCTCGACGTTCAACACCAACCGGATCGACCACGTCTACGAGGACCCGCACTGGTCGGCCTCGGCGCTGCGGCTGCACTACGGGGACCTGACGGACGCGAGCTGCCTGACCAAGATCATGCAGGACGTGCGGCCGGCGGAGGTGTACAACCTCGGGGCCCAGAGCCACGTCCGCGTCAGCTTCGACATGCCCATCTACACGGCCGAGAGCGTGGGGATGGGGACGATCAAGATGCTGGAGGCGGTGCGGAGCTACCAGCAGGACACGGGGGAGCAGGTCCGCTACTACCAGGCGAGCAGCAGCGAGCAGTACGGGAAGGTGGTGGAGACGCCGCAGAAGGAGACGACGCCGTTCTACCCGCGGTCGCCGTACGCGGTGGCGAAGGTGATGGCGCACTGGGCCACGGTCAACTACCGCGAGAGCTACGGGCTGCACGCCAGCTGCGGGATCCTGTTCAACCACGAGAGCCCGCGCCGGGGCGAGACCTTCGTGACCCGCAAGATCACGCGGGCGGTGGGGCGGATCAAGCTGGGGCTGCAGAAGAAGCTCTTCCTGGGGAACCTGGAGGCGAAGCGCGACTGGGGCTTCGCGGGGGACTACGTGGAGGGGATGTGGCTCATGCTCCAGCAGGAGCGGCCCGACGACTACGTGATCGCCACGGGGCGGACGATCAGCGTGCGCGAGTTCGCCGACCTGGCCTTCCGCCACGCGGGGCTGGAGGCGAAGGACTTCATCGAGTTCGACCCGCGGTACCTGCGGCCGGCGGAAGTGGACCTGCTCCTGGGCGACGCGTCCAAGGCGGCCCGCATCCTCGGCTGGAAGCCGAAAACCAGCGTCGAGGAGCTCGCCAGGATGATGGTCGAGGCCGACCTCGAGAAAGCCCGCCGGGAGAAGACGCTGCGGGATGCGGGGCACAAGCTGACGCAGGCGCGGGGGCATGACCAGTAGCCCGCTCAGCGGATGCGGTAGAGGGTGAAGGCGTATTTGTGGACGGCGTCCTCCGCCAGAGGCTCGAGGCGCGGGATGAGTCCGGCGCGCTCGTAGGCGGCGGATTCGCCGCTGTCGGCGTCGGTGCGGAGGAGCAGGAAATGGCCGGGCGGGGGCAGGCGGGGGCTTGTTGAGAGGCCGGGGGTCCAGCGGAAGAGCACCCGCGGCCTGGCGCCGGCGTCGGCCAAGGCGGCTGCGCGGCTCAGCTCACGCTCCGCGTAGAGCAGAACCTCGGGGCGTGCCTCGATGAGGTGATCGGACCAGAGCTCGGGTATCGCCGCACGGTCCGGCAGGGTGGCGCGGGCGATTGCCCCGGCGAGGCGGAGGCCGGCCTCGCGCCCGCTTCCGGCGCGCTGGCGGGGCTCGATCTTCAGGATGTAGAGGCCGGCGGCGGCGAAGAGGGCAAGCGTGGCGAGAGGCACCGCGCGGCGGAGGTGCGGGTTCCACGCACGGCTTGCCGCCGAGGACGTCCGCGAAGCCGTGGCACGGTGCGCAAGCCACCCGGCAAGCACGGGGAGGAAGCCCAGCGCGGGCATCGCGTAGCGCGGGTTGGGGACGCCCAGCAGAAGAAGCAGCGCCAGGGCGACCATGGTGGTGATGGCGAGGGCACGGGCCCGGTCAGAGGCGGCGGCGGGCATGGGGCCGCCCGCGGCTTCCGCGTCGGCCGATCTGGAGAAGAGGAAGACGAGGGCGAGGCTGGCAGGGAGCGCGGAGAAAAGGGCCGCCGGGGGCATCCTGACGATCTCGAGGATCGAGGCGGTTGAGCCCCAGAGGAACTCGGTTGGGCTCTGGAGGATCGGGGTCTCGCCGGTGGCGGCGAGGGCGGAGCGGACCCGCCAGTACACCAGCGCGGCAACATCCGCGGCGATGGCGAGGGCCAGCCAGAGTGCGGGGCGAGCGAGGGGCCGCGCCGAGCGTTGAAGCAGGCAGGCGGCGAGGACCGCGCCTGCGACCGCGGGGAGCGCGGCGGGCCCTTTGAGGAGCGCGCCCGCGGTGAGCGCCGCGCCCGCCCCGAGCGCAACCGCCAGCGACGATCGCCGCCGATCGGCCGCCGGCCGCAGGAGAAGATCGATCAGGCAGAGAACGGCGGCGCCGGCGGCGAGGGTGTTGAGGGCCTCGATCTCGGCGCTGCGCCCGGATCGCCAGAAGAGGGGGGTGAGGGCGGTGGCGAGGCCGGCCCAGAGGGCGGGGGAGGCGAGGGTGGACCCGAAGACACCGGGAAACGGCGGAGGGCCGGCGCCGCCCGGCACGGGCGAGCCGAGGAGGGTACGCCCGGGGTACCCCGGGCCGAACCAGCGGTGGGCGAAGAGGGCGTTGAAGAGGGCGAGGGCGGTGATGGCGAGGGCGGAGGGGAGGCGGGCGGCAAACTCGTTGTGGCCGAAGAGCGCGGTGCCGGCGGCGATGGCCCAGGGCATGCCGGGCGGCTTGCGCAGGTAGGCCTGGCCGAACATGCGGGGGATGAGCCAGTCGCCGGATTCGAGCATCGACCACGCGGGGGCCACGCGGTGGCCCTCGGTCTGGGAGAGGCCGGTGCGCCCGAGGAGGGGGAAGTAGATCGCCGCGCAGGCCGCGAGCGTGAGCAGGAGGGCGGGGATGAGGGGGGAGCGCCGCACGCGAGCGTGAGTGTAGTGGTCGGGCGTTTCAGCGCGAAGGCCGCGAGGGGCTCGCGATCAGCGCTGAAGAGGCTTCGCCGGCGCGGGGTCGGGGATCGGGTCGGCGTCCCTGACCTGGGTGCGGTCGGTCACGGCGTTGAGGATGTCCTGGGCGTGCCGGTCCAGGACTCCCTTGAGATGCGGGTTGCGGGCGGGGTCGTGCTTGAAGCGGGACGCCGCGGCGTAGCCCTCGTCGATGGGCGCGTTGTGGATAAGGGCGTCGTAGAGGATCACCGCGCAGCTCGTTCGTTCGGAGCCGGCGCCGCAGTGGACCAGCACCGGCTGCTTCGCCGGGTCGGTCATGATCCGCAGGGTGTGGACGTACCAGTTGGGGTTGCCGGTGGCGTCGCCCTCGAGGTCGAAGACGTAGCGGGGGATGCCCAGGGCGTCGGCGGTGCGCTGGTTGCGGGCCTCGCCGGGGTCGCCGGGCTCGAAGGAGCCCAGGTCGATGATGGTGCGGATGCCGTGCCGCTCGTGGATGGCACGGAACTGGGCGGGGGAGAGCTGGCCGGCACGGTAGACCTTGCCGGGATCGACCTCGCCGAAGTTCTTGGGGAAGAGGTTGGCGTGGATGGCGGGTTTGTAGGCGAGGCCCAGGAGCGCAGCGCCGGCGATGGCAAGCAGGAGGGCGCGGCGGACGCGGGGGGCAAGGGGGCTCATGGCGGGATGGTAGGGTGGGGCGGAAGAGTTGCACCGGGGCCCGAAGGGCACGAAGATGGGAACGGGCAGCGCGTAGGATGCAGCGATGACCGATCAGGGTACGGATACCCGGGCTCAGGATGAGGCGCGGGCTGGCGGTGCGCCGGCGCCGGGGGCGGCGGGGGCGGGCGCTGGGAAGAAACGGACCGGCTCGGAGAGCCGGGGTACCCAGAACGCCGGCCCGGAGAGCCGGGGTACTCCGAAGACCGGCTCAGAGAGCCAAGGGACGCGGGTCTATCCCGCGCCGGTGCAGAGACTGATCGAGGAGTTCGCGAAGCTGCCGGGCGTGGGGCGGCGCTCGGCGGAGCGGCTGGCGTTCCACATCCTGAAGGCCGCGCCCGGCGAGGCCCTGGGGCTGGCGCAGGCGGTGCGGGATGTGAAGGAGCACGTCCGCCACTGCGCGGTGTGCTTCAACCTCTCCGACGGCGACCGCTGCGCCATCTGCGAGGACCCGCGGCGCGAGCACGCGACGGTGCTGGTGGTCGAGCAGCCCAAGGACCTGATCGCCCTGGAGCAGACCGGCATGTGGCGGGGCGTGTACCACGTGCTGATGGGGCGCATCAGCCCCCTGGAGGGGATCGGGCCGGGGGACCTGACCGTGGCCGCGCTCCTGCGCCGCGTCGAGCACCCCGAGGGCAACGCGGGCGGCGTGGCCATCACGGAGGTAGTACTGGGGCTCAACCCCACCGTTGAGGGCGACGGCACGGGGCTGTTCCTCGCGGAGGAGTTACGCAGGAGAGGCCTGAGGGTCACACGGCTCGCGCGGGGTCTCCCGTCAGGCGGCCAGCTCGAGTACGCGAACAAGGCCGTTCTCGCCGATGCGGTTCAGCATCGGCAGTCGATGGAGTAGAACCCGGGGCGGGGTCGCCCCGGCTCACGAAGGCACGAATGCGGTTCGACACTTCCCAGCACATGAAGCTCGGCCAGCACATGAAGCTGGCCCCCAGGATGATCCAGTCCATGGAGATCCTGCAGATGCCCCTCGCCGAGCTGGAGGAGCGGATCGAGCAGGAGCTGGAGAGCAACGTCACGCTCGAGGTCGCCGAGGAGGAGGGCGACGGGCCCAAGCTCAAGGAGGAGCGGAAGGAGCACGAGCGCGAGGCGCGGGAGAACGAGCGACCCCTGGAGGTCGATGAGGCCCACGGCACCGCCGACTTCGAGCGCCTCGAGAGCTTCGAGGAGGCCAACCCCGATGCCGTGGAAGACGGCGTCGCCGACGCCGGCTCGCGGGCTTCTAAGGGCGCCACCGACGAGTACGAGCCCACCTACTCGCGCGCACGCCTCGACGGCGAGCGGGACGCGAAGATGGACGCCATGGCCGCGGCCCCGGCGCGGGCGGCCTCGCTCTCGGACCAGTTGCTGGACCAGTGGCGCCTGGCGGAGGTGCCGGAGGACCTGCGCGGGCCGGGCCAGCTCATCCTCGGCTTCGTGGAGGAGGACGGCTACCTGCGGACGCCGCTGGAGGTGATCGCGGAGCGGGCGCCGAATGTCGGGGCGGGGAGTATCGGCTCGGAGAGCCGACCTACCCGGGAACTGCTGGAGCGGGCGCTGAAGGAGGTGCAGGCGGTGCTGGACCCGCCGGGCATCGCCGCACGCGACACCCGCGAGTGCCTGCTCCTGCAGGTCGAGGCGATGGCGCACGACCCGGAGGCGGGGGTGGACCCGCGGAAGCTGGAGGTGGCCCGCCGCCTCATCGCCGACCACCTCGACGACCTGACGCAAAACCGCCTGCCGCGGATCGTGGAAAGGAGCGGCCTGCCGATGGAGGGGCTCAAGGCGGGCCTGGAGGTGATGCGCCGGCTCAGCCTCGCCCCCGCGCGCCGGCTGGTCTCCGAGAGCAACCCCGGCGTGATCCCCGACGCGATCGTCGAGTACGACGAGGAGGCCGACCGCTACGTGGCCTTCCTCAACGACCGGCGCCTGCCCAACCTCCGGATCAACCGCGAGTACGCGGAGATGGCCCGCAACCGCGCGGTCGCGAAGAAGGACCGGGAGTTCATCAAGACCAACCTGGGCAACGCCCAGTGGCTCATCGACGCCGTGGGCCAGCGGAAGCACACGCTCCTGCGGGTGATCGGCGTCGTCGTCGAGGCGCAGCGGGAGTTCTTCGACTACGGGCCCCAGGCGCTCAAGCCCCTGCCGATGACGCAGGTCGCCGAGCAGCTGGGGATCCACGTCGCCACCGTCTCGCGGGCCGTCTCCGACAAGTGGATGCAGACGCCGCGGGGCGTCGTGCCCCTGCGGAAGTTCTTCACCGGCGGCCTGGCGACCGACTCCGGCGAGGACATGAGCTACGACGCCGTCCGGGCGGCCCTCTCCGAGGTCATCGCGGCCGAGGACAAGAGCAAGCCCCTCTCCGACGAGGCGATCGTGGACGAGCTGAAGAAGCGGGGCATCGAGATCGCCCGGCGCACGGTGGCCAAATACCGCGACCAGCTCGGCATCCAGAGCGCGAGGCTGCGGAAGACCTACTGAATCCAGTGGCACAGGCGTCCCGCCTGTGGCGAAACACCGCGAACTGCATCGTCCACAGGCGGGACGCCTGTGCCACTGCCGCCCGTTACAATCCCCCCGTGCCCGCCGCCCGCCCCATGACGGCGACCCCCCGCAAACCCGCCCGTAGCCCCGTTCCCGCCTGGAGCCGCAAAGACCTCCTCGGCCTCCGCGGCCTCTCGCGCGACGAGCTCCTCGCCCTGCTCGCCCGCACCCGCGAGCTCGCGCTCGTCGCCACCGACCCGGCGACGCGCACCGGCCACCTGGCGGGGCGGCTGGTCGCCACCATGTTCTTCGAGGACTCGACGCGCACGCGGACGAGCTTCACCCTCGCCGCCGAGCGCCTCTCGGGGACGGTCAGCGACCTCTCGGCGTCCACGTCCAGCGTCAAGAAGGGCGAGAGCCTGATCGACACCGCCCGCGTCGTCGAGTCCATGGGCGTCTCGGCGATGGTCGTGCGGACGCGCCAGGCCGGGGCCGCGGCCATGATCGCCGGGGCGGTCCGCTGCCCCGTCATCAACGGGGGCGACGGGAGGCACGAGCACCCGACGCAGGGGCTGCTGGACCTGTACACGATCGCGGGGGCCCACGGGCGGCTGGACGGCTTCGACCTGTCGGGCCTGACGCTGGCGATCGTGGGCGATGTGGCCAGCTCGCGGGTCGCGAGGTCGGTCATCGCCGGGATGATGCTCCTGGGCGGGCGCGTCGCCGTAGCCGGCCCCCCCGCGTTCGCGCCGCGCTCCCTCTCAGCCCTCGGCTGCGAGGTGGCGCCGGACATCGACGAGCTCATCCCCCGGGCCGACGCCGTCATGATGCTCCGCATCCAGTTCGAGCGCCACGGCGCGGGCCCGTCGGCCGCCCACGCCGACGGCGGCCGGCTCCCCCCCGCCGCCGCGGCCGGCTCCAGCATTGCCTCGCCCCGCGAGTACCGCGAGCTCTACGGCCTCACCACCGAACGGGCCGCGCGCCTGAAGCCCGGCGCCATCGTCATGCACCCCGGCCCCATGAACCGCGGCCTGGAGATCGACGGCGAGGTCGCCGACAGCGCCCGCTCCGTCATCCTCCAGCAGACCGCCCACGGCGTCGCCGCCCGGATGGCGGCGCTCAGCCTGTGCGTCGAGGCGGCCGGCTCCTGAGCAGCCCCAAGAGGGGCTCCTGAGCAGCCTGAAGGGCTGCACGTTAGTAGCCGGGGGTTGAGCGAGTCTTCGAGCGAAACCCCCGGTAGCTCCGCCGCAGGGATCGCACCCTGAAGGGGTGCTCGTGACCCTCGCCCGCCCGGCGTGCGCAACAATCCCCTGACGCCCGCCGACACGGTCGCCGCCAACCTGCCATGCCCCCGCGCCCCGACCAACGAACCCCCCTCCACGACTTCCTCGCGGAACGCGACTTCCCCTGCCCCGGCTGCGGCTACAACCTGCGCGGCCTCGAGGCCAACGTCTGCCCCGAGTGCGCCCGCCCGGTCCCCCTCCCGCCCTCGCCCGAGGAAGAGGCCCGCATCGCCGCCGAGGTCTCCGAGTATCTCCGCGACCACGACATCCTCTGCAAGCGCTGCAAGACCAACATGCGCGGCCTCCCCGACAACCGCTGCCCCACCTGCGGCACCACCTACATGATGTCCGGCGGCAGCGGCCTCCTCCGCCCGGGCCTCACCGAGCAGCGGGCCGAACAGCAGCAGTGGCCCCTCCTGGCCTTCGGCTCCCTCCTGGGCCTCGGCGCCGGCCTGGTCGCCGGCCTGGGCCTCGTCGCGCGCCTCGGGGCTGCCGGGGACCTCTGGCCCGCCCTCATTGCCGGCCTCGCTCCCCTCCCCCTCACGCTCGCCTGGGCCCGCCGCGCCCGCCGCCTCGCCCAGTCCGACGGAGGACCCAGCGAATGGGAGCGCTGGGCCGTCCACGCCGCCTGCTTTGGACTCGCCTACCTCGCCATCCACATCCTGGCGCATCGCCTGTAGCGCCCGAGGCTTCACTGATCGCCCACCGTAAAGGGCCACGTTCGACGTGCGCTGAGTCCTGCGGCCGTCTTCAGCCCGACCGGCAGCACTGTCTTGCGACTCCCTCCCTTCTCCCTGTAACAATGCACAGCACCCCATGACCCCCCCCAAGCCCCCGATCAGCAAGTGGCGCTTCCTGGCCCTCTACTGGGCCGTGATCCTCCCGCTTTCGTTCGTCGGCTGGGGAGCCCTCTCGGCCGGGGGGATTGGCAGCGGCGTCTTCAGGTTCCTGGCGGAATCCGCCTACCAGTGGCACTTTGCGGGTTTCGCCTGCGCCGTCATGATCGTCCAAGCCGCCTTCCTCGCCCCCGTTCGCGAGCCCGGAAGCCGTGCCGTGGACTGGTGGTGGTCCCGCGCCCTGCGCTGCGCCCTCGCCGGCGCCGCCGTCGGCATCATGCTCGCCTTCGCTCTCTTCGCCGTCCTCCTCGTCCTCGACGAGCTCAACTGGCTCACCCCCGAGCTTCCCCTCATCGGCGACCTCGAATCCGCCAGCTTTTTCATCTACGCTGCGCCCCCCGCCGCCCTGACCGCCCTCGCCCTCTTCTTCCGCTCCCGCACGGGCGCCTCCGCCCGCGTGAGCCTCTTCATCGCCGCGTTCGGCGCCGGCCTCATGGCCATGGGCATCCCGTGGGTCGCCCACAGCCTCATCCTCAACTTCGGCGCCGCCGAGCCCCCCGATCGCGCCTTCGCCGTAGCCATCGTCGGCACCCTCCTCGTCAGCTGGGCGATCGCCACCCCCCTGCTTCTCCGATTCCTCCGCCGCGGCCACGCCGACGACCGCCTCGGCCGCGTCGCCGCCTGGCTCTTCACCGGCACCGTCGTCGAGGCCGCGGCCGTGATCCCCCTCGACATCATGGTCCGCCGCAAGACCGACTGCTACTGCGGCGAGGGCACCCTCTGGACCCTCACCATCTGCTGGGGCGTCGGCCTCTGGGCCCTGGGCCCCGCCATCTGGCTCATCCCCCTCGCCAGGCGCCGCAAGCGCTGGTACGCCGGCGTCTGCCCCGTCTGCGGCTACGACATGACCGGCCTCGCGGACGCCCCCCGCTGCCCGGAGTGCGGGAGCGGGTGGAAGGCGGCGGTCTAGGTCGCGGGCGGCTGGTCGGGCATCACCACCGGGTAGCCGCAGCGCGGGCAGAGCCCGCGCGCTTCCCGGCGGGCGATACGCCAGAGCGCAACCCCGACGAGCGGGTACCACGCGGCCAGCCACACGAGCCAGAGCCCGACCAGCAGCATGCCCACCATCTCCAGGCTTGCGCTGAGGACCAGTGTCGGCTGGTTCGCGTCCGCACCGGGGAACACAACGGAGAAGAGCCCCCGGAACGCCCGGGTCGTCACTCCGGGCGCATGCGCCAGTGGCTCCGAAGGACCGAAGTCCGGTCGGCGGACGTAATACTCCCTTTTCACGCTGAGGACAGGGAACCTGTACGTGATCCCCGTGGTCCGGCTTAGCGACTGATCGAGCATCGCCTCTGAGGCACCTCCGACCGCCAGATACAGCGAATCCGGCGCGCCGGAAGTTGCGCCCGCGGCCTGCATGATCTCCTTCGCGAGCCGCTGAGCCCCATCGGGCGCCGCGGGCAACCGCTCGATCTCGTGACGCCGAAGCGAGAGCCGCGCAAACCCTTCTCTCGTCCAGTAGACCGGTGCCGGCGGCAATCCGACTTGCGTCATTTTCGTGCTGACCCAGACCCTCGGCGGCTGAGGGGCGCTGCGCAAGCTGGCGAGACCGACGATGACCAGCGCCGCCCCCGCGATGACCAGCAACCGCACCACGCGCAGCCGACGTTCGCCGGCTCCTCGCCGGCGGAGGTACCACTGGAGCGCGCCCGTGGCAAACCAGAGCAGAAGGAGGACGGCCGCCGGAACCGCCAGAGCCGGCGGGCTGATCGCGGTGCTCGTGAAAACCCCACCCGTCTCCTCGGGCGGCGGGCGGTACAGGAGTTGCCGACCCTCCCAGCGCCAGCGGGGAATCGGAGGAATCAGGAGCGGATCCGAGGGAATCTCGTGCATCCCCAGCGGCCGCCCTGCCGGGTTGGTCCTCGCCTGCTTGAGTCCGGTCCCGCGTACCGCGTCCTCGTAGACACAGTGGCGGTCCCGTCGCATCCAGTCCGTCGGCCAGCCGAAGCCCCGCGACTCGATCCGCCGCGCCGCGGGCGGCACAAACGCGACCTCCACCGCCATGGTCCCCGGTATGTCGGGACGAGCCGGCTCGCACGCCTGAAGGACCCGTTCGATGAACTCCATGGGAGGGATTGGTGATCCCCCCTCGGCCGTGCGCCGCACATCGTCCAGCGAGAGCACGGGCGGCACGATGGCCGGGAATGGGTCGCTGAGTCTGAAGCGGTTCGATTGCGCACCCCGCGCCAGGAGCCACGCCACGACCCCAGCCACGGCGAGCGCCCAGCCCGTCGCCACAACCCGGCGCCACCACAGGCTCGCCGGTCGGGCCGCGCGGGCCGGCTGAGCGGTGTCCCACCCGCACTCAGGGCACCGTTCGAGCCGTCCTGGACGGGACGTCACCACATGGCCAGCATACTCGGCGGCGCGCCGGCCCCTCAGGCTGGGGCAACGGCCTCTGGGTCCTCGGGCCCGATCTCCGGCTCGGCCCCCTCGCCAATAGGGCAAGACATCGGCGGCCGTAGACTGCCCCGATGCGGTGCCTCAGTTGCGGCTACACCCTCGCCGGCGTCACCAGCGGCCGCTGCCCCGAGTGCGGGCGGGGCTTCGACGCGGCCGATCCCGAGACCTTCGATCAGCCCGGCCCCAGCGCGGGACGCCGTCGCGAGCGCCGCTGGCTGAACCGCGCCGTGGCGCTCTGCATGCTCCCCGCTCCGCTGTCGTACGCGCTGCTGTTCTCGTGCTGGTTCCTGGGCTCGGTCACGCTCGGTCGCGCGCCCCGCCCGTCGATCGACGACCCGGGCCGCGTGCCCCTGGTCCCGCTGCTCAGTTCGCTCTGGATGTTCGCGACCATGGCGGCGATGGCGTTCGCCCCCGGATTCCTCATCCTGACCGCGACCGTCTGGTTCATGCCGGGCACCGCGGCGGAGGAACGACGTTCGCGCACCCTGTGCGTGATATCAGGTGTGACCCTCGCGTGTTCGATCGCCGCGTTTTTCCTGCTACGAAACTCCGCCATCATTCAATGGCTCTTCTTCGATTGAGTCTTCCGAGAGCGAGGGAGACCTGTCCACGCGAGTACTCGTCCGAGTGGCGTGACTTATGCGATGCCTCCGCTGCAACTACCCCCTCCTCGACCTCGCCACCACCCTCTGCCCCGAGTGCGGCCGCCCCTTCGACCCCGCCGACCCCGAGACCTGGGACGACGGCGACACGCGCAAGCTCCGCGCCCACATCCGCTTCCGCCGCGCCCTTCTCATCCTCACCGGCCTCGCCGTCCTCCACGTCGCCCTCGGATGGGCCTGCTGGGGCCTCGCGGCCGCCACGCTCGGCCACGCCCCGGTGCCTCAGGTCGATGATCCCGGGTCCCTCCCCGTCGTGGCCGCGATCCGCAGCGGCGCCTGGGCGCCCACCGGCCTGCTGGTCGGATGGGCCGTGCCCGTCGCCCTCGTCTGCATGGCCGCGCTCCTGACTGAGCCGGGCCCCCGCGAGGAGCGCCGCCGCTCGCGGCGCATCGTCGGCTGGTCCCTCGCCGTCTGGATGACCGCCGTGGCCGGCTTCTGCGTCTCCTCCGGCGTGTGGGTCTGGCTCGCCGGGTGACTGCGGCCAAGGCCGAACAGGACCCAACCTCCGCCGCGCGCGCGGCTATCATCTGAACCTGCCACGGAGGGTCCGCCGCGCATGCCCAAGCCCCGCTCCCGGAACGGGTCGCAAGCCGCTCCACAGGTCGCCGAGCCCGTCCGGGTTGAGGTGCGCGCCGAGGTCGTCGAGCCCAAGGCCCCCGGCAATGGCCGCGCTGCGCGCGAACGCAAAGAGAAGCCCCACACCGCCGCGCCGGCCGCCCCCCGCCCGCGCCCCGCGTCCCTCAACACCGACCGCCTCATCCGCGTCCGCGGCGCCAAGGAGCACAACCTCAAGAACATCGACGTCGAGCTCCCCCGCGACCGCCTCGTCGTCATCACCGGCCTCTCCGGCTCGGGCAAGTCGTCGCTGGCCTTCGACACCATCTTCGCCGAGGGCCAGCGCAAGTACATGGAGTCCCTCTCCGCGTACGCCCGCCAGTTCCTGGAGCAGCTGAAGAAGCCGGACGTCGAGGAGATCGAGGGCATCCCCCCCACGATCGCCATCGAGCAGCGCTCCGCCTCCGCCAACCCGCGATCGACCGTCGCGACCACCACCGAGATCTACGACTACCTCCGCCTCCTCTACGCCCGCTGCGGCACGCCCTGCTCCTGGGCCCCGACCAAGGTGAAGAAGGACGGCGCCGTCCTCGAGCGCTCCGGGCGCCCCATCTCCGCCACCACCAGCACGCAGATTGTCGACACCGTGATGACCTGGCCCGAGGGCTCGCGCCTCATGGTCCTCGCCCCCGTCATCCGCGGCAAGAAGGGTTTCCACCGCGAGGTCCTCGAGGACCTGCAGAAGCAGGGCTGGCAGCGCGCCCGCGTCAACGGCTCGATCGTCGACCTCCGCGAGGTCCTCAAGGATCCCGGCGAGAACCCCCTCGGCCTCGGCCGCTACAACAAGCACACCATCGAGGCGGTCATCGACCGCATCGTCCTGCGGGCCGAGCCCACCGCCCGGCAGCGCCTCGCCGAGAGCATCGAGACCGCCCTCAAGCTCGGCACCGGCGCGGTCATCGTCAGCCGCGAAGCTCCCGGTGGCACAGGCGTCCCGCCTGTGTCTTCAACCCGCAACCCAGAAGACCACGGGCGGGACGCCCGCGCCACTGGTCCTTCGGCCTGGTCCGACACCGCCTTCTCCACCACCTTCGCCGACCCCGACAACCCCGAGTACGCCCTCGAGGAGCTCTCCCCGCGCCTGTTCTCCTTCAACTCCCCCTACGGCGCCTGCCCCACCTGCCACGGCCTCGGCACGCTCCTCGAGATGGACGAGAGCCTCGTCATCCCCAACGACCAGCTCTCGCTCGAGGATGGCGCTGTCGTCGCCTGGGCCAAGAACGGCCCCGTCCGCGCCTGGTTCAACCGCAAGCTCAAGAAGTTCTGCAAGGGCTTCGGCGTCTCGTTCAATCAGTGCGTGCGGGACCTCGCCCCCGAGATCCGCCGCATCCTCCTCCGCGGCACCCGCCCCGAGGATGAGGCCCGCTACCGCGCCAAGTTCGAGGGCGTGATCCCCAACATCACCGAGTGGTGGGGCAGCACCGAGAACGAGGGCGTCAAGGAGTTCCTCGGCACCTTCCTCTCCCAGAAGCCCTGCACCGCCTGCCACGGCGACCGCCTCCGCATCGAGGCCCTCCACGTGCTGCTGGAGAGCACGCACCGGGTTGACGAGAGCCGGGCCCTGTCGGAGAACGTGATCGGGAGGCCGCGGCCGAGCGGGACAGCGAAACAGCGAGACAGCGAGACAGGGCTCCGCTTCCTCAACATCGCCGAGTTCTCGCGGCTGACGATCACCGACGCGATCGCGTACGTCGAGGGCCTGAAGCTCACCAAGGAGCAGCGCCACATCGCCGAGCCCATCCTCAAGGAAGTGAACTCCCGCCTCCGCTTCCTCTCCTCCGTCGGCCTCGAGTACCTCTCCCTCGACCGCCGCACCGGCACCCTCTCCGGCGGCGAGGCCCAGCGCATCCGCCTCGCCACCCAGGTCGGCTCCGGCCTCGTCGGCGCCTGCTACGTTCTCGACGAGCCCACCATCGGCCTCCACCAGCGCGACAACGAGCGCCTCATCCGCACCCTCCGTCACCTCACCGACATCGGCAACACCGTCCTCGTCGTCGAGCACGACGAGGACACCATCCGGGCCGCCGACCACGTGCTCGACATCGGCCCCGGCCCCGGCATCCACGGCGGGCGCGTCGTCGCCCAGGGCTCCGTCGCCGATCTCATCGCCACCCCCGGCTCCATCACCGGCGACTACCTCTCCGGCCGCCGGAAGATCGACATCCCCGCCAAGCGCCGCAAGCTCAGCGAACGCAACGCCGTCCTCGTCAAGGGCGCCCGCCAGAACAACCTGAAGGATGTCGACGTCGCCTTCCCCCTCGGCGGCCTCGTCTGCATCACCGGCGTCTCCGGCTCCGGCAAGAGCACCCTCGTCAACGACATTCTGCTCATCGCCGCCCGCAAGCACCTCTTGGGCACCCGCGAAAAGCCCGGCGACCACGACAAGCTCCTCGGCCTCTCCCGCATCGACCGCGTCATCGAGGTGGACCAGAGCCCCATCGGCCGCACCCCGCGATCCAACCCCGCCACCTACACCGGCATCTTCGACGACATCCGCAAGGTCTTCGCCCAGACCAAGGAGGCCAAGATCCGCGGCTACCAGCCCGGGCGCTTCTCCTTCAACGTCTCCGCGGCCAAGGGCGGCGGGCGCTGCGAGGCCTGCCAGGGCCAGGGCCTCAAGAAGATCGAGATGCACTTCCTCCCCGACGTCTACGTCGAGTGCGAGGTCTGCGCCGGCAAGCGCTACAACCGCGAGACCCTCGAGGTCACCTACCGCGGCAAGAGCATCTCCGACGTGCTGAACATGACCGTCGAGGAGGCCCTGGGCTTCTTCGAGAACTTCCCCCTCATCCGCCGCTTCGTGGCCTGCCTCCACGACGTCGGGCTCGACTACATCCAGCTCGGCCAGCCCAGCACTACCTTGTCCGGCGGCGAGGCCCAGCGCGTCAAGCTCGCCACCGAGCTGGGCAAGGGCGGCGGCACGAAGAACGCGCCGACGATGGAGCCAGAGGTGCGTGCCGCCCTCCAAGCCGCGCAGAAGGCCAGGAACGAGGCGGCCGACGGCGGGGGGAACGGAATCGGCTCGGAGAGCCGGCCTACCCGGACCCCGACCCTCCGCGAGCGGGCCATGTCCCCCCTCGGCCACACCCTCTACATCCTGGATGAGCCGACCACCGGCCTCCACTTCGAGGACATCCGCAAGCTCGTCCGCGTCTTCGACCGCCTCGCCGACGGCGGCAACACCGTCGTCGTCATCGAGCACAACCTCGACGTCATCAAGCGCGCCGACTGGATCATCGACCTCGGCCCGGAGGGCGGCGACAAGGGCGGCACCGTCGTCGCCACCGGAACGCCGGAGGAAGTCGCCCGCGTCAAATCCAGCTACACCGGCCAGTTCCTCCGCAAGGTCCTCGCGTAGCCGCGTTCAGAACCGGTACGTGAAGCTCACCCGCAGCAGGGCTGACGGGTCCAGGTCCTCATCCGCGATCTCGTCCCCCCCGCTGTTCATCACCTCCAGCCGCTGCGCGAAGGCCACCCCAACCTCCGCCATCAGCACCACCTGCGGGATCGGCGTGTGCGTCACGCCGATCGTGACCGGCACCCGCGTCTCCCGCCCCACGCCCCCGGGGATCGGCCCGTTCTCATCGAGGCGGAAGTCCCGCATGTCGTACGCCCCGCTCACGTGGAAGCTCAGCGTCTCCAGCGGCGTGTAGGACAGGCTGACGCCCGGGCGCCCGGTGGTGCTCAGGCGCCACCGCTCGTTGATCTGCCACGTGACCAGCGGGAGCGGGAACACGGTCGGCGAGTCCTCGATCCGCGTCCGCACGCCCAGCCCGAAGCCGAGGGTGACCTCCCGGTTCAGCGCGTAGCGCACGCCCCCGAACACGCTGCCGAAGAGCGACTCCGACCCGTCCGCCCCGTCCTCGCCCGAGCCGCCCAGCGAACCCCCCACCAGCCATGAGACCTGCTGCGAGTGCTGCCGCGAGTAGCGGACCGACAGCTCCACCCGGTGGATGTCGTCCCACGGGTTGGCCACCCCCGCCACCAGCGACCCCGTCTCCGAGAAGCTGTAGTGCGAGAACTCGTAATCCACCCCGACGTCGATCTGGCCCCGCATCCCCGCCGGGATGGCCGCGCCGAAGGCCCCGCCGGCGCGGGTCACGGTCATGTCGCCCGCGCCGCTGTCGAAGTCCGCGGCCAGGTTCAGCTCGGCCCGGGCCTCCACCGAGTAGTTGACCGGGCGCGCCGGCGGCACCGGCGACTCGGCGGCGGGCGCTGCGGGGGAGAGCGCCGGCGTGGGCTGGTCCCCCCGGGGCGGCTGGTGCGACGGGGTCGCCTGGCCCAGGGCGGGCAGGCCCGCGAGGAGCAGGGGCAGGCAGGCGGCGGCGGGATGCACGGGGAGGGGCATAGGGCCTCCGGGTTGGAGGCGTAGTTATACCGGTTCCGCCGCGCCCGCGCGCGGGGACCGCTGTAGCCGACGCGGTGTGAGCCTCAGCGGCCGGCGCGGGAGAGCCGACGCTCGACGGCGTCCACGCTGCCGAAGTAGGTCGTGAACAGCTGGATCTGCCGCTCGCGCGAGAGACGGCCGGCGGACTCGCGCCCGAAGGCCTGGATGTACTCCCCCAGGCGCTGCGGGTTCTGCCGGTACAGCTGGGCGAACAGGACGTGCCCGAGGCTGTACATCGTCTCCGCCGTGTCGCCGTCCCACCCGGGGACCTCGCCCAGGCCGATCAGCTCCTCCAGCGGAAGCAGCCTCCCCTGGCGGCACATCTCGCGGAACCGCTCCAGCCGCAGCTCCGTCCCGCCCGAGCGGTCCGGGCCGAACGCGGCCGCGGCGTCCTCGGTCTCAAAGCCGGTGGCGAAGCCCTCGCTGAGCCAGAATGGGTAGTCGCGGTCGGGCAGCTGGGCCCCCGTGTTGAACGCCAGCAGGTGGATGGCCTCGTGGATGGTCTTGGCGGTGGAGCAGGCCGCGGCGTGCCGCCCCAGCTGGGCGTGTTGCGCCTGGATCTGCTTGTCCATGTCGTCGGCCGAGGCGTGGAGGCGCTGGGCGAGGTCCGAGTGCCGCTCGGCCTCGGCGCGGGCCGCCTGGTCGCGGAACTCCTTCATCCGCCGCTCGCTGGACTGCAGCCGGTCGCGGGCGGCGGCCGTGGCGGGGCTGGTGACGTCGTTGTAGAAGACGATGCGGTTGCTCTGGGTGGCGTAGTAGCCGGCGACCCACGAGGCGGCGAGGCCGTCGTTGGCGCGGGCGAAGGAGCGGTACTTGCCGTGCTCGTTGAAGAGGATGCAGACGAGCTTCTCGCGGTGGGGGTACGCGGGGAGGTTCATCTTCCCGGTGATGCGGAAGAAGGCCCGGCGCGTCTCCTCCAGCAGCTCGGCCCGCCGGCGGCTCCAGTCCGGGGCGCAGTCGGAGAGGACGATGAAATGGGCCGTCTCGTAGCGGACGAACTCGTTCCCCAGCTGGCCGAGCGTCCGGCGGATATTGCCCTCATCCACGGACAGCGTGAAGGAGGGGTGGCGGTGAAGCCGGTGCAGGGCGTCGGTCGCCCGCTGGCGGTAGGCCATCGACTCCCACGCCTCCCGGTAGATCCCGTCGGCGCTGGCGAGGTCGCCCTCGCGCGCGGCGGCGTCGCCGCGGGCGATCGGATCGGCCTGGGGCGCGTGCTCGGCGGAGGCGTGCAGCCGCTGGACCGGCTCCTCATCCAGAGGGGCGGCGGGCAGGGGGGCAGCGCCGATCAGCGAGAGAGCGGCTACCAAAGCCGCGGCGGGTCTGGCGCACGCGGGGCCGTACTTCCGAGCGCAACGATCCATCGCTTGCAGCATCGGTTGACCCGGGTCGCTTCCTGAGCCCTGGGGGGTTCAGGTAAGCCCTTTGGACATCGGTAACGGACCGATAAGTCCGTGAATGAAGCCTCATTCACTACCCAGCGCAAGGCCGCACGGTTCCCGAAATCTCGGGGAGGGGTCTGTCGCTTGTGATTTTGGGGATCTGACCCCCCGCCTGTGGTAGTCGGCTGGCTCGGTCGGATCACCCGGGCAGGGTCGGAGGCCGCGGGATCTCCCTGCCGTGGGGGTCCGTAACCCCGGGTGACCCCTCGGCGAGACGGTCCGAGAGGCCCGTGCCGGTGAGGTGCTCGAGGGCCTCGGCACGCTCGTGGACGTGGTCCGGGCGAAAGCCGGCCTGCCGGACGAGGTAGTCCTCCCAGAGGCGGTGGGCGCGGATGATCGAGCGGGCCCGGGCGAGCCCGGAATCGGTGAGGCGGAGGGCGGTCCCAACCTCGGAAACCTCCCCCGCGGCCAGCGCCCCGCCCAGGGCGCGCCTGCGCGAGGGATCGCCGGTGAGCGAGCCGGAGGCAGCGGGCCGGCCGAGCTCGTGAAGGCGGTAGAGGAGGGCGAGCAGGTCCTCCCGGGCGATATCGGCGGCAAGGCGGCGGTGGCGGAGGGCGCGGGCGATGACGCCGTGCCCGGGCGAGCCGAGGATGGCCGCGGCCATGAACACGCCAGCAAGGACGGTCATCATCCCCGCCGCGCTGAGGGCACGGGGGGCGTTCAGCCAGACGGGGGCGGTGGCGGCCAGGGTGTACCCCCCCACCGCGACCAGCACCGCGATGATGGCGCTGAGCCAGACCTGGGTGGAGAGGCGGTCGGTGAGGAGGCGGGCGGTCGCGGGCGGGCAGATGAGCATGGCGATGACGAGGATGGACCCGACCGCCTCGAAGGAGGCGACGACCGCCGCGGCCACCAGGAGCATGAGGGCGAAGTGCATCGCGCGGGCGCTGATCCCAAGCGACGTAGCAAGCGCGGGGTCGAAGGACGTGATCCGGAGCTCCTTGAAGAAGACCGAGACGAAGAGGGCGGCGACGATGGCCAGGGCGCCGGTAGTCCAGAGTTCGGGCGGGAGCTTCTCCAGCGCCGCGCGAGTCAAGGGAGAGGGGGCCTCGCGGGGGAAGAGCCAGAGGATGTTCTCGAGCTGTCCGTTGAAGACGCAGTCGGGATCGAGGTCCACGCCCCGTGCACCGACCTGTTCGATCAGCAGGACACCGAGGGCGAACATCACCGCGAAGACGGCTCCCATGGCCGCGCCGGCCTCCAGCCGCCCGAGCTTGCGGACGGCCTCGACGAGCACCACGGTGACCACCCCCGCCGCGCCCGCGCCGAGGAACATCGGCAGCCGCCCGCGGGACCCGACGACCAGGAACCCCGCCACCAGCCCCGGCAGCACGCTGTGCGAGATGGCGTCGCCCATGAGGCTGAGGCGGCGAAGCACGAGGAAGTTGCCGAGCAGCGCGCAGGCGAGCACCGCGAAGACCGCCGTGAGGCAGGCCGGCAGGTCCTGCGAGAGGAACTGGTAGGCCGCGTTGCTCATGCGGCCCCCCCGGCCGGGGCGATCGGGTGGATGCTCGGCGGCGGCGCGGCGGGGGGGAGCTGGCCGCGGGCGCGGAGGGCCGCCTCCAGGCGCTGCACGAGGTCGCCGGCGAGGATGTGCTCGACCAGGTCGGCGGTGTGGTCCACGTGCGAGGCGGCGAACTCGGCGTGCGTGACGAGGTACTCCTCCCAGAGGCGATGGTTGCGGGTGAGACGGGCGGCCTCGCGCAGCCCGCGCGGCGTGAGCGAGACGGCCCCGGAGGCCGCGCGGACCAGGCCGCGCAGGTGGAGCAGGCGGGTGAGGGCGCCCGCCGCGAGCGGCGACCAGCCGTGGGCGCGTGCCAGCGCCCGGCCCGGGATGCGGGCCGCCGTCGGGTCGGCGCCCGCCCGCTCCGCCTCTTCGTACATCGTGCGCAGCAGGTGGTCGGTGGCGACGTGCAGCCGCAGCCGGGCCAGCCTCGCCCCCGCCGCCAGCACGCCCCGGCGCGGGGCGAAGAGCAGGCTGAAGAGGAAGATCGCGCCGGCCGTGAGGACGATCACCGCCCCGGCGGGCAGGCGTGGCAGGAGCGACGATGCAGCCGCGCCGAGGTAGCCGGCGAGGCCGCCGAGCACGCCCGCCAGCCAGACCATCACCGTCAGCCGCTCGGTCCAGAACCGCGCCGCGGCCGCGGGGATGATGAGCAGGGCCACGATCAGCACCAGCCCCACCGCCTGCAGGCCGATCACGGTGACGACGACGACGAGGGCCATCATGGCCAGGTCCATGAGGCCGACCGGGACCCCGGCGACGCGGGCGAAGCGGTCGTCGAAGCAGACGACGCGGAACTCCTTGAAGAGCAGGAGGAGGATGACGAGCACGCCCACGGCGCAGGCCCCGATGAGCTGGGCGTCGTGGGTCTGCATGGCCGCGGTCTGGCCGAGGATGAAGTGCTGGAGCCCGCCCTGGTTGCCGACGCTGAGCCCCTGGATGTAGCTGAGCAGGACGACGCCCGCGCCGAAGAAGACCGAGAGCACCGCGCCGATGGCGGCATCCTCTCGCAGGCGGCTGTGGCGGATGATCGCCTGGACCGCGAGCACGCCCAGGATGCCGGTGATCGCGGCGCCCCCGAGGAGGACCGGCAGCGACCGCCCCTCGCGCCCCAGCCAGGTGAAGGCGAGGAAGGCCAGCGCGATGCCCGGGAGCGTGCAGTGGGCCAGCGCATCGCTCATCATCGCCCGCTTGCGCAGCAGGGCGAAGCTGCCGATCATCCCGGAGGCCACGCCGAGCAGGAGGGCGGAGAAAATGACGACGGTCGTGTTGTGCCCCGCGCGGAAGGTGAGCGCCCGCGCGATCTCGCCGAGCGATGGCCACTCGATGCTGACGTCGGTGATCGACTGGGCGAGGAGGGCGGTCATGGGCGGCGGTGAATGGCCGGCGCCGTTCAGGGCTTCTCCGTGCGGGCCACCGCCTCGGCCGCCTCTTCCAGGAGCGTGAGCCGGCCGCCGTAGGTCCGGTGCAGGTTCTCGCGGGTGAACACCTCTCCCACCGGCCCCGCGGCCACGATGCGGGTGTTGAGCAGGATCACGTGGTCGAAGTACTCGGGGACGGTCTGCAGGTCGTGGTGGACGCAGATGACGGTGCACCCGCCCTCGCGGAGCCGGCGGAGGACCTCGACGATCGCCTGCTCGGTGGTGGCATCCACGCCCGCGAAGGGCTCATCCATGAAATAGAGCCGGGCCTCCTGCGCCAGGGCGCGGGCGAGGAAGACCCGCTGCTGCTGGCCCCCGGAGAGCTGGTTGATCTGCCGGTGCGCGAAGTCGGCCATGCCCACCCGGCCCAGGCACTCCAGCGCCGCCCGCGTGTGCCGGCGCGAGACGGGCCGGCACCAGCCGATCATGCCGTAGCGCCCCATCGCGACCACGTCGAGCGCGGAGACGGGGAAGTCCCAGTCCACGCTCTCGCGCTGCGGCACGTAGCCGATGAGCCGCCGCTGCTGGCGGTAGGGTTTGCCCCAGAACTCGACGCGCCCGGACGCCGCCGGCATCAGGCCGAGGCAGGCCTTGATGAGCGTGGTCTTGCCGGCGCCGTTGGGGCCCACGACGGCGATGAGCGACCGCTCCGGGGCGTCGTAGTCGATATCCCAGAGGACCGGGCGCCGCTGGTAGGCGACCGTCATCGAGTGGATGGAGAGCGGGCTGGAGGCCGAGTGCTCGGGGCGGTCCGCGAGCGACCTGGGCTCAGCGCTGCGCGGGTGCGAGAGCAGGGTCATCGGCCCGTCCCCGCGGGGGCGGCGGCCGGGGCGGGAGCGCGGGCAGCGCCGGCCGACGCGAGCTTGCCCTCATGGCCGCGCTCCGGCGCCTGCCCGCCCAGGGCGCGGACGATCGTGGTCGCGTTGTGATCGATCATGCCCACGTACGTGCCCTCGTACGTCCCCGGGGCCCCCATCGCGTCGGAGAACAGGGCGCCGCCGATCGTCACCGTGTGCCCCCTGGCCGCGGCCCCGGCGATCAGGGCCCGGATGTTCCGCTCCGAGACCGTCGTTTCGACAAAGACGGCCGCGACCCTGCGCGAGACCAGCAGTTCCACCAGCCGTTCGATATCGCGGACGCCGGCCTCCGACTCGGTGCTGATCCCCTGGATGCCGACCACCTCGTAGCCGTAGCGCCGGCCGAAGTAGCCGAAGGCGTCGTGAGCGCTCACCAGGACGCGCGACGCCTCCGGGACCGTCGCGCTCACCCGGGCCACGTACTCGTGCAGCGCCCCGAGCCGGCCCAGGTACGCCGCCGCCCGCTCGCGGTAGCCCTCCGCCCCCGCCGGGTCGTGCTCGATCAGCTTGTCGCGGACCACCCCCGCCGCCTTGGCCCACGCCACAGGGTCCATCCAGACGTGCGGGTCGTAGTGGCCCGCGAACTCCTCGGGCTCCAGCAGGTCCTCGGGGGCGAGCGCCTCGGTCACCGCGTGGACCTTTCGCCCACTGCTGGCGACGCGGACCAGCGTGTCCGCCATCTTCCCCTCCAGCATCAGGCCGTTGTAGAAGACCACATCCGCCTGCATGAGCGCCGCGATGTCGGAGCGGGTCGGCTTGTAGAGGTGCGGGTCCACGCCCTCGCCCAGCAGCCCGGTCACCTGGGCCCGCGGCCCGGCGACCTCGCGGACGATGTCGGTGACCATCGCGACGGTCGTGACGACTTTGTAGGGCGTCCCCGTGGCGCTGCCCTGCGGGGCGGGCGGGCGGCGGTCGCAGGCCGCGAGGGCGAGCAGGGCCGCGAGCACGGGGAGGCTTGCGAGGGTCCACAGGAAACGTGGAGGGGTGCTCATGGGGCTCCTATCGGTCAAATGTAGCCTTAGCTACAAATCACAGCATAGCCGGGGAATCCCGGCCCGACAAGAGGGCGAGAACTCGCTCGCACATCCCCATCGGCCGCCGCACGAGCGGGCCGCGGCATCGCCGTACTATTCCCTTCCCCGCCGGGGCGGTAGCTCAACTGGTAGAGCACTAGCTTTGCAAGCTAGGGGTCGGGGGTTCGAATCCCCTCCGCTCCACTGTCCTTCGCACGGGCAGGCCGAAGACGGCTTGCCCATGCCACCCGGCATCGGCTCGGAGAGCCGACCTACCGACCCCCGGAGCCCCCATGACGAGCGCCCCAGGCCTCGAGTCCTTCACCCGCTTCGACTGGAAGCCCCAGCCCGAGGCCCAGGCGCTCGTCAACGAGCTGCTGAGCGGCTTCCTCGCCCGCTGCCCCGGCGCGGCCACGCTGGCCCGCCGCATGGAGCACGACACCGCCACCCGCTTCGGCGACTGGGTGGACACGATTCAGTGGCCGCGGGACACGGCGCTGCGGGCCCGACTGCTGGATGTGGGCTTCGAGCGGCGGGCGATGGCCGGCGCGCCCGAGTGCTTCGTGCACGCGGGGGCGATGTTCCCCACGATCGTGCTGGATGCGAAGCCCGTGGCCCGCGTGTTCGTGAAGGTCGAGTCGGTGGTGGATTTCCTCGCCGCGTGGAGCATCGCGGATGACCCCGGTACGGCCGACGACAATGTCGAGGGCGAGCCCCTCTCGCCGATGCGCCGGGCCCGCGCCTTCGTCGCCTCGGACCCCGGTGGCACGGGCGCCCAGCCTGTGGCGGGTCCCGGTGGCACAGGCGTCCCGCCTATGTCCGAGCTCTGGGTCATCGAGCGCCACGGCTACCGCGGCTTCACCGTCCCCAAGCCCGACCCCGACCGCCCCCCGCTGATCCTGAAGCACTCAGAGGCCTTCCGCCGCCGCCGGCGCGACTTCCCCGACGATGTCCACGGGTTCGATCACCTGCACCTGCTGGTCGATGCCGCCATCGCCGACCTCGGCCCCGACCTCGCCTGCGACCTCTTCTTCGCCGGCGAGCGCGAGTTCTGGCAGCGCCGCAACCGCGCCGCCCAGACCCAGAAGGCCCGCCAGGACAAGCTCGGGCTCGGTTGGGCCAACCACGACCACCACACCTACCGCAGCGGCCGCCAGTGGTTCACGCACACCGTCGCCCTCTTCGAGAAGCTCGGCTTCCAGGCCCGCGAACGGTTCTACGCGGGCGAGGAGGCCGGATGGGGCGCCCAGGTGCTGGAGCAGCCCGAGGCCGGCATCGTCATCTTCGCCGATGTGGACCTCTCCCCGGATGAGATCACCGGCAACTTCGCCCACGAGCCGCTGGAGGCCCGCAAGGAGCTGGGCACCGTCGGCCTCTGGTGCGGCCTGCACGGCGAGAGCATCCTGCAGGCGGGGATGCACCACCTGGAGTGCCAGTTCCGCCACGATGCGCTGGTGGACCAGCTCGAGGCCGCGCACATCGAGACGATGGCGCCCTTCACCGACTTCCCGTTCCTGAAGCAGGCCTTCACGGCGGGCGAGCGCTGGCCGGTGGCGGAGCGGCGGATCGCGCGCCTGCTGGAGCTGGGCCAGATCACCCCCGCCCAGGCCGCGCAGTTCCGCGCCCAGGGGGCCATCGGCTCGCACCTGGAGAACCTCGAGCGGAACGACGGGTACAAGGGGTTCAACCAGAAGGGCGTGAGCGAGATCATCGCGCGGACGGACCCGCGGCGGCAGGCTGAGGTCATCGGGGCGTGAGGCACGCGCGGGAGCCGGGGCGTGTCGCCCTCAGTTACGACCACGACGCGACTCATCGAGAACGGCGGGCCCCCAGAGGTGCCATCGCCCATCGCGGGGCCGGCCCCGCGCGCCGCCTGAGTTTGCAGAGGTTGTGGTCCTGGTCGATGCGGAGCTTGGCCGTCGCGCTTCCTTCGCTGCCGGGCCGCAGGTGCTGCAGGTGTCCGGTGAAGGTCGCGACGGCGATCCCACCCTCATCAGTCGGGTGCGCCCAGGTGACGCCATCGATCTCCCGCAGTCGTCGCGAATCGCCTTCGCCCGACTCAAGGAAGAAGCGAAGAGTATCGTTCGTGCTGTCGTTGAGACGACGCCGATCCGAGACGGCGACCAGGCGCAAGTTCTTCTTTGGCACCACGGCCGTCGCCACTCGGCGCGCCCGCCGGTCCCCCAACCAGGGGATCGCTTCGGGGCCGTAGCCCCCTGTGCTGTTGAGGCGCTGCCACCGGTGGCCGAGATGGGCGCGCCAGTTCCGCTCCATGTAGTGCCACGGCGCATCCTTGAAGCGCCTCCAGAGTTCGTCCTGCTCACCCCGCGAAAGCGCATGGCGGCTGGGACCGCCGCCCATGATCGAGGCGGGCCTGATGTCGGTCAGGGCAGCAAGCCACGGCAGCCTGGAAATCGCCACCGCCCCGCCCGACTCCCGCGAGAACGGCCCCTTCAGAGGGCCCCCCGCGTTGTACAACAGAAACTCGCCGTCGGGCGAGAGCCGGCACACGCGCTGCTTGAGGCGTAAGGTGGTCCAGGCACCCTCCTCAACAACATGAGACCTGACGTCCCACCTGAGCACGCAGGACCAGCGACTGGGAGGGGGCATCCGCACGACAACGCCGATCACCGGCGCCTGGGACGCCGTGAGGCACGAAACGTGGATCGATCGCACCGACGGCCGCTCCATGGAACGGACAGAGTAGAGGGCTGACCCTATACTTGTCCTTGAGCGCGCCCGAACCCCGGCCGGAATACCGCCTCGACCGCACCGCCTTCTCCGTGGTGCCGCTTGCCGAGCAGGACGACGATGGCGCATACTGGGCCGACAAGACCGCCGAAGAGCGGATGAGCGCCCTGGAGTACCTCCGACGGATGGCCTATGGCAGCGCCGCTACCGAGAGACTTCAAAGAGTTCTTACGGTTGCTCAACTCGGAGACGATTGACTACGGACCCCAGGCGGCACGCGGATGTCTTCGCGGCCTAGTCGGCCCCGCGGGAGGCGAATGTCGGGCGCGTGAATAATGCCCGCCTTGAACGCCCCCGCCGCGCCATCCCCTCCCTCCCGTTCCCGCGCTGCGCCCGCGCTCGCGCTCGCCCTCATCCCGCTGCTCGCCCTGGCCGTCAGCGCCTGGGTCGCCTGGTCCGTCCAGGCCCGCGCCGTCGCCGCCTACTACGACCCCGACTACCACTACCTGCTCAACTCTCTCATGCTCGCCGAGGGCCACGCCCCGCGCCACATCGACCACCCCGGCACACCCCTCCAGGAACTGGGCGCGGCCGTGCTCCTCGCCCGCCACCACCTCGGCCTCGGCCCCGCCGGCGATGGGCCGCTGCGCGAGGGCATCCTCCGCGACCCCGAGTCGGCGCTCACCGCGATCAGCGTCTGCCTGCGCCTGCTCTTCGCCGGCGCTCTCTACCTGCTCGGTCTCCGCGCCAGGGAACTCACGGGCGGCCTCGGGGCCGCGCTCGCGGCCCAGGGGGCGTCGCTCCTCTCCATGATCGGTCTGCTCTCCCTCTGGCGCGTCAGCCCCGAGCCGCTGGTGATGACCCTCTCCCTGCTGACGGCCTGCATCACCCTGCGCCTCGCCCGCGGCCCGGGCGCGCCCGGACGCTTCGTCGCCCTCGCGGGCATCATCGCCGGCGTCGGGGTCGCCACGAAGGTCACGTTCATCCCGCTCCTGCTCGTGCCCCTGCGGGCCCTGGCCACGCGCGGACGGGTGGCCGCCTACGCCGCGGTCTCGGCGCTCGCGTTCGTCGTCGCCGTCGCCCCGATCCTCGGCCAGCACGAGCGCCTCCTCGGCTGGTTCGGGCGCCTCGCCGCCAACGACGGCGTCTACGGGCGCTCCGAGGGCCACGCGATCGTCAACCCCTCCCGCTACGCCGGCGACCTGTGGCGGATGATCCGCGAGGAGCCCGCCGCCATCATCGCGGCCGCGATCAGCGCAGCGCTCCTCGTGCACCTCGGGCGCTCCGGCCGCTGGCGATCGCTCCCCCCGCGCGAGCGGGCGATCGCCGGCACGCTCGGCCTCGTCGCCCTCGTCCAGGTCCTCCAGTACCTCCTCGTGGCGAAACATGCCGGCGACCGCTACCTGCTCCCCGCCCTCATGCTCCTGGGCCTCAACATCGCGCTCGGCCATGCCCTCCTCAGCGCCGCGTACCCCCCGGCCATCCGCCGCCGCGCCTCGGCCGCCGCTCTCGTCCTCATGCTCGGCTACGCCGCATGGCTCGGCATCCGTCTCGAGCGCCGCCTCGCGGACCAGCGCGAGCAATCCACCGCGCGCCTCGCCCTCCACGCCCTCTCCCTGAGGACCGCCCGCGCCGAGGGCGGCGTCCTCGCCTGCGCTTACCCCTCATCGTCCCCCGTCTTCGCCCTGGTCTTCGCCGACTGGTGGACCGCCAACCGCTTCGGCCCCGACCTCCGCGAGATGTACCCCGGCCAGTGGAACTACAACGTCTGGGGCAAGACCTACTCCGTCGGCGCCCGCCAACTGCCGAAACAGCGCGCGACCGACCAGGCGGCCCGCGGGACGCTCTTCTTCCAGGGCGTCCGCGATGTCCTCCCCGCGGAGTTCGACTACCAGGAGCTCGGCCGCGCCGGGGAGGAGGGCCTCTACCGCGCGGTGCCCCGCCCGGGGCCGTAGCACACGCCGGGCGGCGCCGGGCGGGGGCACTGGTAGCGAATAGAAGCGGCCCCAGCTTGATCCGGCCGGACGGGGAGGGCGGAGCGGGTACGCTTCTCCCATGAAGCAGAAGCCCGCGCGCAGGAAGCGCCCCGCGAAACCCCGGAATCCCGCCACCGTCGATGTCAACGTGGCCGCGAAGGCCGCTATCGACAGCATCGCGGCACGCACCGAACGAAAAAGTTTGGGGAGGAAAAAGGCCTGAATTCCGGGGATTTGCAACCCCGTACATCGCTACCGCGATGGTACGGGGTCGCTTTTCAAAAAGTCCACCCCAATGGGATGGAAATTCCGGTTGGCAAACCAACCACCCCAGCCGAAGGAACAGTACAATGGTTCAGAGTCGCGGAGTTCTTATGCCATCCCCCGTAGCCAACCTCGCCAAAAAGATGCAGAAAAGGGCCGAGATTCTGCACGTTCTGGAGCAGGTGGTCCAGGCGGACCCGACCCTGGCACGGATGATCCACGCGGCCCTGACAGAGCATTTCGGCGGCAAGAGCGGCCCGACTGCGGACCCGGCCCCGGCTCGCAACGGAGTAATCGTCCGCGTCCGACGGCGGGAGCGGGAGCGCCCGGTCAAGGCCAGCGGGCGGGTCGAGCGTGTGGCAGAGGCCTTGAGGGCGAAGCCCTGGCTAAGCACCCCGGCGCTCCGAGAGGCGACCGGGCTCTCAAAGGTGCAGCTGGGGCAAGTGCTGAAGAAGTACGCGGCGCGGTTCGAGAGTCGCCCCGATCCAGAATTCAAGCGCCGCTTCCAGTGGCGCACCAAGGAAGCGTCCGCATGATCTGACTAGTTCTGGTGAACGCCCACCACGACGGACGAAGGGCGTTCCTACTGCGGCCGGGGTCTGGCCATTGAGTTGTGAGGACTCCCAGACCCCGGCCCTACTTCGCGGAGGTGAGCCATGGCCGAGACCACGGCGTCCTCCGTCCCTTCGTGGCTACTCGACTGGTTGCGCTTAGTGCTTCGGTGCTCAGCGCAGATCAGCGAGTAGTCGGGACTGGCTGGGCGGGGTGTACCAGACCCCGTCCCAGCCTTTTTCTTTCGGCCACATGTTAGCACTAGAGTCGGTCCGGTGGTAGCCCGTCCTCCACTCTCATTCGCACAGTTTCTAGCAAGACCACGCGGGCCCAGGCAGAAACGTCAAATCCGGCCTCGGCGGCAGCCGTGTTCACGGACCGCCGCTCGTTTTCCGTTAGGCAGACCCGGAGGATGTTCGTGCGTCGGTCGCGCTTCGGCTTCTTGGGGCGCCCAGTCTTCATGGCAGAAATATAGCCATAAAAACCCCATCGTCAAATCACTTGACACAGACTCTTTCATTGGCCATAATAAGTCCATGCAACGCCTTACCTGTCCGCAGCGCGTTTCAGTTGTCCGGGCCCTCTGTGAGGGCTGCTCGATCGCGTCCACCGTGCGCATGACCGGGATAGCCAAGACGACGGTTCTCCGGTTGCTGGTCGCGCTCGGCAGTGTGTGCGCGGCGCATGAGGACGCGGCGCTTCGCGGGCTCTACTGCCCGGAAATCGAGGCCGACGAAATCCACGGGTTCAATCACTGCAAGGCGCGCACGCTCCCCCGCGCCAAGGCCGCTCCCGAGAGCGCGGGCGATGTGTGGACCTGGTACGCGGTCTGTCGGCGCACAAAGGCGATTCTCTCGTGGACGATGGGCGACCGCGATGCCGCACACGCCGCGGCCCTCATGGACGATCTGGCGTCGCGCGTCTACGGGCGGGTCGATTTGACGACGGACGCGCTAGGGGCGTACCGGGAGGCGGTGTTCAATGCCTTTGAGTCGCGGGTGGACTACACCGCCGTTCACAAATCCTACCAGACCATCGAAACCGCACCGGGACGGCACGAGACGATCTGCACGGGCTGTACGAAAAAGTCCGTGTTCGGCTCGCCGCGTGTCGAGCGGGCCGGGACATCCCGAGTCGAGCGGGCCAACCTCACGCTCCGCATGACCCAGCGGCGCTGGACCCGCAAGACCAACGCCCACTCCAAAAAGTTCGACAACATGATGTGCGCCTTCGCCCTTCACGCGGCGTTCTACAACTGGTGCCGCCCGCACATGACCCTTGACGGCCGGACCCCGGCGATGGCACTCAAGGTGGCGGACCGGGTCTGGACGGCGGACGATCTGGTGGGGCTGCTAGAGGCGGCCGAGCGGGCGGCGGTAGAGGCGGGCCGGTACAAGCGTGGACCGTACGGGTCCCGTGACCGCTCGGCATAAACAGACCATCCGGCCACCCGTCCACCCCGAATTCTGGCCTCAGACCCCCCGATAAGGCCGATTTCAGTCTTGTGGCCGCTGGCTTCGTGGTACGATCGCGCCTAGAAGACCCCCCCCTCTTTGGAGGGATGGACAAAAATGACCATGCCGGACACCATTAGGCTGAACGTTCTGCTGTACCGCGAACACGACTGCTGGGTCGCTCGCTGTGTTGAGCTGGACCTGGTGACTTCGGGTCCCGACCTGTGGGAGGTCGCTGGCGACATTCAAGAAGTCGTCAAGGGCCAAATGCTGTACGCCTGCGCCAAGGACCCCGAGTTGACGGACCTGTTCCGGCCAGTCTCTGAGGAACTTCGGCGCAAGGTGATGACGGGCCGCGAGAAGGGCGAGATGCTTGTTGAGATGGACGGGCATCTGCTGCCAGCGGCGTGCCAGCACAAGAGCGTCAAGATTCACTACGTCATGGCCGAAGCGGCCTGAACTCCGCTTGGTCGCCTAGGGCTTCGTGCGATGACCTACGCCGAGATGCGCAACAGGCTCGGCGACCACGGCATCCATGAGGACATGGAATGGGACGCGCCGGCGGGTACGCGGACTTTTCGCAAGGTCATGATGGGACTCGGAACGCCCGGCTACTACACGCTGCGCTACCGGGGGGACACGGCCACGGTGTATCCGCCGACACTCGCCCACATCGCGGCCACGTTCCACCTCCCGCCTGAGGCGCTCGCGGAATAGGCCCGGCGGCACAGAATCTGCGGATTCAATCGCTACCAGTACCCGGGCGGGCGCACGCGGACGGGGGCGGGCCCCCGGCTACCATCGGCTCCCCATGCCCGCCCCGCGATCACCCGCCCCGCCCGCCGCGTTCGCGGGGATCGCCACCGTGGTCCTCACGCTCCTGGGCTGGTCCTCCATCCCGCTGTTCCTCCGGTTCTTCACCGGCTACATCGACGGATGGACCGCCAACGGCTGGCGCTACGCCTTCGCCGCCGCCATCTGGGCCCCGGCCATCGTGCTGGCCCTCCGCCGCGGCACGCTCCCCCCGTGGCTCTGGAGCGCGGCCCTGGTTCCCAGCCTCTTCAACGCCCTCGGCCAGGCGGCCTTCGCCATCGCCCCCTACCACGTCGGGCCCGGCCTCATGACCTTCTCGCTCCGCGTCCAGATCGTCTTCGTCACCGCCGGCGCGGCCCTGCTCTTCGCCTCCGAGCGGCGCATCGTCCGGCGCCCCGGCTTCCTCGCCGGCGTGGCCGTGGTCATCCTGGGGACCTCGGGCACCATCCTCCTCAAGGATGAGGGCCTGCGCACCGGCGCCCCCGCCGGCGGCCACGAGACGCTCGGCATCGCCCTCTCCATCGGCTCCGGCCTCCTCTACGCCTGCTACGCCCTCTCCGTCCGCCACTACCTGCGCGGCGTCAACCCCATCACGGCCTTCGCCGTGATCTCGCAGTACACCGCCATCGCCCTGCTCCCGCCCATGGTCATCTTCGGACGCAGCGCCGGGATGGAGGTGCTCTCCCTCCCCGCCGACATCCTCCTCTACCTCGCCCTCTCCTCCATCATCGGCATCGGCCTCGGCCACACCCTCTACTACGTCAGCATCGAGCGCCTCGGCGTCGCCGTCTCCGCCGGGGTCATCCAGCTCCAGCCCATCATCGTGGCGGCCGCCTCCACGTTCCTCTTCAACGAGCGGATGAACGGCTGGCAGTGGCTCAGCGGCGCCGCGGCCATCGCCGGGGCCGCGGTCATCCTCTGGACCCAGCACCGCGCCTCGCGCCGCCCGCCGGCGACCCCCGCCGAGGACCTCGAAGCCTTCAAGACCCTGCCCGTAGACGCCGCCGTCGCCTCCGCCGTGGCCGAGAAGGAAACCCACAAAGCCCGGTGAAGAACCACCTCAACGTCGGCGCCCGAAGAACGACAGTGGCTATCACCCGGACATGACTGGAGGATGTCATGAGAGCGATCGGGGCCATCCTTGTGATTTCGGGTCTCGCGTGTGCGGTACTCTTCCGACTTCTGATCGAGAGTCCGGCGGTCACTCCGCGTGCTGACGGCCGCACCGGGGAAATGTATGGGCTCGTCGTGTTTGTTTGCCCTTTCGTGTACCTGGTCTGCCTGGGTGTCCTCGGCGCCGGCGTCGCCGTGATGTTGATCAGAACAAAGTGACGATCGAGCGCGGCGCTCCATTTTCGTAGGTGATGCTGACGCTCACCCCTTCGGCGTGCCCGTCTCCGTCGGGTCGTACCGCGAGATGGGCAGGAAGTCCTTCACCCGCCCCTCCGCCCACGCCCTGAACCGCGGCCAGAAGCTCTCGCGGATGATGATCTTCACGCACGCCGCCAGCGGCACCGCCAGCAGCATGCCGTAGAACCCCAGCAGGATGCCCCCGGCCATCACGGCGAACAGGATCGTCGGCGTGTCCATGTCGGTGGCCTTGCCCTGGATCACCGGCGTCAGGATGTAGTCGTCCACGGCCTGCAGGATGAAGTAGATGCCGGCGGGGGCCGCGAGGATCCACCACCACGTCTGCTGGAAGTCTGCCCCGCTCGGCTCCATCCACATGAGCACCCAGCACAGCGGCAGGCTGAGCAGGCCCGCGTAGGGGATGATCGCCAGCACGCCGACGATCGGCCCGACGATCAGCGGCGCCGGCACGCCGATCACCCAGTACCCGGCCGTGAACAGCACGACCAGGATCAGCATGATCGTCAGCCGCCCGCGGATGAAGCCCGAGATCACCGCGTCCATCTGCCGCAGCATGCTCAGCGTGCGGTCGCGCTTCCACTTGGGGATCAACTCGGCCAGGGCCACCGTCACCCGCGCCCATTGGATCGAGAAGAAGAAGAAGAAAAACAGCACCAGAAAGAGCGCGAAAAAGAACCAGAACGAGGCGCCGATCAACCTCATCACGAATCGCACCACATCCCCGCCGCCGCCGAGCACCTGCTTCCCGAACATCTCTCCCAGGCTGGCGCCACTCCGCTTGACCAGGTCGTCCACCCAGATCACCGCTTGTGCCGCGAACTTCCGGCCCGGCTCCGGCTCGCTCTCCGCCGCAGCGGCCTGGGCCCTCTCCTCCTCGGACTCCTGGTCCGCCGCTAGCACGTTGCCTGTCGGCGCTGGGAGCGGCGCGGGAGGCGGGGGTGCTTGGCCCGCATCCGGCGGAGTTGCGGGCGGCGGGGGACCCGAGGGGGCACTCTGCCCGGCCTCGCCGGCTCCCTGTTGACCTGTCACCCCGGTCGGGCCCGTCGGGCCCGTGGCGCCGGTAGGGCTTTCGATCCCCGTGGCCCCCGCGCCTCCGGTCGCACCCGTCGCCCCGGCGGCCCCGGTCGGTCCCGAAGGGGCCGTAGGCTCATCCGGCGATTGCGCCACGACGATGAAGTCCCGGACCCACGCCCAGGGCTTCCCCGCCTGATCCGTGACTCGCTTCGCCAGCGCCGCATCCCGCGGGTTCTCCACCGACAGTCGCAACAGGGCGATCTTGTCTTTGATACTCCCCCCGTACTCCATCCCCTGCCCGATCGCGAACGCCCCGCCCACGCCGATCGGCACGAAGATCGCCAGCAGCACGAGCAGGATGACCGCCACAGCGGCCCCGGGCCGGCTCACGTGGCCGCGGGCCGTCACCTTCTCGATAACGGGCTCGACCAGGTACGCCAGCCCCAGTGCCAGCAGCATCGGGATCGTGATGGGGCGAAGGACATAGCCCAGCCAGAACACCCCGAACACCAGCAGCAGCACCAGGATGTCCCGCACCGGCTGGATCTGCAGCAGGTGCAGCCGCTGAAGGTCCCTGGGCTCATCCCCCGTGGCCGTCAGGGCCTTCAGCTCATCCACCTGGGCCAGCAGCCTGGAGTTCTTCTGCCGCAGCTCCTCCGTCTCGGCCTTCAGCCGGGCCGCCTCCTCGAGCACCGCCTCCTCGGGCGAGAGGGGCTCGACGGGCGTGCCCTCGCCGTTCTCCGTGTCGGTGGGGTCAGCCGGGCGCGGGTCGGGCATCGCTTCATCTTACGGAAACGGCCGGGAGGGCGGGAGGGGACCGCCTGATTGACAACGGGCCGCCGGCCGCCGCCACCACCCGGCCGCCCGGGCCGGAAAGAGCCTGACGGTCCCGGGGCGCCGTCCACGCATGTCACTGGTCGTGATCCCTCAATACCGCTGCGGCAACCGGAGGCCCGAAATGACCATCGCACCCCGCGCGGCCCTCGCCGCGATCACCGGCCTGGCCCTCAGCGCCCCCGCGCTCGCCCAGGCCCAGTACGAGTTCTTCCTCGTCGACGCGTTCAACACCACCTACAGCCTCCGCGAGGCCTACGTCACCGAGATCAACGAGCAGAATATCGCCAGCGGCACGGCCACCGCCGCCAGCGCCTACACCGGCTTCCTCTGGACACCGGCCACCGGCAAGACGTCGATCCCCGTCACCGCCCCCAAGGGCCTCAACGTCTATCGGTTGGACAACGACTTCGTCTTCGATGCCGCGTCGAGCACATCCACGACCGTCCCGGGCGTCGCCGGCTTCGGCGTGCCCCAGCTCCGCGACGTGAGCGACGGCGGCCTGGTCGTCGGCCGCGCCTGGTCCGGCACCCCCTGCTCCATGGTCACCTGCTACGCCCCGCTGCTCTGGGACGCGGCCGGTGGGAGCAGGCTGCTCACCGGCGTCCCCAACGCGCGCGAACTGGTCCGCGTCAACGAGTCCGGCCAGGTCCTCGGGCACGTCTACCGGACCAACTTCGAACGCCCCGAGGCGTTCATCTACGACCTCGCCTCCTCGACCCACGTCAATCTCGGGGATGGCCTGCCGCCGCACTGGCTCGCCGACTTCCCCATCACGCAGGCCTTCGACATCAGCGACTCCGGGTCGGCCGTCGGCATCGCCCGGTTCGGGCAGGAGCTCCCGCGGGCCTTCCTCTGGAGAGCCGGCGGCGTCCGGACCCTCCTCCCGGGCCTCGGCACCGGCGAGGTGGACCGCGTTTTCCCCAACGGCGTCAACGCGTCCCACGTGGTCGTCGGGCGCGCCGCCATCGCCCATTCCAGCACCCCCGAGTTCGCGTACCACGCCTTCATCTGGGACGAGGCGAACGGGATGCGCGACCTGAACGCGCTCACGACCCCGGAGCCGGGCTTCATCCTCGACGAGGCCTCCAAGATCAACGACAGCGGATGGATCGTCGGCTACGGCCACTTCGGCCCCGGCTGGGGCACCGCCCGCGGCTTCGTCCTGCGGCCCCTCGCCGCGGCCTGCTACGCCAACTGCGACCAGTCCACCGCGCCCCCGGTCCTGAACGTCGCGGACTTCGGCTGCTTCCTCCAGCGCTTCGCCGCGGCCGACGCGTACGCCAACTGCGACCAGTCCACCGCGCCCCCGGTGCTGAACGTGGCCGACTTCGGGTGCTTCCTCCAGAAGTTCGCGGCGGGCTGCCCGTAGCGACACCCCGCCGGGCGCCCCAACCCAAAAAGAACACTCACCCCCGGACGCGGGGGTGAGTGCCACGGTCGTTGGGTTGTCGGGCGGGGCCTCTACACCGTCTCGGCGACAGCGAAGGCCTCGTCGAAGTCGTACACGCCGCGGAAGGCCTCGGGAGAGTCCTCCTCGGAGCGGCGGAGGAGGCCGGCGTCGATCATCGCGAAGACGATCCGCCCGAAGTCCTCGGTGCGGTTCACGCCCCAGCGGGCGAGCACCGTCCGGGCGAGCATCCCGTAGCGCTCGATCGCGTAGTCGCGGAGGCCCAGGCACAGCTGCTGGCCGTTGACGTGGCGGTCATTGCTGCTGCCCCCGGCGCCGCCGCTCTCGCCGTGAAGGGTCTTCACCGCGTGGGCCAGGCCGTCGCGGACGAACTGGAGGGCCTCGTGCGAGTAGGGCCCGGCCTTCTGGCGGATGCTCTTCCAGTCAAGCTTCACGTGCTCGGCCATCGTCGTTTCAGCTCCGGGTCCGGAGCCCCGTTCGCGGGTTCCGGCCTAAGTGAATACTCATTCATGCTATCGCGGGTTCCGTCGGAACGCCGTGAAAAACGCTCTGAACCGGGGCCGTCCAGCCCGCCGCAATGCCCTGTCTATGGGGGTGGGGGGCTGTTGAGCCGGGCTGGGCCGCTGACAAAGCGGCCTCGGGGCCGGATGAAGAACCGGAGGGGTTTTTCGGCCCAGTGCGCGGCGTAGCCCACACCGATGCGGGGCGAGACGCCGATCTCCTGCTCTGGAACGCCGGGTGAATCACGCTCGATGAACAATCGGCTATCCCGGGTCAGATCGATTGCATTCAGGGCGCGATCGACGGCGAGCGCCCGGCAGAGTCGCGCCGGGCCGCGGCAGAGATCGCGGAGCGACCCGGCGGCGAGAGGGTGAGCGGGCGGGGCGAGCGCCGCGGGCCGCTGTCGGTTGCGGTCGCTTTCTGTCCGTGTTCGGCGGGACTTGCGCTCCGGGGCGCGGTGGATGCGCATCCGCTCCAGGCCCTCGACGGGCTCGAGCGCGCGGATGAGCACCGCGACCGGGTCGCCCTCGCACCCGCCGACCACGTTGAAGCAGTGGTGCATCCCGTACGTGAAGTACACGTACGCCGTCCCCCCGGGCCCGTACATCGCCTCGTTCCGCGCCGTCCGCCGGCCGCCGTACGTGTGCGCGGCCATGTCCTCCGCCCCCAGGTACGCCTCGGTCTCGACGATGATCCCCGCGAGGCGCGAGCCGTCCTCGAGCACGCGCACGAGCCGCTGCCCGAGCAGGGCGCGGGCGAGGGTGACAGGGTCGCGCGTGTAGAAGCGGCGGGGGAGCGCGGCGGGCACGGAGGAGAGCGTACGCGATGGCCTCTCGGAACCCGCGGCGCGAACGCCCCACCTCACTCGGGACACGCGGGCAGCGGCCCTCACCGCAGCACATCGCCCTTCCGCCGAACGGTCCCACCGACGACCAGCGCTGCGCTGATCAGCACCAGGTTCTTGATGATGTACTGCCCCTCGATCGTCGGGACGAGGGGGCCCGACCACGTGACGTCCGGCAGGAGCACCAGCGGCAGAAACGTCCCGGGCATCTGCAGGAAGAGCAGCAGGATCGCGACGCGGATCAGGGGCCGCGCGAGCAGGCACACGCCGATCGCGACCTCCCACCACCCCAGGAACGGGTAGAACCATCCGGCATCGACCCAGTAGACCGTCCGCGTCACCAGCTCGCGCGCCGGCCCGGCGTCGAACGTCTTCAGCGCGCCGAACCAGATGAAGATCATGGCCAGCGACAGCCGCAGGAGCCACGGCCCATAGGCCCTCATCCAGCCGGCGATGGCCGCGTCGATCCGGTCGAAGAGGACGGGCATGGCCCACCATAGGTCCCGGGTCCCCCGACGCTCCGCGGCGGGTGCCGTGCCAATGGCCGCCGGGTCGCCCGACGCTCCGCGGCGGGAGCCGTGCCAATGGCCGCGCGGCCCCGCCCTGGAAAACCCCGCCGGGCGCTCAACCCGGCCGGGATGGCCGCCGATAACCGCGGTGTCGGCCCGCCCTTCCGAGGACCACCCATGACCGCACCCGCCGCCCACCCCGAGCCCGCCGCCTTCTCGATCCCCTTCGAGCGCCGCGCCCACAAGCGCGACGATCGCTCCGGGTCCGCGATGGCCGCGTTCTACGACGCGTCGGGAGACCTGACGCTCTGCCCGGTGACCCTGGTGGACCGCTCCTGCGCGGGCCTCGGTGTGCTGTGCGAGATCGCGGCCGCCCCCGGCTCGCGCTTCACGCTCTACGGCAGCGATCTGCCGGTGCCGCACATGCAGGGCGTGGTCGCCCGTTGCGACCGCGCGGGCAGAGGCTTCCGGCTGGGGCTGCGGTGCGATGCGCGGCTGGCCGCGTGATCGCGCCCTGATCGTTCGGCCCGACCAGACCTTACTTATCCCAGGGGGGGACGACCACGGGCTTCTCCTGCGCCGGTCGCGCGAACGGAAGGCCGAACTGCCGGTCGTGCGTCGCCTTCACGTGGCACTCCATGCACGAGGTGATCTTCCCGACCGACGTCACCCGGTTCTCCGGAGAGAGCGTCGCGTACACCCAGCCGTCGTCGGTGTCCGGCGTCTTCGGATCGAGCTTGAGCATCACGAAGAGCCCGGCCAGCGTATCCGTGCGGTAGGCCTTGCCGTCGGGTCCGAAGATGTACTCCGGCGGTACAGACCTCGCCCGCCGTTCCTCGGCCCTCTTCGGCACGGGCGGGATGGTCGCCGGATCAACCTCGATCTGGGTCCACGACTCCTTCACGATTACCTGACCGACGTTGCGTATCGGGCCGGCGGGCGCCTTCGTCGCATCGTCGCTCGGCGGCCCAAGGGAGGTGTACGCGGTCGCGTCTTTCGCGAACAGAAAGTAGAGCTTGCGACCGTGGGTGTCCCGGTCCTTGCTCTGGCTCATCTGAACGCCCGCCGGAACCGGAAGGTCGCACATGGTCGGCGCCCAGTTGGCCATGTCCGAGACGCGCATCCAGGTCTTGTACGTCGCCGCGGCGTCGAGGGCACGCTCGGTGAACGTCGGCGCTCGAGCAACCCCCGGCCCCGCGTCCTCGGGGCGGGGCGTGGACGGCGGTCCCTGGGGCCTCGAAGGCCCGGTCCCGGGCGGATCGGTCGCGGAAAGACCGCAACCAGGAGCGGTGATCAGGAAGGCGAGCGCGGCAAGCGTGCGTGCGGGCATGGCGGTCTCCCGAGCCACAGTACGCGGGATTCCCTCGGGACCAGCGTTGCCAAGCGGCGGCGAACACCCGGGCGCGCCGGGGGGTCACCCCAGCGTCTTGCTCAGGATCGCGCTGCGGTAGTTCGTGTACGGCCACTGCCAGTGCTCGATGAACCGGTACCCCCGCCGCAGGTACCACTCCATCAGCTTCGTGTCCGGCTCGGCCATGGAGAGGCCCAGCTCGCGGGCCCCGCAGGCCGCCGCACGCCGCTCGGCGGTCTCCAGCAGGAGCTGGCCGATGCCCCGCCCCTGGATGTCGGGATCGACCGCGAACTGCGAGAAGCTGTCCACATCCGGCCGCTGGAACCACGGCGGGCCCTTGGCATCCTCGACCTCGTGGAAGAGGATGGTGCCGACGATACGCCCGCCGCCCGCGGCCGGCACGCTGCTCTGAGTGAGCCGGGGCGTCCCCGCCCCGGGCCCGGTGTTCTGAGCGTGCCCGTTCCGGCCGTTCACACCGCTCTGGCCGCGGTGACCGTTCGATCCGTTGAGCATCCCGTTTCCGGGCGCCGGCGCCTCGCCGAGCACCGCGACGTAGCACTCCCCGCTGGTGCACCGCCGTCGCGTCGTGTCCGCATCCTGCCGCCCGGCCAGCGGTCGAAGCCCCATGGCCATCTGCCCTCGGTACGCGCGGTGGAGCAGGTCCGTGATCTCCCGGAAGGAGTCGGCGCGCGAGAGGAGCCGCACGGAGAGGCCCCCGGAAATGTCGGCGGGCGCCGACGCGGCGCCCGGGGTCAGGATCGTCATGCCGGAACGATACCATCCGCGCGCCGGCCGGGCAATGCATGAGTATCCAAAATACTGAATAATCAGCCAGGCGTGCCCATGGGGTGCCCGGGTGCCACTGCTCGCCGTCCTCGGCGCAGCAGTGCCCGGCCGGTAGCTCTGCGGGACCCGGCACTGCTGCGCGCCGAAGACGCCGCGAGCAGTGGCACCGCCGGCCGCGAGCAGTGGCACCCCTGGCGGCGTCTGCTACGCTCTCCCCGTGCCCGACCCACGCCCCGCCGCCGCGCTCACCCCCGCCCGCCCGGCGCCCCGCGCCGGCAGCACCCGCCTGCGCATCCGCTACAGCGAGTGCGACCCCATGGGCGTCGCCCACCACGCCGCCTACGCGCCCTGGCTCGAGATCGCCCGCACCGAGCTGCTCCGCGAGACCGGCATCACCTATGCCGACCTCGAGCGCGCCGGCACCTACCTCGTCGTCGCCACCCTCACCCTGAACTACAAGCGGCCCCTCTTCTACGACGACCTCATCGAGGTCCGCACCCGAGTCTCCGGCGGCTCGCGCGTCAAGATCGAGCACACCTACGAGATCGCCCTCGCCGAAGAGGGCGGGCACGGCGCCCGCGGCCGCCGCACCCCCGGCGAGCTGGCCACCACCGCCGCGTCCATCCTGGTCTGCGTCGACCGCGACGGGCGCGTCCGGCCGCTGCCGGAGTGGCTGACGCCGGCCGAGTGCTGACCTGTGCCACTGGCGGCTTGAGCGGCGCAGCCGCGCCCGCCAGTGCCCCCTACCCCAGCTCCTCCATCGCCCGCCCCACGCTCCGCACGGGCACGATCTCAATCTTGTCCGCGACCCTCTCTGCGATCTTCTCTGCGCCCTCCGCGCCTCCGCGCGCACTCCTCTTCCTCCCCGGCACGATCACCCGCCGATAGCCCAGCCGCGCCGCCTCGCGGATGCGCATCTCCACCTGAGTCACCGGCCTCATCTCCCCGCCCAGCCCCACTTCCCCCACCGCGCACGTCGCCTCCGGCAGCGACTTCCGCAGGTGCGCCCCCGCCACCGCCAGGAGCACCGCCAGGTCGCTCGCCGGCTCAACGACGCGCACGCCTCCAACCGCCGACGCGAAGATGTCCCGGTCCGCCAGGCGCAGCTCGGCGTGCTGCTCCAGCACGGCCACCAGCATCGCCACGCGGCTCGGGTCCAGCCCGCTGGTCTTCCGCTTCGCCGCCCCCACGAACCCCGTCGCCGTCAGCGCCTGCACCTCCACCAGCATGCACCGCGTCCCGCTCACCGCCGGGCACACGACGCTCCCCGGGCGCCGCCCCTGCCCGATGTCCAGCGCCGCCACGCCCGCCCCCTCCGGCACCTCGCGCAGCCCCGCCCCCGTCATCTCGAAAATCCCGATCTCCTGCGTCGTCCCGAACCGGTTCTTCACCGCACGCACCAGCCGGTGCGCGTGGTAGCGGTCGCCCTCGAAGCTCAGCACCGCATCGACCAGGTGCTCCAGCAGCCGCGGCCCCGCCAACTGCCCGTCCTTGGTGATGTGCCCCACCATCACCACCGCGATCCCGCTCGCCTTCGCCAGGAACGTCAGCTCCGCGCAGCACCGCCGCAGCTGCGTCAGGCTCCCCGGGGCCGCGGGCACATCCGACTTGTAGACCATCTGCACCGAGTCGATCACCAGCACCGCCGGCATCACCTTCCGCGTCTGCTCGACGATGCGCGCGAGGTTGGTGTCGGCGAGGAGGAATAGATTCCGGGTGCCACTGCTCGCGCCCCGGGTGCCACTGCTCGCGGCGTCTTCGCCGCGCAGCAGTGCCGCCGCGCCCAGCCGCTCCGCGCGCGACTTCACCTGCTCCGCCGACTCCTCGCTGCTCACGTACAGCACCCGCGTCCCGGCCGCCCCCCCCGCCATCGCCATCGCCGCCTGCAGCAGCAGCGTGCTCTTCCCGATCCCCGGCGCGCCCCCGATCAGCACCGCCGAGCCGGGGACCAGGCCCCGTGCCGTCTCCGCGCCGCCCCCCAGAACCCGGTCCAGCTCCCCCACCCCCGTCGCGATCCGCGGCGTCCCCTCGCCCGTCCCCACCTCCGCGATCGGCTTCGCCTCGGCCGCGGCGCCCACGGCGACTCCCCCCTCGCCATCCGCCAGCGCCGTCCACGCCTCCACCAGCCCCTTCTGCGGGTCGCGCTTCGCCCCCGTGTCCACCCGCTCGGCCTCGAGCGCATCCCACGTCCCGCAGTCCGGGCACTTGCCGAGCCAACGCCCCTGCGCGCTCCCGCACGCCCGGCACACAAAGACCTGCCTCGCTCTCGCCATGCCCGCAGAATACACCGGCTGACCGGCCCACCGTGGCGCCGGGCCCCCCGGCCGTAGAATCGCCCCCGGCCGAACGCCGCGCCGGGCACCATGCCCAAGCCCGCGCGCGACCCAGCCCGACGCCACATCCTCTTCCGGCCCCTGTGGCTGCGCACCTTCCGCCGGCGCCACCGCTGGCTCTTCCGCACCCTGGTCGCGGTCCCGCTCCTGCTGGTCGGGGCGTGGGTGCTGCTGACCCAGTCGCCGCTGGCGGGGATGCTGATCCTCCCCCGCATCGAGAGCGCCCTGAACCTGAAGGTCGAGGCCGACTCGGTCTACATCACCCGCTCGGGCGACCTTGTCCTCGAGCACGCCCGGTTCATCCTCCCGAACGTCCCCGGCCCCGCCGGGCAGGTCCTCCGCGTCGGGCGGCTCACGGCCGATGTGGACTGGCGGGCGACCCTCACCGGCACCGCCCGCTTCCACTCCCTGCGGATCGACGAGCCCCTGGTCCGCATCAGCCAGTCCACCCTCGACAACTCGCTCAATCTCGGCGCCCTGGACCTCCCCGCCTCCTCCGGATCCGGCGCCCTGCCCGCCGTCACCGTCTACAACGCCGGCATCGAGCTCGGCGAGCACCGGGGCGGCGCCTACACCCCGCTCCGCCACATCATCATGAACGGGCGCTTCGGCCCCGTCCCCGGCGACCCCGCCGGCGCCTACCAGTTCGCCTTCGACGAGAGCACCACCCGCGTCCGCACCCCCGGCGGCCCCCCGGAGCCGGGCCTCTCCCTCACCGGCAAGCTCCACCAGGACGGGCGCGTCGAGGGGGCCCTCGAACGCTTCGCCATCGGCGACTGGAGACCCGAGACCGTCCCCTCGACCGCACGCTCCCTCTACGCGGGGCTCGACCTCACCGGCGAGGTCCCGCGAACCACCTTCTCCTACACGGCACGCCAGGGCCTGGTCGCCGAGCTCGAGCTCCGCGGCGTCGGCGTCAACATCCCCGTCCCCCAGACCGATACCCTCGACCCCCGCCTGCCGCCGCTCATGGGGCCACCGGCGACCTCCCTGCGCATGCACGGGGTCAACGGCTCGATCAGCTTCGCCCGCGACACCGTGGATGCCCGCCTCACCGGCCTCATCGAGGACATCCCCTACACCGTCCACCTCACCTGGCAGGGCACCGACGCCAACTCGCCGTTCACCTGCGAGTTCCAAACGCCGCCGTTCCGCGTCGAGCGCAACCCCGCCATCCTGCCCTACCTCCCCCCCCGGGTCGGCAAGATCCTCCGCATCTTCTCCAGCCCCACCGCCCTGGCCGCCACCCGCCTGACCGTCCGGCGCGGCGAGCCGGTGAACGGCGAGGCGGGCGAGATCTTCTTCTCCGGCGAGGTCGAGCTCTCCGAGGGCGTCGCCGCGTACGAGGACTTCCCCTACGAGTTCCGCGACCTGCACGCGGTCTTCCGCTTCGACAACGAGCGCGTCGAGGTCGTCAACCTCACCGGGCGAAGCGAGTCCGGCGCCACCATGACCGCCCACGCCCTCATCACGCCCCTGGATGACACCGCCGAGATGACCGTGCAGGTGGATGTCGCCGGCGCCCCCATCGACGAGCGCCTGGCCGCGGCCCTCGGCCCGGCCGAGCGGGGCCTCCTCGGCACCCTCTTCAGCACGGCCCAGCACGCCCGCCTCGTCGAGGCGGGGCTGATCCGCACCGTCGCCGACGCCGCCGCCGAGCGCGAGGAGCTCGCCCGCCTGCTCGATATGCTCCCCTTCCAGTCCGGCGAGGATGAGGCCGCCGTCCGCGCCGAGGTCCAGCGACTCACCGACCGCGAGGCCGTGCCCATCTTCGACATGGGCGGGAGGGTCGATATCAGCGTGCACGCCCACACGCCCCGCGGCAAGGGCACGGGCTGGCGCACCGTCGTGGACATCCGCTTCCCCCGGGCCGAGCTGCTCCCCGAGCCCTTCCCCTACCCCGTCATCGTCGAGGACGCCACCGTCCGCATCGCCAACGACGAGGGGCGGCTGGCCACCGGCACCTTCCGCGGCCTCACCGGCGGGAGCGCCGAGGTGAACGCCGCGTTCCGCCTCCCCGACAGCGACACGCCCCACGCCGACCCCGACATCGCGCTGTTCGCCGTCGGCCTGCCGGTGGATGACCTGCTCATCCACGCCATCCCCGGCGATGAGGCCGAGGAGCCCGGCCGCCCAGCCCTGAAGCCGCTGCTGCGGCGGCTGAACCCGATCGGAACGGCCGATGCCTTCATCCGGATCGCCCCGCGCAGCCCGGGCGGGCGGATGGGCTTCGACACCGACATCCGCCTCGAAGGGGCGCGCCTCGCCCCCGCCACCGACCCGGGCGCCCAGCCCGTGATCATCGACGCCGTGAGCGCCCGGGTCGTCGCGACCGAGCGGGGCGCCGAGACCGAGCTGTACGGCCAGCCCCGCTACGCCCACGGCGGCAACCTCTCCGGCCCGATCACCCTCAACGTCCGGACCACCCACGGCGAAGACCGGGCCAGCGCCCCGGCCGTGAGCGCCCTCGCGACCATCCCCCAGCTCGTGCTCGACAGCCCCTTCGAGGCGCTGGTCGCCCCCTTCGCGCCCGACGGCGCCCGGACCATCGAGGACCTCCGCCGCATCCACCGCCCCGCCGGCACGCTCGACGCCGCCGTCCGGATCGAGTCCCCCGCCGGCGGCGCCCCCAGCGTCGCGATCGACCTCTCCGGCATCCACCGCTTCGCCGCCGACCTCTTCGGCGGGCGGCTGGAGATCCCCCGGGCCGCCGGCACCGCCTCCGTGCGCCCCGGCGAAGGCGCTGTCGGGTTCACCGGCTTCGGCGGGGCGATCCTCTACCAGGGCCAGCCCGCCGGCCGGGCGATCCTGGATGGACGCGCGGCGACCGGGGCCGGCGCGCCCGAGGCGCCCGCCCCCACCGACCTGTGCATCGCCGTCCGCGACGCCGCCTTCGAGTCGGGCCTGCTCTTCCGCGTCATCGAGGAGTTCCTCGGGCGCGACACCGCCATCACCTTCGGCGGCTACCGCCCGCGCGGCCAGTTCGACGGCGAGATCGCCGTCACCGCACCCGGCGGCCCGCAGGCCGCGCCCCGCCCGCGCATCACGGGCCGCATCGTCCCGCGGACGCTCACGGCCGACTTCGCGGGCACGCCCATCGCCTTCGAGCGCATGTCGGGCTCCCTGGAGTTCGACCCCACCTCCGTCAAGCTCCGCGCCCTCACCGCCGAGTCACGCGAGTGGTCCCTCTCCGGCGACGGCGGCCTGCTCCTCACCCCCGGCGGCGGGTACGAGCTGCGGACGCTCCTGAGCATCCGCGGCCAGCGCCTGACCGACGACCTGCGGGCCGTGCTCCCGGAGGAGGTCCGCGCAGCGCTCGCCGGCATCGGCCTGGTCATCGACGGCCGGTTCGAGCTGCGGGACGCCTCGCTCAACGCCGGCGCCACCGCCGAGGGCCCCTGGGTCCGCTTCGACGGCGCGGTCGCGTTCGACAACGCCTCCTTCGACGTGGGCCTGCCCATCCGCCGCATGAACGGGAACGTTGGCCTGCTCGTGGACCGCCGCCCGGAGGCCGCCCACGCCCGCTGGACCGCCGAGGTGGACGCCGAGTCCTTCAGCCTCGCCGGGGCCCACGTCCGCGATGCGCGGGCGGTCGTCTCCTCCGGCGTCGAGCCCGGCGAGGTGATCCTCCGGAGCGCCTCCGGCGAGTGCTACGGCGGCCGGCTGGTCGCCGAGGCCCACATCTTCCCCTCCGGCCCCGCCGCGGGCGACGAGCGCACCCTGGCCGCGGGCGTCAGGCTCGCCGGCGTCCGCTTCGCGCCCATGATCGCCGCCCTCACCTCGCGCCCCGGCGAGGAGGGCCCTCTCCCCCCGGAGGAGTCGCAGGCGCAGGACACCTCGCGCGGCGTCCTGGATGCGGACATCTCACTCGGCGGCCTCCTCGGGCGCCCCGAAACGCGCCGCGGGCGCGGGTCCATCCGCGTCTCCGGCGGGCGCATCATCAGCGTGCCGCTGGTGGTCCGGCTGGTGGAGGCGAGCAACCTGATGCTCCCCTCCAACTCGCGCCTCGACTTCGCGCGGGCCAACTTCTACATCGACGGCCAGAACATGAACTTCGAGGAGGTGGCGATCCTCTCCACCGCCGTCGAGATCGTCGGCACCGGCGTCGTCGCCTGGCCCTCCCAGGCCATCGACTTCAGCTTCAACTCCAAGGCCGCCCGCCCCATCCCGCTCCTCAGCCGCCTCATCCAGGGCATCCGCGATGAGCTGATCACCACCCGAGTCACCGGCGTCCTCTCCGACCCGGTCGTCACGCTCCAGCAGTTCCCCGGCCCCAGGCGTATCCTTGGCCGCCTCTTCGGGGGGCCCGAGGTCGCCCAGCGCTCCGCCGACTTCGAGCGCCGGACCGAGGCCGCCGAGGCCCGCGCCCGCCGGCGCGCCGACGGCATCGTGCCGACCGGGCCCCGGGGGGACTGACCGGAGCGGCCGGACGCTCCGCGGCCGGTCCATGCCTTTCCCGCCGCGGAGCCCCCCGGGCGACCCAACAGCGAACAACCCCGGACACCCATGCACCCAGCCACGCCCGAGCCCAACCGGCTCGAACTCGACCCCGCCCCGACCACCCAGCCGCGCGACGAGAGCGCTGCGCCCCCCGAGCGCCCCGTCACCCGGCGCGCCGACGACCCGGACATCACCGCCACCCTCGACCGTCTCATCGAGGAACTGGGGGGCGAAGCCGGCAGCTACGACGCCCGCCTCGTCCGCGAGCTGCTGGTCGCCGGCCTCAAGCTCATCCCCGACGGGCGCGACACCGGCGAGCTCAAGCTCATCACCGCCGCCGTCAAGGAGCTCCGCTACGCCTACCGCGTCTTCGCCCAGTACCGCGAGCCCCACAAGGTGACGATCTTCGGCTCCGCCCGCACCCCCGCCACCCACTCCGACTACGTGACGACCGTCGAGTTCAGCAAGCTCATGGCCGAGCGGGGCTGGATGATCATCACCGGCGCCGGCGGCGGCATCATGCACGCCGGCCACGTCGGCCCCGGGCGCGCCGGCAGCTTCGGCGTCGCCATCCGCCTCCCCTTCGAGACCACCGCCAACGAGGTCATCGCCGGCGACCAGAAGCTCATCCACTTCCGCTACTTCTTTACCCGCAAGCTCATGTTCCTCAGCCAGGCGGAGGCGGTGGTCCTCCTCCCCGGCGGCTTCGGCACGCTCGACGAGAGCTACGAAACGTTGACGCTGGTCCAGACCGGCAAGGCCTCGATGATCCCCATCGTCATGCTCGAGGGCGAGGGCGGCACCTACTGGGACCAGTGGGAGGCCTTCACCAAGGGCGCCCTGCTCTCCCGCGGCCTCATCAGCCCCGAAGACACCAACCTCTGGCACCGCGCGAAAGACCCCACCGACGCCGCGGACCACGTCACCCGCTTCTACCGCCTCTACCACTCCTCACGCTACGTCAAGGACGACCTGGTCATCCGCCTCAAGGCCCCCATCTCCGAGCGCGACCTCGCCCGCCTGAACGAGGAGTTTGCCATCCTCGTCCGCTCCGGAACGATGGCCCTCCGAGGCCCGCTCGAGGTCGAGGACGACCATCTCGACCTCCCGCGCCTTGTCTTCACGCACACCCGCAGCAAGTTCGGGCTGGTGCGGAAGCTGATCGACCGGATCAACGAGTGCGAGCCCCTCAGCCCGAAGGGCTGAACGTCATAGCCGGGCACAGCAGAGCGCCACTCCCGGTCAGCGCCGACCTCCTGCGCACCCTGAAAGGGTGCACGTGGCCTCTGCCACTCGGGAGGGCTCCGGCCCAATAGGGATCTACCACCCCGCGCGTCATCCGGTCGGGCTCAGCGCGTGAGCAGCGCCACCGCAAACACGCCCGTGAAGTAGGTCCACACAAGGGTGGCGACGACGTGTGCGACGGAGCGTCCCGCGTGCCCCTGCCAGAGCCTCTCGTCGTAGTAGCCGATCTGCACCAGCAGCCGCACGCCCCAGAAGAGCGTGAACCCCGCCAGCACCGCGCCCGCCAGCGGCGAGCGGTCCAGCAGCATCCTCGTGCCTGCGACGCTGAGCAGCCCCATCAGCACCAGCACCAGGACGATGAACGCCGTGTGCACGACAAAGATCTGGCGATTGAGCAGCGAGAGCTTCGCCAGGTCCGCCCGCCACCCCAGCCAGCGCGGGAAGAACAGGTGCAGCCCCGCCAGCACCAGCATGAGACCCCCGGCCGCACGCACGTGCGGTTCGATGATCATGACGTGCTCCTCAGGATGAAGACACGGACGAACGGCGTAATCCGAGACTCGCGCGCGGCCCGAAGCCCGGCGGCGGCGAAGGTCCGCAGCCAGACCGCCCGCGACAGAAAGTGGAGGAAGCCCGGCCCGAACGCCGCGAAGTTGGCCGCGTCGCGCAGGTGCTCGACGACCACGACGACGCCCCCCGCGCCGAGCGCCGACCTCGCGCGGCCGAGGAGCGCCGCCCGCTCGGCAGCGCCGCGGACCTCGTGAGCGCAGAACACCATGAACACCGCGTCGAGCCCGCTCAGTCCCCCGGGCCAGTCGCCCAGCCCGACGGGGCGCGCGCTCTGCGCCCGCTCCCCCCGCGCCCGCGCGATCGAGTGCTCCGTCATCTCCGAGGCATCGAAGACGTCGAGCACCTCGACCGGCCGGCCCCCGAGCACGCGCCCAAGGCCCGGGGTGGACTCATCCAGCCCGGCATGCACGTTCGCCCACCGCCGCACGGCGCCGATGGCGGGGTCCCGCGCCCACTCCCAGCGGTACAGCGGCGAGCGGTCGTACACCCAGTGCGACACCAGCACCGAGCCCACCGTCCACCACGCCGACAGCGCCACGCCGGACCAGACGACCGCCGTCATCCACCGCGGCAGGTCCAGCGCGAGCGCCGCTGTCAACCCAACCAGGAGCGCCGCTATCCCCGCCGCGTACCGCGGCCAGTTGTAGCGGACGATCTGGGCCGCCCCTTCCCACCCCCCCCGATGCTCCACCGCGAGGTTCATGCGGCCTCCCCAGCGATGGGCTCGCGCACGCCCCGCTCCCACCGATAGTCGATGCCGCGGGTGTGGAACGCGCTCGCCAGCACCGGCCGCGCCCCGCCGAACGCCGGCCCTTCGAGAAACGCCGACCAGACCCGCTCGAGCGCCACGGGTCGCGGCTCCCAGTGCTCCCGCACCCCCTTGATCCGCACGATCGACCGCGTCTGCACCTCGTAGTCGAACGTCCAGGGGAGCGGCCCCGCGAAGCGCCGCGCCTCGCGCCAATCCGCGAAGGGAGACCCCGGGGGCAGCACAGCGCCCTCCTGCCGGTCCGCGGCCACATCAAGATCGCCGCGCCCGTCCCGCGTGCGGACATGCACCTCGAGCCGCTCTCCGCCCTCCCGCAGCGCCGCCTCGCACTTGTGATAGTTGTAGTGCGTCAGCAGGTTCCCGCCGACCACCATCCCCCACCGGTCCGCATCGCTCCGCAGGATCCGCAGGCCCCGCAGCGTGCGACCCGCGGCCCGGTGCCTCGCGAACACCGGTACCCCGCGAGAAAGAAGTCCCGCCCCAGGGCCGCCGGCGCCCAAACCGGCCGCATCCCCCGCGTCTGCACCATCGCCGCGGCCACGAACCCGTTCCCGCGGAGCGTGTCCAGCTCCAGCCCCGGCGGCAGCAGCGGCCGCAGCACCGCCTCCGGGAACGCCCACGTCACCACCAGGCAGTGATCGAACCGGGCTCTCATCGGGATCGGGTGCCGCCTCAGCACGTGCAGCATGGCTCGTCCTCCTTACGCGGCCCCGAGCAGGCGCCGCAGCGCCGGCCCCAGCCGCGCCAACTTCGAGATCGCCCCGGCCGGGAGCCGCCGCATCTGCTCGTAGCAGGCGGTGGTGGTCTCGAAGAACCCCAGCATCGCCCGCAGCTTCTCGCGCGTCCCCGGCCAGCCGCCCTTCTCGCGCTCGGCCTCCGCCAGGCACTCCCGCAGCACCCGCACCGTCGGTTCCACTTCTCGCTTCAGACGCTCGTCCATGACGACGCGGAACAGCTCCCACACGTCGGCCATGGTCTCGAAGTGGTCGCGCCGGTCGCCCATCGCGTGCACCACCCGGACCAGCCCCCAGCTCTGCAGCTCCCGAAGGCTCGTGCTCACGTTCGAGCGCGCCACCGAGAGCGCCCCGGCGATCTCCTCGGCGTTCAGCGGTCGGGGCGAGAGGTACAGCAGCGCGTGGGCCTGCGCCACCGTGCGGTTCACCCCCCAGCGCGTCCCCATCTCCCCCCAGTGGAGGACGAAGCGGCGGGCGGCGGGCGAGAGCTGGACGGTAGTGTCTGTCATTTCTGTCATGACAGAACATACAGAACCAACAGGCCGATGTCAAGCCCGCGCGCCGGTCCTTTCCTGCACACGACCGACACCCCGTCCCCCGCCCGAACGGGCTTCTCCTACGATCGCGGCATGTGCGGCCGCTTCTTCCTCGCCACCCCCGCCGAGGCCATCGCCAGGCTCTTCGGCCTCGACCGCGTCCGCCCCGAGGACCTCAGCGCCGCGGCCGGCGGCCTGCCTCCCGAAGCCGGCGCCCGCTTCAACATCTGCCCCACCGAGCTGATCCCCGTCGTGCGTGAGATCGGCCGCAACGGCGCCCGCGCCCGCGAGCTCGTCCCCATGCGCTGGGGCCTCATCCCCTACTGGGCCGACGACCCCTCCATCGGCAACCGCACCCCCCCGCTGATCAACGCCCGCAGCGAGACCGCGGCCACGAGCAGCGCCTTTCAGCACGCCCTCCAGCGCCGCCGTTGCCTCATCCCCGCCGACGGCTTCTACGAGTGGAAGAAGATCGCCCCCAAAACCAAGCGCGTCATGGCCATCCGCAGCGCCGACCGCGCACCCCTCGCCCTCGCCGGCCTCTGGGAGCGCTGGCTCCCGCCCGAGCACCGTCCCGGCAGCTCCAACGATGACGCCGGCCCAACCACCGCACCCCCTCCCCACCCCCCCACCCTGCCCCCGCACGATCGCCCGAAACCCTGGGTGCACACCGTCACCATCCTCACCTGCCCGCCGAACGCGCTGCTCGAGGACATCCACGACCGCATGCCCGTCATCCTCGAGCCGCACGAATGGGACCGCTGGCTCGACCCCGCGCAGCACGAGGCCGCGGCCGTGGCCCCGCTCCTCGACCCCTACCCCTCAGAGAAGCTCACGGTGCATCCTGTGGCGAAGCTGGGCGAAGACCCCGGCTTCCCGGGCCCGGCAAACGCGACCGCCGAGATGCGAGACGAGGCGAGTGAGCCGGGCGGAACACTCTGGGGCTGATCAGAGCGGCCTCACCTCTTCACCTCTTCCCGCGCCCCCAGTTTCCCCAGCACCCCCTCCAGCCACCCCTGCTCCGGCGGCGAATACGGCCGGAACTTCTCCAGGATCCCCTGCTCCGCCCGCGACAGGATCGCCCGGTGCCGCCCCAGCGTCGCCGCCACCGGCGTGTCGATCAGCTGCGTGCTGTCGTTCTGGCTCATCTGGAACACCACCCGCCCGTCAAACTCCCGCAGGCTCGTCCGGTCCAGCTGCCGGTCCACGTTCGTCGCCGTGTCGCACCAGGCGATCACGTGCATCCCCACCGGCGGCCCCTCCGTCAGCAGCTTGGCGAACTGCTTCCCCGGTGAACCCGTGTCGTCGCCGGAGAAACTGAAGTCGTCCGGCCGCCGCAGGTCGCGGAACCGCTGCAACCCCGCGATGAACACGAACACGGGCTGCGCCTCGTGCGAGTCCGAAGCCATCCGCCGCTCCAGCTCCTCGGAAAGCTCCGCCATGAACGCCCCGGCCTGCCGCGACCCGCCCGCCCTCGCCCCCGGCAGCCGCGCGAAGACCCCCGGCAGCAGCGCCGCGTGCGACGAATCCGCCGCAACGCCATCGAGCAGGTAGAACCGTGGCACAGGCGTCCCGCCTGTGGTTTTCTTCCCCCCCACCCACCCCGCCAGCCCCAGCGCCACCGCCGCCAGCGTCGCCACCGCCGGCTCCTCCTGGTGCCCCACGATCAGCAGGTTGCTCCCCCCGTGCCGCGGGAACGTCACGCTCGTCGGCTCCTTGATCGAGATCGCCTCGCCCAGCCAGGCCGTCGGCACCACCGGCACCGCGCCCCGACCCTCCACCAGCCGCGCCAGGGGCACGCACCGCCGCAGGTCCGACGGCACGTTCCCCTCAAACACGATCGCCGCCGGCGGCGCTGACATCCCCGTCTCCGCCAGCTTCTCCCGCACCCGCTCCAGGGCCGCATCCCGCGTCGGCTCCGGCAGCCACACGATCTGGAAGGGGCTGTTCCCCTCCAGCATCCCGCTCGCGTCGTTGTAGATCGCCTCCCCCGGCCTCGACAGCAGCCGCGCGGCCGCGTTGTCCTCGCTCATGATCAGGTACGAGTCCGCCTCCGAGCACTGCAGCGCGATCCGCACCGCCATCTGCCCGATCGTGCTCCGCGCGATGCTGTAGGCCCCGCCAAGGGTCTGCGAACCCAGCACCACGTGCATGCCGAAGGCGCGGCCCTGCCGCACCAGCCGGTCCATCAGCAGCGACGCCTCCTGCGCGATCTTGTCGTCCTCGACGAAGAACTCCTGGAACTCGTCCACGATCAGCAGGATCCGCGGGAGCGTCAGCGGCGAGGGCTCCCCCTTGGGCGTCTCCGCCCCCGCCCAGCGCCGGAACCCCGCCATGTCCTGCACGCCCGCCTTCCGGAACAGCTCGCCCCGGCGCGTCAGCTCCGCATCCAGCTTCCGCAGCACGCTCAGCCCGAACTCCCGCTCGCTCTCCACCGCGATCACCCGCGCGTGCGGCAGGGCGTGCGACGCGTAGGTCTTGAACTCCACCCCCTTCTTGAAGTCCACCAGGTAGAACTCGACCTCATCCGGCGAGTACCACAGCGCCAGATTGGTCACCAGCACGTGCAGCAGCGTCGACTTGCCCGACCCCGTCCTCCCGGCGATCAGCGCGTGCTGCGTCGTCCCCCGCCCCAGAGACAGATACTGGAGCTTCTTCGCCCCCGCCCGCCCCAGCGGAACCCGGATCTCCTCCGCCGTGTCCATCGACCACAGGTCCCCGTTCGAGGGCGCCACCATCTCGAACGGCACCTGCACCCGCGTGCTGTCCTTCGCCTGCGTCCCCACCTCGGTCAGCAGCCGCGTCAGCTCGTCCTCCGCCGGCGGCCACTCGCTCTCCAGCCCCCACCGCCCGAAGTCCTCATCGTCATAGACAAACCGCCCCTCCTTCCACGCCAGCACCATGCTCTCCCGCTTGATCGCCGCCGTGGGGATGTGCGCCGGGTGCTTCTTCGCGTCGCTGGCGATCAGCGTGTACACCCCGCAGCGCGGCCCGCTGGAGACAATGCTCGCCAGCCGCTTGGCCGCCGATTCAGTGATGTTCGCCGGGAAATCCGCGATCACCAGGAACCGGTACGGCTCGGCCACCTCCCCCGCATCCGCGTTGTACTGCTGGATGTTCTCGTACTCGTTCCGCAGGTACTTCTGGATCACCGTCTCCATGTGCTCGGTCAGGTCCGCCAGCTTCTGGTCGATGTGCTTCGGCTCCGTCCAGATCCGGTCCGAGACCAGCGCCTCCTCGAAGTCCGCCAGGTGCATGAACCCCGCGAAGCTCTGCCCCAGCCCCACCGGGTCCACGATCGTGAACCGTACCTTCCCCGGCGGCAGGCCCGTCAGCAGCCGCAGCATCACATCCTTCAGGAGCGCCAGGGCCGCGTCCCGCCCCTCCGGCCCCGCCTGGATGAACAGCGACCCCTCGCCCACGCCCCCCCGCAAATCCACCAGCGCCGGCAGCGCGAACCTCGTCGGCCCCGGCACCGCCAGCCGCGGGTCCCTCGGCAGTCCCCCCGCCATCTCCGCCACATCGACCTCGAGCCGCCCGAACCGCGCCGCCGGCACGATCCGCGCCGGCTCCTTGTAGGCCGCCCACGACGCGTCGAACCAGTCGGGCCACTGCGAATCCCCCAGGGCCGCCAGCGCTTCCCGCTCCGCGTGCAGCCGCGCCATCCCCTCCGACCACTCGCGCACCAGCTCCGCCCACGCCGCCCGGTCGTCCGCCTCCAGCTGCGCCACCCGCCCATCGCGCCGCTGCGTCGCCTCCGCCAGCGCCGCCTCCCGCCGCTTCTCCGACCCCTCCCGCGCGCCCCGGTACTCCCCCTCCAGCGCCTCCAGCGCACCGCTCATCCGCACCCGCACCCGCGACGAGCGCGACGCGTGCCGGTCCCGCAGCCGCGGCATCAGGCTGTTGTTCCGCCGGTTCACCAGCGTCCGCGCCCCCTCGAACTTCCCCTTCGCCTCCCCCGTGTCCCGCGCCTTGCGCTCGTGCAGGTCCTTCAGCCGCGTCTCCCGGTCCGTCTCCAGCTTGGCCGCGCAGCGGACGATCAGGGCCCTCGCATCCGCCAGCGCCCGCGCCAGCCCAGCCGCGGCCTTCGGCACCCGCCGCCGGAGCAGCAGCACCACGACCACAAGCACCAGAAACGCCCCGCCGGCGGACGCCGCCGCGACCTTCCACAACTGCTCCAGCTCGACATTCCCCACCCCGTACCCCACCAACGTCGCCGCCGCGCCCACCAGCAGCGACCACACCAGCAGCATCCCCCACGAGAGGCCCCGCGGCCGGACCCGCGCCACGAGCCCCGCCAGCGCTCGACCCGCGGCCCCCTTCGCCTCGTCGCACACCGCGAACAGCTTCGCGTCTTCAACCTCGACCGTCGGGGCCTCGGCCGCGGGCAGCGCCCGGTAGCGCGACGCCGCCAGCAGCTCCGCCGCACCCGCCTCCATCTGGTCGAGCGCCTTCCCACGCCCCGCCAGCAGCCTCTTCCCCAACTCGTACTCCTGGCTGATCCGGCTCTCCCCGGACTCGACCACCGTGTCGATCAGCCACAGCGACTCGGCGAGCCGCTTCTTCGCCACCTTCCCGACCTTGTTCGTCCGCTCGTTGAACTTGCCCAGCTGCGAATCCATCGCCCGCCGCGTCTCGGCCAGCTCCGCCTCGAACGCCGCCCGCGACCCGGAGATCCGCCCCTCGAACTCCCCGCGGATCGACGCCAGCTCCTTCTCGGCCGCGGCCTTGATCCGCTTCAGCGCATCGGCGAACTGCTGCTCGGCCGCCGCCCGCCCGCTCTCCAGCTTCTGCACCAGCTCCGCCTCGGTCCGCCCCCGGCGCTCCACCAGCGCCACCAGCTCCCGCAGGAGCCTCCGTTCACGCAGGATGAGCGACTCGTCGGGCATGCGGGAACAAGCTTATAGCGGACCGGGGGAGGGCAGGATTCGCAGGAAGAGGCAAACGGCACACGGCAAGAGGCACACGGGAAGGGAGGATCTGCCCGTTCCCCTTTGCCGTTTGCCTCTTGCCGTGTGCCGTTTGCCCCTTGCCGTTTGCCTACTCAATCATCCCCGCACTCGCGCCGCACCGTCGCCATCATCTCCGAGACGTGCTCCAGGGCCTTCGCCGCCGCCACCACGCGGCTCTCCAGCGGGTCGATGTAATCCCGCTGGAACTGCCTGGCCGTCTCGTCGTCCCAGTGCTCCCGCGCCCGGTCCCACCGCTGCCGCAGCTTCTTCAGGGCATCCGCCAGGTTGGCCTTGGCGACGGCAACGCTCACGCCGCACCCCCCGCGCCCGCGCCCCCGCCGCCACCCCCCGGCTTCTCCCCTGTCTCGCTGTCTCGCTGTCTCGCTGCCTCGCTCTCCCCACCCTCCCCCCCCTCCTCCGGCAGGTCGATCACATCCCCCTCCTTCGTCGGCACCGCCAGCCTGGAGTATTCCTCCAGCGCCCGCAGCATCCGCTCCAGCCGCGCCGCCGCCGCGGGCACCTGGGCGTTCACCGAGTCGCTCAGCCCGTGGCACGAGCTCTTGTACATCAGCGCCTGCCGCTCCCACTGCGGCGCCCACTTCCGCACCGCCTCCTGCCGCCGCTGCGCCGACGCCAGCCGCTCCTTCGCCCGCTCCAGCGCCCGCTGCTCCAGCGCCAGGCTCGGCGGCTCCGGCGCCGCGATCAGCCGCTTGCGCTCGATCTCCTGGCGCGCCCGCCCCACCGCGTCCTCCCGCCGCCGAATCTCCCCCTTCCAGTGCGCCGGCCGCTCCTGGTTCAGCCACTGCGTCACCCGCCCCACATCCGCATCCACCGTCGCCATCACGCTCTTGATGCTGTCCGCAAACTCAAGGAGCGCGCCCTTGACCTCCTTCAGGACGGGGATGTGCTGGACTCGGGCGCGGGCCATGGGCTAGCGAAACAGCGAAGCAGCGAGACAGCGAGACAAGGGCAACGCCCCGACTCGCGCCGCTCCGCGCCTCTCCCTGTTTCGCTGTCTCGCTGTCTCGCTCATCGCTGGTTCAAGTACTCCTCAATCTTCTCCGCCTTCCTCAAGAGAAAGGGCACGTGCCGGTCCGTCGCGTCCGCAAACCGCGCCAGCACTCGCGTCGTCTGCTCGAACTCCTCCGCGAACTTCGTGTGCTCCTGGTCGCGCCAGGTCTGCCCCAGCTCCTGCATCTTGGCCAGCATCACCGACATCTGGTCCCGAACCAGCCCGTTGAACCGCTTCAGCTCCTGCGCAAACCGCCGAAGCTCGCCCGGATCGACAACAGCCTTGCCCATCACGCACCTCGTTCCTGTCGGCCGCCGACTCCACGCCCGCTGATCGTACCGCGCGCGGGCGACCCGGCGGGCAACCACCCGTCCCTCGTCCTCAGCCTGCGAGACCCCCACCCCCGGCCCCCTCACCGCAGCGTCACGCGGATCCGCGAGTACAGCAGCGGGTAGTCCACGCGGCAGCGGAACACGCGGAACTCCTCCACGTTCCACCCCATCCGGTCCGTCGCGTACCTCAGCATCTCCGCGTACCGCGGCAGCAGCGGCGTCCGCGCCGCGTCCGCGCCCTCGCCAAGATACTCCGCCCTCTCCGCCAGCGGCAGGAGGTCGGTCTCCCGGAACTCCAGCGAGCCGTCCATCGGCGTCGCGTACACCCGCACCTCCGGCGGGCGCTTCCCCCAGACGCTGCGGTGCATCAGCACATCCGCCATGAACACCTCGATCGGGATGTCCACCGACTTCGCCAGCGACAGCTCCCACCCCCCACCCCCCTCCACGCTCCCCGGCACGCCCGTGTCCGCCCGCCCCGCCTCGCCCGTGAAGTACGTCACCTCTCCCGACGGCCCCACGTGCTCGCTCACCAGCTCGTGGCAGCGGTACCCCTGCGCGCTGACGCGCAGGCGGAACTCCGGCAGCGGGCGCGAGCAGAAGTCCCGCAGAAGCCCGATCGCGTCCGGCCCCGTCTCACGCGGGTCCAGGGGCTCCGGCGGGCTCACCACCGCCGGGCCGCCGGGCTGCACCGTGCGCGCCCGGTACGCCGTCGTGTGAAGGGGCACCGACCGGCGCGTCCGCCGAACCCCGGCCATCCCCTTGATGAACACCGTGTCCAGCAGCCCCGCGCCGCCCGGCCCGGCGCTGGGGTGCATGATCCTCGCCCCGCAGACCACCCGCGCCTGCCGCCCCCACAAGAGCGACGTCGCGCGGAACGCCGCCCGCTTGTGCTTCAGGTCCGCCGCCCCCCCACCGCCCCCTCTCCCGGCCTCCCGCTCCGCCCCGCCGAACTCCGAGACCATCGTCTCGAACGCGTCGCGGCTCCCGGCGTGCGTCGCCACCGACTCCTCGAACCGCCGGTACATCGCCCGCGCCCGATCGATCGCCGCGCCCGGCACGCCCCGCTGCGCGGAGGCCGCGAAGAACCGCTCCATCGCGCGCCGACCGGGCAGCAGCGAGGCCAGCGCCCGCGCATCCGGCGTCGTCGCCGCGCTGTACACGCTCCAGCTCAGCTTCTTGTCCAGGCCCAGCAGCCGCTGCAGCTCCGACGCCCGCATCACCGGCGGCCGGAGCCCCTCCAGGATCGCGGCGAGCGCGGGCCGCAGCTCCCCCAGGACCCCTTCGATCTCCTGCTCGAAGGGAACCCCGACGTTCGCGGTGTGATCGGGTTCGACGGTGGCTGGATTCATGGCCGCGGGATCCTCAGGCCAAGGATACCAGAAATCAGCGATTGTCTACACAAAATGTTTTATGAAGTGGTTCAAGAAACTATTGACTCGGCATCGCCCGGCAGTAGCTTTGGACAGACCGCCAGAGCACCCCGCGACAAGGAGGGCATCGTGAGCAGATCGACCACCAGACGGTTCGGCCGCCGTAGCCAACTTCCCGCCGTGGGCGCCACGATCGCACTTCTCGCCGGGTCCGCCGCGGCCCAGCCGTGCAGCCCGGAGTGGGGGGCGCTGGGGGCCGGATTGGCGGGAGGCCCCGCGAACGACCTCGTGGTCTTCAACGATGGCAACGGCCCGGCCATCTACGTGGGAGGCGGCTTCAACAACGCCGGCGGCGCTCCGGCCAACCGCATCGCCCGATGGGATGGCCAGGCGTGGTCCACGCTGGGGACCGGCGTAAACCTCACCATCATCGCCATGACCCTCTTCGACGACGGCGGCGGCCTCGCCCTGTACGCCGGCGGCGTGTTCACCACACCCGCAACCCGCATCGCCAAGTGGGACGGCCAATCGTGGTCGCCGCTGGGCAGCGGCGCGAGCAGCAACGTCCAGGCCCTCACCGTCTTCAACGACGGCACCGGCCCCGCCCTTTACGCCGGCGGCGTCTTCATCAACGCCGGCGGCCTCGAGGTCAACCGCGTCGCCAGGTGGAACGGCCAGGCATGGTCGCAACTGGGCATCGGCGTGAACGGCACCATCCAGCACCTCATGGTCTTCGATGACGGCACCGGCGCTGCCCTGTACGCCTGCGGCTTCTTCACCGAGGCCGGCGGCGTGCCCGGCACGGCCTACCTCGCCCGGTGGAACGGGCAGGCCTGGTCCGGCGTGGGGACCGGCGTGGACGGCGTCACGCGGGCCATCGGCGCCTACGACGACGGCGACGGCCCCGCTCTCTACGCCGCCATCGATTGGTACGCCATCCCCACGGGCGTTCCGACCAGCCGCGTCGCCAAGTGGGACGGCGAGTCATGGTCCGAGGTCGGCCCCAGCCCGAGCAACGGCTCGATCGTTGACTTCGCCGTCTTCGACGACGGCACCGGCGGCGGCCCCGCGCTCTACGCTGCCGGCACGTTCACCAGCGTCGGCGGCCTCTCCGCCAACCGCATCGCCAAGTGGAACGGCGAGGTGTGGTCGCCGCTGGGCTCCGGCATCACCGGCGGCGGCAACGTGGTCAACTCGCTGGCCATCTTCGACCAGGGCGCCGGCCCCGCCCTCTTCGCCGCGGGCGGCTTCGCCACCGCGGGACCGATCGCGGCGTCGCGGATCGCCCTCTGGCAGGGCTGCCCCCCCGCCCCGACCTGCTACCCCAACTGCGACGACTCCACGCAGGCCCCCATCCTCAACGTCGCCGACTTCGGCTGCTTCCTCACGAAGTACGCCGCCGGCGACCCCTATGCCAACTGCGACGACAGCACCCAGGCCCCGGTCCTCAACGTCGCCGATTTCGGCTGCTTCCTCACCAGGTACGCCGCCGGCTGCCCCTGAGCCGCCCGTAATCGCCGGCCGCGCCGCCCTGTCACCCGGGGGAGCGCTTCAACATCGGCCCGCCCGGCGGCAGCCGCCCCGGCGAGCCCACCGCGCCCACGCCGCGTCGCTCGAAACCCCGTCAGCATGAGTTCGTGTCCATCGGCGCCTGCCCTCGCCCGGGTGGCACCGCCATTGCCCCGTCCCGGCCCCACCGCAGGACCTCCGATTTCGACGCCGCGGATGCCCCACGCCGCCCGCCCCGGGCAATCGCGCCCTCTCCGTGAGACATGAGCCCGTGGACTCTCATAGTCTCTACCGCCCTTACCGCGCGCCAGCTCCGGGCCGAACCAGCATGACCCACCCCCGCAAGCCCCCCACTACCCGCCGCCCCCCCGCCGAGGGCCGCCACCCCCCCACCCCCCCACCGCCGCCCCAACCC